>NZ_JAUXOD010000137.1 GCF_030682515.1 Hoeflea sp. | reverse complement strand
AGACCTCGGCCCTTGACGCCTATGTGGCGCCTGCTGCCGACGGCTACGCCGCGCCGCTCGCCACCGGCGCCACCAATGACCTGGTCAGCTACGACCGCGCCAGCAATGACGGTTCGCCGACCTTTGCAGCCCCGCAGGGCGGCATCGACTACACCGCGACCGCCTCGATCGGCAGCACATCGAACGACCAGGTCATCTATGACCGCGCCGGCAAGGATGGCTCGCCGAGCTTCCGCTAGGACCTGATGCGGCCTTCGCCGGGGCGGTCACATGATCTGCCCCGGCGGGCCCTCAGCCCAAAGCGACCCGTAATTTTCTGACCAACGCGTGATCCTCCCAAGACACGATTTCCAAAGGACAAACACAATGAACAAGATTCTCATCGCCCTCGGCCTCACCCTTGCCACCTCCACCGGCGCTTTTGCCGCCTCGACCGCGCTCGACGCCTACACCGTGCCTGCGGCTACCGGCTATGTCGGCGCCCTCGCGACCGGCACCAGCAACGAGCTGGTCAGCTACGACCGCGCCGGCAATGACGGCTCGCCCCGCTTTGCAGCGCCCCAGGGCGGCATCGACTACACCGCGACCGCCTCGGTCGGCGACGTGTCGAACGATCAGGTCGTCTATGACCGCGCCGGCAAGGATGGCTCGCCGAGCTTCCGCTAGGACCCAGAACAGGCCCTCACCGGGGCAGCACATCCGCCCCGGTGAGAAGCCCGACTTTCTCGCATCTCTCTGACCAACGCGTGATCCTCCCAAGACACGACCTCAAAGGACAAATACCATGAACAAGATTCTCATCGCCCTCGGCCTGACGCTTGCCGCTTCCACCGGCGCCTTCGCCCAGTCGACCGCTCTTGACGCCTACACGTTGCCTTCGGCCACCGGCTATGTCGGCGCACTCGCCACCGGCGCCACCAACGAGCTGGTCAGCTACGACCGCGCCGGCAACGACGGCTCGCCGACCTTCGCGGAACCGCAGGGCGGCATCGATTACACCGCGACCGCCTCGATCGGCGGCGTGTCCAACGACCAGATCGTCTACGACCGCGCCGGCATGGATGGCTCGCCGAGCTTCCGCTAAGCCGCGACGCCGTCATCAGGATGGAAAGGGGCGCCAGGCCAGACCTGGCGCCCCTTGGCGTTTCAGAGGCCGGACACTTGCCTGATCCGCTGCCGCCCCCGGCAGCGGGCGGTGACGTCAAGGGCCGGATCGTAATGGGCGGCCTCGACATCCATCAGCCCGAGCGCGGTGTGAAACAGATTGTCATGGGAGACCGGGTCGTCGGCCTGTGCGGCCAGACATGCGGTCGAGACGCCGAACAGCCGGGAATAGCTTTCCGAAACCCACAGGACGAAGGGAACATGGGTCTGTTCCTCCGGGGCGAACAGATAGGGCATGCCGTGCAGATAAAGCCCCTTTTCCCCCAGCGATTCGCCATGGTCGGACATGTAGATCATCGATGAGACGAGACGGTCGGAGCGGGCGGCGAGCAGGTCGATGATCTGCGCCAGCATGCGGTCGGTGGCGATGATGGTGTTGTCATAGGCATTGCCGATTTCCTCGGTCGTGCAATCGGCGAATTCGGCCGTGCGGCAGTCTGGCCGGAACACACGTTCCTGCTCGCTGTAGCGGGCGTAATAGGCCGGGCCATGGCTTCCGAGCTGGTGCAGCACCAGCGTGGTGTTGCCCTTGATTGAATCGAGCCAGGGACCCAGCGCCTCGATCATCACCTCGTCGCGGCACTCTGCGTTGATGCAAAAGCGCGGGTCGTTCTCGACGGAGAAATTGCGCAGGCTGACCCGGCGCGCCACGCCTTTTTCGCCCGTGTTGTTTTCCCACCATTCGACCGACACACCGGCGTGGACGAGCACATCGAGCAGGTTCTCCTGGGCGAGCCCTTTCTCCGTCGAGTAGGACGACCGGCCCAGAAGCGAGAACATGCAGGGCAGCGACACCGCCGTCGCCGTCCCGCAGGAGGTGGAGTGGCGGAAAAAGACGATGTTGCGGCGTTCCAGTTCCGGATTGGTCTTTCGCCCGTAGCCGCCGAGCGAGAAATTCTGCGCGCGCGCCGTTTCGCCAGCCACGATGATCGTCACCACCGGCTTGCCGGCGGTCGCGGCCGTGCGGCCCAGTTTCGCGTCGGGATCAAGCGGCATCGCCACGATCTTGTTTTCCCGGTCATGGCGAAACGCGAATTTTACCGCGGCGGCGACCGGCATGACCGGGTTGAGCGTCTTGATGATGATTCGGTTGTTGCGCATGGTCGAGGCGATGGCCGGGTACTGCCACAGCGCCATAATCAGGGCCAGCAGAAGGAGCGGAATGATGAGCGCCAGATTGTGTTTCACTTTTGCGCCGAACGGCCGGTGCACGATCCGCACGATGGCAACAAGCAGCGACGGCAACACGGCGTAGATCAGCATGTGCCGCACAAAGGCCGGCGTCAGCAGATGCCCCGCCTCGGCGGGCGTCGTCTGGGCCGCGTTGCCGATCATGTCGGCGTCGATGACGATGCCGAACCGGTTCATGAACCAGGCCGCTGCGGCGGCGCTGACCAGCGCCAGGATGAAGATCGGCTTGGTTGCGTATTTCAGCGTGACGCTCACAAACAGCGCGGCCAGCAAGGCTGACATGCCGATGGCGAAGGCGACCAGCGCCATCCCGTGATCGCCGAACGCCTCGATGGTCCTGGTCCAGAAGACCGTGTTGAGGAGGAGCACGATCCATGCCGTGACGCAGAGGGCAAGGGGCGTGCTGCCAAGGGAAGGCCGCATCAATTTCATGATGTGTAGTCCTGTCGAAAAGGGGGGACGTGACCGGTCGCAACCACGATTGGGAGGCGTCAGTGGTCTGACTGAAACAGGCATTGACCTGGTGGGGCGATGTAACCTGACTGATGGGACCCATCCGTCAGGATCGCACCGCTAGCCAGGCGGCTCTGCCAGCGGGATGACGATCCTGGCTTCAAGACCGCCCAGCGGGGAGGCGCCCAGTTCGAGCTCCCCGCCGAAGGAGTCGACCACGTCGCCGGCGATGGCGAGACCCAGGCCGGCGCCGGGTCCGGACTGATCCAGTCGCATGCCGGGCTTGAGCGCGCTGGACATTTCGTCCGGACCGAGGCCCGGACCATCGTCGCTGATCCGGATCACGATCGCGGCAGCGGTGGCCTCGGCGCTGACCAGCACGCGGGCGCAGGCGAAACGGACCGCGTTTTCGGCGAGATTGCCGATGAGTTCGTTCAGGTCGTCGGGATCGACGGGGACCGTGACGCCGGCGCCGATGTCGCACGCGAGATCGAGCCGGTCTCCGTCGGGCGTGCGCTTGAGCGCCCGCAGGATGCCGTCGACCACGGGTCTGAGCGGTGTCCTGTCATGGCTGCGGCCGTGGCGCAGCCGGGCCCGGGCCAATTCCCGCTCCATGTGCCGGCCCATGCGCTGGGCGAGTTCGGCGATGTCGTCGGCGATCCCGGTCTCGCCCCGCGCGCGCAGCCGGTCGATGTCGGAGGCAAGCGCCGACAGGGGTGTCTTGAGCCCGTGGGCGAGATTGGCGGCGCGATCCCTGGCCCGGCTGATGGCCTGGTCCTGGGCATCGAGCAGGGCGTTGATCTCGTCGACAAGCGGCGCCACTTCCCGCGGCACGCCCTCGGTTGCAAGACGACGGCGCGCGCCGCTGCGGATGGCGCTGATGCCCGACAGGACGCGGGTCGCCGGCTTGAGGCCCTCGCCGACCTGCCACAGGAAGCCCAGCAGCAGCACGCCGCCGAGCAGCGCCAGCACGGGGGCCAGGTCCCGGGCAAAACCGGTCGAGAGCGCGCGGATCGCGGCCCGGTCGATGGCGACCGACACCCGCACGGGATGATCCCCGTCGGAGGCGGCGAGCAGCACCAGGATCTCGTGGACCAAGAGGGTCGAGCCCTGCGGCCCGGTGGCGTCGTGGACATGGGCCTGGCCCGGTTCGAGCACGTCGCCCGGCATGTCGAGCGAGGTGTCCCACAGCGACCGGGATCGGAGCTCGGCGCCGGTGGCCGTGTCGCGGACCTGCCAGTAGAGGCCGCCGAACACAGACTGGAACCGCGGATCGACCGGTTCGCGGCCGAGCGACAGGGCGGAGCCGGCATCGAGCCGCAGCCCGCCGGTCAACTGGTTGAGATGGGTGTCGAGCTCCTGGCCGACCCGGCGCTCGAGATGGCGGGAAAACAGCGCCGACAGGCTGAAGCCGGTGACGAGCAGGACGGCCGCCACGACGATGGCCGCATAGGCAAACAGGCGGAACCGGAGCGAGCGGGCGGGCTTCATGGGGCGGCGTCCGAGTCGGCGACGGTGTAGCCGAAGCCGCGGCGGGTTTCGATGAGCGCGATCGGCAGCTTGCGCCGGACGCGGCCGACCAGCACCTCGACGGCGTTGGATTCGCGCTCGAAATGGTCGGCCTGCAGATGTTCGGCGAGTTCCTGCTGCGGCACCACGCGCCCCTTGTGCAGCATCAGGTAGGCGACCAGACGGTATTCCTGCGGCGAGAGGTTGATGGGGACGCCGTGGACGCTCAGCCGCATCTGCCTGGTGTCGAGTTCGGCCTCGCCGACGATGACCACCGGACTGGCCTGGCCGCCCGAGCGGCGGATGATGGCGCGCAGCCGGGCCACCAGCTCCTCCATGCGGAACGGCTTGGGGAGATAGTCGTCGGCGCCGGCATCGATGCCTTCGACGCGTTCGGTCCAGGCGCCGCGGGCGGTCAGCACCAGCACCGGGAAATCGCGGCCGGCGGCGCGCCAGCGCTTGAGCACGGCCAGCCCGTCCATGCCGGGCAGGCCGAGATCGAGAATGGCCGCCGCATAGGATTCGGTGTCGCCCATGAACCAGGCCTCCTCGCCATTGGCCTGGCTGTCGACGACATAGCCCGCGGCCTCGAGCGCGCGGCTCACGTCGCTGCGGATGCGGTCATCGTCCTCGGCGAGCAGGATGCGCATCAGTCGTCGTCTTCGAAACTGAGGATCTTCGCCGTGCGGGCGTCGATCTCGTATTCCAGGCGGCGGCCGTCGCGGCCCAGCACGTAGATCTCGTAGATCGGCGCGCCGTGCGAATATTCGAACTCGATCTCGACGATCCGTCCTTCGATCCCGGGCTTGACCCTCGCCAGGATCTCGGAAAGCGGCAGCACCTCGCCGCGCTCGACGGCGGCCTTGAGCCGGGTGCGGTCGCGATCGTCATCATCGTCATCGGCACGGGCTGGCGACAGCGCGGGGATGAGCGCGGCGAGCAAAAGCAGGACAGTGAGGTGGCGTTTCATGGGGGCATCATGGTCCCTGCAATATGACAAATCGCTGACAGGGGTGCTCAGCGGCCTGTCATCAAAGCTCTGCGAAAAGGGCGGGGTCAACGGCCAATGGCCACAACCGCAGTTTTTCCAAGGAGACGACCCATGAAAACCACCCTTATCGCCGCAGCCTTCGCCGCCATCCTCGCGCCGTCGGCCGTCTGGGCCAGTTCCGACTGCCCCGACGTGCCGCGCGACCAGTGGCTGAGCGATGCCCAGATCACCGAGAAGGCCAAGGGGCTCGGCTACGAGGTGCGCTCGATCAAGGCCGACGACGGCTGCCTCGAAGCCTATGCGATCGATGCCAAGGGCAACCGCGTCGAGGTCTATTTCCATCCCGGCACCGGCGACGTGCTCAGGGTGAAGGCCGACGACTGATGGCCATGGCAAAGACCATGACGGAAACCGGCGACACTCCGTCGCCGGCGACCGTCGCCGTGTGGGACCCGCTGGTCAGGGTCTTCCACTGGTCGCTCGTTGGCCTGTTCGCCTTCGCCTTTCTGACCGGCGACGAATGGCAGCAACCGCATGAACTGGCGGGCTACGCCGTGGCCGGGCTGATTGCTGTCCGGCTGGTCTGGGGCATCTTCGGGTCCCGCCATGCACGGTTCTCGAGCTTTGTCTATGGGCCATCCACCATCATTGGCTTTGTCGCCGACACGGTGCGGATGAAGGCGCGGCGCTACCTCGGCCACAATCCGGCCGGCGGGCTGATGGTGATAGCCCTGCTGCTGGCGATCACCGTCATCTCGGTCTCGGGCTGGATGATGACACTTGATGCCTTCTGGGGCCTGGAATGGGTCGAGGAGCTGCACGAGGCCTCCGCCTTCGCGGCATTGGGCCTGATCGCCCTGCATCTCGGCGGCGTCCTCGTCGCAAGCCTCGAGCATGGCGAGAACCTCGTCCGCGCCATGATCACCGGAGCCAAGCGCGCCGCCGGTCCCGACGACATAGCCTGAGCTTCCGCCGCCGCCTGAGTTTGAGGATGACCTGCCAGCTCCCTCCGTGCTGGCAGGTCTTTTTGTCTTGCCGTAACCGATGTGGTCAGGACGGCTCCCCGAGCCGCGCGGGCTGCGCCAAAGGTCCGCAACCGGGGCAGGGGGCAAAGGTTGTGCGCGCATCCGTCTTGTATCTGTTGCAGGGCTGGGGCAAGTTCGCTGCAGTGCGGGAGACGCAAGGTCGAGAGTCGCCCGCCGCGCGCGGCGGGGCCGGCCCGGGGCCGGGGTCCGCCCGGCGCAACAGTTTGGAGTGCATCATGAATCTGATCGAAAATCGCACCGTTGACGAACTCGCCATAGGCGAGCAGGCCCATATCGAGCGGGTGCTGACGCGGCAGGACATGATCCTGTTCGCGACCGTCACGGCCGACGTCAATCCGGCGGCGGTGGGGGATGTCGAGGACGAGGATCCGGAGCTGCAGCAGGGCATCGCCCATGGCATGTGGGCGGGCACGCTGATTTCGGCGGTGCTGGCCACACGGCTGCCCGGCCCCGGGACCGTGCATCTGGGGCAGACGCTCACCTTCCACCACCCCGTCAGCATCGGCGACCGCATCACCGTGCGCGTCGAGGTGAGTGCGGTCGACAGGGCCACGGGCCACGTCAAGCTCGGCTGCAGCTGCATCAACGAAGCCGGCGTGACCGTCGTCTCGGGCACCGCCGAGGTCAGGGCCTCGCGCAGGAAGATCCGCCAGCATGTCGCCCGCATGCCGGTCTCCAAGCTCACATCCGTGGGCGTCCGCTTCGGCGCGCTGGTGGAGCGGGCGCGCAGCCTCGATCCGCTGGTGACGGCCATCGTCCACCCCTGCGACGATCTGAGCCTCGGCGGCGCGCTCGCCGCGCGCGACGAGGGCATGATCGTGCCGCTGCTGGTCGGCCCCAGGGCCAGGATTGAGGCCGCGGCGGACAAGGCCGGGCTCAGCCTCAAGGGCCTCGAAATCGTCGACGCGCCGCACAGCCACGCCTCGGCCGAGATCGCCGTGCGGCTGGTGCATGACGGGCGCGCGGGTGCCTTGATGAAGGGCAAGCTCCACACCGACGAGCTGCTCGAAGCCGTGCTCGACCGCACCAAGGGCCTGCGCACCGAGCGGCGGCTCACCCATGTCTTCGCGCTCGACGTGCCGGGCCAGAACCGCACGCTGTTCATCACCGACGCGGCGATCAACATCTCGCCCGATCTCGAGGCGCTCAAGGACATCGTCCAGAACGCCATCGACCTCGCCATCGCCGTGGGCGTGGAGACGCCGCTGGTGGCGCTGCTCTCGGCGGTGGAAACCGTGACCGGCAAGCTGCCCTCGACCCTGCTCGCCGCCGCCATCTGCAAGATGCACGACCGCGGCCAGATCGTAGGCGGCAAGGTCGACGGCCCGCTCGCCTTCGACAACGCCATCTCGCCGGCGGCCGTGGCCAACAAGGGCATCGTCTCCGACGTCGCGGGCTATGCCGACATCCTGGTGACCCCCAATCTCGAAAGCGGCAACATGATCGCCAAGCAGCTGATCCATCTGGCCGGCGCCTCGTCCGCCGGCATCGCGCTCGGCGCCCGCGTGCCGATCATGCTGACCAGCCGCTCGGACACCGTGGACGCCAGGATCGTCTCGGCGGCGCTGGCCAAGGTGTTTTATCACTGGCGGAAACAGCGGGGGGTGGGGGAGTAGGGGGATGGCAGGTCGCCGGATTAAAGGGGGAGCGGCATGAGGCGGGCATATGGGAGTTGTTTGGCGCTTATTCAAACAGAACCGCTCTTTGCAGAGAGCAATATTAGCAGATTCCCGTTCACTCTTTTAGCGGGAATCGCCTAAACTATTCAGCATGAAAAAAGTACAGCCATCGACATGTCGTCTATGCGGTCAGAAGGCAATACTGTGCATGTCCCATGCGATACCGAATGCTTTTTTCAGACCAATTTTACGCAGCAACAATGGCTCTGCCGTTGCTATTCCCAAGGGTGATGGAAAGATTCATCTCACCGGTGATACCGGTAAAGCAAAATTGCTTTGTCAGTCTTGCGAGGCGCGGCTGAATGAGGATTTTGACAAGCCGTTAGTCGATTGCCTGCGAGAGTTGGATCGACAGATTTTGAAGACGGGATTTAGTGCGTGCATATCATTCAGTCATGACCGCCTTGCCCGCTGTATTGCATCTGTGCTTTGGCGGGGCTGCATCTCAACAGCAGAAATGTATCGCGATGTGAAGTTGACCGCATCTGATGAACACAAGCTGTTTCAACTCATGATTGGAAATGACGAAGACGCCTTGCGCCAATCGAGCGTTGGGCTTCTACGCCTTTATGATCCTACCCCGGGCGGTTTCTCGCAGGACGTGGTTTCAAATCTAGTTTTTCGAATGAGTGCATACGAAGTGAGGGCACATGATAAACCAAATATATCCCATTATGCTTTGGACATGTGCGTTCAGGGTTTCCTCGTGCATCTCTTCATCCCAAAGCTGCCTTACAAGCAGGCGAGGCAACCCCGCTATCTAAAAAGGGGTGGTCGGGTGGTTCATGCCCCGCCGACTAATATCCTGTGCTACCCGCCTTTGATGGAAATGATGGTAACTGGTTTGGCTAAAACACAGACCGGGCAAATAACCCCTGCCGTAAAACGATAGTTTTCGGACACAACTTGTGTCCCGAGATGGTTGCATCCTAACGCATCAGCACCACCGGCGCCTTGCAGCTGCGCAGCATCTCCGATGTGGTCGAGCCCAGCACGAAGCGGCGGATGCGGGAGTTGCCGTAGGCGCCCATGGCGACGAGGCAGGCGCCGTTTTCGCAGACAGGCCGGCCCGAATCGCCGCCGGCGCGGCGCTTCGACCGGGAGGCAACCAGCGCCAGCTCTGAATCTTTGGCTGCAGGCGCGTCGCACCGGGGAAAATGTCCGTTTGTCGGGACTTGTTGGTGCGAGCTGCGCCGTCATGAACACTAAATTAAATATGTCAAATTAGTTATATCTTGGGAGCAATTCATTCACAGTTCGGCATCTGGTTCAGAGCGAGAGAAGACAAGCGCATGTTCGTTGCAGATATGCTCAAGCGAAACAACGTCAATGTCATTGGGAAAGGCGACAGGACGCTTGTTATGGCGCATGGGTTTGGCTGCGACCAAAACATGTGGCGCTTTCTGACGCCGCATTTTCAGGATCAGTTTCGGATCGTCTTGTTCGATTACGTCGGGAGCGGGAAGTCCGACCCCAAGGCCTTCAGCCTCAAGAAATATTCCGCTCTGGATGGATACGCCCAGGACATCATCGATGTTTGTGAAGCGTTGGAGTTGACGGACGTTACTTTCCTTGGTCATTCGGTCAGCTCAATGACGGGAATGATCGCCGCGATCAAGGCTCCGAGCCTGATCGCCAGGCTTGCCATGATCTGCCCGTCGCCCTCGTTCCTGAACGATCCGCCGCACTATTATGGCGGTTTTGAACGCGGCGATCTCGAAGGTCTGATGGAGTTAATGGACAGGAACCACATTGGGTGGGCCAATCATCTTGCGCCCCTCGTCATGGGAACCAGTGGCGAGCACATGGCGGCGGAATTGACAGACAGTTTCTGCTCCACGGATCCGGTTTTTGCCAAGACGTTTGCAAAGGCGACATTCTTCTCCGATTGCCGCCACCTTCTTTCCCGCGCTGAGCAACCCACGCTGATCCTTCAAAGCGCCGAAGACGCCCTGGCCTCTGTCTAGGTCGGCCAATTCCTGCAGGCGCAGATGCCCAATGCAAAGATGGAAATCATCAAGGCAAATGGTCATTGCCTGCACATGACCCATCCCGATCAGATTGCGCCTTTGCTGCTGGAGTTTGCGCGTGGCTAAGCTCAATCGTCGCGATCTGGTTGATGTGGATTTTTTTCCCTGCGGGTGCCTGGTCACGACCATGGATCGCAAGTTGTTGTTTGCAAACCAGTATTTCCGCGAATATCTTGATTGGGATCCGGTTTCGCTGATTGATCAGACCATCAATGTGGTGTTTAGCCGTGCATCACAATTGTTTTGCGAGAGCTTCGTCATCCCGACCACGATGCAGCACGGACGATGTTCCGAAATACTGCTCTATCTGTTGAATGCCCGCGGCGAGCAGGTGCCCATGCTGGCCAATGTGCGATGGGCGCCAAATGGAACGCTGACCTGGGTGTTCGTGGAAGCCGACAACAGAAACAAGCTGTTGCAAAAGCTGGAGACCACAAGATACGCCCTGGAGGAGCAGCGTGATCAACTCGATCAAATGTCGCGGACGGATCCGCTGACCGGCGTCGCCAATCGTCGCGAACTCGAGGCGGTACTCGAGCGGATGTTCAAGGAAGCTGAAAGGTCTGACCTTCCCGTGTCGGTGTTGATGATGGATGTCGACAAGTTCAAATCCATCAATGACTCCTATGGGCACGACGCAGGCGACCGGGTCCTGTGCAGGCTGGCTAAGGTTCTTCAAAGCGTCTGTCGGGAAACAGACATCGTTGCCAGGTTGGGCGGCGACGAATTCGTCTGCGTCCTTCACGACACGGATTTGAGCGGTGCGCAGGTGCTCGCCGATCGGATACTATCAGCGGTGTCGAAATCGGCGGACGGGCCCTGCGCTTACACGGTCAGCATAGGTATTTCCGGTCGAACCCGATTGTCCTCCGCAAGGTCCGGCGATGTGCTGAAATTCGCCGACAAAGCACTGTACGACGCCAAGGTCGGTGGTCGGGACAGAACCGCTGCGCAGTGGCCAGCCTACACGCACTGACCCGGCCGGAATGCAGCGCATCACGCCTGATGAGGCTCCATGGCGCGAACTCATGCGAAACCCCGGTTTCCATCCTTGTTGAAGCTTTGCGTCCGCCCCCAGCCAGCGGCATCCGCTCTCCCCCATCACCGCATCAGCACCACCGGCGCCTTGCAGGATCTCAGAATCTCGCTCGTGGTCGAGCCGAGCACGAAGCTGCGGATGCGGGAGTGGCCATAGGCGCCCATGGCGACGAGGGCTTCGCCGTTTTTCTCGACGCAGTCGGCGAGCACGGTTTCGGGCTGGCCTGAGAGGATCGAGGTTTCCAGGCCCAGGCCGGCGGCATCGAGGGCTTTGCCGGTGTCGCGGGTGCGCCGGCAGCAAGCCGCCGCCGGCCAGGCTGATGAGCGAAATTGGTCCAGGGGAACAGGCATTTGGATCAATGCACGGCCATGGCGGCCTTGCGTCCGGCTCCAGGCCAACGCCAGCGTTCGAGCCCTTTGCTGACACTCTTTTCACTCAAATGCCGAGGACCAAAGCGGTCGTTCGACGTGATTGGACCGGGCGCCCACGGAATCCTCAGCATGCCTTCAAAAGCCGTTCGTAATCAGCACGTCGCATTCTGCCTCAGCGACCACGCGCCGCGCCACGCTGCCCAAAAGCGACTGCGCCAAGGCATTTCGTCCTTGCGATCCGAGGACCATAAGGTCGATGTTTGCCTTCCGCGAATGGTTGACGAGTATCTGCACCGGACTGCCCAACTGTACCGACGCGGTCTCCAGGGATCCGTGTTGGCGCGCATAGTCCCTGAGTTGCCGACGACTTTGCTTTAACCTGGACTGTCGATACTGCTGGGCTTCAACGCTCGATACGGGAGCCCGCATCATGGCTTGCTCGAACTGCAGTGGAATTTCGCAGGCGTGGAGCAGGCGCCGCTGAACATCGGGCATCAATGTGCGAGCCGCTTGCAACGCTACCTCTGATGCTGTCGAGAAGTCTATTGCCACGACAGCAGTACGATAAGGTTTGCGCGGCTCGTTCCGTACGATCAGCACCGGCACCGTTGCTGTTCGCACCACACGGTCTGCGGTCGATCCGAAAATACGCTCCAGGATCGTGCTGGAAGACCCAGGTCCAATCACGATAAGATCGGCCGCGAGTTCGGTTGACGTCCTGGTGATGATTTGATGGGGGATCCCTGACTTCACAAGAATCTCGGGGGGCGTTTTGAAACCTGCGCGGGATACCTGTTCCCGCAACGTTGCAAGGGCCTGCTGCTCCACAGTGTCCCGTAGCGCTATCGTTTCGTCTCCGCCCCCTTCAATGACATGGATCACCGTAGGGGTTGCATCGTAGTGCGATGCCAGCTTTGCAGCACGTTCGAGTACCCAAGCCGAGTGCTCTGACAGGTCGGCTGCGACAAGTATGGCATCCATCTCAAGCCCTCTTCAGAACAAAACAAGTTGAGCGGTCCCAAGATAGATCAGCACGCCTGCAATGTCTGCTATCGATGTGACGAGGGGTCCGCTGGCGGTCGCAGGATCGAAGCCGACACGCGTGAGAACAAACGGCAAGGTCATGCCGATCAACGATCCTACCAGGACGATGATGATCATGGCGATTGCAACCACCAAGGCAATGTCAGCGCCGCCGCGCCAGTATCCGATACCAAAGATCGCCACAGCCATGGTGAGTCCAAGCAGCCCGGCCACCATCACCTCCCGGCCAAGAAGCCGCCCCAGATGACTGAGCTCGACCTCGCCGGTCGCCATTGCCCGGATGGTCAGGGTCGAGGCCTGGGCGCCGGCATTGCCGCCAGAGGCGATCAGCAGTGGCAGGAAAAACAGCAAGGCCATATGGGTGGCGATAATGTCTTCGAAATGCGCTATGCCGGCGCCCGAGAAGATGTTGCCGAAGACGAGCAGCACAAGCCAGATCACCCGCGCTCGATACAGCATCATTATCGTCGCATGGCCAACCGTCTGCGCCAATTCCCCGACGCTGCCTGACTTGTGGAAGTCTTCGGTCGCTTCCTCCGTCAGCACATCAAGGACATCGTCGTGGGTGATGATGCCGACAATACGGCCGTCCCGGTCGACGACCGGCATGGCCACCAGGTCGTAGCGTGCAACTTCCCGGGCAACGCTTTCCTGATCGACGGAGACATCGACGGCGTGAGTCTCCCGCCGCATGATGGCATCGACCGGGGTCCTCGGATTCGCCAGAATCAGGTCCTGCAACCGCACGGCACCAAGGAGTTTCCGGTCCGGATCGACCACATAGGCGCGGTAGATGGTTTCCTTGTCCGGAGCTTCGCGGCGCAAGGTGTCGAGAGCTTGCCGAGCCGTCAGCTGGGGCGAAAGAACGGCATAGTCCGACGTCATGATCGCGCCGGCCGTGCCATTCTCGTAGGCTGCCAAACGCCGGATGTCCTCACGCTCGGCCTGAGCAAGCGCCGGCAGCAAGGCTTCCTGCTCGTCGTCAGTGAGGGCATTGAACAGATCTGCCCGGTCGTCAGGGTCCATTTGGGTGACGATCGCGGCCAGGCGAGCGCGTGGCGCTGATCGGGCGAGGGCAACCTGCTCGTGACGCTTGAAGTAGCCCAGTACTTCAGCCTGTTTCCCCAAAGAAAGGAGGTCGAGCACCTGCCAGTCGACGTCTGCCTCTTTATCTTCGAGAAATTCAGCTATGTCCGCAGGGTGGGCGGACGCCAAAAAGTCGCGGTGCATTGCAATGTCCGCGCTCGATGACGCGGCAAGTGCGGACGCGAGTGTTTCGAAGGTCATGTCTCACCTCTGTTGTGGTTGAAGCCGCCGCCACAACCACCCCAGAGGATGCAGATGGCAACCTCAGGCGCAGGACATAGCGCGGGGCCAGGTCATCTGACTTAAACAACTGTCAGGGTCGTTCATCGCTGGTTATTTCCACATCCACGGTTTGCCACCTGGCTCGCAGCACGAAACCTTCCGCTTCCGCGCTTGCCACCTGGTTGCCTGTTTGCGCTCGCGCGTTAGCATCAGTTACCCGCATGATCCAGTAAAAAAGTGGATTATTGCGGCCAAAAGATGGCCTATCATCTTGTTTTCGCGAGACAAACCAGCTTGTGGGTATTTTGCGGACAGACCGCTTCCCACCCCGTCATGGAAATGGCTGCGACCTAAACGGACCGGTAGCTTTCAGGAACACGCCAAGTCCGCCTGAAACACAGGAAATGGACGCGAAGCGGTTGTTCGATACAAGCTGCCCGAATGCCTGCAAAGGGCCGAACGTCCGATTTGGGTCGATGGCAAATTGTCACCAAACCGCTTTCCTTCTCCACCAACTCCCGGCGAAGGCCCCCATCACCGCATCAACACCACCGGCGCCTTGCAGGTCCTGAGCATATCCGACGTGGTCGAGCCCAGCACGAAGCTGCGGATTCGGGAGTGGCCGTAGGCGCCCATGGCGACGAGGCAGGCGCCGTTTTTCTCGACGCGCTGGCCGAGAACCGCTTCCGGCTGGCCGGCGATGATGGTGGTCTCCACAGTCAGCCCGGCGGCCTCGAGGATGGTCCTGGCGTTGTCTTGCGATTTCTCCGTCTCGCTTGTGCGGCTTCCGACGGTGACCACATCGATGGTCAGGCCCGCAAAGAGCTTGTTGCGGGCGATGTGGTCGACCAGGCGCTGGCTGGAGGCGCCGCCGTCATAGGCGACGATGACGCTGTTGATCGGCCTGAAGGCGCGGGAGGCGACGAAGACCGGCTTGTGGCTTGCGCGGATGAAGCGCTCGAGATGGGCGCCGAGCCTAAGGCTCGCGAAATCGGCCTCCTCGCCGCGCTTGCCGATCATGATCATGCTGGCGGGGCCTTGCCGCTCGATCACCGTCTCCACGAATTCGCCCTGGCGCAGGTGGGCGCCCAGGACGGTCTGGCCGGCGGCCTCGATGATCGCGCGCGCGTCGTCCAGGATAGCGCGACCCTTCTGCTGCAGCAGTTTCGAGCGCTGCTCGTCCAGAGCTGCGAGTTCGTCGAGCAGCGCCGTGCGCGCGCCGAGCGTGATCGCGCCCGACAGATCGGAGTGCCCCGTGCCCGGCCGGTCGAGCACATGCAGCAGCTCTACGCCCGCCTCCATCCGGGCGGCTGCCCAGGCGGCATGGTCGCAGACGCTTCTGGCGTAGGTCGACCCGTCGACAAGGGCCAGTATTGTGGCGGTCATGGTGTGTCCTCCCTGAGAGTGCGCGACAGGCATCAGTGTGACATCAACTTGTCCATCGCGCCCGGCTTGTCGTGGATGGCGAGCCGGTCGACGATGGTTTCGGAGGCTTCGTTCATGCCGATGATCTCCACGGTGGCGCCGTCGCGGCGGAATTTGAGCACCGCCATGTCCAGCGCCGCGACGCTGGAGATATCCCAGATGTGGGCGCGGGAGACATCGATGACGACATTTTCGAGCACTTCGCGGAAATCGAAGGCCTTCATGAAATCTTCCGCCGAGGCAAAAAACAGCTGGCCTTCGACGATGTAGGTGCGGGTGCGGCCATCGTCGGACAGGATCGAGCGGACGCCGAAGAGTTGCGAAATCTTCCAGGCGAAGAACAGGCCCGACAGCAGCACGCCGACCAGCACGCCGATGGCGAGATTGTGGCTGAAGACCACGAAGGCGACCGTCGCCAGCATTACGATGGACGAGGAGCGCGGATGGGTCCTGAGGTTCTTGAGCGACGACCAGGAGAAGGTGCCGACGGAGACCATGATCATGATCGCCACAAGCGCTGCCATCGGGATCCTGGCCACCCAGTCTCCGAGCACGACGATGAAGAACAACAGCATCACGCCTGCCATGAAGGAGGAAAGACGGCCGCGGCCGCCGGATTTGATGTTGATGATCGACTGGCCGATCATGGCGCAGCCGGCCATGCCGCCTATGAAGCCGGTGGCGGTGTTGGCGATGCCCTGGCCGACGCATTCTACGTTGCGGTTGGACGTGGTGTCGGTCAGATCGTCGACGATGGTCTGGGTCATCAGCGATTCGAGCAGGCCGACGGCGGCCACGGCCACGGAATAGGGCAGGATGATCCACAGGGTCTCAAGCGTCAGCGGGATCTGCGGCAGCAGGAAGACCGGCAAAGTGTCGGGCAGGGCGCCCATGTCGCCCACGGTGCGGATGTCGAAGCCGAAGAACAGGCTGACGGCGGTGAGCACGACGATGGTGACCAGCGGCGAGGGGATCGCCCTGGTGATGAGCGGAAACCCGTAAATGATGGCGAGGCCCGCGGCGACCATCACGTAGGTCAGCCACGGCACGCCGATGAGCTCGGGCAGCTGCGCCATGAAGATGAGGATCGCGAGCGCATTGACGAAGCCGGTCATCACCGATTTCGACACGAACCGCATGACATAGCCGAGCCGGGCGACGCCCGCAGCGATCTGGATCAGGCCGGCGAGGATGGTGGCCGCCAGCAGATATTCGAGGCCGTGATCGCGGACCAGCGAGACCATCAGCACAGCGGTCGCGGCCGTCGCGGCCGAGATCATGCCGGGCCGGCCGCCGACGATGGCCGTAATGACGGCAATGGAGAAGGAGGCGTATAGCCCGACCTTGGGGTCGACGCCGGCAATGATCGAAAAGGCGATGGCTTCCGGGATCAGCGCGAGCGCCACGACAAGGCCTGAGAGAATATCGCCACGGATATTGCCGGTCCACTGCGTGATGTAACGGTTCAACGAGATCATGGATATTGGCGTCCTGTCCGTTTAAGCGATTGATTTTGCGGTGCGAAGCGAACAGGAGCGGGCCACTGAACGAGGGCGATTGCCGCGGCGGTCCTGCGGTCTCAAGGGAGCGTGACCCGGTCACGGGGCAACGGGAATGAGGCCTCGATACCGGGACAGGCCCTGCATGCCAAGCAAAACCTGTTCGCAGATGCGAAAAACTGACCGGTGGCTGTTAATCAGGCAGTGAGTTCGTGGATGGTCACGGAGGGACAGACGGCGCGCGCGATGTCGCAGAGGTGGCGGTGGTGGGTGAGATAGATCACCTGGCCGGCGCCGGCCATGCCGGCAAACAGCTTGAAGGTTTCCTCGGCGCGGAAGTCGTCAAACGTTTCCATGATGTCATCGGCGATGAATGGCACTGGCGGCCTTGTCTCGGCGAATTCATGGAAGCCCGCGACGCGGAGCGCGAGATAAAGCTGGAACCGCGCGCCCTTCGACATGTCCGCCGCCTGCTTGGAGGCGCCGTCGTTCTGGATGGCGATCAGCGTTTCGCGGCCCTTGTCGGGCTGGGAGGCGAGGCCTGTGTAGCGGCTGCGGCTGATGATGCGGATGGCGTCCGAGGCGCGCGCCATCATCGAGGAGCGGTGGCGCTCGCGGTAGAGCGTGAGCGCCTGCTCCATGGCGAGGATCCCGGCCGAGAGCCTCAAATAGTGCTCGGCGCCCTCGGCGATGGCGAGCATGATGGTCTGGCGCTGCTGCTCGATCAGCGCCACCGCGTCGTCGCCGCCGACCGCTGACAATTCGGCGCTCGCCGCGGTGCGGGCGGCATAGAGTTCCTGCACGTCGGCGTCGACCGTTTCGAGCATGGCCTCGAGGTCGAGCTTTTCGGCGGTGAGCGCGGCAGCGTCGGCCCGGGCCAGGCGGTCGCGGGCGTCCTCGAAACTGGCAAGGCCAAGGCTTGCGCAGATCTGCTGCCTTATGTCCGCCATCCGCGCCGACAGCGCCTTGCGCTCGAGCGCCCGGTCCACGCCCAGCGCCGCCTCGGTCAGGTTGCCGGCATCAAGCGCCGCGAGCATCCGGTCCCTGGCCTCCGTGTGCGCCGCTAGCTTTTCGGCATGGGCGCGCCGGCGGCTCTCCGCCTCCTCGATCCGGGCGGCAAGGTCCGTCCGCTTTGCTCGCGCCGTTGCGGCGGCGGCCAGCCGGGCGGCGAGTTGCCGGGCGATGGCCGCGACGGACGCATCCTCTGTGTCGATCCCGGCCTCGTTGGCAATCTCCTGAACAGCGGCCGCGTAGTCCGCCTGGTCCTCTTCCATCTTGGCGATGCGGTCGGCGAGGCCCGCGCGATCGTGGAGCGCCGCGCCCAGTTCCGTGAGCAGCGGCAGCACCTCGCGGATTTCGGCGGCGGTGGGCGAGCGGCCGCCGGCCTGGCCGAGCCAGCAGGCGGCGCAGGCGGTCTTCCACGCCAGCAGCCAGGCCTGCCGCTCTTCGTCTGCAGTGCGCAGATCCTGTTCGCGCCTGGCCAGCGCGCGGTCCTGCTGGGCGAGCTGTTCGCGGCGGGCCTCGAGCTTGGTTTCCCGGCCCAGCAGGTCCTGAGCACGGGCGAGGAGGGCTTCGAGGCCCTGGTCCGGCGCGGCGGTGGCGTCGAGCGGTGCGAGCGCGCGGACCAGACGTTCCGTCGCGGCCTGGCGGTCTGCTTCGGCACGGTCGAGCTGGCGGAGATGCGCGCCAAGTTCACGGCCGGATTCCAGCGTCTGGTCGCGGCGGGCGAGCCAGTCCGAAAGCGCATCCGGCGCAAGATCTGCGGGCAGCGCCGGCGACAGCGCGGCCACGGCCTCGGCGGTCCGGCGCGCGAGATCGAGCCGCGCGGCCTCCAGTTTCGATCTCGCCAGCGCCGCAGCCTTGAGATCGGCCTCCAGAATGGCGATCTGCACGGTGCATTCGTTGAGTCTCGCGACTTCGGCCTTATGGCTCGCGCGCCGGTCCATGGCCGCGTCGAAGGCCTGCATGGCTTCCTCGAAGGCGAGCGCCGATCCGGACTCGAGCCGCGCCTTGTGGACAGCCCAGGCCGCATCGCGGGCGGCGCGCAGGGCATCCGCCGCCTCTGAGGACGGCAGGCTCCGGGTGCGGGCGATAGCGGAGGCTTCGGCCTCATGGCGCTCAAGCGCGGCGATCAGGCGCGCGGTTTCCTCCTCCACGGCACCAAGCTTGCGCCCCAGATCTTCGCCTTCGCTCTTCCATCTGCGCAGGCTTTCGGCGGGTGGCGGGATCATGGCTTCCAGGTCGGAAACCTCGCCCTGCCAGGGGAGCAGGGCCCGCAGGCGGGCCTCGCATTTCTCGCGCGCCTCGGGGATGGCGCGCAGGGCGGCCTGGCGCCTCAGCCCATGGTCTTCGCCGAGAATGGCGGTCACCAGGCTTGCCAGCGCCGCACTCCGACCTGGCCGGTCCTCCGGGGCGAGGGCGTCCGCCGCCATGCCGGTCTCCCCAAGCTCAGCCTGAAGTTCGTCGCGGGAAGCCCTGGCGTCAGCGGCTTCGCGGCGGGCGGTGGCCAGGCGGACATCGAGGCTTACGCGCGCCTCGATCAGGTCGCTGAGACCCGCGCTCGCAGCCGTGTCGAGAAGGAGCCGGTCGGGCTGCGGCTCGCCGGGCCGTCCGAGCCGGGCCAGAAGCTGATCGATGCGGCCCTCGATCCGCGCGAGCGCCGAGCGGCGGTCGGGCAGGTCTTCTTCGGCCGCGTTGTGGCGCGTGCGCAACCGGTCGAGATGGGCCATCCTGTCCTCGATCGCGACCAGGCCGGGATCGGCGGCGATGGCGTCGAGCTCGGTGGTCAGCCGCTCGATCTCGGCCTCGAGCGCCGCGCCGCCGGCCGCAAGCGCCGCGTCATCGTCGCTCAGCCTGCGGATCCGGTCGCGCCATTCGGGGGCGGCTTCGGGCAGGTCCGTCAGCGGCTCGATCTGAAGGGCCAGCGTGTCGAGTTCGCCCAGGCGCGGCAGGGCCAGGAGCAGCCGGTTGATGGCGTCGAGCCGGGCCCGGACCTTCTGGCGTTCGGCGCTCGCCGCGGCATGGCGCGCGGCGGCCTCGTCATGGGTGCGGTTCAGGCGGGCATGGTCGCTCGCCTGGGTGTCGAGCCGGTCGCGCTCGGCCTTCAACTCGCCGAGCTCGGTTTTCAGATCCGCCAGCCGGCCGGAGCGGGCCCGGTACTTGTAGAAGTCCTCGGCCTCGCCGCGAAGCCGGACCAGCCGCTGCGACAGGTCGCCCAGGCCGGCGCTGGCCGAAAACAGCAGCTCGCCCAGGTCGCCACGGCTCGCCAGGATGCTCTCGCCGCCCTGTTCGAGCGTTTCGTCATCGAGCGAGAACATGGTCCGGTAGGCGTCGCGGTCGAGCCCGCCGAGACCGGCCAGCAGGGCGCCTTCGGACACCGGCTGGTCACGGGCATCGAACAGGCTGCCCTGCGCGCGCTTGCGGCGGATGAAATCGCGAGTCTCACCGTTGACGGCGATCGACGCGCCGATCTGCATGGTGGGGTAGGGATGGAGGAAATTGTAGCTGCTCTGGGCGCCGATGCCGTAGAGCAGGTCGAGCCAGGCGTTGAACAGGGTGGATTTGCCGGCCTCGTTCGGACCGTAGACGATATGCAGGTCGCAGCCGCCCTCGGTCGGGCTCCCGAAGTCGATGACATGATCGGTGAACTTGCCGTAGCGGGTGAGATCGAGGCGGTTGAGGCGCATCAGGCGGTCTCGCTTCCCGATCCGGAGCCGGACTGGAGCCGGGCGAGCACATCCTGGGCCCCTTCGCGCGCGAGGCGGGACAGCGCCAGGTTCGCCGCGGCTTCGTCCGCGCCGAAGAGATCTCGGAGATCTGCCGGAAGCTGCGCCCTCAGCCCCGAGGCAAGCGTTCCGAGCGCGGCGTCGTAACCGTCGGAGCCCAGGATGGCGCTGTCGATCAGGGCACGGAGCTCGTGCAGCGGGTCGGTCGCGGATCCGCCCTCGGCCCGGAGCGGCGTTGCGCCGATCTCGAACTTCTCGATCCAGGTTGAGCCGATCCGCGCGGCGCGCTCCTCGGCCTCGGTCAAAAGCACGTCGGCGTCGCGGCGCATCCGCCAGGCGAGCGGCGTCGCACCGGTGAAGCCAAGGCGCACCACAAGCTCGGGCGAGGTGGAGGTGTCGCGCGCCTGCCCGAGTGCCTGTCTGATGGCCTCCGCCAGTTCGGACCATTCGGTCAGTCCCCCGGCGTCAACGCTGACGCGAGCGAATTCCGCAAGCGAGGTTGGCCGCTCCTCGAGGCTCACGGTCCCGTCGTCGGCGATCGACACGAGGGTCACGGATTTGGGGCCGTCCTCGTTGATGTCGCGGCCCTGGGGCATGCCGGGCATGACGATGGCGCCACGGTTGTGGATCACCGAACGCTTGTGGATATGGCCGAGCGCCCAGTAGTCAAAGCCGGTGGCGACGAGATCGGCGGGGCTGCAGGGCGCATAGACATCGTGGCCCTCGGCGCCGCCGAGGCTGGTGTGCATCATACCGATGTTGATGGTGTCGGGCAGGGCCTGGCGGTATTTCGACAGCAGGCTTTCGGGCGCGGTCGCCTGGGCGAAGCTCAGGCCGTGGATGGCGACCGGCTTCTCGCCCGCGGCGCGGTCGATCAGCACATGCTCGGCCCGTCCGCCGAACAGCCTGACCCGGTCCGGCAGCACCAGTTCCTTCGAGATCCTGGAGAGCGCGTCATGATTGCCGCGGATGATGAAGGTGGCGATGCCGGCGCTGGCCAGGCGTCCGAGTTCGCCCGCCAGGAACCTCGCGGTCTTCATCGAGGTCTGGTCGCCGTCATAGAGATCGCCGGCGATCAGCAGCGCGTCGACCCGCTCGTCAAGGCACAGGTCGATGGTGGCAGCGAACGCCTTGCGGGTCGCAGCGCCAATCAGTTCCGCGAGCTCGGGATTGCGCAGCGCCAGCGAGCGCAGCGGGGAATCGAGGTGGATATCGGCGGTATGGACGAATCGATAGGCGGCGATCGGCAGCTCCTCCGGCGAACGAGCCCTGAGCCATAGCACAGGCATTCGCGGTGGCTAATGGCAAATTGGCCCAGCTGTCATTCGCGCTTGCGTCAGGCTCGACGGCGAGAAAAGGCCTCGCGCTCAGGGCGCCCGACCGGTCTTGCCGGTGACGCGCAGCCAGCGGCCGCCATGGTCGGGAGACTGGATCTTGAGGAAGTTCACGCGCGCGGACTGCACCGGATTGACCTCGTCATCGAGATTGTCGAGCACATAGTCGCCGTCCCGGGTCCTGACCACAAGCACAGTGTGGGGCTCGACGCCATTGTGCCCCATGGTCAATAGCAATTGCGACGGCTTGAATCCCTTGCCCAAAAGTCTGGCGCGCTTGGCCAGAGCGAAGTCCTCGCAGTCGCCGGCGCGGGCCTTCGATGTCCAGAATTCCTTGCGGCCGAAAGCGACCTGGTCCGACACCGGTTTGATCGACCGGTTCACCGAGGCGTTGACGCCGCGCAGGACATCAAGCCGCGCCGGAGGAAGCTGCGCCTGGGCGGAGCGTCCGCTGCAATCGTGCGGTTTGCGCGAGCAGTACTCGACATGGCCATAGGGCCGAGTGGTTTCCTTGCCGGTCTTCAGCCAGGTCGAGGCCACGGCAGGTGCGAGGAACGAGAACATGGCCGCGAGAACGGCCAGCAAGAAAAGAGGTACGCTCATAGGGCGACGGAACTCCTTGTTGCCGGGCGGATGAAGCCGGAGGGGACGGCATCCAGCTTCATAAGAAGCGAAATGGAGCCGCTAGGCAAGCCCGGTCGGGAAGTAAGGCACTTTTCCGAAACCATGCTGGTGGCTGTTGCACTGCACAAGAAAGCGGCATTGCATGAATTTGAGGCAAATATTGGCGCATATTTGATACTGCTTTCGGCGATGCCTGGTTGGGAGCCTTAACAAATCGTGAATTCTCGCCTCCGTGGCAACTGGCAAGGCGCTTGCATTGAAAGCTCCGTGGACACGAACAGCACGGAGGCTGACATGAACTTTACCACTAAATTGCGGATCGCAGGGGCGGCGGCATTCATCACGACGACCGTTTTGACCCATGCGGCCTATGCGCAGGAGGAGACAATCAAGATCGGTGTCCTGCACTCGCTTTCGGGCACGATGGCGATCTCGGAGACGACGCTGAAGGACACGATGCTGATGCTGATCGAGCAGCAGAACGCCAAGGGCGGCGTGCTGGGCAAGAAGCTCGAGGCAGTCGTCGTCGACCCGGCGTCCGACTGGCCGCTCTTTGCCGAAAAGGCCCGCGAACTCATGACCGTCCAGAATGTCGACGTCATGTTCGGCTGCTGGACCTCGGTGAGCCGCAAGTCGGTTCTGCCGGTGATCGAGGAGCTCAACGGCCTCTTGTTCTACCCGGTCCAGTATGAGGGCGAAGAATCCTCCAAGAACGTCTTCTACACGGGGGCTGCGCCCAACCAGCAGGCGATTCCTGCGACCGACTATTTCCTGGAAGAGCTCGGCGTTGAAAAATTCGCACTTCTGGGTA
Source organism: Hoeflea sp. (assembly GCF_030682515.1). Lineage (GTDB taxonomy): Bacteria > Pseudomonadota > Alphaproteobacteria > Rhizobiales > Rhizobiaceae > Hoeflea. The sequence goes on along the minus strand of NZ_JAUXOD010000137.1, from coordinate 124,209 downwards.
CCGACTATGTCTATCCGCGCACGACCAACAAGATCCTCGAGCAGTACCTCAAGGACAAGGGGATCGCGGCCGAGGACATCTTCGTCAACTACACCCCGTTCGGCCATTCCGACTGGTCCAAGATCGTGGCCGACGTGGTCGCGCTCGGTGCCGACGGCAAGAAGGTGGGCGTGATCTCGACCATCAACGGCGACGCCAATATCGGTTTCTACAAGGAACTGGCCGCAGCCGGCATTTCGGCTGACGACATTCCGGTCGTGGCCTTCTCGGTGGGCGAGGAAGAACTCTCCGGCCTCGACACCACCAACCTCGTCGGCCACCTCGCTGCCTGGAACTACTTCCAGTCGGCCGATTCCCCGATCAATGCCGAGTTCATCAAGGAATGGAAGGCGTTTGCCGGCGAAGCGCGGGTGACCAACGACCCGATGGAAGCCCATTACATCGGCTTCAACATGTGGGTGAACGCGGTCGAAGCCGCAGGCACCACCGATGTCGATGCCGTCCGCACCGCCATGTACGGCCAGAAGTTCCCGAACCTGACCGGCACCGAAGCAGAGATGCTGCCGAACCATCACCTGACCAAGCCGGTGCTGATCGGCGAGATCCAGGCGGACGGCCAGTTCAGCATCGTCAGCCAGACCGAGCCGGTTCCCGGCGACGCCTGGACCGACTTCCTGCCGGAATCGGCCGTGCTGGAATCGGATTGGAAGGAACTCGGCTGCGGCATGTACAACACCGAGACCAAGACCTGCGTGCAGCTCAATTCCAACTATTGATCCCCTGGAACGGGAGGGGGCCCTGGCGGCCCCCTTTTCCGCCTTCCCAACCCTGTCCGGTCTTCCATGCTCCGCTTTGCCTATCTGCTGATAGCCGCGATGGTCTGCCTTGCGCCCGCACACGCCCAGGAGGGCGGTCTCAACGCACTGCTTGAAACCCATCGCGCCAAGATCGAAAAACCCTCGCGCACGACGATCTCCCCGGTGCTCGAGGAACTCGTTGACAGCCAACTGCCGAGCGTTGCGGTTTTTCTCGAGCAATGGCGTGAGAAAGGTGTTTGGCAGCGCAAATCCGACGGGCGGTTCTTTTTCGTCAAAAAGACCGACAACGGCCAGTTGATGCTGATTGATGCTGACACCGGCGCGGAAGCCGGCTTGGCCGACCAGAGCGAACTTACCAACCTCAATCCCAACAGCGGCGTGCGCGCGGTCATCGCCGCCGCCCTTGTCCAGTTCCAGCTGTCTGACCCGGACCCGGCGCGGCGGCTGCAGGCGCTGACCGCTCTTGCGCGCGACGCCAATCAATCGCATCTGAGCATTCTGCAGGAATCTGTGGAAGAGGAAATCGATCCCCACATCAAGGCGCGCAAGGAACGGTTGCTGCGCTTGCTGGAGATCAAGTTCGGCAGCGACCAGGCCACGCGCGTGGCCGCGATCGAGAGTTTTGCCGGCGACCCGGGCGTCGACGCCCGCGCGGCGCTCAATCCGCTGGTGGCGACCAGCGTCAAGGTCTTCGATGCTCAGCCCGAAGGGGTCAATGTCGCCAGAACCCTGACGCCTGGAAGCGACATCGAGCCGGGCGTGGCCTATCAATTGCTGGTGGATGCAGGCAAGGCCAGGCCGATCGTGCCTTTGGCCGAGCGCAAGCGCGCCTTGATCGCCAATATCAAGGATGGCGCGGTTGCGGGAATTCCCGTGGCCGAACTGGCATCGCAGGAAGCGCGGGACCGGGCCTATCTGGCGCTTGCCGCCTCAGGCGCCGTGCCGGCGCTGGTGAGCCGCGACGAGCAGCGGTCTGCCGTGGCCAGCCAGGTCTTTGCCGAAGTCTATTCCGAGCCCGATCCGGCGCTCACCACCGCGGCCCGGGAAACGCTGTCGGACATCAGCGGCACGGTTGGGTTCTACCGGTTTGTCTCGCTGGCGCTTGACGGCCTGTCGCTGGCCTCGATCTACTTCCTGGCGGCCATCGGCCTTGCCATCACCTTCGGCGTGATGGGCGTGATCAACATGGCCCATGGCGAATTCATCATGATCGGCGCCTATACCGGCTATGTCGTCCAGCAGTTCATCCCCAACTACACGGTCTCCATCCTGGTGGCGCTGCCGCTGGCCTTCGCGGTTGCGTTCATGGCCGGCGTCGCGCTCGAACGGCTGGTGATCCGGCATCTGGCGCACCGGCCGCTCGAGACGCTGCTCGCCACCTTCGGCGTCTCGATCGCGCTGCAGCAGATCGCCAAGAACATCTTCGGCACCCAGGCGCGGCCGCTGACCTCGCCATCCTGGCTCGACGGCGCCTGGGCGCTCAACGACGTGGTGTCGGTGAGCTACATCCGCATCGCCATCTTCGTGCTCGCCGTCGTGTTCATGGGCCTGCTGCTGTTCATCTTGAAGCGCACAAGGCTCGGGCTCGAGATAAGGGCGGTGACGCAGAACCCGCGCATGGCCTCGTCGATGGGGATCAATCCGGACAGGATCAACATGATGACCTTCGGCTTGGGCTCCGGCATCGCAGGCATCGCCGGCGTGGCGATCGGCCTGTTCGCCAAGGTGACCTCCGAGCTCGGCTCGGGCTACATCGTCCAGAGCTTCATGACCGTGGTCGTGGGCGGCGTCGGCAATATCTGGGGCACGCTCGCGGGCGCCGGCATGATCGGCTCGCTGCAGAAGGTGATCGAGTTCTTCAATCCCTCGAACACGCTGGCGGCGCAGACCTACATGATCATCTTCATCATCATTTTCATCCAGTTCAGACCCAAGGGCATCATCGCGCTCAAGGGCCGGGCGGCGGGGGACTAGGCCATGCAGCAACGCTCCCTGTTCGCACGTCAGCCGTCGGTGCTGATCTTCATCTCGCTGCTCGCCGTCTTCACCATCGTCATCACGGTGCTGTCGGAAGGTTTCGGCCTGGGGCTGGTCTCGACCAGCTTCATCAAGATTCTCGGCAAGACGCTGTGCCTGTGCCTGATCGCCATCGCCATGGATCTGGTCTGGGGCTATTGCGGGATCCTGTCGCTGGGCCATTTCGCCTTCTTCGGCCTCGGCGGCTACATGATCGGCATGTGGCTCATGTATGAGCGGACCAAGGACATCGTCATCACCTCGCTCGCCGGCGCCGAATTGCCGGCCACGGCGGAGGAGATCCGCGAGGGCATCGGCACGCAGATTTTCGGCGTGGTCGGCGGCGCGGAAATCCCGCTGGTCTGGTATTTTGCCGACAGCCTGTTTGCGCAATTGGCGCTGGTGGTGCTGGTGCCGGGACTGCTGGCGCTGGTGTTCGGCTGGCTTGCGTTCCGGTCCCGCGTGACCGGCGTGTATCTGTCGATCCTGACCCAGGCGATGACGCTGGCGCTGTCGCTCTACCTGTTCCAGAACGACAGCGGGTTGCGCGGCAACAACGGTCTGTCCGGCCTGCAGAACATTCCGGGGCTCACCCACCTGCCGCAATCGGTGGTCTCGGTGTGGTTCTTCCTGGCCTCCGCCTTTGCGCTCGGGGCAGGTTATCTGCTCGCCGCCTGGGTGGTGTCGGGCAAGTTCGGCAACGTCATCCGTGCCATCCGCGACGACGAGACGCGCATCCGCTTCATGGGCTATCCGGTGGAGGCCTACAAGCTGGTGGTGTTCACGTTGACGGCGGTGATCGCGGCGATCGCCGGCGCGCTCTATTATCCGCAGGCCGGCATCATCAATCCGGCGGAAATCGCACCCATCGCCTCGATCTATCTCGCTGTCTGGGTGGCGATCGGCGGGCGCGGGCGGCTCTACGGCGCGGTGATCGGGGCTGCAACCGTCTCGCTGCTGTCGTCCTGGTTCACCGGCGGCCAGGCGCCGAGCATTCCCTTGGGGTTCTACACCATCAACTGGGTCGACTGGTGGCAGGTGCTGCTGGGGCTCGGCTTCGTGCTGGTGACGCTGTTCATGCCCAAGGGCATTGGCGGGCTGTTTGACCGGCTGGTCAGAAAGGATGCGGCGTGAGCTCACTTCTGGAAGTCACATCGATCTCGGTGTCGTTCGACGGGTTCAAGGCGATCAACAACCTGTCGTTCGACATCGGCGAGAAGGAGTTGCGCGCCATCATCGGCCCCAACGGCGCGGGCAAGACCACCTTCATGGACATCGTCACCGGGAAGACCCGACCCGACGAGGGCAGGGTGAGGTTCGGCGAGCCGCAGATGGATCTGCTCAGATTGTCCGAAAGCCAGATCGCGCGCGCCGGCGTCGGCCGCAAGTTCCAGCGCCCGACCGTGTTCGAGGCGCAGAGCGTGCGCGACAATCTGATGATGGCGCTGAGCAATGACCGGCTGCCATTCGCGGTGCTAGGGTACCGGGTGACGGCAAAAGACAGCGAACGGGTGGCCGCGCTGGCGGCCGAGATCGGGCTGTCGGCCGAACTCGACCGGATCGCGGGCGAGCTCTCCCACGGCCAGAAGCAGTGGCTCGAGATCGGCATGCTGCTGGCGCAGGAGCCCAAGCTGCTGCTGGTCGACGAGCCCGCCGCCGGCATGACGCTGGGCGAGCGCGAGCATACGACCGATCTCTTGCGCCGGGCGGCGGAAACCCGCGCGGTGGTCGTCGTCGAGCACGACATGGAGTTCGTCCGCAGGCTCGACTGCAAGGTGACGGTGCTGCACGAGGGCTCGGTGCTGGCGGAAGGGTCGCTCGACCACGTCACCGCCAATTCCGAGGTCATTGATGTTTATCTGGGGCGCTAGAGATGCTTGATATCCAGAATCTGACGCTGCATTACGGCCAGTCGCAGATCCTCAAGGGCATTTCGCTCAAGGCCGATGTCGGGCAGGTGACCTGCGTGATGGGCACCAACGGCGTGGGCAAGACCAGCCTGTTGAAGGCCATCTCCGGCGTGCATCCCCGGTCGGGCGGCGAGTATATCCTCGACGGCCAGGCCATCGGCCGGATCCCGGCGCACCAGCTGGCCGCCCGCGGCGTGGGCTACGTTCCCCAGGGCCGCGACATCTTTCCGCTGCTGACGGTGACGGAGAATCTGGAAACCGGATTTGCCTGCCTGCCGCGGTCCGAGCACAGGATCCCGGACCATATCTACGAGCTGTTCCCGGTGCTGAAAGACATGCGCAACCGCCGCGGCGGCGACCTGTCGGGCGGCCAGCAGCAGCAGCTGTCGATCGCGCGCGCGCTGATCACAAGGCCGAAGCTCCTGCTGCTCGACGAGCCCACCGAAGGCATCCAGCCCAATATCATCCAGCAGATCGGCCGCGTCATCGCGCTGCTGCGCGACGAGGGCAAGATGGCGATCGTGCTGGTGGAGCAGTATTTCGAGTTCGCCTACGGGCTGGCCGATCGATTCTGCGTGATCGAGCGCGGCGAGGTCAAGATGGCGGGCGACAGGGTGAGCCTGACCAAGGACAGGCTGCGCGAAGCCGTGTCGGTGTGATCTGCCCGCCCGCAAAGCGGGCAGGCATGCCGCCTGCCCAGGATTTGAGCATCTGCAATCCGTGTCGCCCGTCCTTGCCCATTGTGCTTGCAGCTCTCCTGATCGGTGGCCGGAATCGTCCGTAAAGCCCGGCCCTGAACGGCCCGCGTGAAGTGGCACGGTTCCTGCATTCTCATGAACAGATCCAGAGGGGATCAACAACGACGCCCGCAAAGGGTGCAGGGTCAAGGGCCGCCAGGCAGGTACGCGCATGCTCCCGGATGTACGGACAGCGCCCCCGCCTGGCGGCCTTGCCTATTCCGTGACCCTGATGCTGGTGGGCAGGGAAGGGTCGGCTGCTGCTGTGGCCCGCAACTGCCGCTCGGGAAGCTTGCGGTCGATCAGCCAGTCGGTCGCGGACGCCGCGATCCACATGGAAAACAGGGTCACCCAGGCGGTGAGCGCGAAGATGCTCGCGCCGGTGACGCCCGCGCCCACGGCGCAGCCGCCGGCCAGCATGCCGCCGAAGCCCATCAGTGCGGCGCCAGCCAGATAGCGCCGCATCGATCCCCCGCCTTCGAAGCCCTGAAGCTCGAGTTCGCCGGTCAGAAGCGCCGCAAAAAAGGCGCCGAGGAAGACGCCGGGCACCAGGCCGACGTCGAAGTCGATCATCGAACCGGGCTGCGACAGGAACAGCATCAGCGTGTCCGCCGACGGACCGGTGAAGCTCAGCGATTCGATCGTCACCGGTTCGAAGGCGATTCCGGTCATCGACTTGGTGAACCACCAGGCGAGCGGAATGCAGGCACCCACCGCGACGGCGGCGAAGGTTTTCCAGACCCCGATCCTGCGCCAGATTGCCAGCCACAGGCTCGCCACAAGGCCGGCCAGCACCAGAATGAAGGCGGTTGTCTCGGAAACGCCGGACAGGACCAGGAGGTCGTTCGATCCAATCGACAGGGTGGTGAGCGGCGCTGCCAGCGCATCGCGCAGCGGCGAGAGAAAGCCATGCAGGCTGGCTTGCGCCACGACCGCGAACACCAGGCCCGAGAGCAGGGCGCGCAGGTTTCCGGTGGCCGACAGCACCAGCAGCCGGGACGAGCAGCCGCGCGCCAGGATCATGCCGACGCCGAACATCAGCCCGCCGAGGGCCGCGCCCGAGAGGCTTTGCGGCGAGGCCAACTGCCGGGTTTCATTGCCGCTGAACAGGTCCATCGCCGACAGCAGCAGGGTTCCGGCGATAGCGGTCGAAAACACGATCAGCCAGACCGCCATCTTGCCGCCGATCGACCCACGGGAAAACTCGATGGCCGCAGCGCGCAGGCAGAATCGACTCTGCTGGGCGAAGGCGCCGAACAGGGCGCCGATCACCGCGCCGCCCATCAGAAGCGTCCATTTGTCACCGAACCTGTCGGCAAGCAGTTCAAGTTCCATCGAACCAGCCCTTTTTGAGCCAAAATGCCCGAAGGCAGGGAAAGGGCATTGACCTCAGTCAAGACAAAAGCAAATATTCAAATAAATCTATGTGAGGACCGTATCATGTCACTGGTTGATCAGACGAGACGCAATCTGCTGCGCGCCGGCGTGGCTGTTACCGCCGCCGCGCTGCTGCCGGCCGGCCTGCGCCCTGCGCGCGCGCTCGAGATCGGCGAGGCGGTGCTGACCACGGTCAGCGACGGCAATCTGGTGCTGCCGATGGGCTTTGCCTATCCTGATGCGCCGCAGGACCAACTCCTCGCGCTTCTTGAGGAAAAGGGCTTGCCCACCGATGCGCTGGTGCCCGATTGCAACGTGCCGATCCTGCAATCCGGCAACCGGCTGATCCTGTTCGATGTCGGGTCGGGATCCAACTTCATGCCGTCGGCAGGCAGGCTTCTCGACAATCTGGCTGAGGCCGGGTTTGACCCGGCGGACGTCACCGACGTGCTCTTCACCCATTGCCACCCCGACCATCTGTGGGGCCTGATCGACGATTTCGACGAGATGGTGTTTTCCAATGCGCGCTTTCACATGGGTCGCGCGGAATGGGAGTTCTGGCGCGATCCGGCCACGGTCGAGGCCATGCCCGAGGAACGCAAGACCTTCGCCATTGGCGCGCAGAACCGGCTGGCCCATCTCGAAGACATCATCACCCTGTTCGAGCCGGGCGCCGAAGTGGTGCCGGGCGTCGAGGCGGTCGACACGTCGGGGCACACGCCGGGGCACATGGCGTTCATGCTGCATGGCGGGTCGGAGCCGGTGCTGGTGGCTGGCGACGCGATCACCCATTTCGCCGTGTCCTTCGCCCATCCCGACTGGCCCAGCGGCTCGGACCAGGATCCCGGCAAGGGCGTGGAAACCCGGCTCAGGCTGCTCGACCGGCTCGTCGCCGACAAGGCGGCGCTGACTGCCTACCATCTGCCCGCGCCGGGCGAGGGGCGGGTGGAGCGCGACGGGACGGCCTATCGCTTCGTGGCGTCCGGCTGAACTTTCGGGGCCCGCCAGTCGGCGATGAAGCTGAAGGCGTTGCCTTCGACCAGAAGGCCGAGGCCCATGCGCGCGCCCGCGGCGATCGAGATCATCACGATGGGCGCCGAGATCGCCATCACCGAGAAAGCGCTGACGCCCTGTCCGATGGTGCAGCCGAGGGCAAAGACGCCGCCGGTCCCCATCAGGAAGGCGCCGAGCAAATGGCGGCTCAGTTCCCGGGCGTCGTCGCAGGCTTCCCAGCGCATGTCGTCGGAACGAAAGGCCGAGATTGCGGCGCCGATGAACACGCCGACGACGATGCCGATGCCGTAATCGGGAAGTTCGCCGGTCACGGTGATGATTTGCAGGATGGTCTCGCCCACGGGCATGACGAAGGAGCCGGCCTCGACCTGGACCGGGTAGAGCGCCTGTGCCGCGAACAGGCTGGTGATGACCCAGCCGGCGGCGATGCAAAGCCCTATGACCACGCCGGCGATCGCCCGGTTGCGGTCGGCGCGAAAACTCGCCGATCTGAACACCCACCACAATCCAGCCGCGCCGATGAGCAGCGCCAGCGGCAGCGTGAGGTCGAGCCCGGTGGCGCGCGAGACCAGCGTGCCAGCCGATTGCCCGCCCAGAGAAGACAGATCGACAGCCCATGGATCAAGCAGGACGGTGCGGATGTGGGCGGTGACGCCGCGCTGGGCGGCAAGGGCTGCGAGCCCCAGACCGGTCAGCACCACCAGCGCGCGCAGATTGCCGCCGCCGAGCCTGACCAGAGCGCCGAAGCCGCAGGTGCCGACAAGGGCCATGCCGACGCCGAACATCAGCCCGCCGACAATCGCGCCGGCCAACGGCAGCGGCTCGGTGATGTAGAAGGATTGATCGATGTCGGCGAGGCCTGCCGCGGCAAGCAGTTGCGTGGCGATGAGCGCCGTGAACGCGGCCAGCGCCCAGGCCCTGAGCGGTCGGTCGTCGCCCGCATACCAATGGCGCTCCAGAGCCGCCATCGTGCAGAAATGACTCTTTCTGGCAGCAAAGCCGACAATCACGCCGACACCACAGCCTGACAGTGCAAGCATCCACCCAGATTCGAGCATGATAACGGTCTCCTCCCGTTGGCCGGAATTTATGCCGGACATTTTTCAAAGCTTAGGGACGGGAAACATTCAATGCAAGCGATGTTTCCGCTTCGTCACGGGACGGCGTCCTGCCGGCAGAGCAGGGCGTAGAGTGACTCGACGATGGCTGACACATCCGGGTTGGAGATCGAATAGTAGATCATCCGACCTTCGCGACGCGTCCCGACCATGCGATCCAGCCGCAGCCGGGCGAGTTGCTGCGACACTGCGGCCTGCGGCAGTTCCAGCAGTTCCTCAAGCTCGGAGACCGACCTCTCGTTCTCCGACAGGAGCCAGAGAATGAGCAACCGGGTTTCGTGCGACAGGGCCTTGAGCGTGTCGCTCGCCTTACGGGCATGGCCAGAAAGAACGCTGATGTCCCGACCGGAAAACTCGGGATTCGGCAAGGGGTCCGTTGTCATGGCTCCAGCTTTGCAAGCATCTCATCGACCAGCGCCCAGAAGAACTGATCGCCGGGATAGCCGCGCAATCGTGCGATTTCGCGACCGTCATCGATCAGGACGAAGGTCGGCGTGAAGCGTTCGAGCGGGATGCCGGTCAGGTCGGCGGGCAGCGGGGCGTGGATGTCGATACGGCGCAGGGGCGCGCGTCGGCCCTGGTCGGTGTTGGCCCAGGCGGGCGCCACTTCCTCATTGAACCGCTTGCACCAGGCGCAGCCGGCCTGCTCGAACATGATCATTTCCGCCGCCGTCACCGGCGCCGGCAGGAGCAAGATGACGGCGAGCGCCGCCGTGAGAGCTGACGTCATGAAGCTGCTCCGATTCCTGAAAAATAGAGATTGCAATATATATAGTTTTTTGCATATCTTGCAATCGCATTCCGGTCGGCCGTGCGCCATGAGGAGGCCGGATGCTGGTCATGGTCGTTGCGTTTTCGCAGGTTCATGGGCGAACCGTGCATGCTTCGGACCACTGCGCCGGAGCAGCCGTTACGAGCCGCCGGATCGGCGGCTCCTCGGGGGAGGACGACGCCGATGATGGACGTGGGATACGGAGCCGCCTTTCTGGCGGGATTGCTGTCATTCTTCTCGCCCTGCGTGCTGCCGATCGTTCCGCCCTATCTCGCCTACCTCGCCGGCATGAGTTTCAATGAAGTCCAAAACGCCGAGGCTGACAACGTGGCGTCACGCCGCATCGCGCTGGCCTCGGTCGCGTTCGTACTCGGGTTCAGCACGGTGTTCATCGCGCTCGGCGCCACCGCGAGCATGATCGGCCAGTCCGTGGCGCGCTATTTCGATGTGCTCTCGGTGATTGCCGGCGTTCTCATCCTGCTGATGGGGCTGCATTTTCTTGGCGTCTTCCGGTTCGCGCTGCTCTACCGCGAGGCCCGCGTCCAGGTCGAGCGCAAGCCGGCCGGCATGGCCGGGGCCTATGTCATGGGGCTCGCCTTCGCCTTCGGCTGGACGCCCTGTGTTGGCCCGATCCTGGCGGCGATCCTGTTCATGGCCGCGGCAAAGGAAACCGCCGGGCAGGGCGCGATGCTGCTCGGGCTCTATGCGCTGGGCATCGGCATTCCCTTTGTCGTGGCGGGCTTCTTCGCCAGCCGCTTCATCCGGTTTTCGACCCGGATCAAGAAGCACATGGCAGTGATCGAAAAGGTCATGGGCGTGGCTCTGGTGGTGACCGGCATTCTCTTCATGACCGGCCAGATGTCCCGGATCGCCCAATGGATGCTCGAAATGTTCCCCGCTTTCGCAACGATCGGATAGGAGAAGGATCATGATCAGACGTGCGTTTCTCGCTTTTGCCGCTTTTGCCGCTGGCGCCGCGCTGTCGGTGCAGGCCTGGTCCGCCGAACTCGGTGATGACGGACTGCACAAGGAAGACTGGTTCTCGATCACCTTCCGCGATGTCGCCGAGGACATCGAGGCGGCCAGGGACGAGGGCAAGCGGCTGGTGATGGTCTTCGAACAACGCGGCTGCATCTACTGCGCCCAGATGCACGAGAAGATCCTGTCGGATCCGGAAGTATCGGACTTCATCAAGGCACATTTCAAGGTCGTGCAGTACAACATGTTCGGTGACGAAGAGGTCACCGATCTCGATGGCGAGGTGATGACCGAGAAGACGGCGGCGCGCAAATGGGGCTACGTGTTCACGCCCACGCTGGTGTTTCTTCCGGAGGAGGTTCCCGAGGGCCTGACCGCCGCCCAGGCCGCGGTCGCGACCATGCCGGGCGCTTTCGGCAAATGGACATTTCTCAACATGTTCAAATGGGTAGCCGAAAAAGGGTATGAGGGAGACGAGCACTTCCAGAAGTACCATGCCCGCATCATCAACGAGCTGCGCGCCAGTGGCCGGCTCGATGCGGAATAGGGTTCCGACGAAATACATTCATAAATTCATATTTTTGCATTGATTGTGCGACTGCATCTGACTACTCTCTGAATCGGAGAGGATCCGGACCACGCAGGTCCGGTCAATGGGAGGAGGGAACGCCAGATGACGAGGCGATTGAAATTCACACTGGGCGCCATGGCCGCGGTGGTGCTGTCAACCGCAGCCCTTGCCAGCGAGATCGCGCCCGAGGCGGTCGAGTTCACCGATGACGGCGTCGTCGCGTCGCTGACCGGCACGCCGGGTGATCCGGCCGAGGGCGCCAAGGTCTTCAAGAACACCGGCCTGGGCAATTGCCTGGCCTGCCATGTCAACGCGGACATGGAGAGCGACCAGTTCCATGGCGACGTGGGCCCGCCGCTCGACGGTGTGGCCTCGCGCTGGGACGAGCCGTTGCTTCGCGCCATCGTGGTGAATTCGAAGGTGGTGTTCACGGACGAAACCGTGATGCCCGGCTTCTACTCTCTGGAAGTCGGCAAGGGCGTCGCCGAGAATTTCGTCGGCAAGACAATCCTCACTGCCCAGCAGGTCGAGGACGTCGTCGCCTATCTCGTCACACTGAAGGAATGACCGGCCAAGCCACGGCCGGACACGGAACGATCTGGAGCAGAGGAGCTCGAAGCACATGAAACTGACAAGACGCAATGTCTTAGGATTGACGGTGGGCGCCGTGGCGTTCGCGGTCGCGGGGGCGCGGATAACGCCCGCTTTCGCCTCGGTCGAGGAGACCGAAAAATCGATCATGGACTTCACCGGCGGCGCTGCCCCGGCCGAAGGCAGGATCACGCTGACCGCGCCGGAAATCGCGGAAAACGGCAACACGGTGCCCGTCACGGTGACCGTCGACAGCGCCATGAGCGGTGACGATCTGGTCGAGTCGATCATCATCTTCGCCGACGGCAACCCCAATCCGGCGGTTGCCACCTTTCACTTCAGTGAATTGAGCGGCGCTGCTCTCGCAACCACCCGCATCCGGCTCGCCAAGACCCAGAATGTCGTCGCGGTCGCGAAGATGAAGGACGGCTCGGTCTTCATCGACAAGAAGCAGGTCAAGGTAACCATCGGCGGCTGCGGCGGCTGAGCCAGGGACAGGATTTACGAACATGGCATCAAAACCACGCATCAAGGTGCCCAAGTCGGCTTCGGCCGGTGAGGTGATCACCATCAAGACGCTGATCAGCCACGAGATGGAATCGGGCCAGCGCAAGGACAAGGATGGCAACCCCATTCCGCGCCAGATCATCAACAAGTTCACCTGCACCTTCGAGGGGCAGATGGTGTTCGAATGCGATCTCGATCCGGCGATCTCCGCCAATCCCTATTTCGAGTTCAACGCCAAGGTGCCCGCCAGCGGAACCTTCAAGTTCACCTGGCTCGATGACAACGGCTCGGTCTACGAGGCCGAGGAATCGATCGAAGTCAACTAACAACGAGAGGGAGCCTGCGCGGACGGGAGTGTCGTGCAGGTGCAGTCCCGGGAGGAGGGCGACCGTGATGAAGAGACTTTTGATTGCCGGCCTGGCTCTGGCTGCGGGACTTGCCGCAGCCAGTTGGGCAGCGGCGGAGCCGGTGGACGACACGCTTGAAATCGACGGCAAGCCGATGATCACGCGCGCCAAGGCGCCCGAGGGTCTGCCGTTCGACGAAGTGCTCTCGGGCTGGCTTTACCGCGAGGCCGAGACCCGCGACCTGGAGCGCGATTCCTTCGAGAATCCGGCCATGGTCTCGGTCGAGGACGGCGAGGTGCTGTGGAACAAGGTCGACGGCACCGCCGGCAAGTCCTGCGCGACCTGCCATGGAGATGCTGCGGAAAGCATGAAGGGAATCGGAGCCAGCTACCCGAAATGGGATCCGGATTCGAAGAGGCCCATCAATGTCGAGCTGCAGATCAACAAGTGCCGCACCGAGCAGATGGGCGCCGAGGCGCTGCCGTTCGACAAGGGCGGCCAGAACGAATTGACCGCCTACATCAAGTACCACTCGCTCGGCATGCCGGTCGGGATCGATCTTGCTGAAGGCGACATGCAGTCCTGGTGGGAGCAAGGCAAGGAGCTCTACTACACAAGGACGGGCCAGCTGAACATGGCCTGCGCCAGCTGCCATGAAGCCAATGCCGGCAAGTTCATCCGCGCCGACCATTTGAGCCAGGGCCAGGTCAACGGCTTTCCGGTCTACCGGCTCAAGAGCGGCTTCACCTCGCTGCACAACCGCTTCCGCGGCTGTATCCGGGATACGCGCGCCGAAATGCCCAAGGCGTTCTCGGACGAACTTATGGCGTTGGAAACCTATGTGACCTGGCGCGGCACCGGCCTTTCGATCGAAACCCCCGCGGTTCGTCCCTAGTGGATGCCCGGGCCGGCGGCGCCTGGGCGTCGCCGGCCCGGGCCCGAAGCGACGCGCTGGCGCCGTGAGAGCCTCGGCGTCGAATGTGACACTGTACTGAGTTGAAATAGCAGGGAAACACGATTTCTGGCGAAGGCCGGAGCGGGCTTTCTTGTCCGTTTTTGCGGAATGGAGACCGGAATGCATACCAGACGCGATTTTCTGCAATACGCGCTCAATGCCGGATTCGTGCTTGGCGCCGCCGGGTTGGGCGCCAATCCGGTCCGGGCGCTGGCGCAGCAGAAGCTCACCCAGGATGACCTGCTGAGGTTCGACGCCAAGGGTCAGCTGACGCTTTTGCATTTCACCGATTGCCATGCCCAGCTCAAGCCGGTCTTCTTCCGCCCGCCGGACACCAATATCGGCGTCGGCGCCTATGCCGGGCTGCCGCCGCATCTGGTGGCGGAAGAGTTCCTGGCCTACTTCAACATCGAGAAGGGCAGCGCCTACGCCTATGCCCACACGATGGTGGATTACGTCGACCTTGCCCGGAGCTACGGCAGGCTCGGCGGGCTCGACCGCACCGCGACGCTGGTCAAGGCGATCCGCGCCGAGCGCGGCGATGACAAGGTGCTGTTTCTCGACGGCGGCGATACCTGGCAAGGCTCCTACTCGTCGCTCAAGACCAACGGCATGGACATGGTCGAGTGCATGAAGCTGCTCAAGCCCGACGCCATGACAGGGCACTGGGAGTTCACCTTCGGCCAGGACCGTTTCCTCGAACTGGTCGAGGCCATGGGCTATCCGTTCCTGGCGTCCAATATCTTTGATTCCGAATGGGACGAGCCCGCCTTCGAGCATACCGCCTTCTTCGAGCGCGGCGGCGTGAACGTGGCCGTCATCGGCCAGGCGATGCCCTACACGCCGATCGCCAATCCGAGCTGGATGTTCCCGAAATGGTCGTTCGGCATCCGCCCCGAGGTGCTGCAGGCCAATGTCGACGCCGCGCGCGCCGAGGGCGCAGAAGTGGTGGTGCTGCTGTCGCACAACGGTTTCGACGTCGACCGCAAGCTCGCCGCGGTGGTGAGCGGTCTCGACGTGATCGTCACCGGCCATACCCATGACGCCACGCCGGTGGCGCTGGAAGTCGAGGGCACGCTGCTGATGTCGTCGGGCTCGCACGGCAAGTATCTCGGCCGCATCGATCTTGAGATCAAGGACGGCAAGGTCGCGGGCTACAATTCGACCCTGATCCCGGTGTTTTCCGACGTGATCGCGCCGGATCCGGAAATGGCGGCCAAGATCGACGAAGTGCGTGCGCCCTACGAGGCGGAGACGCAGCGGGTGATCGGCCGCACCGACTCGCTGCTCTACCGGCGAGGCAATTTCAACGGAACCTGGGACGACCTGATCTGCCAGGGCATCATCGAGGAGCGCGACACCCAGATCGCGCTGTCGCCGGGCTTCCGCTGGGGAACGACGCTGCTTCCGGGCGCCGACATCACCATCGACGACCTCTATTCGGAGACCTCGATGAGCTATCCGGCGGTCTACCGGCTGGAGTTCACCGGCGCCCAGCTCAAGGACATCATGGAGGATGTCTGCGACAACCTGTTCAACAAGGACCCGTTCCTGCAGCAGGGCGGCGACATGGTCCGGGTGGGCGGGTTCACCTATGCCTGCGCGCCCGAAGGGCAGATGGGCAGCCGGATTTCGGACATGCGGCTGACCGGCAGCGGCGAGCTCCTCGAGGCGGACAAGAGCTACACGGTCGGCGGCTGGGCCTCGGTCAACGAAGGGGTTGAAGGCCCGGCGATCTACGACCTGATGGAAAGTTACATCACGAAGAAATCGGTGGTCACCCTCGATCCGGATGCCGCGGCTGTCCGGGTGATCCGCTGATCTGGTTTGGTAACGGATATGCCGGGCTTCAAGCCCGGCGATGACGACGGAGACGAAGATGCAAGTGCTGGACATGCTCCACGGGAGGATCTCATGGTAGACCAAACCGGTCCCGGGGGGGCCAGACACGCCGCCTCGCGGCGGAACTTCCTCAAGGCCGGCCTGCTCGGCGGCGCCGCGGCGGCGGCCAGCGCCGGGATGGCGCGGGCGGCGGGCGATCCGCTGATCACCGAGGTGCAGGACTGGAACCGCTATCTCGGCGACGGCGTCGACGCGGCGCCCTATGGCAAGCCGTCGGAATTCGAGGCGCATGTGGTGCGCCGGGACGTGCCGTGGCTGACCTCCGATCCGGTCTCGTCGATCAATTTCACGCCGCTGCACGAGCTCGACGGCATCATCACGCCCAACGGGTTGTGCTTCGAGCGGCACCATGGCGGCACGGCGATCATCAATCCGGCCGATCACCGGCTGATGATCAACGGCCTGGTCGACACGCCGCTGGTCTTCACCATGGAGGACCTGAAGCGGTTCCCGCGCGAGAACCGGGTCTACTTCCTCGAATGCGCCGCCAATGGCGGCATGGAATGGAAGGGCTCGCAGCTCAACGGGTGCCAGTTCACCCACGGCATGATCCATTGCGTGGTCTATACCGGCGTACCGCTGCGCTATCTCCTGGAGGAGGCGGGCGTCAAGACATCCGGCAAATGGCTGCTGGCCGAGGGCGCCGATGCATCGGCGATGACGCGCTCGATCCCGATCGAGAAGGCGCTCGACGACTGCCTGGTCGCCTTCAAGATGAACGGCGAGGCGCTGCGCGCCGAACAGGGTTATCCGCTGCGACTGTGCGTTCCCGGGTGGGAAGGCAACATGTGGGTCAAGTGGCTGCGCCGCCTGGAAGTGGGTGACGCGCCGTGGGCCCAGCGCGAGGAGACCTCGAAATACACCGATCTGCTGGCGGACGGAAAGGCGCGGCGCCACACCTTCGTGATGGATGTGAAATCCGTTATCACCAGCCCGAGCCCGCAGGCGCCGGTGACTCACGGCAAGGGGCCGCTGGTGATCTCCGGCCTTGCCTGGTCGGGCAACGGCACGATCAGCCGCGTTGACGTCACGATCGACGGCGGCCGCAACTGGCAACCGGCGCGCATCGACGGGCCGAGCCTCAGCAAGGCGCTGCACCGCTTCTATCTGGACATCAACTGGGACGGATCGGAGCTGCTGCTGCAGTCCCGCGCCATCGATGATCAGGGGCTGGTGCAGCCGACCAAGGACGCGCTGCGCGCGGTGCGCGGCGGCAATTCCATCTACCACAACAATGGCATCCAGACATGGCACGTCAACACAGACGGGGTGGTTGAAAATGTTGAAGTTTCCTAAGTCCGCGGCGGTTGCCGTCCTGGGATTGACCGTGCTCGCCACGCCTGCATGGGCTGACGGCGACGCTGGCGCCGGGGAGAAGGTGTTCAAGAAATGCTCCGCCTGCCATGCCGTCGGCGACGGGGCCAAGCACAAGGTCGGCCCCGAGCTCAACGATGTGTTCGGCCGGACCGCCGGCGGCGCGGAAGGCTACAAGTACTCCAGCGCGATGGTGGCCGCGGGTGAGGGTGGGATGGTCTGGGACGACACCACGCTCACCGGCTACCTCGCCAATCCCAAGGGCATGATCAAGGGCACGAAGATGGCCTTTGCCGGGCTCAAGAAGGATGACGAGATCGCCGATGTGCTGGCCTATCTGCGAAGCTTCTCCCAGAGTGAGGCCGCCGTTACTCCCGCAGCGGCCGCGGCGGCAGTCGAGACCGAGGTGGCGCCGGTGGAGGCCGCCGCCGCGCCTGTGGCGGACCAGGCCGTGCCCGCCGAAGCCATGATCGTGGAGAAAAGCCAGGGGGCCTTCGGCCTCGGGCGGGTGGCGACGCCGGATGAAGTCGCGGCCTGGGACATCGATATCCGTCCCGACGGCACGGGCCTGCCGCCCGGCAGGGGCACCGTCGCCGAGGGCGACCCGATCTATGCGGAGAACTGCGCGGTCTGCCATGGCGATTTCGGCGAGGGCGCGGGGCGCTGGCCGGTGCTGGCGGGCGGGCACGACACCCTGCTCAAGGAACGCCCCGAGAAGACCATCGGGTCCTACTGGCCGTATCTGTCCACCGTGTTCGACTATGTCCGCCGCGCCATGCCTTTCGGCAATGCCCGCTCGCTCTCGGATGACGATGTCTACGCGCTGACGGCCTATCTTCTGTATCTCAACGACATCGTGACCGAGGAGGACTTCGAACTTTCCAACGAGAATTTCGCCTCTATCCGCCTGCCCAACGAAGCCAATTTCATCGAGGACGGACGGCCGGACGAACCGCATTACGCCAAGGGTCTCGAACCCTGCATGACGGACTGCAAGCCCGGTCCGGTCGAGATCACGGCGCGCGCGCAGATCATCGACGTGACCCCGGATGGCGGCGGCGATGAAAATGCCGGAGGCGGCATCGACTGAGGTTTGGGGCGGGAAGGCGCCGGGGAGGAGAGGCAGATGGTTGAGCAAGTCAGTCGCCACGGGTGCAACTCCGGCCTGCGCTGGCCGCTGGCCATGCTGGTCCTGTGCTGGATCGTCGCCGGGCCGGACCGGTCTGTCGCCGACGAGGCGGACAAGGTGTTCAAGCCCTGCGCGAACTGTCATGAGATCGGACCCGGTGCCCGGCACAGGGTGGGGCCGCATCTCGACGGCCTGTTCGGCCGGACTGCCGGCAGCCTCCCCGATTTCCGCTATTCGGAGGGGATGCGGGCCGCCGGAGCGGCCGGCCTGGTCTGGGATGCCCGGACGCTTTCGGACTATCTCGAAAAGCCGCGGGATTTCATCAAGGGCAACCGCATGTCGTTCCGCGGCATGCCGGACGCGCAGGACCGCGCGGCCCTGGTCTCCTGGCTCGAGACAGCCACCGAGCAGGCACCCGCCGCGGATCCCGCAGCCAGTGGCTCGGATACGGACGGGCTGGTGCGCAGCTTTGCGGACATTGTGCTGCAAATCGACGGCGATCCCGAATATGGCGAATATCTGGCCGGCGAATGTGTGACCTGCCATCAGGCGAGCGGTCACGCCGACGGCATTCCCTCCATCGTCGGATTGCCAAAGGACTATTTTGTCAAGTCGATGTTCGAATATCGGACCAATGTCCGCTCCAATGAAGTCATGAAGCTGCGCGTCGCCAATCTGGCCAATGACGAGATCGCCGCGCTGGCCGCCTATTTCAGCTCACTTGAACCGCAATGAACCGCAGACCTGCAACCGGGAGGAAAACCATGACACGCCTGACCAGACGCCAATTCGGACTATTCGCCGGCGCGAGTGCGGCCGCACTCACGCTTCCCACTTACCTGCGCGCTCAGGGTAAACCCCGGGTCGTCGTCATCGGCGGCGGCGCCGGTGGCGCGACGGCCGCGCGCTACATCGCCAAGGATTCGGACGGCGCCATCGATGTCACGCTGATCGACCAGTCGGAGATGTACACCACCTGCTTTTTCTCCAATCTCTATGTCGGCGGATTCCGCAGCCTGGAATCGATCACCCACAGCTACGACGCTCTTCAATCGGGCTATGGCATCACCAAGGTGACCGGGCGCGCAGCGAGCGTCGACCGTGCGGCCAAGACGGTGACCATGGAAGATGGCTCGACGGTTCCCTATGACCGGCTCGTGGTCGCGCCGGGCATTGATCTGGTGTGGGATTCGGTCGAGGGCTATTCGGAGGAACTGGCCGAAATCGCGCCGCACGCCTGGAAGGCGGGCAAGCAGACAGAATTGCTCAAGGCCAGGCTCGACGCCATCGAGAACGGGCAGCAGATCATCATGGTCGCGCCGCCCAACCCCTATCGCTGCCCGCCCGGACCCTATGAGCGCGCGTCGATGATGGCGCATGTGCTCAAGGCCAAGGGGCTGACCGATTCCAAGGTCATCATCCTCGACCCCAAGGACAAGTTTTCCAAGCAGGGCGTGTTCCAGGAAGGCTGGGACAAGCATTATCCCGGCATGGTCGAGTGGTACGGTCCGGACGTGCATGGCGGCATCGTGAGCGTGGATGTCAATGCCGGAACGGTGGAGACCGACCTCGACACCTTCAAAGGCGCGCTTCTGAACATCATCCCCGCGCAAAAGGCCGGCGCCATCGCGTCGGAAGCGGGGCTGACCGATGACAGCGGCTTCTGCCCGATCATGGCTGAAAGCATGCGCTCGACGATCGACGAGGCGGTGTTCGTCATCGGCGACGCCTCGATCGCAGGCGACATGCCGAAATCCGCGTTCTCGGCCAACAGCCAGGCCAAGGTCGCCGCCATGAACATCCGCGCCGACCTGGTCGATTCCAAGGTGTTCCCGGCCAAGTACGCCAACACCTGCTGGAGCCTCGTCGAAACGGATGACAGCATCAAGGTGGGTGCGCAGTATGCCCCCGCGGAAGGCAAAATCGCCTCGACCCAGGGCTTTGTCAGCCAGACCGGAGAGGACGCACCCCTGCGCAAGGCCAATTACGAGGAATCGGTTGGCTGGTATGCTGGGATCACCGCTGACATGTTCGGCTGAGACATCCCGGCATCCGTGCAAGGCCGGAGGCGGGGGAGACCCCGGCTCCGGCCTTGCCGCGTTGACCTGCAGGGGCGGACTTGTATCTTGTCGGCCAGCGCGCAGGCCGTCATGGCCCGCGAAACGGCAGGAGACTGGTGTGAAACCCCCGAAACTGCGCCTGAAGCTCACATTTGACAGCGGCCTGACGGTCGGTCCGGGCAAGGCGGATCTGTTGCAGGGCATTGCCGCGGACGGATCGATCTCGGCCGCCGGACGGCGGATGAAGATGAGCTACAAGCGGGCCTGGATGCTGGTCGAGGAGATGAACGCCGCCTTCGCGGCGCCGCTGGTCGAGAGCAGCCGCGGCGGCGCCAGCGGCGGCGGCGCCCGGCTGACGGAGGCCGGCGAGGCGGTGCTTGCGCATTACCGCAAGCTCGAGGCGATCGCCCTGACGCAAGGAGCGAACGAGATCGCCGGCATCACCGGACTGCTCAAGCACGATTCCGACTGAAATATAGCTTGCGGACACCGGGAAGACCTGGATATGTATCTGCAAACATAACGGATCCGGAGAGGTGTGATGACAGCCATGACCTGCCAAGTTGCGATTGCGTGCGGTGAGGTCGATGGAGTTGTGGTGAAACATCGCGGGAGACAGGCATGCAGGCGAAATCCTTGAGGCGCCGTATCGTCCTCTCGCTGGGTCTGGCTGCGGCGCTGATAGCTCCAACTCTTTCCAGCCAGGCCGCAGGGCGGAATGCTGATGTCCCCGTGATCGCCGCCGCCGCCGACCTGATGTTCGCCGTGACCGAACTCGCGGGAGCCTTCAAGTCGGAGACAGGCAAGGAAGTCAGACTTGCCTTCGGCTCCACCGGGAACTTCGCCACCCAGATCCGCGAAGGCGCGCCCTATCAGCTGTTCATGGCCGCCGATCAGACCTTTATCGCCGATCTGCATCAGGAGGGCTTCACCAGGGACGAGGGCGATCTTTATGGCGTGGGCCGCATCGTGCTGATGGTGCCGCATGGATCGGCGTTGACGGCCGACGCGGCCATGGACGATCTGGCGGCACAACTCGAGGCGGGGACAATAAGACGCTTCGCCATCGCCAACCCGGAACATGCACCCTACGGCCTGCGCGCCAAAGAAGCGCTCATGCATCGTGGCCTGTGGGAGAAGGTGGAGCCCAATCTCGTGCTCGGCGAAAACGTGAGCCAGGCGGCGCAGTTCGCGCTATCGGGCAATGCGGAAGGCGGCATCATCGCCTATTCCCTGGCGCTGGCGCCGGAGGTTCGCTCCAGGGGCGAGTTTGCCCTGATCGCGCAAGACTGGCACCAGCCGTTGCTGCAGCGCATGGCGCTCCTGAAGAACGCCGGACCCGTCGCCGAGGACTTCTATGCCTTCCTGAAAACCCCCAGAGCGCGCGACATCATGAAGTCCTTCGGCTTCGTGCTGCCGACCGAGGGCTGACCTTGGACTGGACCGCGCTGTTCCTTTCATTGCGGCTTGCCGGATGGACCGTGGCGATCCTGCTGCCGGTCTCCATCCTGGCCGGTCGCTTCCTGGCCTTTCGCCAGTTCCGGGGCAAGGGCGTGGTTGAAGCCATCGTCATGCTGCCTCTGGTGCTGCCGCCGACGGTCTTCGGCTTCTACATGCTGATGGCTTTCGGCCGGAATTCGCCTGTCGGCGCTTTCTGGGAGGCAACCTTCGGCCACCAGCTCGTGTTCACCTTCGAAGGGCTGCTGCTGGCCTCGGTGATCTTCAACATTTCCTTCGCCATCCAGCCCGCGCAACGCGGCTTCGAGGCGGTCCCGGTCGAGATCCGCGAGGCGGCCGCGTGCTGCGGCATGTCGCCGTGGCGCAGCCTCTGGAGTGTCGAGCTGCCGCTCGCCTGGCCCGGCGTGATGACGGCCATGGTGCTGACTTTCGCCCATACGCTGGGCGAGTTCGGCATCATCCTGATGATGGGCGGCTCTATCCCGGGTGAAACCAAGACGATCGCCATTTCCATTTATGACCGCGTGCAGGCCTTCGACACGGCCGGAGCCGGAATCATGTCGGCGACGCTTGTAGCAATCTCGCTCGTCACCATCGCTGCGACCTACATGCTGTCGGCGCGGGTGGGCCGGAGGTTGTCCTGATGGCGCTTGAGGTGATGGCCCGGGCGGATGCGCCCATCCCGCTTGAGGCGTCCTTCCGCGTCGAACCCGGTGAACTGCTGGCGCTTGTCGGTCATTCCGGATCCGGCAAGACGACACTTCTGCGCACGATCGCGGGGCTGTGGCGGCCTCAGACAGCGCGCGTGTCGGTGGATGGTGACGTCTGGCTCGACACGGCTGCCGACATCAACCTAGCGCCGCACAGGCGGCATGTCGGCGTCGTCTTCCAGAACTATGCGCTGTTTCCCCACATGACAGCGGCGCATAACGTGATTGCGGCGATGGACCGGGAAGCCCCGAACCCGCGGGCCGAGGCCGAGCGGCTTCTTGCCCTCGTCAACCTGCCGGGCCTTGCGGACCGCAAACCCGCGCAGCTTTCCGGAGGTCAGCAACAGCGCGTCGCGGTGGCCCGGGCGCTCGCACGACGCCCACAGGTCCTCCTGCTCGATGAACCGTTCTCGGCCGTCGACCGTGCCACACGCGAGCGCCTCTATGACGAGATCATCGCCTTGCGTGCGCACCTCAAGATGCCGGTCGTGCTCGTTACCCACGACATGAACGAAGCGGAAAGGCTGGCTGACAGGATGGTGGTGATCGAAAAAGGCCGCGTGGTGCGAGAAGGCACGACGGCCGAGGTGATGACCGATCCTGTCGCCTTGCGGACGATGGGCATCCGTGAGGTTGCGGCCACGCTGCCGGCAGTGATCGTCGAGCAGGAAGAGGACGGGCTGACCCGGCTGGATGCTTCCGCGGGGCCGCTGTTCCTGCCAAGGGTAGACGCGCCGGTCGGCACGAGACTCACGATCCGCATTCCGGCGCAGGACGTGATCCTGTCGCGCACCCGGCCCGAAGGGCTCTCGGCGCTCAATGTGCTGCCGGCGACGGTGACGCTGGTCCGGCTGGGCGAAGGGCCAGGCGCGATCATCCAGCTCAGGGCCGGCGACGACCTGCTGCTGGCGCGGATCACGCGGCGATCCGCCCTGGCGCTCGGGCTTGCGCCCGGGGTTGCCTGCTTCGCAATCCTGAAAGCTGTCGCCGTGGCCCAGACCAATGTCGGCGGCGCGGGCTAGAGCATTTCCGGCGAAAACGGAGTCGCCGTCAATGCTCTATCCTTTTGTTTTCGCGCAATTCCGGACGCAAAACCGCTTCGCACTTTTGCTGGAATTGCTCTAGGCGGTTCGCTCTCAGGGCAGGCGGATGACGCCGATGCGCGCATAATCGCGATAGAGCGTGGAAAATCTCAACTCGCCATGATGGTCGGCGGCAATGGTCGCCATGGCGTCGCCGAGATTGGCCCGCGGCGTGACATGAAAGCGGGCGAGCCAGGCCTTGAGGCCCTTGCCGAACCAGCCGGGCAGGGCTGTCTGCTGGCCGAAATCGACGACATGCAGTTGTCCTCCGGGCGCCACGGCCTGCATGGCCTGCTGCAGGGCCGCCTCCCAGCCGGGGATCATCGACAGGCTGTAGGAGAAGAACACCCGGTCGAACTGGGCAACGCCGAACAGCGCGCCGGCGTCAAAACGGGTGGCATCGCCCTGGGCGAGGCGGATGCGGCCGGACAGGCCGTTTTTCGCCACCGTGGCGTCGGCGGATTTGAGCATTTCGGTGGAAATGTCGATGCCGTGAAGCTTGGCATCCCTGTAGCGGTCCGCAGTCAGGATCAGGTTGCGCGCCGTGCCGCAGCCGATCTCCAGCACGGTGCCGCCCGCGGGTGGATTGAGCGCCGCGATCAGGTCGTTGCGGCCCAGCAGATAGTAGCGCCGCGTCAGGTCGTAGATGTGGCGCTGGTGGCGGTAGATGCCGTCCATCATGGAGGCATTGGCGGACACAGTGCTCATGCGGCGGCGCCTCGCCGGACGTGCAGATGAAAGCCGCCATAGATCGCCGAGCGGTCCCTGGCGCCGAGTTCGCGACTTTGCGCAGCGCGGTAGTCCCACTTGTCGAGGATTCCGTCCGGAACCCGACCGGGCAGCGGCGAAGGGGCGGCTGCGGTGCGGTAGATGACGCGCGCACCGGGCGTGGCGGTGCGGGTGATCTCGGCCCACAACTCCGACAGCTGCCGGTCGGTCATCCAGTCCTGGGCGTCGAGCAGCACGAAGGCATCGACCGAGGCCGCGGGCCGTAAGGCGAGCAGGGCGGTGATGCTCTCGTTGACGATGGTGACGCGCCTTGCGTTGGAGCGCACGGTTTCGAAATGGCGGGCTTCGAGATAGGGCGGCAGGCTCGCCGTCTCGCCGGGCTGGTAGCCGCGGCCGAAGGCCTGCCAGGCAAAGTAATTGTCCTTGAGCGGAAAGCCGCAGGCGAGCCGCTCGGTGCGTTCGCGGAGCGCGCCGATCATCCCGTCGGGCGCGTCACCGGCCAAAGCTTCGTATTGGGCCGGTGGGATGCCGAGGCCGAACAGCGAGGCGCGCATGGAGGTCAGCGCCTTGAAGCTGCGGCTGTTGAACACCGGGGCGATGCGGCTGTCGAAAAACTCGCGCTGCTTCTCGACGCTGTCCATGCGCAGGATCTCGCGCGGATCGACGCCGTAGACCTTGCCGATCACATGGGCGGCCGAGATGAAGCGGCCGAGCAGGCCGGTGGCGTAGAAGCCGCGGGTGAACCGGCTGATCCGGCGGCGACCATTGGCCTCGCGGCCGTCCCAGTAGGCCCGCGTCCCGGCATCGAGATGCGGACGGATATGGCGCTCGTAAAGCGCGACATTGGACTTGAGATTGGCGTGGCGGAACAGATTGGAGAACGAGGTGTGGTCGGGCAGATGGGTGGCCGCCGCCAGCTTGAGCCGGCCCAACGCGACATGGGCGGGCGACAGGTCCACGGCGATGATCTCGGCCGGATTGGCGGTGAGATAGGACAGGACATTGCAGGAGCCCGAAGCGATGGTGACCATGGTGTCGGTCGGTTTCAGCGCCAGCGCCTCCATGTCGACCAGCGGATCCTCCCAGATCTGCGGATAGACCAGACCGCGGAAGGCGGCCGAGAACACCCGTTCGAGGAGTCCCGTCGAGGAAAGGGCGGTGTTGCGCACAACGGCGCCGTCGATGCGGGCGCCGACGCCGGCGGTTTCGATCATGGTCATTGTCAGGAACTCCGGAGGAAAGGGGAAAGCGCGGGCATCAGGCAGCCTGCTCCTGGGCACCGGCGAGCGGCTCCATCGATTCTACAATCGTGAGCTGTCCGGCTTTTTCGGAAATGCGGCGCGACCAGTCTATGATCTCGAGGCGGCCATCGTCATGCTCGACGACGGCGGTGCAGCTTTCCACCCAGTCGCCGGTGTTGATGTAGCGGATCCCGCCTCGCATCTCGTTGGCGGCGTGATGGATGTGGCCGCAGATGACGCCGTCGGCGCCGTGCTTGCGGGCTTCCTCGGCCAGCACTTCCTCGAAGTCCGAGATGAAATTGACGGCGCTCTTGACCTTGAGCTTGGCCCAGCGGGAGAACGACCAGTAGCGCAGGCCCAGAAGCTTGCGCGAGCGGTTGTGCCATTTGTTGGTCCACATGGCGAAGCCATAGGCGATGTCGCCCAGATGGGCGAGCCAGCGGTGGTTCATCACCACCATGTCGAATTCATCGCCATGGATGACCAGCAGGCGCTTGCCGTCTGCGGTCTCGAAGACATCGCGCTCGCGCACCTCGATGCCGCCGAAATGGACGCCCAGATACTGGCGCAGCAGTTCGTCGTGGTTGCCCGGCACATAGATGATGCTGGTGCCCTTGCGGGCCTTGCGCAACAGCTTCTGAACCACGTCATTGTGGGATTGCGGCCAGTAGAAGCCCTTTCGCTTCATGCGCCAGCAATCGATGATGTCTCCGACCAGATAGATTGTCGGCGCGTCATGTTCGCGCAGGAAGTCGATCAGGATGTCCGCCTGGCAGTCCGGGGTGCCGAGATGGATGTCGGAAAGGAAAATCGTCCGGTAGGTCTTGGTCACGGGCCCCGCCTGTACCTTGCGCAATCGTCTTGCTGGCAGGCTTAGACACGATTCCGTTTTCAGTTTTGTGACGGTCCCTGTGACGCTGTGACAGTCAGAGTTTCATTGTGCGTGCTGGACGGGTCCGGATGCGCTGTTGTCGATGACCAGTTCGATCCGGTCGGCGGAAAAGCGGGATTCGCCATAGAGCACCGGACGGCCATCGGGATCGATGTCGATGCCTCGCGTCATCAGCACGATGGCGCCGGGCGAAAGCGCCAGCAGGTCAAGATCTTCGCGGCTCGCGTGGCGGGCTTCCACGGCGGTGGTCTTGCGGGTGTAGTCGTCGACGCCGAGCCGTGCGAGCGATGCCGTGATCGAACCGGTCTCGGCATAGATTTCAGCGATTGCCGCGAAGCGGGTGGCATCGAACCAGGATGTCGCCGCCGAGATTGGTACTCCGTCGGCGGCCGACACCGTCGCGAGTTCGATGACCGGGGAGTCCGCCGGCAGGGCAAGGGCTGCGGCGACCGCTGCCGGGGCTGGCACGGTCCGGCTCGACAGCAGCCGGCCTGAGCGGGTCTGGGCCTGGTTCTCGAGGCCTGAGGAGAATCGGGTGCGCCGGCCGATCGGGTAACTCAGACGCCGGCGGTCGTTGAGAAAGGTGCCGCGGCCCTGTTCGGCGCGCACGGTGCCTTCCTTCTCCAAGGCCGCGATGGCCGCGCGCACGGTGTGGCGGTTGACCCCGAAGCGGGTGGCGAGTTCGGTTTCGGCCGGCAGCCGCTCGTTTGGGCTCAACCCGGGGAGGACGGACTGGCGGATCTGGTCGGCGACCTGCCGCCAGAGCGCCACGCCGGTGCGTCTTTCCAGCGTCTCCAAATTGGTTTTCCTTTCCTGATGTCACAGGCTCGTCACACGCGAGGTTTAAGTGTATCGTAATTGATATGGTTGTCTAGATGAACAGACAAATAAGGAGATTTTGATGACAGGTGCGGGACATCAGCGGGATCCGAGAGCGGCTGCGGCCGACGGAGGCGGTATGGCCGGGCGGCAGCGGCGGCTGTCGGTACTTGCGAAAGCGCCCGCTGAGGATCTCCTGGCGCGCTGGAAGCAGACCGGGCTCGATCCATCGGTGGAACTGTTGCGGGGACCGGAATCGGGGCTTGTGGCGCTGCGCGGTCGCATTGGTGGCAGCGGCCAGCCGTTCCATGTTGGGGAAGTCTCGGCCACGCGGGTCACGGTCCGGATCGGCTCGGGAGAGGTGGGCCATGCGATGATCAGCGGGCGCGATGTCTGCAAGGCGCAACTGGTCGCCGTCATCGACGCGCTGGCGCAGGATCCGGCCCATGCGGAGATGATCGAGCGGGATATCGTCGCGCCGCTCGAACAGGGGCTCGCCGAAGCGGACGCCAAACTGCGGGGGGAGACGGCTGCGACCCGGGTCAATTTCTTCACCATGGTGCGAGGGGAAGACTGATGCCGCATACCCCTCCTTCCACAACGATCTACGAGGGCGGCTTCGCCGATCCCGTCGGCGCGTCGCAGACCGTATTCCGGGCGCTGATGGACGCCATGGCGCAGCCCGGCACGATCCATGCCCTGCCTCATGTCACCGCGCCGCCCGCACCGCTGACCGCCTCGGCCTCGGCGCTGATCGCCACGCTCGCCGACGCCGACACGCCGGTCTGGCTCGATCCGGCGCTGACAAAAACAAGCGCGGTGCGGGACTGGATCGTGTTTCACACCGGCGCGCCGATCACGCTTCATCAGTCGGAAGCGGCTTTCGCCGTCGTCGCGGCGCCCGAGAAGCTTTCGGCGCTCAATGGTTTTGCGCTCGGAAGCCAGGAATTTCCCGACCGCTCGACCAGCGTCATCCTGCAGGTTGCGACGCTGACCGACGGCGCGGCCCTGACGCTGGAAGGCCCCGGCATCAAGGGTCGGGCGTCGCTGGCGCCCGATCCGCTGCCGCAGCATTTCACCGAACAGTGGAAGGCCAACCGGCAGGCGTTCCCGCGCGGGATCGATGTCATTCTCGCCGGCCCGGCCTGCGTGGCGGCGATGCCGCGCAGCACCCGCCTGATCCGACCGGAGGCCTGACCATGTATGTTGCAGTCAAGGGCGGCGAAGCCGCCATCGCCAATGCCCACCGCCTGCTCGCGTCGCGCCGCCGCGGCGATGCGACCGTGCCGGGCCTGACGCTCGAGCAGATCGCCGGCCAATTGTCGCTCGCCGTCGACCGGGTGATGGGGGAGGGCTCGCTCTACGATCCGGAACTCGCAGCCCTCGCCATCAAGCAGGCGCGTGGCGACCTGATCGAGGCGGTGTTCCTGCTCCGGGCCTACCGCACAACGCTGCCGCGCTTCGGCCATTCCGAGCCGGTCGATACCGGCGAGATGCTCGTCGAGCGGCGGATCTCGGCGGTCTACAAGGATCTTCCGGGCGGGCAGTTGCTCGGTCCCACCTTCGACTACACCCACCGCCTGCTCGATCCGGAGCTTGCCGGCGACCCGCCTCTGGACGCGCCCGAAACGGCCGCCGACACGGGCGAGAGGGTGATCCGCGTTTCCGACATCCTGGGCGACGAGGGGCTGATCGAGGACGATCCGGCCACCGACATTTCGCGCCCCGTGGCCGATATCACGCGCACGCCGATGGAGTTCCCGATGGAGCGCGACGCGCGGCTGCAGACGCTCGCGCGCGGCGACGAGGGGTTCCTGCTGGCGCTCGCCTATTCGACCCAGCGCGGCTATGCCCGCAGCCATCCCTTCGCCGGCGAGATCCGCATCGGCGAGGTCGATGTCGAGGTGATGATCCCGGAACTCGGCTTCGCCATCGTGATCGGCCGGGTCAAGCTGACCGAGTGCCAGATGGTCAACCAGTTCAAGGGCTCGGCCAAGGCGCCGCCGCAGTTCACCCGTGGCTACGGGCTGGTGTTCGGCCAGGCCGAGCGCAAGGCGATGGCGATGTCGCTGTGCGACCGGGCGCTGCGCGCGAGCGAACTCGGCGAGGACATCACGGCACCGGCGCAGGACGAGGAATTCGTGCTGTCGCATTGCGACAATGTGCAGTCGACCGGCTTCGTCGAGCACCTGAAGCTGCCGCATTACGTCGACTTCCAGGCCGAGCTCGACCTGGTGCGGCGCATGCGCGCGGAGCATTTCGCCAAGGCCGCAGATGACGCTGCGACTGATGTCGCCAAGGAGGCAGCAGAATGATCGCCCATGCAGCAGACGCTCCGGCGCAGAACCTGGCGAGCTACAATTTCGCCTATCTCGATGAACAGACCAAGCGGATGATCCGGCGCGCGATCCTCAAGGGCATCGCCATTCCCGGCTACCAGGTGCCGTTCGCCTCCCGCGAGATGCCGATGCCCTATGGCTGGGGCACCGGAGGGGTGCAGGTGACGGCGGCGATCATCGGCCGTGACGACGTGCTCAAGGTGATCGACCAGGGCGCAGACGACACCACCAATGCGGTGTCGATCCGCGCCTTCTTCGCCAAGACCGCGGGCGTCGCCACCACCACGACGACACCCGACGCCACCATCATCCAGACAAGGCACCGGATTCCGGAAACACCGCTTCATGCGGGCCAGGTGCTGGTCTACCAGGTGCCGATCCCGGAGCCCTTGCGCTTCCTCGAGCCGCGCGAGACCGAGACCCGCAAGATGCATGCGCTCGAGGAGTATGGCCTCATGCATGTCAAGCTCTACGAGGACATCGCCCGCAACGGCCGCATCGCCACCACCTACGCCTATCCGGTCAAGGTCGAGGGGCGCTATGTGATGGATCCGTCGCCGACGCCGAAATTCGACAATCCGAAAATGCACATGTCCGAGGCGCTGCAATTGTTCGGCGCGGGCCGGGAGAAGCGGATCTACGCGATCCCGCCGCACACGGAGGTCGTCAGCCTCGATTTCGAGGATCATCCGTTCGAGATCCAGCATTTTGACGAGCCCTGCGCGCTGTGCGGGGCCGAACAGGTCTATCTCGATGAGGTGGTGCTCGATGACAAGGGCGGGCGGATGTTCGTCTGCTCCGACACCCATCATTGCGAAAGCCGCCGGGCCGAGGGCCATCGCGGCGCGCTCCTGGGTGACGAACCGGCCTTTGGCGATCAACCGCTCACGGACAAGGAGCCGGCGCTATGACCCCATCAGCGACTCTGGAAGCCCTCGCCAAGGCCGGGATTCCTGCACCGGTCAAGCCGCTGCTCACGGTTGAAAACCTCACCCGTGTCTATGGCAAGCGCATCGGCTGCGCCGATGTGAGCTTCGATCTGTGGCCCGGCGAGGTGCTGGCGATCGTCGGCGAATCCGGTTCCGGCAAGACCACGCTTCTCAACTGCATCTCGTCGCGGCTGACACCCACCTGCGGCACGGTGCATTATCGCATGCGCGATGGCGTGAGTGCCGACATCTACAAGATGGCGGAGGCCGAGCGGCGCTACCTGATGCGCACCGACTGGGGGTTTGTTCACCAGAACCCGATCGACGGCCTCCGCATGACGGTGTCGGCCGGCGCCAATGTCGGCGAGCGGCTGATGGCGGTGGGCAACCGCCATTACGGCAATATCCGCGGGGCTGCGATCGAATGGCTGGCGCGCGTCGAGATCGACGAGGACCGGGTCGACGACCAGCCGCGAACCTTTTCCGGCGGCATGCGCCAGCGGTTGCAGATCGCCCGCAACCTGGTGACCGAGCCCAGGCTCGTGTTCATGGACGAGCCCACCGGCGGGCTCGATGTCTCGGTACAGGCGCGGCTTCTCGACCTGTTGCGGGGTCTGGTCTCCGATCTCGGGCTCGCCGTGGTCGTCGTCACCCACGATCTGGCGGTCGCCCGGCTGTTGTCGGACCGGATGATCGTGATGAAGGAGGGCAGGGTGATCGAGGCGGGGCTGACCGACCGGGTGCTCGACGACCCGCGCGCGCCCTACACCCAGCTTCTCGTCTCCTCCATCCTGCAGGTCTGACCATGAACACGCTGCTCGTTGCCTCGGAAGTGAAAAAGACCTTCATCATGCACATGCGCGGCGGCGTCGAGCTGCCGGTGGTGGCCAATGTGTCGTTCTCGCTGAAAGCCGGCGCCTGCGCGGTGCTCGGCGGACCCTCGGGCGTCGGCAAGAGCTCGATCCTGAAGATGCTCTACGGCAATTACGGCTGCGACAGCGGCCAGATTCTGGTTCAGCATCACGGCCGTCATGTCGACGTCGCCAGCGCCAGCCCGCGGCTGGTGCTGGAGATCAGGCGCGACACGATCGGCTATGTGAGCCAGTTTTTACGTGCGGTGCCGCGCGTCTCCGCGCTCGACGTGGCGGCCGAGCCGCTGCTTATTCGCGGCGTTGAGCGGGAGACCGCGCGCGAGCAGGCGCGCGACCTGTTTACGGAACTCAACCTGCCCGAAAAGCTCTGGTCGCTGCCGCCGGCGACGTTCTCGGGCGGCGAGCAGCAGCGGGTCAACATCGCCCGCGGCTTCATCACCGATCATCCGGTCCTGCTGCTCGACGAACCGACGGCCTCGCTCGACGCGGCCAACCGGGAAGTGGTGATCGAGCTGATCGCCCGCAAGAAGGCGGACGGCGCAGCGCTGCTCGGGATCTTCCACGATCTCGACGTGCGCAATGCCGTGGCCGACCACGTCATCGACGTCTCGGCCTTTGCCGCCGGGAAGGCTGCGGCATGACACGGCTCACGGAAACGCCGCTGGTCCACCCCACCGCAAACGTCACCGACTCCACGCTGGGCCGCTACACCGAGGTGGGCGCCGGCTGCGCGATCGCGCATTCGACACTCGGGGACTATTCCTACTGCGTCGAGAACACCCAGATCGCCTATGCGACCATCGGCAAGTTCGCCAACATCGCCGCCCATGTGCGTATCTATGCCAGCATGCACCCGATGGAACAGGCGTCGCTGCACCATTTCAGCTATCGCTCGTCGTGGTATTTCGACGGAGAGACCGACAATCAGGATTTCTTCGACTGGCGCGCCGGGCAGGGGATTTCCATCGGCCACGACACCTGGATCGGTCACGGCGCGGTGGTTATGCCGGGGGTAACCATCGGCAACGGAGCCATCATTGGCGCCAATGCCGTGGTGACAAAGGATGTGGCCGATTTCGCCATCGCCGTGGGCGTGCCGGCGCGGACGATCAGGCAGCGCTTCTCCGACGCCATCGCCGGCCGGCTCGATGCGCTCGCCTGGTGGGACTGGGAGCACGACAGGCTGCATGCGGCGCTGCAAGATTTCCGGGCGCTGCCCGTGGAAGCGTTCCTCGACAAGCACGGCGGCTAGTTCCCGCCCCGCCATTTCTCCTCGAAGATCAGCTCGTCGAGCGGCAGCCGGCGGTTCCAGCCTTTGACCTCGAGTTCCGGTCGTTCGTAGAGCTCATCGACAAAGCCGAGGCAGAGATAGGCGACGATCTCGATGCGCTCGGGAATTCCGAGGATCGCCTTGAGATCGGCGTCGCGGAAAATGCTGACCCAGCCCATGCCGATGCCTTCGGCGCGCGCGGCGAGCCACAGGTTCTGCACCGCGCAGACGGTGCTGTAGAGATCCATGCTCGCATTGTGGGTGCGGCCGAGCACGACGGCGCCGCCGCGGTCGCGGTCGCAGGTCACGCAGATGTTGAGCGGCGCCTTGCGGATGCCCTCAAGCTTCAATGATTTGTAGGCGGATTGCCGCTCCTCGGGGAACATGGCGGCCGCCTCGTCGTTGGCGCGGCCAAAGGCGCTTGCGACCCGGTCGCGCACCGCCTGGCTCCTGATGGTGATGAAGTTCCAGGGCTGCAGGAAGCCCACCGACGGCGCGTGATGGGCGGCCTCGAGTAATCGCCGGAGCACGTCGTCGGGAACCGGATCGGGCAGGAACTGGTCGCGCACGTCGCGGCGGGTGAAGATGGCCTTGTAGACGGCATCCCGTTCCAAGGTGGAAAAGCTCGCGGCGGGCGCAAGCGCAGATGTCTTCGGCATTGTCTGATCCCCAGCAATCCATAAATCCCGCCGCGCTGTCCGCGCGCGGCAAGGCTATGAGATCTGGCCGGTCTTCTGACTTCGGATCATCTGGCCCGCGCGCCTTCCCGGGCACTCCCAGTGGCATCTTGCGCGGACCATCCCCGTCACAGCGGTGGGCACGTTCCGGAGTCTCACCGGATTCCCGATTCTCCCGCGTTCCGCGGGCACCAGACCTGCCCATAGGGCCATGACCGGGGGCGGAACGCAAGCCGCAAAACCCCTGAGGATCGCGGGTTTTTGCGCAGATCGCCGCGGGTCTGTGGATCGTAACAAATCTGACATCAAACCGACATCGGCCTTTCACATGGCTGGGCTAGTCCAATTCCCGAAAGTCACGAAACCCAGCGTGATCCAAGGGGATTGTCCAATGCTTGAACTGACCGATGTGACTCGCCGCTTTGGCCCCAACATCGCCGTTGACGCTGTCTCCTTGACCATTCCCGAGGGGCAGATGGTCGGCATCATCGGCCGCTCGGGCGCCGGCAAGTCGACGCTGCTCAGGATGATCAACCGGCTCACCGGCGTGAGCGGCGGCGTGATCGCCCATTCGGGCCGTCCGGTCTCGACGCTCACCGGCCGCGAGTTGCGCAACTGGCAGCGCGACTGCGCCATGATCTTCCAGCAGTTCAACCTGGTGCCGCGGCTCGACGTGGTCTCCAACGTCCTGCACGGCACCTTGAACCTGCGCTCGACGTTCTCGACCATGTTCAACCTGTTTCCGCGCGAAGACATCATCCGGGCGATCGCGATCCTCGAGCGGCTCGGCGTCGCCGAAAACGCCACCAAGCGCGCCGAGGCGCTGTCGGGCGGCCAGCAGCAGCGGGTGGCGATCGCGCGCGCGCTGATGCAGTCGCCGAAGCTGATCCTCGCCGACGAGCCGATCGCCTCGCTGGACCCGCTCAATGCCCAGATCGTCATGGACGCGCTCAGGGACATCAACGAGCAGGAAGGCATCACGGTGGTGACCAACCTGCACACGCTCGACACCGCGCGCAATTATTGCGAACGCATCATCGGCATGGCGTCCGGCAAGGTGGTCTTCGACGGGACTCCCGACGAACTGACCACCGAGGCCGT
Organism: Hoeflea sp.; assembly: GCF_030682515.1. Taxonomy (GTDB): domain Bacteria; phylum Pseudomonadota; class Alphaproteobacteria; order Rhizobiales; family Rhizobiaceae; genus Hoeflea. Next base: position 89,974 of record NZ_JAUXOD010000137.1, on the reverse strand, counting down.
GCGGGCGATCTACGGCGCCGGCGCCGACGGCGAGGAGATCTCGGAAACGATGACCTCCACAAGCCTCCACGCCCGCGGCCGTCCGGCCGACATCAAGGCGAAAGTCACTGCTTCCGGACTCGCGCTGGAAACCCTCTGATCTCGGATTTCCGCCGGACTCTGGTGGAGCCGACCCGAGGCGCAAAAGTTTTCCTACCCAACCTGTCAACCCTAGACGGAGACTACACCATGATGAAGACCATCCTCGCGGCCGCAACGATCGCGCTTCTGTCCACCAGCGTTTTCGCGCAGGACGCCATCACCGAATTCCGCATCGGCATCCTCGGCGGTGAGAACGCCCAGGACCGCATGACGTCCAACGAGTGCGTTCGCGCCTATGTGCAGGATCTGCTCGGCGTCGAGACCAAGCTGTTCACCCCGGCCGACTATGACGGCGTGATCCAGGGCCTGCTCGGCGGCTCGATCGACATGGCATGGCTCGGCGCCTCGGCCTATGCCAAGGCCTACCTGACCAATCCGGAAGCCCTGGACGTGGTGCTGGTCAAGACCAACCTCGACGGTTCGGTCGGCTACTACTCGATCGGCTTTGCCCGCAAGGACAAGGAAATCACCTCGCTGGCCGACATGAAGGGCAAGGTCTTTGCCTTCGGCGATCCGAACTCGACCTCGGGCTACCTGATCCCGTCGGTTGAAATTCCAGCCGAGATCGGCGCCACGATGACCTCGGGCGACTATTTCGGCGAAGTGAAATTCGTCGGCGGCCACGAGCAGACAATCGTCGCCGTGAACAATGGCGAAGTCGACGCCGGCGTGACCTGGGCCGATGGCCAGGGCAACTGGGAAGACGGCTACAATTCGGGCGCGCTGCGCAAGGCCGTCGATTCCGGCCTGGTCGACATGAACGACCTGGTCGAGATCTGGCGGTCGAAGGAGATCCCGGAAGGCCCGATCGTCTTGCGCCGCGCGCTGCCGGATGACGTCAAGCAGAAGGTCGTGACGTTCCTCAGCGAGCTGCATGGCAAGGATAAGCAGTGCGCCTACAACATGGCCGCCGGCGAGACCTCGGGCTTCACCCCGATCTCCCACGACGCCTACGAGTCGATCATCAACGTGCGCAAGGCCCAGAGCAACTAGGCGCCTGCCAAGCAACAGCGGGGAGCCACCCGGCTCCCCGCTTTCTTTTCGGGAAGGATCCCCGCCGATGAGCGATTTAGCGACAAACCACGGCGGCGCCGCCGCCACCATCGCCATCCGCGACAATTATCTGGCCATGGCCCGCCAGAAGCAGATGTATGGCGGGATTCTGCTGATCATCTTCATTGCGATGATGGTTTCAGGCTTTCGCCTTGCGGATTCCCGCAATGCTGGCGGGTTCTGGAACGGCATCTCGCAGATCTTCGATTTTCCGTCCGAGGTCCTGTCCGAGGGAATCGCCAAGGCTGCCTTGCTCCCGGCGCTGCTTGCGGAGTTCCTGCCGTCGCTGATCGAGACGCTGAACATTGCCGCCGTCTCCACGCTGATCGGCGCAATATTCGCCATCGTGCTGGCGCTCTTGTCCACTCGCGGGCTGGCGCGCTGGCCGCGCATGATCCCGGTGTTCCGGCGGATGATGGACGGCATGCGGGCGATCCCGGAAATCGTCATCGCACTGGTGCTGATCTTTGTCCTCGGCGGCGGACCGGTTCCGGCAATGATCGCGATCGCCTTCCACACCGCGGGCGCACTGGGCAAGCTGTTCTCGGAGGTTTCGGAAAACGCCGACCTCAAGCCGGTCGAAGGGCTCTCTTCCGTCGGCGCGAACTGGATGCAGAAAATGTGGCTCGGCGTCATCCCGCAGGTGGCGCCGAACTGGCTGTCCTATGGGCTCCTGCGTTTCGAGATCAACATCCGCGCGTCTGCCATTCTGGGCTTCGTCGGCTCCGGTGGCATCGGCCATGACCTGAGGCTCGCCATGCAGTGGGGGCAGGGACGTTACGACCAGGTCGTCGCGATCTTCATTCTGCTGTTCATCACCATCGTGTTCTTCGACCAGCTGTCGAGCCACTACCGCAACCGTCTGGTCAAGGGACACTGACATGAGCTCCACCGACATGGCCCCGACTGCCTCCGCCGATCTGCAGCTCGCCGTTCTCAAGGGGTTCAACCGCAAGCAGATGGTTGCGTTCGGCGTGCCCGCGGTGATCCTGGTCTATCTGACCTACGTGTTCTTCGCCTTTGACATTTCGGGCATCGCGTCGCGGGCCCGGCTCGACAATGCCGCGATCCTGGTTTCCGACTTCTGGTCCCACAAGACCCATGTCACGCGCGATAACCGCGATGGCGCGATTTCGGTCGCCATCGAGGGCGAGACCAAGGGCACCTACCCCCCGGGCATGCTGCCTGAATGGGTGACCATGGCCGACGGCGTGACCCGCATCGATCTCGACCGAGGTCACGAGGTGATCTTCGACGACGATGGTGCGCGCTATATCTATCCCGGCTACGGGGTGATCGACATCTCGCCCCAGGACGGCAAGCTCATTCTGGTGCTGCCGGACGGCGGCATTCCCGGCTGGATCAATGCCTCTGACACACGCATCGCGGTGACGACCAAACAGGGACGCTTCAGCTACACGCGCAACCGCACCGAGGTGTTCCGGTATCAGGCAGGATGGGAGCTGTTCTTCTTCACCCTCGACAGCCCGTTCTACGGCAAGTCGTTTGTCGAACTCGTCCAACTCGCCACCGTCGGCGAGCGTGTGGATCCCAACCGCTCCAACATTTCAGCCATGGCGCATGGTTTCTGGACCAATGCGATGTGGCGGCATGGCGACGTGGCCTGGGCGCTGTTCGAGACCGTGCTGATGGCGTTTCTGGGCACCATGGGTGCGGCGATGATCGCCCTGCCGCTGGCGTTTTTCGCCGCCACGAATTTCTCCCCCTCGCGGCCGATCCTGTTCACGCTGCGCCGTCTGTTCGATTTCCTGCGCGGGGTTGACGGCCTGATCTGGACCATCATCCTGTCGCGCGCCTTCGGCCCGGGGCCGATGACCGGCGCTCTGGCCATTCTGCTCACAGACACAGGTACCTTCGGCAAGACCTTCTCCGAGGCCCTGGAAAACATAGACAACAAGCAGGTGGAAGGTGTTCAGTCGACGGGCGCGTCGCGCATTCAACAGGCCCGTTTCGGTGTCATTCCGCAAGTGACACCTGTGTTTTTAAGTCAGGTTCTGTATTATTTCGAATCGAACACACGCTCCGCCACAGTCATCGGCGCCATTGTCGGCGGCGGCATCGGGCTGTTGTTGACACAGGCCATTTCCACCCAGAAGGATTGGGAAGAGGTGAGCTACTACATCATCCTGATCATCCTGATGGTGATGGCGATGGACACGCTGTCGGGCTGGCTGAGATCCCGCCTGATCGGACGAACGGCACACCCATGAGATATGCGCTCTACTTTGCCCCGGAACCTGCTTCGCCGCTTGCAGGCCTCGCCGCCAGCTGGATCGGCCGGGATGCGGCCACGGGCAAGCCGGTGCAGCAGCCGGATTTCGACGGCATGGGGGCAGACGAGCTGGCCGGGATCACCGGACCGGCGCGGCGCTACGGCTTTCATGCGACGCTCAAGGCGCCGTTCCGGCTTGCCGATGGCGTGAACGAACGCGACCTGCTGCAGACCATGGACAGGTTCTGCGCCAGCCGGACGCGGTTTGCGATCGAGGGGTTGAAGGTGGGCGCCATCGAGGGCTTCGTGGCGCTCCTGCCGGAGGGCGATTTGAGCCAGCTCAACGCGTTTGCCGGCGATGTGGTGAGCGCCTTTGACGGCTGCCGCACGGAGCTGACGGAGAGTGAAATCGAACGGCGCAATCCCGAGCAGCTGGCGCTTGCGGAATTGCGCAACCTGATGCGTTGGGGCTATCCTTACGTGTTCGACTGCTTCCGTTTCCACATGACGCTGACGAGTCGGGTCCCGGACAAGGATCGCGACCGGGTCCTGCGCGCGGCCGGCGAGCACTTCGCTCCGGTGACGGGCCGCGAGATCATGATTGACGCGCTGACCCTGTTCGTCGAACCCGAACCCGGCGCCCCCTTTGAAATCCACAGCCGGACGCCGCTGGCGTCTGGCCTGCACAGAAAGACCGCCTGAATGACCACCGAAATGATTCTGACCAATGCCCGCCTCGTGCTCGAGGACCGGATCGTCTCGGGCAGCCTCGTCGTCAGGGACGGTGTCATTGCCGAGATTGGCGAGGGCAGATCGGCAAGCGGCGTCGACATGGACGGCGACTACATCCTGCCGGGCCTGGTTGAACTGCACACCGACCACCTTGAATCGCATTATTCGCCGCGCCCGGGCGTGCGCTGGAACGCCATTTCCGCCATTCAGTCGCATGACGCCCAGATTGCCTCCTCCGGCATCACCACCGTGTTTGACTGCCTGCGGCTCGGCTCGGACGAGGATGACGGCTTCAAGATGGGCGAGATGCGCGCCATCGCCGATGCGCTTGCCGAGGCGCGGGCCGAAAACCGGCTGCGCGCCGACCACCTCATCCATCTGCGCTGCGAGGTCTCGGCCGCGGATGTGCTGGAGCATTTCGCCGATTTCGCCACCGACGGCCAAGTCCGGCTTGCCTCGCTGATGGACCATGCACCGGGCCAGCGCCAGTTCCAGACGATGGATCAGTACACGCTCTACTACAAAACCAAGCGCGGGCTTTCGGACGAGGCCTTCGCGCATTTCGTCCAGCGCCGTCAGGATGCGTCGGCGCGCTACTCCGACGCCCACCGCAAGGTGCTGGCGAGCGCCTGCGCCGAGCGCGGGATCACGGTCGCCAGCCACGACGACGCGACCCTCGACCATGTCGCCGAAGCGGTCGGGTTTGGCGTGCGGCTCGCGGAATTCCCGACCAGCATCGAGGCGGCGCAGGCCTCCCACCAGGCCGGCATGAGCGTGCTGATGGGCGCGCCCAACGTGGTCAGGGGCGGGTCGCATTCCGGCAACATCGCGGCGTCCGACCTTGCCCGCGCCGGCGTTCTCGACGTGCTGTCGTCCGACTACGTGCCGTTCAGCCTGATCCAGGCGCCCTTCGTACTCGCGGACGAGATTGAAGAACTCGACCTTGCTGCAGCCATAAGGCTGGTGACCGCGACGCCTGCCAGGACGGTCGGTCTTGACGACCGCGGCAGCCTGACCGAAGGCAAGCGCGCCGACCTGGTCAGGGTGCGCCGCGAGACCGGCATTCCCATCGTTCGCGGGGTCTGGCGGCAAGGCGAACGGGTGGCGTGATGCCCGGTGCAATCCACTCCGCGCACCCCGCCGAGACGGGTCCCGGGCCTCTCATCGTGCTGCTCGGCCCGAGCGGGTCGGGCAAGGACACGCTGATCTCCGGCGCCCGCGAGGAATTCGTCCGCTCTGGCGAAGTGCTGTTCGTCCGGCGTGCGATCACGCGGCCTGCCCACGCGGGCAGCGAGGATCACATCGCCATGTCGGACGCGGAATTCGACGCCGCCATCGACGAGGGCCGGTTTGCCCTGACCTGGGCCGCGAACGGGCTGCGCTACGGGTTGCCGCGCGGCATGGAGGCGCACCTGGCCGCGGGCAAGGCAGCGGTGGTCAATGGATCACGCGGAGCGTGGGGCGTCATCCGCAGGGTCTTTCCAAGCGCGGTGGCGGTGGAAATCAGCGTCGAGCCCGGGATCCTGGCCCAAAGGCTGCAGGCCCGGGGCCGGGAGAGCCAGGCCGAGATCGAGGCAAGGCTTCACCGCGCTTCCGCCCTGACCGCCCAGGTCGAGCCGGACTTCATCATCGACAATTCCGGATCGGTCGAGACCGCGCGCGCGGCGCTCGTTGCCTATATCCGCCAATCGGTGGCGCAATAGCCGGTATCGCGCCTGGTCCGCCGCAGGGCACAGGCTGTCTTAGTCCTCCTCCTCGATCGTGTCCGGGCCGCCATCCAGCCGGTGCTTGATGGCCAGCGCGTAAATCACGTTGAGGACATTGCGATCATCGACCTTGGGATCGCTCAGCGCCAGCAGTGAGGCGCGAACCAGCCGCTTGCTCGTGGCCTTGGGACAGTGCTCTAAGACATAGTCATGCAACGCCGCGTCCGACAGCCCGGCATAGGCGCCCTCTATCAGCGTGTCGTAGACTTTCCTGATCTTCTTCTTTTCCGGCATTACCGCCTCCTGCACCCATGGGCCCATCCGAGATCCGCCCTGGAATCCTAGAGAGGTCCAGTGTCACAAACAACCGGGCGGGGCTGAGATTGCGCTGTCGATCGCTTTGCCAGCATTGGTGGAAGAATAACGCGGGATTGCACAGATTTGGGCGCCCGAATTATGGGTCCTGTCCTGTCAATTCTCGCACCCTCAGCATTAAGGGTTGCTAAACGAAAGGCGTCTCATACTCCAAAATCAGAATATGTAGCCACTTGTCCGGCATGATGCCGGTCGGCCCGCAATGATTGCACTGGAGGGGGAGGCCGGCTGATGCAATTGTTTAGGGGTGTACATGGGGCTGCTTTCAAAAAAAGACCCGGCTGTGAAAGCCACGGGTTCAACGCGAAGCATTACACAGAAAATCGCAATCACCGTCATCATGGTCAACCTGCTTGGCCTTGCGGTGACCAGCTTTGCCATTTCGAGGATGTCAGGCGCGAGCCAGATGGAGACGGCCGAGCGCAACTGGCTCAAGGACACCGCGCAGATCGGCGCGCAGGCGGCGGGCGGGGTGAAATGGGGCAAGACCGAAGCCATAAGGTCGGCCTATCAGATTTTCCAGGATGACCCGAAACTCGCCCTGACGGGATTTGCAGCCTTCAACCAGGCTGGCGCCCAGGTCGATGTCTGGACCCGCTCGGAAACCGCCGATGCAGCACTCACGGATCTGCTGTCGGCCAATCCTGGTGAGCTGAGCGAAGCATCCGTCCTCAAGACAGCCGAGTCCGTGGTGATTTCCGCGCCGCTGCCGGCCGACAAGGACGGTGTGTCGACGGGCCAGATCAAGACGGTCTGGTCGACCGTCGATATTACCATGTCGGCGCGCGACTTCGCGCTCAAGGCCATGGCGTCGCAGATTGCCGTGCTGATCGTGGCGGTCGCCATGCTGCTGTTTGCCATGCGCCGGTTTGTCGGCAGGCCACTTGCCGAGGTCAACCAGCGCATCGGCGCGTTGCAGGCGGGCGATATAACCGGCCCCATCCCGCATGCCGACAAGGGCGACGAGATCGGCGTCGTGGCGCGAGCGCTCACGGAGTTCTGCACCGCGTCCCGGATGAAACTTGAGGCTGACGCGGAAATGGCCCGGCAGCGCGAGCAGCTCGATGCCGAACGCCAGGCCAACATGAGCGTAACCGAACGCTCGGCGATGGCGCAGCGCAAGGTCGTTGAAGAACTGGGCACCGCCCTTGAAAAGCTCGCGTCAGGCGATCTGACCGCGCGCGTTCCCGACCTTGGCGGCGAATTCGCGGCACTTCAGGAGAATTTCAACCGGGCGCTGTCCGCGCTCGAAGCCACTGTTGGCACCATCGACAGCGCCCAGCAGGCTGTCCGGCAGGCGTCCGACAGCCTGGGCGGCTCGACCAACGAGCTTGCCCGCAGAACCGAACAGCAGGCAGCCTCGCTGGAAGAGACGGCCGCAGCGCTCGATGAAATCACGGCAACGGTCAAGGCCTCGTCCGAACAGGCCACCGAGGCCGGCGCCCTTGTCGGATCGACCCGCGATGCGGCCAGGTCATCCTCCGAGATCGTGCGCTCGGCGATCACCGCGATGGGTCGGATCGAGGAGTCCTCCTCCCGCATCGCCCAGATTCTCAAGGTGATCGACGACATCGCCTTCCAGACCAACCTGCTGGCCCTCAATGCCGGGGTCGAGGCGGCACGCGCCGGGGAAGCCGGCAAGGGCTTTGCCGTGGTGGCCCAGGAAGTGCGTGATCTTGCCGGCCGGTCCGCGAACGCGGCCAAGGAGATCAAGGGCTTGATTGAGGAAAGCGGCGCCCAGGTGAGCAGCGGCGTCGATCTCGTCAACAAGACCGGGATTTCCATGGAGCAGATTGAACGGCAGATCAGCGAAGTCGCCCAGAAGATCGGTTCGATCTCGACGGCGGCGCGCGAGCAGGCGACCGGCCTGTCGCAGGTCAACACGGCGATCAATGAAATGGACACCATGACGCAGAAGAACGCGGCCATGGTCCAGGACAGCCACGTGTCGTCGCAGAAACTGTCGGGCGAATGCGAACGGCTGGCCGACGTGGTCAATTCCTTCAGGTTGACGGGTTCGCCGCACGAGGTCCGCGCCGCGCCCGCGGTCCCTGCCGACAGGGGCGGGGTCCAGAAGGTTGCGGCCAAGCCCCAGTACCGCACCCATGGAAACGCGGCGCTCGCGCAGAGCGCTGACACCTGGGAAGAATTCTAAGTCCGCATGCCACACCCGGCAACGGTCCCGACCATCCCCCATCCAACATGAAACCGAGGAGAAGTTCCCTATGAAGACCAAGCATTGTATTTCGACGCTGCTGATCGCCTGTGCCGCCGCGTTCGCGCCGGTGACCGCCATGGCCCAGGATGCGCATGTGGCGCCGATCAAGGAATTCATCGGCAGTTCCGTCCAGCCCTGGCTCAGCGATCCGATCATCATCAACGCCATCAAGGAACAGAACGCCAAACACGCCGATCTGAGCCAGGCCGACATCGACAAGCTCGACCTTGAATGGCGCGCAGAGGTGACGACGACCAACCGGCCTCTGGTCGATGATCTGCTGGGACGGGAGATTTCGAAATTCCTCGCCGACAAGCAGAACGCCAGCCAGGGCATGATCACGGAAATGTTCGTGATGGACAACAAGGGTCTCAATGTCGGCCAGAGCGAAGTGACCTCCGATTACTGGCAGGGCGACGAAGCCAAATGGCAACAGACCTTCAGCGTCGGCCCGGATGTGGTCTATGTCGATGGCGTCGAGACCGACGAGTCGACGCAGGCCCTGCAGTCGCAGGCGAGCGTCACCATCTCCGATCCTGAAACCGGCGCGCCGATCGGCGCGATCACCATCGGCATCAATCTGGACGCGCTCTGATACTCACCGAAGCTGCTTGAACTCGACGCCGCGCGGTCAAAGGAACGCGCGGCGTTTTTGCTTGTGAAGGAAGGCAAACCTGCCGCGGAATGAACGCGGGAAATGCCGTCTAAGGGGCTCGAGGCGATTGCGCTTTTTTGGTCATCATGATCCAAACAGCTGCATGGTGTTTCCCGGCTGTGGCTTGTCATGGAACGACAACAGTTTCGGGATAAACACCCAGCAGATCCCAGGGGCACCGCCATGAAGCTTGTTCATATTTCCGACATTCACATCAATCCCGAACCGATCCTCGGGCTCGACCCGATCGCCAATTTCAAGAAGTGCCTGGCCTATGTCGAGGCCCATGACCATGACGCCGACAGGGTGGTGATCACCGGCGACCTGACCCATTACGGGCAGGAGGAGAGCTACCGTGAACTGGCAAGAATCCTGGCCGGCAGCTCGCTCAAGGAGAAGCTCGCGCCGCGGCTGATGATCGGCAATCATGACAACCGCGAGACCTTCGCTTCGGTTTTCACCCATACCAACCGCGACGACGCCGGCTTCATCCAGTGGACCGAGGTAACCCCGGCGGGGCTGTTCGTGTACATGGACACGGTCGATGCGGGTCGGCATGGCGGACTTTACTGCGAAAGCCGCATGGCCTGGCTGACGCAAGTTCTCAAGGGCGCGCGGGCCGCGGCCCAGCGCGCCTACCTCTTCATGCACCACAATCCCGTACGGGTGCATGTCGCCAATGCCGATGTCATCGGCATCTTCAACGAGCGGGAATTGCAGACACTTCTCAGAGAGTACAACGACACCGTCGCGCACCTGTTCTTTGGCCATTGCCATTACACGCTGAGCGGTGCGGTCGCCGGCATTCCCTATTCGGCGCCGCGGTCGACCAATCACACCTGCTGGCCGGACTTCACCGGACAGATCAACCGCATGGGCTACGGCGATCTCGCGCCCAGCTACAATGTCTGTTTCCTCGGCGAGGACAACACGGTCGTCCATTCCATCGATTTTCTCGACGCCGGCAAGGTCAAGTGGCGGATCGAGGAGGAGGCCGAACTGGTGTGACGTCCTGGGGTGGCGCCCTGCCGTGACAATTGTTCCCTGCGCCCCTGAAGCCTGCGTGAAACCTCTATCGGGCGCGTCTGCATGATTGACGCGGCGGCGTGCTTGCGTCAACACTCGGGCCGCCGCGCCCGGGTGTTCGCCGGAGCGCAGGCGACAGTCCGGAGTGAAGGAACCTCACGCAATGCCACCTCCATCGACGCTTTCCCTGTGGGATGAAACCGCGGAGGAATCCGACTTCCGATCGCCCCTGACGGGCGACGTGACCACCGATGTGGCCATTGTCGGCGGCGGCTATACCGGCCTGTCGACGGCGCTGCATGCGGCGGAGCGGGGGCTCGATTGCTGCGTGCTCGAGGCCCGGCAGATCGGTTTCGGCGGCTCGGGACGCAATGTCGGACTGCTCAATGCAGGCCTCTGGCTGCCGCCGCAGGATGTGCGGGCCAAGCTCGGCGGCGAGCGCGGCGCGCGACTTGTCGACATTCTGGGCGACGGTCCGGCCTATGTGATGTCGCTGATCGAGCGGCACCAGATCCGCTGCGAACTGACCCGCAGCGGCACCATTCATGCCGCCCATTCCGAGGACGGGCTCAAGGATCTGACGCGCCGGGCCGAGGAATGGGCGCGGCTTGGCGCGCCGGTCCGGTTGCTGTCGCGACAGGAGACCGCGGAGAAGATCGGCAGCCATGCCTTCCACGGCGGCCTGCTCGACGCCCGCGCCGGAACGCTCAACCCGATGGGGTATGTGCGCGGCCTGGCGCGCGCGGCAAAGGGGGCGGGGGCGCGCATCCACACCGAGGCCCCGGTCACGAAGCTCATCAAGCAGCCCGACGGCTGGCTGCTCGAGACCGCCCACGGCACGGTCCGGGCGAAGTCGGTCATCCTGGCCACCAACGCCTATTCCGACGGTCTGTGGCCGGGGCTCGAGGAAAGTTTTGTGCCGATCCATTTCTTCCAGGTCGCGACCGTGCCGCTCGGTGCGCGGATCGCTTCCATCCTGCCCGAACGGCAGGGCATCTGGGATACCGGCAGGATCATGTTCTCGCTTCGGCGAGATGCGGCCGACCGGCTGATCATCGGCTCGATGGGGGCTGCGATCGGCGGGGCAAAGGGGTTGTCGGAGCGCTGGGCATCGCGGCAGCTCAAGCGGCTGTTCCCCGATCTCGGCCCGGTGGAGTTCGAGACGTCGTGGCATGGCCGGATCGCCATGACCGCCGACCATCTGCCGCGCATTCACCGTCTCGACGACGGGCTCTACACGCCGATCGGCTACAATGGCCGCGGCATCGCGCCGGGAACCGTCTTCGGCAAGGCCATGGCCGACCTGCTCGCGGGCGGGGCCGAGGCCGATCTGCTGATGCCGGTGACCGATGTGCGCCCGGAGACCGCGCGAGGGCTCAAGGCCGGATTCTATGAGGCGGCCTTTGCCGTCAACCAGGTGTTCAGGAGCCTGTAAAGGGCGACAGTCCAAGACATCCTGGTAAATGTGGTCATAGCGCTGGCGATCGCGCGGTTCCGCGGGGCTCGGACCGGCGCAAACCGCCGCTTGGGAGGGGACGAGATGGACAGGTGCGACGTGATCGTGGTGGGCGGCGGACTGGCCGGGCTTGTGGCTGCCGCCGAACTGGCCGACCGGGGCAAGCAGGTTGTGATCCTCGATCAGGAGCCCGAGAATTTCCTCGGCGGCCAGGCGTTCTGGTCGCTGGGCGGGCTGTTTATGGTCGACACGCCGGAACAGCGGCGCATGGGCATCCGGGACAGCCGGAAGCTCGCGCTGTCGGACTGGATGGGCTCGGCGCAGTTCGACCGCGAGGAAGACTACTGGCCGCGCCAGTGGGCACAGGCCTATGTCGATTTTGCCGCCGACGAGATGCGGCCGTGGCTCCACGCGATGGGCATGCGCTGGTTTCCGGTCGTCGGCTGGGCCGAGCGCGGCGGCGCCTTCGCCGATGGCCACGGCAATTCCGTGCCGCGCTTCCACCTGACCTGGGGCGTCGGTCCCGGCACGATCGCGCCCTTCGTGCGCCGCGTGCTCGCGCATGCTAAGGCGGGGCGGATTTCACTCAAGTTCCGGCATCGCTGCTCGCACATCATCACCGAAAACAGGGCGGTCAAAGGGGTTTCGGGCGAGATCCTGGTCGAGGACGCCAAGGAGCGGGGTCAATCCACCAGCCGCGAGATCGCCGGCCAGTTCGAGCTCCGCGCGGCCAGCGTCCTGGTGACGTCGGGCGGGATCGGCGGTGATTTCGACCTGGTGCGCAAGGCCTGGCCGCGCGACCGGCTGGGCGAGCCGCCGCGCGAGATGATCGCCGGCGTGCCGGCCCATGTCGACGGACGGATGATCGCGATCGCGCAAGCCGCGGGAGGTCGGGTGATCAATGCCGACCGGATGTGGCACTACACGGAAGGGGTGAAGAACTGGGATCCGATCTGGCCCAATCACGGAATCCGGATCCTGCCCGGCCCGTCGTCGATGTGGCTCGATGCGGAAGGCAACCGGCTCAAGCCGCCCTGCATGCCGGGCTTCGACACGCTGTCGACGCTCAAGGCAATCCTCGCGACCGGCCATGACTATTCCTGGTTCGTAATGACGCAGAAGATCCTCAAGAAGGAGGTGGCGCTGTCGGGCTCCGAGCAGAACCCGGATTTTGCCGCCAAGAGCTGGCTCAAGGTGATCCGGCACCGGCTCCTCAACAGACAGGCGACGCCGGCGGTGGAGGCGTTCAAGCGGCATGGCGAGGATTTCGTGGTGGCCGACAGCCTGGAGGACCTGGTCGAAGGCATGAACCGCAAGGGCGGCGGGCTCATCGATCTGGAACGGCTGCGGGCCCAGATCGTCGCCCGCGACAGCCAGATCGACAATCCCTTCACCAAGGACGCGCAACTGATGGCCGTTCATGCTGCGCGGAACTACCGGGGCGACAGGTTGATGCGCACCGCACGGCCGCACCGCTTTCTCGACCCTGCCAATGGGCCGCTGATCGCGGTCAAGCTCAACATCATCACCCGCAAGACGCTGGGCGGGTTCGAGACCGATCTCAACGGCCAGGTGCTCAATGCCCAGGGCGAGCGGATCGAGGGACTTTTTGCCGCAGGTGAGGTCAGCGGTTTCGGCGGCGGCGGCTATCACGGCTACAATGCGCTTGAGGGCAGTTTCCTCGGCGGCTGCATCTTCTCGGGCCGCCAGGCGGGCCGCTCGGAGGCCATCGCCTAGTCGGGATGGAACGGCCCCTGGTCGTCCCAGGAGAGGGAGGCGGCGGACCGGTTGGCCGTCCTTGCGGCCTATTGTCCACCCGTCTGGACCAAGGCTCGTCGGAGCCCTCCTACCGCCGCTGCCCGCGCGGGCTTTCCTCCGGTTTGCGAGCCGTCGGCATTGACCATGGTCAATGCCGCGCCTTTTGAGGGGTGTAATCTTCACAGATCTGCAGGGTTTTCTTGGAGGAGGACGATCCGTGCTCTTTGCTGACCGAAGCCAGGCCGGACGCATGCTGGTCGAGAGACTGCCCGATCTCGACCAGGCTTCAACCGTGGTGGTGGCGCTGCCGCGCGGCGGCGTGCCGGTGGCGCGGGAGATCGCGCGCGCCTTCGGCCTGCCGCTCGAGATCGTGCTGGTTCGCAAGGTGGGCGTGCCCGGCCATCCCGAACTGGCGCTGGGCGCCGTGTCCGACGGCGATGACATGAAGCTCACCGTCAACCGGGATATTGCCGGGGTTCTGGGTCTTGAGGATGAGGCAATCCGGTCGCTGGCGCGCGAGGAGATGCCCGAACTCGAGCGGCGGCAGAAACTCTATGGCGGCGATCGGCCGCCGGTGTCCGTCAGGGGCAAGACGGTGGTGGTCGTGGATGACGGGGTGGCGACCGGGGCCACGCTGCGGGCGGCCTTGCAGGTGCTGCGCCAGCGGGGTGCGGCGCGCCTGATCCTGGCCTTGCCCGTGGCGCCTGCGGAGGTCCTGGAGGATCTTCGGCGCCTTGCCGACTCGGTGATCTGTCTGAGCACGCCGTCGCCCTTCCATGCCGTCGGCGCCCATTACGCCGTCTTTGACCAGGTCACTGACCTGGAGGTGATCCGGATCCTGGATGAGATGTATGCCAGGAACGGCACAGCGGCGGGCAATGGCCTCAGGCCTGGCGGGAAGGCGCCATGAGCGCCCGTCCGGTCCGCAAGCCGCCAGGCTTGCGATGGCTTGCCGCGCTGGCGTGGGCCGCTTTGGTCTTCTTGCTGATGGCGCCGGACGCCGTCCGCGCCGCCGCGCTCAAGGTCGAGATCGACCTGTCGGCCCAGGAAATGCACATCCAGCTTGACGGGCGGACGCTTCACGCCTGGCCGGTCTCCACCGGAAGGCCGGGATATGGCACGCCGACGGGCAGTTACGCACCGATCCGGCTTGAGGCAAAATGGTATTCGCGGAAATACAACAACGCGCCGATGCCGCATTCGATCTTCTTTCGCGGCGGCTACGCCATTCACGGAACCACGGAGATCAGCAGTCTCGGACGTCCGGCATCGCATGGATGCGTGAGGCTGCATCCGGACAATGCCCGGATCCTGTTCGATCTCGTCCGGCGGCACGGCTTTTCCGGAACGCGGATCAGCATCCGTCGATAGAATCCGATCCGGGAGCCTCGCGGGCAGCCAATCCGGTACACCTGCTCCGGCGGATTCTGGCCGCGCAGACTGCACGTCAAGACTTGACGCCTCTCCAACGGTCGGGTTCAGTGATCTCGTTGACAGCCTGTGGCTGACGCGTCGTGCGAAATGGCCGGTTGGTATGCGTCGAGGCAGGACGACCTAGGACAGGGGCGGCACATGAGCCAAGCGGCGGAACTCTCCTGCGTATGCGGCAAGAACGGCCATTGCGTCATCTACAACCGTGCCATCTGCAGCGCCGGTACCCAGGAGGATCTCCAGCAGCTCAGCCGAATCTCGCATCTGCGGTCCTATCCGCGCGGCAGCGTGATCCAGGCGCAGGGAGAACCCTGCGACATCGTCGGCAATATCGTCGAAGGCGTGGTCAAGCTGTCCAGCACCTCGGTCAATGGCGATGACCACATCGTCGGGCTGCTGTTCCCGTCGGACTTCTTCGGGCGCCTGTTTGCGGAGGAATCGCGGTTCTCCTACGAGGCGGCAACGGATGTCACCCTGTGCACGATGAGCAAGCCGCACTTCGAGAGGTTTCTCGCCGAGCATCCCGTCATCGAGCATGAAATGCTCAAGGCCAAGCTCGATGAACTCGACGCAGTGCGGGAATGGGCAGCGATCACCAACGGCCACACCACCATGCAGCGGGTCGCCACCCTGCTTTACGTCTTCGCCAGACGGTCGCAGAACCAGCACTTGCGGGGCTGCCCGCCCGGGTCCAACATCGTCCAGATTCCGCTCAGCCGCCGCGACATCGCCGATTATCTGGGAACCACGCCGGAGACGCTGAGCCGGAACATCCAGACGCTGGCGCGCGCCAAGGTCATCCGCAACATCAGCGCCAAGCAGTTCGAACTGCTCAATCCGGCCGAGCTGATCCGGCAATCGGGCGAGACCCGCGCCGACCTCGACCGGATCGCGACGATCTGATCCCCAGGCCCCTCGATTGTCCGGGCACAATCTCCCGGACAATGCCGCTGTGGAGCCGCGTGCGCGGATATTGATAAACATCAATGTGCATGATCTGATTTAGGCGGAACGTTGCGCCAGATAAACCGGTGGATTGCCTTGGAGATGGCATGGCATGGCCCGAGACGGCGCAATCATTTCGGTCAGTGACGATGTCGGGCTGCTGCGCGATGTCCTGGTGCAGGGTCCGGTGTGCGCCCTGCCGGGAAGGCTGGAGCCGGACGACGGCGCGGTCCATGAAGCGGTGCGGCAGCATGCGCGGTTCGTGGCCGAACTCAAGCGCGCGGGCGTCATCGTCAGGCATCTCGATCAGCTCTTGTGTTCGGCGCTGGGCTTTGCCGATGCGCGCGACTGGATTGTCGAGCGGCGGGTCGGCGAGTACGAGGACAGCAGGCGCCTGGGCGCCGAGATCGTGGCCTGGCTGAGCGAGAAGCCGGCGGAAACGCTCACCCGGTTGCTGATGGAGGGCATGCCGCTCTCGGCGCTGCCGCCGGCGCTCAACCGGCCGGGCGTCGGAGCCGGCGCGGCCAAGAGCTGGTTCCTGCCGCCGCTTTCCGACATGACCCAGGTCCGCTCAGGCCTGCGGTTCATCGATGCCGGCGCCGTGGTGTGTCCGCTGCAGCCGGCGGTGAGCCGGGCTTCGGCGATCACGTTCTCCACGGTGCTCAATTTCGCGCCGCTGTTCGATGAGGCGCGGTTCGAGTTCTGGCTGAGCTCGGATGGCGCCGACCGCTCCTGTCCGCCCATTGACGGCCATGACATCGCCATGCCGGGCGGACTCGTCTGCGTGGCTGCGATCACCCAGGCAACAGGCGTGCTGGCCCTGTCCGAACTGGCGGCGGCGCTGTTTAGGAAGAACAAGGACTACACCGTTTTCTGGCTCGATCTCACCGGAACCGGGGGCGCCCGCCTCGATGACTGCTTCGTTCCGTTCGACCGGGACTGCCTGCTTGTCAACAGTGCGATCCTGGACATGGCCCGCGCCTTCGCCGTGCATCCGAACCGGCATGGCATGGCGCTGACGGTCGAGCCCTGCCGGTCGGGCTTCCTCGAGGACTTCGCGCGCGCGTCGGGGGCGAGGGATCTGTGCCTGATCGATGCGCGGGACCATGCCGGCGCCGTTGGCACGGCCTTGAGCCATCTTGCGCCGATCCTGCTGTCGCCCCGCCGGATCCTGGCCTTCGAAGAGCACGAGGCGGCGTTTGGGCTTTTGGAGCAACATGGGATCGAAATCGTCGCGGTGCTCAAGGGATCCGCGCTGACGCAGGGCGGCAAGGGGCCGCGCGGCCTGATCAGCGCCCTGCGCGCCGGGTAAGGCGAGGACCCCCACTGGCTTGCCGGACCGGACCGGGGGCCAGGCGCGGGATGAAAATTCCGTGGTCAGTCGACAAAAGCCGCGGCTCGCCCATTGCGCGGGTCCGCTCCCGCATGACAGGTTCGACACCTGTTGGTCATCGGGAGAGACGTCATGGCATCCTTCATGCCGGAAACACAGTCGGCATTGCCGCGCGCCGTCGTCGAGATCGCGGACCAGCCCATCGTCATGCCCGACGGCTGCCGGCTGTCGGCGAGGATCTGGATGCCGAAGGACGCGGGCGAAAACCCGGTGCCGGTCATTCTCGAGCATCTGCCCTACAGGAAGCGCGACGGCACCATCGTGCGCGACAGCCTCACCCATCCCTGGATGGCGGGGCAGGGCTATGCCTGCATCAGGGTCGACATGCGCGGCAACGGCGATTCGGAAGGCCTGATGGAGGACGAATACACGGCGCAGGAACTGCAGGACGCCTGCGATGTCATCGCCTGGGCCGTGGCCCAGCCCTGGTGTTCGGGCACGGCGGGCATGATGGGGATTTCCTGGGGCGGGTTTAACTCGCTGCAGGTAGCAGCTCTCAGGCCGCCGGCGCTGAAGGCGATCATCACGTTGTGCTCGACAGTCGACCGGTTCGCCGACGACATCCATTTCAAGGGCGGCTGCCTGCTGGGCGAGAATTTCGGCTGGGCGGCCAACATGCTGTCCTATTCGTCGCGTCCGCCGGATCCGATGCTGGTGGGGGACCGTTGGCGCGAGATGTGGCTCGAGCGGCTGGAGGCGATGCCGTTCCTGGCAACGGAATGGATCTCCCGGCAGACGCGGGACGGCTACTGGAAGCACGGCTCGGTCTGCGAGGATTACCGCGCGATCGAGGCAGCGGTGCTGTCGATCGGCGGCTGGCACGACGGCTACCGCAACACGATCTCGCATCTCGTCGAGAACCTCGACGCCCCGGTCAAGGGCATCGTTGGGCCGTGGATCCACAAGTATCCGCACTACGCCGGACCGGAGCCGCGCATCGGCTTCCTGCAGGAGGCGAAGCGCTGGTGGGACCGCTGGCTCAAGGGCATCGACAATGGCGCCGAGAACTTGCCCGCCTACCGGGCCTGGCTGATGGACAGCGTCGCGCCCGCGCGGTGGGTGGACGGGCGCCCGGGAAGGTGGATCGCCGAGGCAGAATGGCCGTCTCCCGCGATCATAGAAAAGACCTTTGACCTTGGGGATGGCTCGCTCGGGCATGGGCGGATGACCCATCCGGTGCCGGTCAATTCGCCCGCGGATTGCGGCAGCCAGGCGGGCGAGTATTTCCCCTTCGCCTACGGGCCGGAACTGCCTGACGAACAGACACCGGATGATGCGAGATCTGCCTGTTTCGACGGTGACGTGCTGGGTGAATCGCTCGACATCGTCGGCGCACCAAAACTCGTGATCCGCGCCGTGTCCGACAGGCCGATGGCGCAGCTCGCGGTGCGGCTCTGCGACCTCAGGCCCGACGGAAGCTCGGCGCTCATCACCATGGGCGTGCTCAATCTCACCCACCGGCGGTCGAGCGAAGCGCCGGACCTCATCGTGCCGGGCGAGGTCTTCGAGGCGACCGTCACGCTCGACCAGATCGCCTACCGGGTCCCTGCGGGCCACAGGCTCAGGATCGCCGTGTCGACGGCCTGCTGGCCGTTCATCTGGCCGTCGCCGGAGCGCGCCACCGTGACGCTGGAACGGGGCCAACTCGCGCTTCCCTGCCGCACGCTTCGTGCCAATGCGGACGAATGCAGCTTCGAGAAACCGGTCGGCGCAGCGCCCTGGCGGCACGAGAACCTCCGGCCCTCGGTCTCCACCCGGGAGACGGAGACCGATCAAGCGACCGGCGTGGTCACGACGGTGGTCTTCAACGATTCGGGGGAGAACCGCGATTTGGAACACGGCCTGATCTCGGGCAGCACGACGCTTGAGCGCTGGTCCATCCATCCCGACGATCCGCTCTCGGCCACCGCACATATCCGCTGGGAGCAGACCGGCGGTCGCGACGGCTGGCGGACCGAAACGGTGGCGGAGATGGAGATGCGCTGCGACAGGGACTTCTTCTTCGTCACCGGAAGACTGGTGGCTAAGGAGGATGGCGAGCAGGTCTTCGAGAGGGACTGGGACGAGAAGATCCCGCGCCGGTTCGTCTGAGGCGCCTCATGGACGAGACGCTAGGAGGGCCATTCGCCCGCGCCCAAGGCCCTGATGCCCGCAACAATGCGATCGAAGCTCCTGCGGGCGCGGGCCACGGAGTGGCGGGCGCGCAGATAGCCGTGGACGAGGCCCTGCTCCTCGATGCAGTGCGCCCGGCCGCCCTGGGCCGCGATGCGCGCGCAATAGTCTGGTCCGTCGCCGGACAGCGGGTCGCACTCGGCTGTGAACACCAGCGTGGGCGGCATGGCGTCGAGTTCGCGCGCGGCAAGCGGCGTGAAGAGCGGGTCGCCGTGAGGAGGCATGCCGCCCGAGCGCACCTCGTCGTAATAGATCATGTCGGCGGTCGACAGCATCGGCGCGTAGGCGTGGGTGAGGAAGGTTCCGCGGCTGGTGTCGGCGCCGAGCGCCGGGTAGACCAGCACCTGACCCGCAGGGACGTGGTCCCCCCCGCGCGTCGCCCAGCACACAGCGGCGGCGAGATTGCCGCCGGCGCTGTCGCCGCTGAGGATCACCGGCAGCCCGGACGTGCCCGCCACATGCCTGAAGGCTGCCAGCGCGTCTTCGAACTGGGCGGGATGCAGGTGTTCGGGCGCCAGTCGATAATCAACCGCGACGACTGTAAAGCCTGTGCCGTGACAGATCTCGGCGCAGATGCTGTCATGGCTGTCGAGGCCGCCGAGAATGAAACCGCCACCATGCAGGTACACCACGCAAGCCAAGGGCGCGCCGGCCGCGGGCGCGTATTCGCGAACCGGGATGGGTGCTGCCGGGCCCGGCACCGAATAGTCGCGTACAGTCACGCCTGCGGGCCGGCCCGCATCGAAGGCGTGGCACAGCGAATCATAGACGCTGCGCTGACTGCTGAGGTCGAGGGCGGTGGCGTCATCGGGATAGAAGCCGGCCGACCTGTCGACAAAGGCCCAGGTTTCCTCGTCTATCAGTCTGTCATATGGGGCAGGGCGCAAGGGCGGGTCCTCTGGCGTTTGAGATGGGCTTGACGGCCATGCAATCGCGATGCACAGCAGCTGTCAAACCGGAATACGCCCATGACATGGACATTGGACAGCTCAATCAAGGCAATTCTGTTCGACAAGGACGGAACGCTGATCGATTTCGACCGGACCTGGTCGGTGATCAACCGCAAGGCGGCCACCATTGCCGCCGCCGGCGATGGTCCGCTTGCCGATGTCCTGCTCAGCGCCTGCGGCATGGATCCGCTCACCGGCAAGACCCGGGCCGACAGCATGTTCGCCGCCGCCAATGCGGGTGAGATCGCCCGGCACATGGTCGCCCATGGCAGCCCGGTCGCGCCTGACATGCTTGCCCGCCTGCTCGACCAGGCCTTTGTCGACGGGGCGGACGCGGCGGTGCCGATCTGCGACCTCGACCATCTGATGGGTCGGCTCACCGGCTCCGGCCTGCCGCTCGGCATCGCCTCGAGCGACGGCGAGGCCAGCATAAGGCGGACGGTCGAGGTGCTGGGGCTCACGCGGCATGTGAGCTTCATCGCCGGCTATGACAGCGGCCACGGCCCCAAGCCCGAGCCCGGGATGATCCACGCCTTCGCCGCGCATCTGGGGCTGAGCGCGAGCCAGATCGCGATGGTGGGCGACAACCGCCATGATCTGGCGATGGCGCGGGCGGCCGGCGCGGGGGCTGCGATCGGGGTTCTGTCGGGGACGGGCACGCATCAGTCGCTCACGGAGCTCGCCGACATCTGCATTGCTTCGGTGGCGGATCTGCCAGGCCTGCTTGCCGCCCGGTAAAGGCGGCGGCGAGGGCTGCGTCCCTGACGCTCAGGCCGGCCGCGCCGCAAGCAGGTTGGTGAGCCAGTCGGGATCCATTTCCGGCACAGAGGACAACAGCAGTTGGGTGTAGTCCGGGAAGGGCGGCGCCAGGATTTCGCTTTTCAGCCCCTGCTCGACCACCTTGCCCCGGTACATCACCACGATCTCGTCGGAAATCGCCTTCACCGTTGCGATGTCATGGGTGATGAACAGATAGGTGATGTTGAACTCCTTCTGCAGCCGCAGCAAGAGCTTGAGAATCCCTTCCTGCACGATCTGGTCGAGCGCGGAGGTCACCTCGTCGCAGATGATGACATCGGGATTGGCGGCGAGCGCCCGGGCAATGCAGATGCGCTGCTTCTGGCCGCCCGAGAGTTCCGACGGCAGCCGGTCCATGAA
Source organism: Hoeflea sp. (assembly GCF_030682515.1). Classification (GTDB taxonomy): domain Bacteria; phylum Pseudomonadota; class Alphaproteobacteria; order Rhizobiales; family Rhizobiaceae; genus Hoeflea. The sequence goes on along the minus strand of NZ_JAUXOD010000137.1, from coordinate 68,572 downwards.
GCTCTCGTCGAGTTCGATCATCTTGAGCAGATCGATGACCCGCGCTTCCTGGGCCTTGCCCTTGAGCCCCAGGTAGAATTCGAGCGGACGGGCAATGATCTCATAGACGGTCTGGCGCGGGTTCATCGCCGTGTCGGCCCTCTGGTAGATCATCTGGATGCGCTGCAGCTGGTCCTTGCTGCGGTCCTTCAAGGCGGCCGGCAAGGGCTTTCCATTGAAGCTGACGGCGCCCGCAGTCGGCGGAAGCAGGCCGGTGATGACCCGGGCCGTGGTCGACTTGCCCGACCCCGACTCGCCCACCACCGCCACGGTGCGTCCGCGCGGGATCGAGATGGTGACATCGTGGAGGACCTTGAGCGGGCCATAGGCGGCGTCGACATGGTCGATCGACAGCACGATGTCCTCGCCCTTGACCTCGGGCTTTTCCAGCGCACGCACGGACCAGAGGGACTTGGTGTAGGGCTTCTCGGGATGCGTCAGCATCTGCCGCGTGGGCGCCTCCTCGACTTCCTCGCCGAAGCGCAGCACCTTGATGAAATCGGCCATCTGGGCAACCACGGCCAGGTCATGGGTGATGTAGATCGCGGCGGTGTGGAATTCCTCGACGATGTTGCGCATGGCCGAGAGCACTTCGACCTGGGTGGTGACGTCGAGCGCCGTCGTCGGCTCGTCGAAGATGATCAGGTCCGGGCGGGGCGACATGGCCATGGCGGTCATCACCCGCTGCAGCTGGCCGCCCGAGACCTGGTGCGGGTAGCGGCCGCCGATGGTTTCCGGATTGGGAAGTTGCAGCGCCCGGAACAGTTCCACAGCATCGGCGCGCGATTCGGCGTCGGGGCGGATCTTGCGCCGTGTGGCGGCTTCCACGGTCTGGTCGATCAGCCGGTGCGCCGGGTTGAAGGAGGCCGCCGCCGACTGCGCCACATAGGCGATGCGGGTGCCCCACAGCTTTCGCTTGTCGGCATCGCTGGCCTTCACCAGGTCGATGCCGTCGAACAGGATCGAGCCGCCGACAAGCTTGCAGCCTGGCTGGGTGTAGCCCATCGCCGCCTTGCCGAGCGTGGACTTGCCTGCGCCTGATTCGCCGATCAGCCCGACGATCTCGCCGCGCCTGAGCGTCAGGTCGACGCCCTTGATGATCTTGTGCCAGCGCTCGTCGGAAAACCCGTCGATGCGGACATCGCGCATTTCCAGAAGGATGTCCTTGCGGTTGGGCTCAATGGTCATCGCGAAGTCCGCTCGTCTTGTGCAGGAACCAGTCGACGATGAAGTTGACCGCCACCGTGAGCAGCGCGATCGCCGCGGCCGGCAGGAGCGGCGTGATCGCCGCGGTCAGGTCGTATTTGGCGAACTGGATCAGCGAGGCGTTCTCTCGCACCATCGAGCCCCAGTCGGCGGTGGGCGGCTGGATGCCGACGCCCAGGAACGAGAGCGCCGCAATCGTCAGGAACACGAAGCAGAAGCGCAGGCCGAACTCGGCCACCAGCGGCGGCAGGATGTTGGGCAGGATCTCGCGGCGCATGATCCAGCCCAACCCCTCGCCGCGCAGCTTCGCCGCCTCGACATAGTCCATCACCGCGACATTGACGGCCACCGCGCGGGTCAAGCGAAAGACGCGGGTGGAATCGAGGATCGCAATGATCACGATCAGGCTGGTGACGGTCGAGCCGAAGATCGACAGCAGCATCAGCGCGAAGATGAGGCTCGGGATCGCCATCAGCACGTCGACGAAACGGCTCAGCAACTGATCGAGCCAGCTGCGGTTGATGGCCGCCACCAGGCCGAGCCCGCCGCCGATGAGGAAGGACAGAAGCGTGGTCGCGAGCGCGATGCCCATGGTGTTGCGCGCGCCGTAGATCAGCCTTGTCAGCACATCGCGGCCGATCTGGTCGGTGCCGAACATGAACTCGCCGCCCCAGGGGGCGAAGGGAACGGGATGGATCTGCGCCTCGCCATAGGGCGCGATGACGTCGGCGAGGAGCGCCACCAGGATGTAGAGACCGACCACGATCATTCCGAACCAGGCGCTGGGCGGCGCCGATTTGAGCAGCAGGCCCGTGCGCTCAAGCCGGGTTCGGCGCTTGCGGACCGCTCCCACCTCCGCGGCGGCTTCATAGGTCTGGGGTTGCTCGCTCATCTCGGGTGCAGCAATCGCGGGTTGGTGACGATGCCGATGATGTCGGCGGTCAGGTTCAAAAGGATATAGGTGGCGGCGAAGATCAGCGCGCAGGCCTGCACCACTGGGATGTCGCGGCTGGTGACGGCGTCGACCATCAACTGGCCGATGCCTGGATAGACAAAGACCACCTCGACCACGACGACGCCCACCACCAGATAGGCGAGGTTGAAGGCGATCACGGTGGCGATCGGCGCCCAGGCGTTGGGCAGGGCGTGCTTGAGGATGATCTCGGAGCGCGAGGCGCCCTTGAGCCGCGCCATCTCGATGTATGGGCTGGCGAGCAGGTTGATGATGGCGGCGCGGGTCATGCGCATCATGTGCGCCACGATCACCAAAGTGAGCGTCAGCGCGGGCAGGGCGACCCGGTAGAGCCTCTCGCCAAGTTCGGTCGTGGCGTTGACATTGGCAAGCGACGGAAAGACCGGCCACAGCGAGGCGAAGAACAGGATCAGGATGTAGGCGACGAAGAACTCGGGCGTCGAGATCGTTGTCAGCGTCGCCGCATTGACCGTCCGGTCATAGGCGGAGTTGCGGTAAAGCGCCGTGGTCAGGCCCAGAAACAGGGCGAGCGGCACGGCGATGAGCGCGGTGACGCCGGCCAGAAACAGCGTGTTCCAGAGCCGCGGCATGACCAGGTCGCTGACCTGGCGGGAGCGGTCCTGGCCCGATGCGTTGCGGCCGGAGAACGAGGTGCCGAGATCGCCCTGCAGCACGGAACCGGCCCATTCGAAGTACCTAACCACCGCCGGCTTGTCCAAGCCGAGTTCCTTGCGGAAAGCTGCGACGGTCTCTTCGGTGGCGGACTGGCCGAGCACCGCCTGGCCGAAGTCACCGGGCAGCATGGAAATGGAACTGAAAATGATCGCCGAAACAACCACGAGCGTGGCAAAGCCAAGCCCCAGGCGTTTCAGTATTGTCGCCAGCACAGCGTTCAACCGCGCATTCCCCTCATGATCAGATGATCTTGTCGCCATCTTTTCAGATTGCATCGGACCGGCTCATGCCGGCCCTCTTGCAAGGGGCGCATTGTTGGCCAGTTGCGTGGCATTTGTAAACCGGGTGAGGGGAATTTGACCGCGAGGATCCGAACCGAGGATGTGCGCCGCGCACCCGTTTCAATCCAGGGTCGCGGAAATACGGCGCAATCGCGGTTTGGCATAACCATCGACCATGCAATGCCCCCACATTAGTTGGCCTTCGCACGGCAAAGCTCGCGGTATCATCGGATCCGGGCAGGCAGTTGACAACTGGCGTCAAGACGACAGGATAGGCGGGAATGTTGCGATGTGCGCAATGCCAAAAACCATAATCTGGGAACTCAACGGAGGCTAATATGAGAGACGAGTATCTGAAGAAGCAGGCGCGCTGGCTCACGGAAGGTCAGATCGACAGGCGGCAGTTCATCAGGGCCGCCATCGCGGCCGGCCTGGCTGTGCCGTCGGCGCTGACGCTTGCTACAAACGTGCTCGCGGCGACGCCGAAGAAGGGCGGAAAGCTGCGTCTCGGCTCGTCCTACGGGTCGACCACGGACACGCTCGATGCCGGCACCGCCGAACACGGCATGACCCAGGCGATCAACTACGCCCGCGGCAACCAGCTCACCGAAATCAGCAATGAGGGCGTCCTCGTACCCGAACTTTCGGAGAGCTTTGAAGCAGCCAACGGCGCCAAGACCTGGATCTTCGACCTGCGCAAGGGCGTGGAGTTCCACAACGGCAAGACCATGACGGCCGACGACGTCATCGCGACGTTCAACTATCACCGCGACGAGAATTCCAAGTCCGCCGCCAAGGGGCTGCTCGCCGGCATCACCGATATCAAGAAGGACGGCGACAACCGCGTGATCTTTGAACTCAGCGGCGGCAATGCCGACTTCCCGTTCATCGTGTCCGACTACCACATCATGATCATGCCTTCGACCGACGGCAAGATCGAGGACCCGAACAGCCCGATCGGCACCGGCGCCTATATCATCGAGTCCTTCGAGCCGGGCGTTCGCACCACGTCCAAGCGCAACCCGAACTTCTTCAAGGAAGGCCGGGCGCATTTCGACGAATGCGAGTTCATCACGCTGCTCGACACCACTGCGCGCCAGAATGCGGTGATGAACGGCGACGTCGACTTCATCGACAACGTCGATCCCAAGACCGTGGCGCTGCTCGGTCGGGTGCCGACGCTGCAGATCTTCGAGACCACCGGAACGCAGCATTTCACCTTCCCGATGCGGGTCAACATGGCGCCGTTCGACAATTACGACCTGCGCATGGCGCTCAAATACGCCATCAAGCGCCAGGAACTGGTCGACAAGATCCTGCTCGGCCACGGCAAGGCCGGCAACGACGTGCCGGTCAACGAATCCATGCCGTTCTTCAACACCGAACTGCCGGTGCATGAGTTCAACCCCGAAAAGGCGGCCGAGCACTACAAGAAGTCGGGTCATTCCGGCACCATCCAGCTTTCGGCTTCCGATGCCGCCTTCGCCGGCGCCATGGACGCAGCCCAGCTGATCGCGGCTTCGGCCAAGGAAGTCGGCATCGACATCGAGATCGTGCGCGAGCCCAGCGACGGCTACTGGTCGAACGTATGGAACAAGAAGGCCTGGTCGGCCTGCTACTGGGGCGGTCGTCCGACCCAGGACTGGATGTATTCCTCGGCCTACACCAACGACACCGAATGGAACGACACCGCCTGGAAGGACGGCGAAGCCGCCACCAAGTTCAACGAGCTGGTGGTTATGGCGCGGTCCGAAACCGACGAAGGCAAGCGCAAGGACCAGTACTGGGAAGCCCAGCGGCTGCTCCAGGACGACGGCGGCGCCGTTGTCGGCATGTGGGCCAACTTCATCCATGCCCACACCAAGAACCTTGTGCATGACGAGAAGGTTGCCGCCAACTGGCAGAGCGACGGCAACAAGATCCCCGAGCGCTGGTGGTTCGCCTGATCTGAGGATTGACCGGAACAGGAAAGGCCGCGGAGCGATCCGCGGCCTTTCCGCTTTCTAACTCCAGCGAAGGGCTACCGGGTCTGGGCAGCCGGCGCTTCCGGCACGGGAAAGACCAGGTCGTAGGCCCAGTTGAAGACGAAGGCGTAGACCAGGTAGAAGGCCGCAAAGGCCAGGTCCATCACGAAAGCCTCGACGAGGCTCACGCCGAGATACCAGGCGATGAACGGCAGCAGGATCACAAGCAGTCCGCCTTCGAAAAGGCACGCATGGAGGATCCGGAGCGGAATCGTTTTGCGGACATGCCCGGCGATCCTCAGCATGGCATGGTCGAAGATCAGATTGTAGAGATAGTTCCAGCCGGTGGCGATCGTGGCGCCGACCACGGCGACAACGCCGACATGGCCGGCGGGCATGTCGAAAGCCCAGGCGCCGAGCGGCGTGACAAGGGCAAGCGCAATGATTTCAAAGCTCAGCGCGTGGCGGATTCTGTCTTTGGTGTCTCGCATGGAGGTCCCCAGATAGATGCCGGGCCGTCCCGGCTGTTCGTCCCATATGGGGAGGTCGTCCTCGCTAGATCCGTCTATGTATGCCGGAGAGCCCCGAATGCAAGGTCGGATTCCTCGAGCAGCCAATCGCGGAAGTGCCGCGCATCGGGATGGACGTCGTCCGCGGGCGGCGTGATCAGGTGGAAGGCTTCATCGTTCGGCACCGACAGATCGAATGGCATGACAAGGCGGCCAGACGCAATGTCCTCGCCGGTCATGGACGAGCGGCCGAGCGCGATGCCTCCGCCCTTGGCGGCCACCTCGAAGGCAATCAGCGAGGTGTCGAAGTGCAGGCCGCGACCCCGGTCGACGTCGGCGCTGACCCCGGCGGCCCTGAGCCAGAGCCCCCAGCCTTCCTCGTAGCCGAGCACGTGCAGGAGCGCGTGGTTCACCAGGTCCTCGGGTTTGCGAATGGCGTTCTCGCCGTGCAGGAGCGCGGGGCTGCAGACCGGCGTGATCGTTTCCCAGGTCAGGCGCTGCGCGGTCAGGCCCGGCCATCTGCCGGCGCCGTAGCGGATGTCGAAATCGAAATTCTCCTTGTCGAATTCATCGCCCCAGACGCTGGAAATGATCCTTATAGCCACTCCAGGATGGCGCGCCATGAAGCGGGGCAGGCGGGGCGCCAGCCAGTTGATCGAAAATCCGACCATGCAGCGGATCGTCAGCATCTCGCTGCGACGGCGGCCGAATACTTCATTCGTTCCCGCGGCAAGCCGGTCAAAGCAATCGCGGACCTTCGGCAGATAGGCCTCGCCGGTCTTGGTCAGCTCGAGGCTACGCGGGTTGCGGATGAACAGCTGTTCGCTCAGGTAGTGCTCCAGTAGCTTGACCTGTTTGGAAACCGCCGCCTGGGTCAGGTTGAGCTCGGCGGCGGCCTGGGTGAAGCTCTGGCTCCTGGCCGACGCCTCGAAGGCGCGAAGCCAGTTCAGCGGGGGCAATTTGCGGCTCATGCAGGATCTCTTCTCCAAAATCATGATGTCACAGACGGCAAACCCGCCGAAGGACCGTTCCCTACCACGGATGCCGGGGCACGCCTGTTCAGATCACGACCATTTCAGGACGGAGATCTCAGTTCGGAAGGGCTGTCTCGGCCTGGCTCGCAAAGGAGCGGACGGTCTTGAGCGCGCCTTCCAGCTGCTCGCCCTTCTCGTCGGCAAGCGCCGCCTCGCGCAACAGCCGGCACCAGTGGGCGGCGTCGTCGCGGCCGGCCAGAAGCGCCACGCCGTCCATCACGCGGTCGAACTTGGACAGGCCGCGCGCATGGGTATCGGAGTAGCCCTTGACCAGGCGGCGGTTGCGCAGGGTTTCGACGCCCAGCGCGTAGTCGATCCGGCGATAGGCAAGCGCCTGGGCAAGCCAGTCTTCCAGATGCTGCGTCTCGATGGCATGGCGTAGCGTGCCGCGCCGATACTTGCGCAGGCCGCCCAGCACGTAGAGCTGGGCGAAAGGCAAAAGCCGGTCGGTGCGCAACCGGCGGCCCTTGTTGACCAGCCGGTCGATCAGCCGCATGGCGCGTTCGCTCGCCGAAAGCCTGCGGCCGAGACGCGCTGGCATCATGCCGACCACCTCTTCGGCGCGCGGGTGCATGAATTCGGTGAGTTTCATCTGCGCGCCCTTGGCCGGGGCAATCTCGCCGCGCACGCGGGCAAAGCGGCTGCCGCGGGTCTTGAGGTCGGCCACGCGGAAGACATCGTCATAGGCCATCGCCTTGGCGATGTATTTGGCGGCCTCGAGCGTCAGTTCATGGCCCTTGGCCGGATCGTCTTCCGCCAGCACCTTTTCGACCCGGTCGAGGTAGTCGCGGCCGTAGTCAAGGTCCTGGAAATCGACCACCGCGCGCAAGCCTGTGAGCGCCATGTCGCGCACGGGGTCGGGCAGGGCCGTCGCGCGCGCGGCAAGGGCATTCCAGCGGTCGACAAGCGGTTTGGGGCCCGAGGGCGCGCCGGCCACGGTTTTGATCCGCCCTGAGCGCGGCGTTTCGACCGTGCCGTTGGCCGCGGCCTCGAAGCCCGCGGCAAAGGCCCTGAGGCTTGCCTCGACGCCGCGCCCCGAGGCCTTGATGGCGGCCTCGAAACTCGACCGGTCGAAGGGCAGCGCGCCGGAGCCGGCGAGCGCGCCGAACAGGCTTGCCGAGATCATCGAGCCGGCATCGATCGCCATCTTCTCCATGTCGAAGGCGATGAAGCGCCGGGCGGCGATTTCGGCGGCCGCGATGACTTCCTGGGAATCGGCGATGCCATCTCCGGGGACCATCTTTTCGGACACCGCCAGCGCCCGGTGGGAGGAGGCGATCAGCGTGGTGCGGTCGGGGGTGACGAAGCCGCGCATGATGGCGCGTCCGGCCTCCATCATCTCGGCCGCCACCAGGATGTCGACATCGCCCGCCGCCGGCAGCAGCGAGAACACCGGCGCGCGATCCCGCAGGGGCGCCATTTCCATGTAGTAGATCGTGGCGCCGGTGCGCTGGGCGACGCCGGCCACGGAGGTGGCCTGCACGGCGTAGCCGTTGGAACGGGCGCAGTCCTCGACCCAGTTGGTGAGCACGCCGCCGCCCTGGCCGCCGACTGCCATGATGGCGAGCTTGATGATCTGGTCAAGCGCCGGATCCTGAGGCTTGGGGGTGAAGGCGGAGTGGGTCATGCTTGCCATTCTTCAGGTCCGGACGAATTCAAGGCGGCCGCTGGAGCGGCGGGTCTGCAACCAGGTGATGATGCGGTGCCTCAGCGCGCCGAACTTGCGCTCGGCCCAGCCGGGATTGTGCACCACGTCGGCGCGGTAGAAGGACGGGCAGAGTACGGCCGCGTCGGCCACCTCGCCGCAATTGCCGCAGCCGACGCAGCTCTGGTCGATGCTGGCGACCGGATCGTCGCGGAGCGGATCGTCGAGCTTCTTCAAGGAAAGCGACGGGCACCCCGAAAGGCGGATGCAGGCGTGGTCGCCGGTGCAGATGTCCTCGTCGACGCCGAAGCGCGGCTTTTCGACCCGCCTGCCTTCCTTGATCGCCTTGGCCATCAGCGGCTTCTCGCGGCGCTGCTTGTTGAGCATGCATTCCGACGAGGCGATGATGACCTTGGGGCCGACATGATCGGTGGTCAGCGCCTCGTTCAGGATCTCGCGCATCTTCGGCACATCATAGGTGCGGTCGAGCTGGCGGACCCACTTGACGCCCACGCCCTTGACCGCGTCGGCGATCGGGTGGCCGGTGGCCTTGGACGCATTGTCGGCGCGCGAGGAGAGGATGTCCTGGCCGCCGGTGGCGGCGGAATAGAAATTGTCGACGATGACGATGACGCCGTCGGACTTGTTGTAGACCGCGTTGCCGATCGAGGACGACAGGCCGTTGTGCCAGAAGCCGCCATCGCCCAGGATCGAGATCGAGCGCTTGTCGCCGCCGCCGTCGAAGGCGGCGTTCGATGCCGGCCCCAGGCCGTAGCCCATGGTCGAGCCGCCGATCTCGAATGGGGGCAGGGTGGCAAACAGGTGGCAGCCGATGTCGCCCGCGATCTGGTGCCTGCCGCGTTCCATCTCGGTCAGTTTGATGGCGGCAAAAATCGGCCGCTCCGGACAGCCGGTGCAGAAGCCCGGCGGGCGCATCGGCACGGTCCTGGACAGGTCCGGCAGCGCCGGCTTGTGATCGGAATTGGGGGCGCGCAGCCGGGCAGGCAGCAGCTCGGGCGCGGCCTTCTTCAGGAACGCCTCGAGGCCGTCGAGCATGACCTGGCCGGTGTATTCGCCCGCCATCGGCAGCATGTCCTTGCCGTGAAGCGCAATCGAGCTTCCGGCCTTGTAGAGCGCCAGTCCGAGCGACTGCTCGATGAATTCCGGCTGGCCTTCCTCGACCACCAGCACCGCAGACTTGCCTTCGCAGAACGCGAAGAACTCGTCGGGGACAAGCGGGTAGGTGACGTTGAGCACGTAGAGCGGGATCTCGGTGTCGCCGTGGATGTCGGCGAGGCCCAATCGCTGCAGCGCCCGGATCACGCCATTGTACATGCCGCCCTGAAGCACGATGCCGACCGGGGCCTCGCTCGGCCCGAAGACCTCGTTGAGCTTGTGCTCGCGAATGTAGGTAAGCGCCGCCGGCCAGCGGTTGTTGATCTTGTCGTGTTCCTGCAGATAGGACATCGGCGGCAGCACGACGCGCGCGTAGTCGCTGCGCGGATTGGCGAGTGCGTCCCTGACGGTAAACGGCGGGCGCTTGTTGTCCTTCGCCGCGAAGCTGCCGGTGACGTGACAGGAGCGGATCCGGACCATCAGCATCACCGGCGTGTTGCTGGCTTCCGAGAGCTCAAAACCCTGGTGCACGGACTTGACGATGGAGGGCAGGTTGGGCCGGGGATCGAGCAGCCACATCTGCGACTTCATCGCAAAGGCATGGCTGCGCTCCTGCATGATCGAGGAGCCTTCGCCGTAATCCTCGCCGATGATCACGAGCGCGCCGCCGGTGACGCCCGAGGACGACAGGTTGGCAAGCGCGTCGGAGGCCACGTTGACGCCGACCGGTCCCTTGAAGGTGACCGCACCGCGGATCGGGTAATGCACCGAGGCCGCGAGCATCGCTGCCGCGGCGGCTTCGGACGCATTGGCCTCGTAGCGCACGCCAAGTTCGGTCAGGATCTCCTCGGCGTCGGCGAGTACGTCCATCAGATGGCTGATGGGTGCGCCCTGGTAGCCGCCGACATAGCCGACGCCCGCTTCCAGAAGCGCCTTCGTCAATGCCAGAATGCCCTCGCCGGTGAAGGTGTCGCCTTCACCGAGCTTGAGCTTCCGGACTTCCTTGGCGAATGAGCGTTCAGCCATGGTGCACCTCTGTTGCTTGCCTTGATCCGGTCCTACTTGGCCGGGTCGGTGTTGGACCAGAGAACCGGTCCGCCGTCTTTCTCGTAAGCCATGCCGGTGGGGAAGGAGATGGCCTCCATCTGCAGGCCCCAGGGCGCGAAGAAATAGATGATCGCCTGGCCCGCGGCCGGCCCTTCATTGACCGGGAAGGGGCCCATCAGCGTGCGGATGCCCTTGTCCTTGAAATAGGTGGCAGCCGCGTCGATGTCTTCGACATAGAAGGCGATGTGGTGGCCGCCGATATCGCTGTTCTTCGGCCGGACGGTTTCCTGGCCAGGCGCGTCGTAGGAGAACAGCTCGATGTTGCTGCCGAAGCCGCAGCGCATCAGCGTGATCTGGTTGACCACCGCGCGCGGATCGACGTCGAGCAGGTCCTGCATGAAGGTGCCCGTGTCGTCGCGGAAGGGACCGAACGAGGTTGCCTTCTCGCACCCCAGGACATCGGTGAAGAAGGCCTCGGCCTCGGCGATGTCGGGAACCGTGAGCCCGATGTGATTGATGCCCTTGACGCCCGGAAGCGTGTCGGCGTGAACGCCCGCGACCCCGAGGGCCATGGCACATGCGGTTGCGGCGAGAAGGAGATGCTTCATGGTCTTGTCCTCAGGTTGAAATTCGGGGTTCACGTGTATTATTTTTCATTTAATCAGAGGCTTAGAAGTCGTGCTTGCGGATGTTGTGGAGCATTTTCCTGAGCGTCTCGACGAAGGCGGCGCGTTCCTCATCCGGGATGCCGTTGAACATCTGCGAATAGATCCGCGCCATGGTCGGCCACAACTGGTCGAAGGCCGCGCGGCCGGTATCGGTGATGACGACGCGGGTGACGCGGCTGTCATTGGCGTCGGGCTCGCGACGGACGAGGCCGTCGGTCGCGAGCTGTTCGAGCGCACGGCTGAGTGTCGACTGCTCGACCACTGCGTAGACGGCCAGTTCGGAGATCGGCAGCGCGTCGATCACCGACAGCACCGCGAGCGTGCGCATCTTCGGCGTGGTGAGGCCGAGGCCGGCCATCTCCTGCCTGAGATCGGCGTTGTAGCGGCCCATCAGCCGGTTCATGAGATAGGGGGCGAAGTTCGACAGGCCGATCTCGCCCAGCCGCTGGAAGGGCTCCGATCGGTCCGTGGCGGGCGGCTTGATGTCGTTCATCCGCCCAGCCTCCTGGCCAGCAGGAAGCCCGACCCGCCGCCCAGGCCCGGGCCGGGATGGGTCGAGGCGCCGATGTGGTGCAGGTTCTCGATCTGGGTCGCGTGGTTCCTGCTGCCCGAAAACGGACGCCAGATGAAGAACTGGTCGAGCGCGCAGGATCCGCCATAGGGATCGCCGCCAACCAGGTTGATGTTCATGGTTTCGAGATCCGCGGGCGAATAGGCTTTTCGCGCCAGAACGCTGTCGGCGAAGCCCTCGATGTGGCGCGCGAGGATCGCCTCGATGCGGTCGGCGAAGGCTTCGCGGACGGCTTCGGTCCAGGCGCCGTCTGTCTCGATCGCGCCCGCCGCGTCACCCTTGAGCCGGCGCGGCGCATCGGGGATCTGCAGCCAGAGGATCGACTTGCCGTCCGGGCAGCGGGTCGGGTCAAGCCGGTGCGGCTGGCCCACGCAGATGGTGGGGGTCTCGGGCAGCAGGCCGCGCTCGGCTTCGTTCGAGGACTTCGAGACGGAATCGATGCTGTCGGCCAGGTGGATCAACGCCACGTCCTCGAGGCCCGCGGTCTTCCAGCGGATCGGGCCGTCAATCGCGTAGTGCAGCTGGAAATTGCCGCGGCCGTGGCGGAACTGGCGCAGATCTTCGGCCTGGGTACTCGAAGCGGGATTCTGGTGGTCACGGAGCAGGCGGCCGTGGAGCTGGCCCGGAGCGACCGAACAGATGACATGGGCGGCCTTGATCTCGGTTCCGTCGGCAAGGCGCACGCCCGAGGCGCGGCCATTGGCAAGGAGGATCCGGTCGACATCGGCGCCCGCGCGCAACTCGCCGCCGTTCTCCTCGATCAGCGCCCTGAAGGCGTCGACTGCCCGGCTTGCGCCGCCCTTGATCACCGGCGCGCCGGCGGCCTCGAGCGCAAAGGCGATGACCTTGCCCATCTGCGCGCCATAGGCGGATTCGACGGTCAGGCCGGTGTGCAGCGCCCAGGGCGCCCACAGCGCCTGGACGAGACCGGAGGAATAGGAGCTTTCGAGCCAGGCGCGGGTCGGGCGCAGGGCCTCTCCCATCCAGGCGGCAAGCCCGCGGGCCCCGCGCTTCCAGGCCTGGCCAGCAAGCAGTTTGGCGGTCGACCAGCTCCAGAGTTCGCCGCCCAGCAGCGCGAACAGGAAAGGCGCATCGGCCTCGATCGCGCCCACATCGGCGCCGTGGCGGTCGCCGTCGCCCGGGGCCGCGGCATTGAAAGCCTTGATGTTGACCGCCCGGTCGGTGGTCAGCACCAGCGACGAGCCGTCGGGCCTCAGCACCGCGGTCGGATGCGGCGTGTGGCAGAATTCGAGCCCATGCCGCGCCAGATCGGCTCCGAGCGCGGCATGGGCAGGGGAGGTGAGGAACAGAACGAAGGTCGCCGCCATCACGTCGTGATGAAAGCCCGGAAGCGTGATGTCGTCGGTGCGCATGCAGCCGCCGAACCGGTCCTCGCGCTCGAGCACCAGCACGCGCTTTCCCTTCCTGGAAAGCGTTGCAGCGGCAACGAGCGCATTGATCCCGCTGCCCACAATGATGTGGTCATAATCCGCCATAGTTCCGGTCCCCGGCTTGAAGCCGCCTCAGCCGCGGGCGACCAGGGCCATGGCGCGGATCGGGCTTCCCGTGCCATTCACCAGTTTCAGCGGAGCGGCGATCAGGACCGCGCCCTTGGGCGGCAGCTTGCTCAGATTGGCGAGCGAGGCGAGGCCGTATTTGTTGGCGGCGTGCAGGAGATTGTGCGCCGGGAAGGGCGGCTGCATGCCGCCGGCCTGGCCGGCATCGGTGCCGATGCACTGCGTGCCCCAGCCGATGGCGCCCTTGGACAGGATGTACTGGATGCAGTCGACGGTCGGTCCGGGCGAGTGCGGGCCGGTTTCATCGGCGTTGAGATAGGCGTCCTCGTCGGTGGCGCGGGCGTCCCAGTCGGTGCGCATCACCACCCATTCGCCCGGCTCGATCTCGCCGTGCTTGGCTTCCCAGGCCTTGACGCCGGCGGCGTCGAGCAGGAAGTCGGGGTTCTTGGCGACTTCGGCCGAGCAGTCGATGACATTGACCGGCGCCACGAAATTCTGCGGCGGGATCGTGTCCGTGTAGCCGTCGGAATAGTCCTTGCCGGTGATCCAGTGGTGCGGCGCATCGAAATGGGTGCCGGAATGCTCGCCGATCTTGAGCCAGTTCCAGGCCCAGAACGGACCGTCACTGTCATATTCGGAAATCTTGTGGACCTCGATCTTGGGCGTGTCCTTGGCGAAGTCCGGCGGCAGCTTGAGCAGCGGCGTATCGGGGCCGAGCGAGCCCGACAGGTCGACAACCTCGACCTTGCCTGCAAGCAGCATTGAAGCGAGATGACCAAGAGTTTCTGTGGCGTTCATGCAGTGATCCTCCTCTGACGGGCGTGTTCGCGACCTGGGTTGTGGCCCCGGTTTCCGGGTTGTGTGAATGCGATAAATAGATGCTAGACAGAATAATATGCATTTGCAATTATAAATCTCGAACGGGGGACTGTGCGCGGTGCAGGACGAGTATGACGCGATCATTGTCGGCGCTGGGATCAACAGCCTGGCCTGCGCGGTCCATCTGGGCGCGAAGGGCTGGCGCGTCGGCATTTTCGAGCAGGCGGAAACCCCTGGCGGCGCGGTCAAGACACTCGAACTGACCGAGCCCGGCTTTCGCCACGACTGGGCGGCGATGAACCTTAGCCTGTTCGCCGGCTCCGGGTTTTTCAAGGCCCATGGCGCAGATCTGGCCGGCCGCGGCCTCGACTTTGCGCCGGCCTTGAACTGCTTTGCCAGCGTCTTCGACGATGGAGCATGGCTCGGCGTCAGCACCGGGCCGGGGGAGACCCGCGCCCGCATCGCAAAGTTCTCCGAAGCCGACGCCAAGGCGTGGGACCGGCTCTGCGCGGAGTTTCCGGGCACCGCCGAATATGTCTTCGCGCTTCTCGGAAATCCCATGCAAATGCATATACAGGGCCGGCTTCTGGCCAAGGCGCTGTGGCGCAAGGGCTTTGCCTGGACCGCGGATCTCGTGCGTCTGCTTTTGTCCTCGCCGCGCACATGGCTCACGGAGACCTTCGAGTCCCATCATGTGCGCGCGACGCTCGCCGCCTGGGGCATGCATCTCGATTTCGCGCCCGACATGGCCGGCGGCGCGGTGTTTCCCTATCTCGAATCCATGGCCAACCAGAATTTCGGCATGGTCATCGGCAAGGGCGGCGCCGACACCGCGGTTACCGCGCTTCTGTCTAAGATCAAGGCCTCCGGCGGCGAGGTCCATTGCGGCAAGCGGGTGGCGCGTGTCATTCGTAAGGGCGGCAAGGCGACTGGCGTCGAACTCGCCGATGGCACGAAGATCAAGGCAAGCCGCGCGGTGATCGCCAATGTTGCGCCCAGCGGCCTGATGAAGCTGCTCGATAACGCCTCTGGCGACGCGGCCTTCGACGCCAGGATGACGAAATTTGCGCATGCGCCAGGCACGATGATGATCCACCTGGCGCTCGACGGCCTGCCGGACTGGAGCGCGGGCGAGGAGCTCAAGAGCTTCGCCTATGTCCATATCGCCCCCTCGCTCGAGCAGATGGCGCGCACCTACCAGCAGGCGGTCGCGGGGCTTCTGCCCGACGAGCCGGTGCTGGTTGTGGGCCAGCCGACGGCGATCGACCCGAGCCGCGCGCCCGAGGGCAAGCATGTGCTGTGGGTGCAGGTGCGGATGGTGCCGGGCGAGATCAAGGGCGACGCCGCGGGCACGATCAGCGGGACCGACTGGGCGAGTGTCAAGGAGATCTATGCCGACCGGGCGATCGCCATGATCGAACGCCACGCCCCGGGCCTCAGAGCCAGGATCCTCGGCCGGGCGGTGGTGTCTCCGCTCGATCTCGAGGCCGACAACCCGAACCTCGTCGGCGGCGACCAGGTGGCCGGAAGCCATCATCTTTCACAGAATTTCCTGTTCCGGCCGGCGCTCGGCCACGCCACGGGAAAGACCCCTGTCGAGGGCCTGCACATCACCGGCGCCAGCGTCTGGCCCGGCGCGGGCACCGGGGCGGGGGCGGGATACATGCTTGCCCAGAAACTGGGCGGCAAATGAAGTTCAGCTCAACGAAGTTAAACTCAGGGAGAACAGCATGACACATATTTCGCGTCGCACAGTGCTCAAGGGCACGACGGCGGCTCTCGCGCTCGCCGCCTTTGCCGGGCCGTCCTTTGCCCAGGCGATCGACGAACTCGTCATCGCCTACAACGTCAATCTGCCGTCCTGGGACCCGACCGTGGGCCCGTCCGCCGTCAACCCGACGATCCAGGGGATCTACCAGTCGGTGTTCGACCAGTTCATCCTGCAGCAGCCGGATCTGTCGCCTGCGCCGGGCCTACTCACCGAATGGGGCTGGAACGACGACAAGACCAAGGTGATGATGACCGTGCGCGAGGGCGTGACCTGGCATGACGGCTCGCCGTTTACCGCCGAGGATGTCGCCTGGTCGCTGACGCGCGCAGCCGACGAGGCCACCGGCAACCCGATCCAGTTCGTCTGGTCGACGCTCGCCAACATCAAGGCCGAAGGCAACACGGTCACCGCCGATGTCGCCCGCTTCGAGCCGACCATCTTCAAATGGATGTACTTCCTCACCGGTTACGTGCTGCCCAAGGCCTACTACGAGAAGGTCGGAGCCGAAGGCTTCGAGGCCGCGCCCATCGGCACCGGCCCCTACATGGTCGACAAGTTCGAGCGCAACGCCTTCGTCCGGCTCAAGGCCAACCCGAACTACTGGGGCGGCAAGCCGGACTTCGAGTCCGTCACCATCAAGTTCGTGACCGACGCGGCAAGCCGGGTCGCCGAAATCGAATCCGGCAATTCGCATGTCACGCTCGAAATGCCCTATGAGGAATATGACCGCCTCAAGGCCGGCGGCAAGGTGATGGGCACCGACGCGCCGATCTCCGACATCGGCATGATCTTCTTGAACGACATCGATGTGATGCTCGATCCCAACGTGCGGATGGCGGCGGCGATGTCGATCGACAAGAAGCTGATCATCGACCGGCTGCTGTCGGGTTACGGCGTCCCGATCGACACGCTGCAGACGCCGGAATACTCGGCCTATGACGCCTCGATCACGGTGCCCTACGATCCGGAAAAGGCCAAGGAACTGCTGGCGGCTTCGGGCTTCTCGCCGGAAAACCCGGTCAAGTTCAAGATCCAGACGACGCGCGGCTTCAAGCCCAAGGATTATGAAATGATCCAGGCCATCGTCGGCCTGTGGCGCAATGTCGGCATCGAGGCGGAAATCGAGGTCTACGAAATCGCCAAGCATTTCGAACTGCGCGGCGCCGACCAGTTGGCACCCGCCGCCTTCTACAACTGGGGCAATTCCGTGGGCGATCCGACGACCTCGACCGGCTTCGCCATGTTCGGCCCGTCGCCGCACTCGGTCTGGGACGGCCAGGACCTCATCGACATGATCGGCCCGCTCTGGGGCGAGGCGGACGAGGACAAGCGGATCGCCGGCTGGAAGGCGGTGGACAAGTATATCGCCGAGAACGCTCTGGTGATCCCGCTGCTGCAATATGTGCAGCCGATCCTGCATGCGTCCGGCGTGACGGTGACGCCGCATGCGTCGGGCGCCCTGCTTCCGCATCTGATGAAGCGGGCTTCGTAAGCCTCAGGCTGACTTGACGGGCCGCTGCCTTCGGGCGGCGGCCCCTTTTGCAGGAAATGATCATTTGAAACTGCTGCGCGCGATCCTTGTCCGCCTGATGACCATGTCCGTCACCCTGATCGGGGCGGCGGTGGTGGTGTTCTTTGTCATCCGCGTGGTGCCGGGCAACCCCATCGCCATGATGCTGCCGCCCGGCGCCACCGAGGACGATGTCGCGCGTCTGACCGCGCTCTACGGGCTCGACAAGTCGATCATCGAGCAGTTCTGGATCTGGCTCACCGGTGTCGTGCAGGGAGATTTCGGCACTTCGATCTCGCTGCGCCAACCGGTGATGCCGCTGGTGCTGGGACGCCTTCCGGCGACGCTGGAGCTCGCCATTTTCGCCCTGGTGATTGCGGTCGTGCTCGGCGGCGCGCTGGCGCTGACCGGGGTCCGGCACCGCGAGACCCGCACCGAGACCGCCGTCGACGTCGCCAATGGCGTCGGCCTGTCGATCCCGGATTTCCTCTGGGCGCTGATCCTGATCGTGCTGTTTGGCGTGCTGATGCCGGTGTTCCACATCTCCGGCCGCATCTCGCCCTCGCTCGACCTGCCGTTCGTCACCCAGTTCTACGTGTTCGAAAGCGTCGCGCGGCTGAGGTTCGATCTCTGGTGGGACCTGCTCAAGCACATGTTCATGCCGGCGTTGGCACTTGCCATTCCGCTTGCCGCCATCATCAGCCAGTTGCTCAAGCAGTCGCTCAAGGAAACCATGCATCTCGATTACGTGACGCTGTCGCGCACCAAGGGCTATGGCGAGAACCATGTGATCCTGTCGGAAGCGCTGCCCAATGCGGTGCTGCCGACGCTGACGCTGATCGGCGTGCAGTTCACCTTCCTGATCGGCGGCACGGTGATCATCGAGCGGCTGTTCTCCTATGAAGGCTTGGGCAACATGGCGATCGACGCGGTGATCAACCGTGACCTGCCGCTGATCCAGGGGATCGTCATCGTCTTCGCGCTGCTGTTCACGCTCATCAACCTGGCCGTCGACATGATGTACGCGCTTTTGAACCCGAGGCTGCGTCATGCTTGATGGCCGCGGAAGCGTGAAACGGAAGCTCGGCGCGCGGCTGTGGCTGTCGGGCACATGGCTCGGCCTCATGGCGGTGCTGGCGCTGCTCGCGCCCTGGATCAGCCCGCATGATCCGCTGGCGCAGGACCTGTTCGCAGGTCGGCTGCCGCCGTTCTGGCTCGACGGGGCCGATCCCGCTTTTCTGCTCGGCACCGACAGCCTGGGCCGGGACGTGCTGACGCGCATCCTGCATGGCGCGCGGATCGCCTTCTCCGTGGCGCTCATCGCGGGGCTCGCGACCGCCTTTGTGGGCTCGCTGCTGGGATTGCTTGCGGGCTACATGCGCGGCTGGGTCGACGTGGTGATTTCCCGGCTGGTCGAGATCTGGATGGCGTTTCCTCCCGTTCTGTTCGCCATCCTGCTGATCGCGGTGCTGGGCACCGGGCTCACTTCGATCATCATCGCCATTGTGGTGATCGACTGGACACGGTTCTGCCGGGTGGTGCGCGCCGAGGCGATGAACCAATCGGCGATGGATTATGTCTCAAGCGCCATCGTCGCCGGACGGCCGCGGCGCGATATCCTGTGGCGGGAGATCCTGCCCAACGTGCTGCCCACCATCGTGGCACTCTTGACGCTCGAAATGGGCATCGCCGTCATCGTCGAGGCGATCCTTTCGTTTGTAAACCTGTCGATCTCCACCGACGCGCCGACCTGGGGCGGCATGATCGCCGAGGGCCGGACCTCGATCCACCAGGCCTGGTGGGTACTGGCGTTTCCATTGGGCGTCCTGTTCCTCACCGTCCTGTCCTTCAGCCAGTTCGGCGAAGGGCTCAAGGACCGCTTCGACCCGGTGCTCAGATGACCGCGTTCCTGACCGTCAACAATCTCTCGGCCGCTTTGCACGGTTACGAGCAGCGGGTGCTGCGCTCGGTGTCGTTTTCCATCGACACCGGCGAGGTGCTGGGGCTGGTGGGCGAGAGCGGCGCCGGCAAGAGCATGATCGGCAAGGCGATCCTCGGCATCCTTCCCTCGGCCGTCGACATCATCGAGGGCGAGATCCTGCTCGACGGGCAGGACCTCGAGAAGATGAAGCCCGCCGACCGGCGCCGGCTGATCGGGGCCACGGCGGCGCTGATCCCGCAGGACCCGCTGACCGCGCTCAATCCGTCGCGGCGGATCGAGCCGCAGATCACCAACCGGCTGGTCGACATCCTCGGCTGGACAAAGTCCGCTGCCCGGGTCCGCGCGCTCGAACTGCTCAACGAGGTCCATATCGACAATCCCGAACGGGTGATGGCGAGCTATCCGCATGAATTGTCGGGCGGCATGCGCCAGCGCGTGCTGATCGCCTCGGCGTTTGCCGCCAATCCGAAGCTTGTTGTCGCCGACGAACCGACCACGGCGCTCGATGTCACCGTGCAGAAGCAGATCCTGAGGCTTATCCGGGAACTGCAGGCGCGGCATTCGACCGCGATGGTGTTCGTGACCCACGATCTCGGCGTGGTCTCGAAGGTCTGCCAGCGGCTCTCGGTGCTCTATGGCGGCAAGATCGTCGAGAATTCCTCCGTCGCCGATTTCTTCGACGGGCCGAAACATGCCTATTCGCGGGCGCTGCTCGCGGCGACGCCGAAATACACCGACCCGGAGGCATCGCTGCTGCCGGTCGACGAGGCGGTGATCGAGGCCGTCGCGGCGGAAGTTCTGGCGGCGGACCGGGAGTGGCGTCATGGCGGATAATCCGGGCAAGGACATCCTGTTCTCCGCGCGCGCTCTTGAAGTGGCGCTGCCGGACATGGCGGCAAAACCGGTCTTCGGCCGCGCGCCGCTGATTCCGATCCTCGACGGCATCGATCTCGACATCACCCGCGGCTCGGTGCTCGGCATCGTCGGCGGTTCTGGCTCGGGCAAGTCGACGCTGGGCCGCGCGCTGCTCAGGCTGATCGAGCCCACGGCCGGAACCATCCTGTTCGACGGCCGCGACATCACCCATCTGAACGAGGACGCGCTCAGGCCGATCCGGCGGCGGATGCAGATGATCTTCCAGGACCCGATGTCCTCGCTCAACCCGCGCCGGCGCGTTGGCGCGATCATCGCCGACCCGATGCAGATGCACGGCTTCGACGGCATCGACGGCCGCATCGACGACGCGCTCGACCATGTCGGCCTGCCGCGCGGGTTCCGAACGCGCTATCCGCATGAACTCTCCGGCGGCCAGCGGCAGCGCGTGGGCATCGCCCGGGCAATCGCGCTCAAGCCCGAATTCATCCTGGCCGACGAGATCGTTTCAGGCCTCGACGTCTCCTCGCAGGCGCAGGTGCTCAATGTGCTCGCCGGACTCGTCAAGGAACTGGGCCTGACGCTCGCCTTCATCAGCCACGACCTGTCGGTGATCCGCCGGTTGTGCGATCGTGTGATGGTGCTGCAGCGGGGGAACATCGTCGAATACGCCGATGCCGACCGCTTGTTCGAAGCGCCGCAGTCGGCCTACACACGCGAACTGCTCGACGCCATTCCGCTGCCCGATCCGCGACAGGCGAACTGGTGACCGCATACACTCACTGCAATTGGCGGGGCGCCTTCTAAGGGGCTCACGCCAGGGAGACGGACATGGCCGACACGACCACCCACCCGGACACCGACGGTTCGGGTTACATGCTCTACCATTCGATCGGGCAATATCCCGGCAAGGCTCAGGACATGGCCCGGGCGCTGACCGCCTTCGCCGAATGCTGGGGCGCGCCCAATGACGAGCAGTGGGGCTATGCGCTGGGCCAGCGGCAGCGCTTCATCGAGCTGTGGAGCCAGCTTCTCAAGGCGCCGGCGGCATCGCTGACGACGACGGAAAACGTGACGACATCGCTTGCGGCCATCATCATGGCGCTGCCGAGGGACGAACTCGAGGGCAGGGTGGTGCTGGTGGCGGGGGACTGCTTCCCGAGCCTGCATTTCCTGCTCAGCGGGATGGAAGAGCGCTACGGCTTCGAGCTGCGCACCGTGCCGCTGCGCGACGGCGCATCCTGGGTCGAGGATCAGGACGTGATCTCCGCGTGGGGACCCGAAGTCGGGCTTGCGCTTCTCACATGGGTGAGTTCCACCTCGTCGCACCGCTGCGACCTGGCGCGGCTGATGGCCCATGGCCGCAGCCAGGGTTCGGTGATCGGCGTCGACATCACCCAGGCGGCGGGGCTGATCGATTATGACTGTCTCGCCGTGGGCGCGGATTTCGCCGTGTCGACCAGCCTCAAATGGATGTGCGGCTCGCCTGGCGGCGGCATCCTGCAGGTGATGCCGGACGTGATTGCCCGCTGCCAGCCGAGCCTTCGAGGCTGGTTCAGCCAGGACAACATCTTCTCCTGGGACATCAATGCGTTTTCCTATGCGCCTGATATCCGTCGCTTCGACAATGGCACGCCCTCGGTGATGGCCGCGGCAGCTTCGGTGCCGGCGCTCGAATGGCATGCGCGGCAGGACTGGAACGCCGAGCTCAAGAAGAACCGCGAGCTGTGCGAGGTTATCATCGCGGCCGCTGACCAGGCGGGCCTGACCCTGGTCTCGCCGCGCGATCCGGCGGAGCGGGGCGGCAGCGTGATGATGCGGCTGCCCGTGAGCGTCGATCCGCAGGCGGTTCTCGCCGGCCTGCGCGCCCGCTCGGTGTTTGCCGACGCGCGGGGATCGCTGCTGCGCTGTTCGCCGGGGTTCATGACCACGCGAGACGGTGTCGACCGGCTGACCGAGGCGCTTCGCACGATCCGCCGTCGCAGCGCCTGACCCTCGGTCCGGCGCCTTCAAGGCGGTGCGCCGGGGCATCCAAAACGGCGCCGGTAATTTCTTGTGACATAAACATTTTAGGCTTGAAATAACTTCTCGCAGGCATATGATCCTCTCCAACGGCAATCGGACTGGAGGCGCGGAACATGAAGGTAGCTTGTCTTGGGGGCGGCCCGGCGGGTCTTTATTTCGGCATCTCGATGAAGTTGCGCGATCCCTCCCACGAGGTCGTGGTGATCGAGCGCAACAAGGCCAACGACACCTTCGGCTGGGGCGTGGTGCTGTCGGATGACGCGCTGGGCCGGATGCAGCACAACGACCCCAAGAGCACCGAGGCGATCCGCAGCCATTTCGCCTACTGGGACGACATCGCGGTGGTTCAGCAAGGGCATCGCACCGTCTCGGGCGGGCACGGCTTTGCCGGCATCGGCCGCAAGCAGATGCTGATCCTGCTGCAGGAGCGCGCCCGCGAACTGGGCGTGGACATGCGGTTCGAGACCGATTTCAAGACGGCGGAGGAATACCGCAAGGAGTATGATCTGGTCGTGGCCGCAGACGGCATCAATTCGCTGGTGCGCAAGGAATACGAGGACGTTTTCAAGCCCGACATCGACATCCGAAAGTGCAAATTTGTCTGGCTCGGCACGCATCAGCGCTTCGACGACGCCTTCACCTTCATTTTCGAGAAGACCGAGCATGGCTGGGTCTGGGCGCATGTCTACCAGTTCGACGACAACACCGCGACCTTCATCGTCGAATGCCTGCCCGAGACCTGGGACCGCTGGGGCTTCGCGGACATGTCGAAGGAGGAAACCGTCGAGACCTGCCGCAAGATCTTCGAGACGCATCTGGGCGGCCATGAGCTGATGTCCAACGCCGCGCATCTCAGGGGCTCGGCGGTCTGGATGCAGTTTCCGCGGGTGATCTGCGAGAAATGGTATCACGAGAATGTCGTGCTGATGGGCGACTCGGCGGCGACCGGGCATTTCTCCATCGGCTCGGGCTCGCGGCTCGCCTTTGACAGCGCCATTGCGCTGGCCGACTACCTGCATTCCGAGCCCACGCTCGAGCGCGCCTTCGAGCGTTACCAGGACGAGCGCCGGGTCGAGGTGCTGCGGCTGCAGTCGGCGGCGCGCAACAGCCTGGAATGGTTCGAGGAGGTCGAGCGCTATCTCGATCTCGATCCTGTGCAGTTCAACTATTCGCTGCTCACCCGCTCGCAGCGCATCAGCCACGAGAACTTGAGGCTGCGCGATCCGGAATGGCTGGAGGGCGCCGAGCGCTGGTTCCAGACCCAGGCCGGCGTGCCCGAGGGCGCGCCGGTGCGGCGGCCGATGTTTGCGCCCTACAAATTACGCGACATGGAGCTCAAGAACCGCATCGTCGTCTCGCCGATGGCGCAGTACAAGGCCGTCGACGGCTGCCCGACGGACTGGCATCTCGTCCATTACGCCGAGCGCGCCAAGGGCGGCGCCGGCCTTGTCTACACCGAGATGACCTGCGTGTCGCCCGAAGGCCGGATCACGCCGGGCTGCACGGGGCTTTATGCGCCCGAGCACGAGGCGGCGTGGAAGCGGATCGCCGATTTCGTCCATGCCGAGAGCAGCGCGAAACTGTGCATGCAGATCGGCCATTCCGGCGCCAAGGGCTCGACCCAGCTCGGCTGGGAGATCATGGACGCGCCGCTCAAGGAGGGAAACTGGCCGCTCGTGTCGGCCTCGGATGTCGCCTGGTCGAAGGACAACCAGACGCCCAAGGCGATGGACCGTGCCGAGATGGACCGGGTGCGCGACCAGTTTGTCGCCTCCGCCGAAATGGCCGACCGCGCCGGCTTCGACATGATCGAGCTGCATTTCGCCCACGGCTATCTTCTGTCCTCGTTCCTGACGCCGCTGACCAACAGGCGCCAGGATGAATATGGCGGCAGCCTCGAAAACCGCATGCGCTATCCGCTCGAAGTCTACCGCGCCGTGCGCGAAGCCTGGCCCGCGCACAAGCCGGTCTCGGTCCGAATCTCGGCCAATGACTGGGTGGGCGAAGAGGGCGTGACGCCGGAGGAGGCGGTGGAGATCGCCCGCATGCTCAAGGAGACCGGCGTCGACATCTGCGATGTCTCGGCGGGGCAGACATCCAAGCTCGCGAAGCCGGTCTATGGCCGCATGTTCCAGACGCCGTTCGCCGACCGGATCCGCAACGAGGCGCACATGGCGACGATGGCGGTCGGCAATATCTACGAGCCCGATCACGTCAATTCGATCCTGATGGCCGGCCGCGCCGACCTGGTCTGCCTTGGCCGTCCGCATCTGTCCAATCCCTACTGGACCCTGCATGCGGCCGCAGCGCTCGGCGATCACGACGAGACATGGCCCGATCCCTATCTGCCCGGCCGCGACCAGATGTGGCGCCTGGCCGAACGGGCCGACACCACGCTCGGCAAGGTGTGACCATGAGCGAGCTGATGGGGCATCACGCGATCGTCACCGGCGCCGGGTCCGGCGCAGGCGAGGCGATCGCGCTGGCGCTTGCTTCCAGGGGCGCCCGGGTCACCGCACTCGGCCGGCGTCTCGAGCCGTTGCAGGCGCTTGCAGCGCGTGACGACCGGATCATGGCGGTGGCTGCCGACGTGACCGACCGGGCCCAGCTCGATGCGGCGCTCGCCCAGGCGATCGAGACGCACGGCACGCCGACGCTGGTCATCGCCAATGCCGGGTCGGCCGAGAGCGCGCCGTTTCTCAGGACCGACGCGGAGATGTTCCGGGCGACGATCGATGTCAATTTAATCGGTGTTTTCAACACGTTCCAGGCCGGGCTTTCGAAAATGAATCAAAAGCAGCCCGGGCGCCTGATCGCGATTGCCTCGACGGCGGGGCTCAAGGGCTACGGCTATGTCAGCGCCTATTGCGCGGCCAAGCACGGGGTCATCGGCCTGGTGCGCAGCCTGGCGCAGGAGCTGGCCAAGACAGGGGTCACGGTCAATGCTATATGTCCGGGCTTCACGGACACGCCGATGCTGCACCGGTCCATCGATACCATCGTCGAGAAGACGGGACGGTCGCGGGCGGAGGCGGAGGCCTCGCTCCGGGATGTCAATCCGCAGGGGCGGTTCATTCAACCAGAGGAAATCGCGGAAACCGTGATCTGGCTGTGCAGCGATGCAGCCGCTTCGGTGACCGGGCAGGCGATCGCATTGTCGGGAGGGGAAACATGAGCGAAAGCGGAGCAGCACATCTGGTGGAGGCGGGAGCGGACGCCAAGGATCCCGCAGCATCCAAGGCGCGGCTGCGGCTGTGGCTGAAACTCCTGAAGGCCACCAAGCATGTCGAATCCGAACTGCGCGAGAACCTTCGCGTGACATTCGACACGACGCTGCCGCGCTTTGACGTGATGGCCGCCCTCTACCGCGCCGAAGCCGGCCTGAAGATGAGTGAATTGTCGAGCGTGCTCCGGGTCTCGAACGGCAATGTCACCGGCATTGTCGACCGGCTGGTGATCGACGGAATCCTGGTGCGGATCCCTGTCGACAACGACCGCCGCGCCACCACCGTGCGGCTGACCAAGGCGGGGCGCGAGCAGTTCGCCGAGATGGCGGCCCGCCACGAAGCCTGGATCAACAGCCTGCTCGACGGCGTCGACGCGGGCGAGGCCCAGCAGATGACCGACCAGCTCGAACGCATTGCCCGCAAGAGCAACAGGAAAGGCGCCTGACCATGCCGACCGACACGCCCAGGACCTTTCGCCTGACCCTCACCGACGGTGTCGCCGAAGTCTCGCTCGACCGGCCCGAAAAGAAGAACCCACTGACCTTCGAAAGCTATGCCGAGCTGCGCGACTGGTTCCGCGGGCTGGTCTACCGCGATGACGTGCACGTGGTGATCTTCGGCTCCAATGGCGGAAATTTCTGCTCGGGCGGGGATGTGTTCGAGATCATCGGACCGCTCATAGACAAGGACATGAAGGGCCTGCTGCAGTTCACCCGGATGACCGGCGACCTCGTCAAGGCGATCATCGGCTGCGGCAAACCGGTGATCGCGGCCGTCGACGGCGTCTGCGCCGGGGCCGGCGCGATCATCGCCATGTGCTCGGATCTGCGTCTGGCCACGCCCGAGGCCAAGACCGCGTTCCTGTTCAACCGCGTGGGCCTTGCCGGCTGCGACATGGGCGCCTGCGCCATCCTGCCCCGGATCATCGGCCAGGGACGGGCGGCGGACCTGCTCTACACCGGCCGGTCGATGAGCGCGGAGGAAGGCGAACGCTGGGGCTTCTACAATCGCGTGGTCGCGGCGTCCGAGATCGAGGACGAGGCGCGCAAGCTCGCCCGGCGCATCGCCGAAGGCCCGGTCTTCGCCAACATGATGACCAAGACCATGCTGGCGCAGGAATGGAACATGGGCATCGAGCAGGCGATCGAGGCCGAGGCGCAGGCCCAGGCGATCTGCATGCAGACGCAGGATTTCCGCCGCGCCTACGAGGCCTTCGCGGCCAAGCAGAAACCCGTGTTCGAGGGCAATTGATGGCTGACCGCAGTTTTCTGGACTGGCCGTTTTTCGACGACGCGCACCGCGCGCTCGCCGATCGCGCCGATCGCTGGGCCGCTGCCGAGCTCGCCGACGTCGACCATTCCAATGTCGACGAGACCTGCAAGGCGCTGGTCGCGGCGCTGGGCGAGGCGGGCTGGCTGCGGCTCACCGCCGTCGATCCGGCCGACCCCGCGTCCCGCATCGATGTGCGCAGCCTGTGCATCCTGCGCGAGACGCTGGCGCGCCATGACGGGCTTGCCGATTTCGCCTTCGCCATGCAGGGGCTCGGCACCGGCGCGATCTCGCTGTTCGGCACGCAAGAGCAGAAATCCCGCTGGCTGACGCTCACCCGCGCGGGCAAGGCGCTGTCGGCCTTCGCGCTGTCCGAACCGGCCTCGGGCTCGGACGTGGCCAACATGGCGATGACGGCGACACGCGACGGCCAGGCCTACGTGCTCGACGGCGAGAAGACCTGGATTTCCAATGGCGGCATCGCCGATGTCTACACGGTCTTCGCCCGCACCGGCGAAGCGCCGGGCGCCAAGGGCCTGTCGGTGTTCATCGTGCCCGCCGACACGCCCGGCCTCGAGATCGCCGAGCGGCTGGAAGTGGTGGCGCCGCATCCGCTGGCGCGGCTCAAGTTCTCTGACTGCCGGATCCCGGCTTCGGCGATGATCGGCAAGCCCGGCGAGGGCTTCCGCATCGCCATGTCGGTGCTCGACGTGTTCCGCTCGACGGTCGCCGCCGCAGCACTCGGCTTTGCCCGCCGGGCGCTTGACGAGAGCCTCAGCCGCGTTCGCGAGCGCGAGCTGTTCGGCGCGCCGATGAGCGAATTGCAGATGGTGCAGGGCCACATCGCCGACATGGCGCTCGATGTCGACGCCTCGGCGCTGCTCGTCTACCGGGCGGCCTGGCTCAAGGACCAGGGCGCGGCCCGTGTCAGCCGCGAGGCGGCGATGGCGAAGCTCTACGCCACCGACCGCGCCCAGGACGTGATCGACAAGGCGGTGCAGCTGCATGGCGGCGACGGCGTGCGCAAGGGCCACATCGTTGAGAGCCTCTATCGCGAGATCCGGGCATTGAGGATCTACGAGGGCGCATCGGACGTTCAGAAGGTCGTCATTGCACGGCAGACATTGGCGAACTCCACAGGAGGGTGACGTGCTGGGACCATCGGGCCATATCGACACATTCACGCGGGACAATCTGCCGCCGCCCGAGCAGTGGCCCGACCTGCTGCTCGAGGGGTTCCAATACCCCGAATGGCTCAATTGCGGCTACGAGCTGACCGACGCAATGGTCGCACGCGGCTTCGGCGACCACACGGCGCTGATCGGCAACGGCCGGATTCGGACCTACAAGGAACTCACCGACTGGACCAACCGCATCGCTCATGTGCTGGTCGAGGATTATGGCGTGAAGCCCGGCAACCGGATCCTGGTGCGCTCGGCCAACAACCCGGCGATGGTCGCAGTCTGGCTCGCGGCGACGAAAGCGGGCGCGGTGGTGGTCAACACCATGCCGATGCTGCGCGCCTCCGAGCTTTCAAAGATCGTCGACAAGGCCGAAATCAGGCTCGCGCTCTGCGACACGCGGCTGATGGACGAGATGGTGACCTGCGCCAAGGGCAACGATTTCCTCGACACGGTGATCGGCTTTGACGGCACCGCCAACCACGACGCCGAACTCGACCGGCTGGCGCTGTCGAAATCGGTCAAGTTCGAGACGGTGAAGACCGGACGCGACGACGTGGCGCTCTTGGGCTTCACCTCGGGCACCACGGGCATGCCGAAGGCCACGATGCATTTCCACCGCGACATGCTGATCATCGCCGACGGCTACGCGAAGGAAGTGCTGAACGTGACGCCCGAGGATGTGTTCATCGGCTCGCCGCCGCTGGCCTTTACCTTCGGGCTTGGCGGGCTTGCGGTGTTTCCGCTCCGGTTCGGCGCGGCCGCGGCGCTGCTCGAGCAGGCGACGCCCGCCAACATGGTCGAGATCATCCAAGCCCACAAGGCGACGGTGTGCTTCACCGCGCCCACCGCCTACCGCGCGATGCTCGCGGCAATGGAGGAGGGGGCGGACCTGTCCTCGCTGCGGGCAGCCGTGTCCGCCGGCGAGACCTTGCCGGGTCCGGTCTATGATCAGTGGATGGAGAAGACCGGCAAGCCGATGCTCGACGGCATCGGCGCCACCGAGATGCTGCACATCTTCATCTCCAACCGCTTCGGCACCTCGCGACCGGCCTGCACCGGCCTGCCGGTCAGCGGCTACGAGGCGCGGATTGTCGATGAAAGCATGAACGAGCTGCCGCGCGGCAAGATCGGGCGGTTGGCGGTGCGCGGGCCCACCGGCTGCCGCTATCTCGCCGATCCGGAACAGCAGCAGAAATATGTCCGGGGCGGCTGGAACCTGACCGGCGATTCCTTCACGCAGGGCGAGGACGGGTATTTCCATTTTGCCGCTCGCAGCGACGACATGATCATTTCCGCCGGCTACAACATCGCAGGCCCCGAGGTCGAAGCGGCGCTGCTTGCCCATGAGGACGTGGCCGAATGCGCCGTCATCGGCGTGGCAGACGAGGCGCGCGGGCAGATCGTGCAGGCCCATGTCGTGCTCAGGCCCGGGAAGACGGGTGACGCGCTGATGACCAAGCTCCTGCAGGACCACGTCAAGCAGGTGATCGCGCCCTACAAGTACCCTCGCTCCATTGTCTTCACCCAGACATTGCCCAAGACCCAGACCGGCAAGATCCAGCGGTTCCGGCTGCGTTCCGAGGACGCCGGCTAGTGATGCCAAAGCCGAATGCACATTGAAATTAGGTTCAAGGACACATGACCATGATTGAAGCAGTCAATCCGCCGGATTGGGAGAAGCCCAAGGGCTACGCGAACGGGATGCTTGTCGATGGCGAGCGGCTCTACACCGGCGGCCAGATCGGCTGGAACAAGGATCAGGTGTTCGAACACCATGATTTCGTGGGTCAGCTCGAGCAAACGCTCGCCAATATCGCGGCGATCGTCCATGCCGCAGGCGGCGAGGTCACCGACATTGTCCGGCTGACCTGGTTCATCACCGACAAGGCCGAGTATCTCGCCCGCCAGCGCGAAGTGGGCGCCGCCTATCGCAAGGTGATGGGCCGGCACTTTCCCTCGATGTCGGTGATCGTGGTGGCGGGCCTGATCGAGGACGCGGCGATGGTCGAGATCGAGGCGACGGCGGAAATTGGCAAATCCCGGAAGGATGGCTAAGCCATGAGCACATTCACCACACGGCGGGAGCTGTTCGTCCTGCCCGACGGGATCACCTATCTCGACGGCAATTCGCTCGGGCCGCTGCCCAAGGCCGCGGCCGAACGCGCGCGCGCGACCATCACCGAGGAATGGGGGCCGATGCTGATCACCGGCTGGAACAAGGCCCACTGGATGGATCTGCCGGGCCGCCTGGGCGACCGGATCGGCCGGCTGATCGGCGCGCCTGCGGGCAGCACGGTGGTGGGCGACACGCTGTCAATCAAGGTCTACCAGGCGGTGGCTTCCGCGGTCGAAATGCGGCCCGGGCGCAAAGTCGTGCTGTCGGACAACGGCAACTTCCCATCCGATCTCTACATGGCGGACGGACTGCTCAAGAGCCTGGGGCAGGGCCATGAGCTCAGGATCGTCGATCCGCAAGCCGTTTCCGACCACATCACAGACGAGGTCGCGGCCGTGATGCTGACCCATGTCGATTACCGCACCGGACGGCTGCATGACATGAAGGCGATCACCGACAAGGCCCATGCCCATGGCGCGCTCATGATCTGGGATCTGGCGCACTCGGCCGGCGCGCTGCCGGTCGATCTGACCGCCTGCAACGCCGACATTGCGGTCGGCTGCACCTACAAATATCTCAATGGCGGCCCGGGCGCGCCGGGCTTCATCCATGTCCGCCCGGATCTGATCGATCAGGTCCGCCCGGCGCTGTCGGGCTGGCTCGGCCACGCCGCACCCTTTGCCTTCGATCTCGACTACCGTCCTGGCGAGGGGATCAGCCGGATGCGGGTCGGCACGCCGCCGGTGATCCAGATGGCGGTGCTCGACGCAGCCCTCGACGCCTTCGACGGCATCGACATGACTGAACTGCGCGCGCGATCGATCGTGCTGTCCGAACGGTTCATCGCCGAGGTCGAGGCCGGCTGCAAGGCGGTGACGCT
The DNA here is from genome assembly GCF_030682515.1 of Hoeflea sp. Lineage (GTDB taxonomy): Bacteria > Pseudomonadota > Alphaproteobacteria > Rhizobiales > Rhizobiaceae > Hoeflea. The sequence goes on along the minus strand of NZ_JAUXOD010000137.1, from coordinate 37,711 downwards.
CGCGAGCCCGCGCGACCCGCACCAGCGCGGCAGCCAGGTCTCGTTTCGGTTCACGGAAGGCTATGCCGCCATGCAGGCGCTGATCGCCCGCGGCATCATCGGCGATTTCCGCGCACCCGACATCATGCGCTTCGGCTTCTGCCCGCTCTACAACACCGAAGACGAGGTGAGCTTCGCCGCCGCAGCCCTCATCGACATCATCGCCACCGGCGAATGGGACCGGCCCGAATTCCGGACCCGGAAGGCTGTCACATGAGCGCGGGCACGGACTACGATCCTTCCAAGGAAGGTGCGACGATGAATTTCGACGGGCGCATGTCCTATGGCGATTATTTGGGCCTGGACAGCGTGCTCGGCGCCCAGAAGACGCGGACCGACGCCCATGACGAGATGCTGTTCATCATCCAGCACCAGACCTCGGAACTGTGGATGAAGCTGGCAATCCACGAGATCACAGCCGCGCGCGCCGCCATCCGCGAGGATGCGTTGCAGCCGGCGATGAAGACGCTGGCGCGGGTGTCGCGGATCTTCGAACAGCTGAATTCCGCCTGGGATGTGCTCCGAACCATGACGCCTTCGGACTACACCCATTTCAGAGCCAAGCTTGGCCAGTCCTCCGGCTTCCAGTCCTATCAGTACCGCATGATCGAATATGCGCTGGGCAACCGCAACCACGCGATGATGCGCCCGCACGCCCATGTGCCGGATGTCCTGGCCAGGCTTGAGGCCGAGATCGCCGTGCCTAGCCTCTATGACGAGGTGCTGCGGCTTGCGGCGCGGCGGGGCATCGCCATGCCGGACGCGGTGCTCACGCGCGATGTGAGCGTCACGCACCAGGTCCATGACGAGGTGATCGCCGGCTGGAAGATCGTCTATGAAGCTCCCGAGAAGCATTGGGCGCTCTATGAGGTGGCCGAGAAACTGGTGGATCTCGAGGATTATTTCCGGCGCTGGCGGTTCAATCACGTGACCACGGTGGAGCGGGTGATCGGGCTCAAGCGCGGCACCGGCGGCACCGGCGGCACCAGCTATTTGAGGCGCATGCTCGACGTTGAACTGTTTCCGGAACTGTGGCGGGTGCGCACCGAACTTTAGGCGGTTCGGCGCGTTCCCGGATAATATTTTATCCTTGAAATATCTATGCGGTTGGATAGTCTTGAAGCGCCGTTGAAACTTAGGGGTTCGCACCTTTCGCGGGGGCTGAACCGGACAGGGCAACGGCGGCTGGATGTTGGGAGATCAGGTTGGACACACGCGCGGAAATCAGATTGCCGACGAGCGAACTCAGGGATGACCTGCCGTTCTACACCAAGACGCTGAAAATGCGCCTCGACATGATCTATCCCGCCGACGATCCCGAAGTGGCGGTCCTGTCCGGCCATGGCTTACGCATCCGCATCCAGAAGGGGGCCCCCGAGGCGCCCGGCACCCTGCGCATCCTGACCGAGGACCCCGACGGGTTCGCGGATGGACAGCGCGAGCTGATCGCGCCCAATGGTACGCGCATCGAGATCGACGAGTTGAACCCGCCGCTGGTGATGCCTCAGACCCAGCACGCCTTCGTGGTCCGGCGGCTCGCCGACCAGGCGCCGTGGGTGATCGGCCGTGCCGGCATGGAGTACCGCGACCTGGTGCCCTCGCGGCTTGGCGGCGCGATGATCGCCTCGCATATCCGCGTGCCCGACGGGCCGGTGCCCGACATGGTGCATTTCCACAAGGTCGGCTTCCAGTTGATCTTCTGCATCCACGGCTGGGTCGACGTGCTCTACGAGGACCAGGGCGGGCCGCGGCGCCTGCATGCGGGCGACTGCTTCATCCAGCCGCCGCAGATCCGGCACAAGGTGCTGCACGCCGCCGAGGGCATCGAGGTCATCGAGATCGGCGTGCCGGCCGAACATGTGACCGAGATCGATCACATGATGACGCTGCCGACGCCGGACAGCCGTCCCGATCGCGAATGGGACGGCCAGCGCTTCGTCCACAGCGTGGGCTGCGACGGCGTGTTCATGCCGTTCCGCGTGCCCGGCTTCGAGGCGCGCGACACGACGATCAACGCCAACACCAAGGGCGTGGCCTCGGTGATGGTGGCACGGCCAACCGGCATCGCGGCCCCGGTGTGGACGCGCCATGACAGCGACATCCTGTTCAACTTCGTGATGTCGGGCAGCATGGTTCTGGAAGGCGAGGGCAAGGAGCCCTACCGTCTTGAAAAAGGTGACGCATTCGTCATTCCTCCGCGGATGGCGACGCGCTACAGTGAGCCGACCGAAGACCTCCAGCTTCTGGAGGTGTCCCTTCCCGGTTCGTTCAAAACCGAGGTCGTGGAGACGATCTGAGCGCTTTTTGTAGGCAGCCCGCGGGGGCGCTCACGCAACATAGGGCCTTGTAAAACAATGGGAGCAGTAAAATGAAAACAACAACTTATGCATTGGCTGTCGCGGCATTGCTCGCGTCCGGCGCGTCAACACTGGCCGCCGACACCAAGGTTGGCATCCTGATGGACATCACCGGTCCGATCGCAAGTTTCATTCCGCCGCTGCAGAACGCCGCCAATCTGGCCTTCAGCCACGTCAATGAACAGGGCGGTCTGCTCGACGGCCAGGCCGTCGCGGTCTTTGGCGACACCACCGGCTCCTCGCAGGGCGCGGTCGACGCCGCGGGCAAGCTGATCAACATCGAGAACGTGCCGATCATCATGGGCGCGCTGATGTCGGGGACGACGATCTCCTCGGCCGAAGCAGCCGCAATCCCGGCCGGCGTCGTGCAGATCTCGCCCACGGCGACCTCGCCGGCGATGACCGACATCAAGGACAACGACCTGCTTTACCGCATCGTGCCGTCGGACAATTTCCAGGGCAAGGTGCTCGCCAAGATGGTGATGGACGAAGGCCTGACCAAGGTCGCCGTGACCTTCGTCAACAATGACTACGGCGTCGGCATCGGCGGCACCTTCGTCGAGGCCTACAAGGCGCTCGGCGGCGAAGTCGTGGCCGAAGTCAAGCATGAAGAGAAGAAGAACTCCTACCGCTCTGAACTGGCGACCCTTTCAAAGGCCGGCGGCGACGCGCTCGTGGTCATCGCCTATGCCGGCGATTCCGGCGGCAAGATCGTCAAGCAGGCAATCGAGGGCGGCCTGTTCACCAAGTTCGTCGGCACCGACGGTCTGCGCGACGAAGCGCTGATCTCCGATATCGGTGCGGAAGCGCTCGCCACCTCGTTCTTCTCGGCGCCGACCTCGCCGGCTGACAACCCGAACCAGGCCAAGCTGCATGAACTCTACACCGCAGCCTACAACGAGCCTGCCGACAAGCCGTTCGTCGACCAGACCTATGACGCCACTTTCCTGGCACTGCTGGCTGTCGAGAAGGCCGGTTCGGCAGACCGGACAAAGATGGCCGAGGCGCTCCGCGCCGTCGCATCCGCTCCGGGCGAGAAGGTCGGTCCCGGCGAATGGGAAAAGGCCAAGGCCCTGATCGCCGAAGGCAAGGACATCGATTATGATGGCGCCGGCGGCAGCTACGACTTCGACGAGAACGGCGACGTCGCCGGCTTCATCGGCAAGTTCGTGGTTGACGGCACGGTCTTCAAGCAGATCGCCATCGTCGAGTGATCCTGTCTGCGTGAGCAAACATCCGCCCCTCCCCGGTTGCCGGGGAGGGGCTTTTTCAAAGCGCGAGCCATCGGACCCTGACCGGTCACGCAAGGCATCGCCAGCGGTCGAACCGGGCCGCGACAAGGGGCGCAGATGATTTCAGTCGAACATGTGAAGGTGACCTATGGCGGCCCCAATGTCGTCGATGATGTCAGCTTCGTCATTCCTGCCGGGCGGATCACCGGGCTGATCGGCCCCAATGGCGCAGGCAAGACGACGATGTTCAACGCCATTGCCGGCCATGTCGCCCTTGCGGGCGGCCGGATCCTGCTCGAGGACAAGGACATCACCGGGCTTCAGCCGCACCAGCGCGCCGAGCGCGGACTGGCGCGCACCTTCCAGATCCCGCACGAATTTTCGCAGTTGACCGTGATCGAGAATTTCATGGCCGCCGCCGCCACGCCGATCGGCGAGAACGTGTTCAACGTCATCTTCCGCCGCGGCCGCTTCGCCGAGGAAGAAGAGAAGACCTATCGCGCCGCGCGCGACATGGTGACCTTCCTGGAGATCGACCAGGTCAAGGACGAGAAGGCCGGCAATCTCTCGGGGGGCCAGAAAAAGCTTCTGGAGCTCGGCCGGGCCTTGATGCGCAAGCCCAAGATCATCCTGCTCGACGAGATCGGCGCGGGCATCAACCGGACGCTGCTCGCCAAGATCTCCGACAAGATCCTGCATCTGAACAAGGAGCAGGGGCTCACCTTCTGCCTGATCGAGCACGATCTCGACTATGTCTCCAAGCTCTGTGACGAGGTGATCGTGATGGCCCAGGGCCAGCTTCTGATGGAGGGCACGGTGGACGCAGTGCGCCAGGACGCGCGTGTCATCGAAGCCTATTTCGGCGGCGGAAAATACGAGGCCCGGCCATGAGCGCGCTTCTGTCGGTCAAGGGGCTCACCGCCGGCTATGGCGGCGTGCCGATCATTGAGGCCATCAATCTCGATGTCGCCGAGCACGAGATCGCCGTCATCATCGGCCCCAACGGGGCGGGCAAGTCGACCCTGCTCAAGACCATCTTCGCGCTCACCGCGCGCTCGGAGGGCAGCATCGCCTTCTCGGGCAAGGACATCACCGGGCTCAAGACCGCGCAGTTGGTGCCGCTCGGCATTTCCATGGTGCCGCAGAGCCGCAATGTGTTTCCGACGCTCACGGTCGACGAGAACCTCGATGTAGGCACCTATGCCGCTCCGCCCAAGGACAAGGCTGCGGTGCGCGAAACTGTGCTGTCGCTGTTTCCTGACCTGAGGGACAAGCTCGGACAGGCGGCGGGGGAACTCTCGGGCGGCCAGCGGCAGATGGTGGCGATGGGCCGGGCGCTAATGAGCGAGCCCAAGCTCCTGCTGCTGGACGAGCCGACCGCCGGCCTGTCGCCGGCCTATCTCGAAATCATTTTCGACCTGCTGCTCGACATCCGCAAGCGCGGCGTGACCATCCTGATGGTGGAGCAGAATGCCAAGCAGGCGCTTCGCATCGCCGACAACGGCCATGTACTGGTCAGCGGCAGGAATTTCGTATCAGGGACGGGAGAGGCGCTGCTCAATGACGATGCGGTGCGTCGCTCCTTCCTCGGGGGTGCTTCGGCATGATCGACTTCATCAATCTGTATCTTGTGCCGGGACTGGCGATCGGCAGCGTCTATGCGCTGGGGGCGGTGGGGATCTCGATGATCTTCGGCATCCTGAGGTTCGCGCATTTCGCCCATGGCGACCTGATGACCATCGGCGGCTACGGCGTCTTGACCGCAGTCTGGTTCATCCCGGCGCATCCGCTGCTGCTGCTGCCGTTCGGCATCGCGCTCGCCATCGTGTCGGCGCTGGCTGTGGACCAGTTCTTCTACAAGCCGCTCAGAAAGCTGCCGACGATCTACACCGTGATCGCCTCCTTCGGCGTGGCGCTGATCTTCCGGTCGCTGGCGCAATTGTTCTGGAGTTCGGGCAACCAGGTGTTCATCTCGGGCGTGCGCATGCCGGTGGTGCTGTTCGACACTTTCCGGATTTCCGAATTGCACATGCAGGTGATCAGTCTGACGATCATCATTGCCGTGGCACTTCACTATTTCCTGACCCGCTCGAAGCTCGGCCGGGCGATGCGGGCGGTCTCGGACGAGCCGGAACTGGCCGCAGTCGCCGGGCTGGACACCGAACGGGTGGTGCGCTGGACATGGGTGATCGGCGCATCGCTCGCGGCCATCGCCGGGGTGTTTGCCGGCATGGACACCTCGATGCATCCCAATCTCGGCTGGAACCTGCTGCTCGCCATGTTCGCCGCGGCTGTGCTCGGCGGCATCGGCAAGCCGATGGGCGCGATAGCCGGCGGCTTCATCATCGGCATCGCCGAGGAAACCGTGACCTACACCTGGTTCTCCGACGAGGCGTTCATCTCGCCGTCCTACAAATCCGCCGTGGCCTTCTTCATCATGGTGGCGCTGCTGCTGTTCCGGCCGCAGGGCCTGTTCAAGGGGAGGCTTCTGTAATGGAAATGACCGGCCTGTTCTTCTACCTCGTCAGCGTGCTGATCGCCGGCGGAATCTATGCCGTGCTCTGCCTGGCCCTGAATGTGCAATGGGGCATGGGCGGCCTGTTCAACGCGGGCATCGCCGGGTTCTTCGCGGTCGGTGCCTATGCCTCGGCGATCGTCACCACGGCGGCGTCGGACAAGCACCTGGGCGGCTTTGGCCTTCCCATCCCGCTGGGACTCATCGCGGCCATGATCCTGGCCGGCGTCACCGGCTGGATCGTCGCCAAGATCTGCGTGCGATTGAAGAGCGATTACCTGGCGATGGCCTCGGTCGGCATCGCCGAGATCCTCAGGCTGGTGATCGTCAACGAGGCCTGGCTCACCAATGGCAGCCTCGGTATTTCCGGCGTGCCGCGCCCGTTCGCTGACCTGGTGCAGGGCAGGTCCGCCGATCTCGTCTATCTCGCGGTGGTCTGGTTCTGCGTGCTCTGTGTCTACATTCTCTGCCAGCGGCTTTATGTGAGCCCCTGGGGGCGCACGCTCCGGGCAATCCGCGACAACGAGGATTCGGCGCGCGCGGCAGGCAAGGATGTCGACTGGTTCCGGGTGCAGACCTTCGTCATCGGTTGCGCCATCATGGGGCTCGCCGGCGGGCTGTCGGCGCATTACTTCAAGTTCCTGTCGCCGTCGGCGACCGAGCCGCTGCTGGTCACGTTCCTGGTCTGGGTGATGTTGATGGCCGGAGGCTCCGGCAACAACCGCGGCGCCATCATCGGCGCGCTCGCCATCTGGTTCATCTGGTCGGCGACCGAAATCCTCACCAGCCGCCTGCCGCCGGAATGGATCACGCGGTCGTCCTACATCCGCATGCTGCTGGTGGGACTGCTGCTGCAGTTCGTGCTGCAGAAATTCCGCTCCGGCCTGATGCCCGAGAAATCGCCGAAGATCCGGTCCGACTGACGGCGGGGTTAAGCGCCAGCTTATTCAGCCGGATCCTGGGGCAGGAACGTTCGCAGCTTGGCGCGCACCGCGTCGGGCCAGGGAATGGACGTGTGCTCGTCAAGCTGGCTCGCGGCCAGGACCTGCTTGCTGGTCCAGCGCTTCTCGCCGTCGCAGAGCACGGTGTGCTCGACCGTCATCGATGAACGGCCGACCTTGGTGACGGTCAGCTCGAAGGTCAGGGTGTCGCCAAAGAAGGACGGCTTGGAGAAATCGCAGGTCAGGTGCACCGTGGGCGTTCCCCAGCGCTCCTTCCAGATGATCTCGTGCCAGGGAAAGCCGATCGCCGACCAGAACTCCTCGTTCACGCCGTTGAGCAGGTTAAGGTAAGACGGATAATAGGCGGTGCCGGATATGTCGCAGTCGCCAAAATGAAGCATGCGCGTGGTCGTGAAGCTGACGGTCATTGATCCCCCCTGATTGTCGTCCTCGCAGCGACATTTCGCACGGGCGGCGCGATCAGGCAACCACCGGCGCAGGCGCGAGTCAGACCGGCTCCCGAGAACGGGCGGGAGAGAAGGCAGGCCGGGTACGGGCCCCGGCCTGTCTGGCAATAGCCTTACATCGCGGCCAAGATCGAGCGCTCGATATCCTCGATCTTGCTGTTGGTCAGTGTCTTGGGCAGTTCCAGCCGGATCTTGTCGGTCACGCTCACATGCAGGCTTGGCCGGGTTTCGCCGAGCGTATCGGGATCAAGCACGAGGATGAGGTCGTCGAACTTGTGCGCCTGGGCGAGGTCGTAGAGGTGATGGGCGAGGATCTTCGCGAAGGTCGCTTCCATCGATTCCTTCGGCGATGTGTCGGCGGGCTGCTTGCCCGCCGGACCCTCATCAGCCAGATCGCCGGGCTCGAGGTCATGCTCGTGCTGCAGCTTGAGCTCGCCGCCCTTGGCGGAATTCCGGTAGAATTTGGCGCCTTCTCCGGTGCCGACGACGATGAGTGTTTTGTGCGCAACAGATTGGTTTGACATGAAGGCTCCGGCTGAATGAGTTATGAAAAATCTTCGTGACGTAACGGCCCATAATGGGTGTGGGGGGCGCCGCCTGGACGGCTGGCCCCCTGTATTCCGGAACAGGCAGCGCTGGATCAGGCGGCGCTCAATGACTTGCGTTGATGGTCGCCTTCACGCACTTCCTCGATGATCTTGGCGACAAAGGCCTTCAGATCCTTGGGCGAACGGCTGGTGATGATGCCGTTGTCGATGGCGATCTCGGCGTCGATCCATTTGGCGCCGGCATTTTCCATGTCCGTGCGGATCGAATGATACGAGGTCGCCTCACGTCCCTTGATGACGCCGGCTTCAATCAACAGCCATGGTGCGTGGCAGATAGCCGCCACGATCTTGCCGCTCGACACGAAATTGCGAACCAGTTGGATGGCGTTTTCCTCAACGCGCAGCACATCGGGGTTGATCTGGCCGCCGGGCAGCACCAGCGCGTTGTACTCATCGACCTTGACCTCGGAAATCTTGAGGTCGGCGTCGACCGACTTGCCCCAGTCCTTCTCGTCCCAGCCCCTGATCGGCTTGCCGTCGGGCGTGGCCACGTGAACGGTGGCGCCCGCCTTCTTGAGGTGCTCGAGCGGGTATTCGAGTTCTGACTGTTCAAAGCCGTGGGTCGACATGATCAGAATTTTCGCGTTGTCCATCGTGGGCATGGATCAGCTCCTTTATCTCTTGAACTTACGGGTCACCAACGCAGGCAATACGGTTGAGTTCCGTAGTCGTTCAAAATGACCCGGCCGGAGACCGGTTCACCCCGGCCGTACGGGCGGGCGATCGACCCGGGCTTCAGGTGCGGCGCAGGACGTCGACCAGTTCGTCCTTGGACATGGCCGACCGGCCTTCGATGCCGAGATCCTGGGCGCGCTGGTAGAGCGCGTCCCTTGTCCATTCCTCGTAGGCGGGCATCGAACCGCCCTTGGCTGACGGCGGCCGGCTGCGATCGGCCCGGCCGTTGACGGCCTGGGCATTGTTGAAGTGCGCCGCCATCCGCCTGGAGGCGGCCCCGTCGCGCGGTGCTTGATAGGCACCGGTCTCCTCGGTGGATTCTATGGGATTGTTCCTGGCCATGCGTCGTCCTCCTCTCGGTGTGCCTGGTGTCAAGCCCGCATCGACAGCAGGGCTATGGCCGCATCGATCTGGTTGATGAGCGGCGCGATGTCATTGCCTCGGTCGGCATGCGATCTTGCCTCGAGTTCACTGCGCATCGCGCGCAACGCCTCGAGCCGCTCGTCGACAGGCGATGGCGACATCAGGATCGCGTCGATGTCGTCCGACGTGATGGTCTGGGCAATGCCGCCAATATCGTCGTCGCCACCGACCTCAGCGTCGACAGGATCGATGATGGAACCGTTTTTCATCAAGGGCATGACTCTCTCCACTGGTTTGCGGGATCAACGCCTGCTGGCGAAACTGGTTCCCCGGCAAAGCGGGCCGTGCGGACAAACACTGGTCCCGCGTTCGGGGGTCGCGGTTGCACCGTGGGTCCGCACGCAGGCGAGGCTGGCGCGCGGGCGCTGCCGGAGGGATCAGGCGTGGATGGAGGTTTAGTCGGCCAGTCAGGGCGCGGGCTTGCGGGCGGTCTGCAACGCCTCGGCCAACACCTCTGCGTCGCCGACGTGATTGGCGAGGATCAGGATCAGCCGGGCGTTGAAGGAAGCGCTTTCCTCCTCTGACAGGCCCTCATGGGCGCGGATCAGCCGCTCGTAGAATTCGTCCGGGGCGGCGATGTTGAGCGAGGTCAGGAGCTTGGCCATGGTTCAGTCCTTTCCGCAGGCTGTGCGCAGGGCCTTGCGCAGGGCGCCCTCATCATATCGCTGCCAGCGCGCGGCGACATGCTGGTCGGGCCGGATGAGGTAGACGGCGGACCGCGAACTGCCGAGATAGCGGTCCGTGAGCGCGCCGGTCGGGTCATCCTTTAGGGCAAGCGGGAGGCGGAGGGCGGTGATCCCGTCTTCCTCAATGCTGTCGGGCGCGTCGGCGTCGATGGTCAGGATCATGAAGCCGGTGCCCAGGCGGTTGAGGAGAAAGCCGTCCTCCAGCGGGACATCGGGGCAGGCGCTGCCGGTGCGTGTGCGGGCGGGGCCGCCGGGAAGCTCGTCCGGGCCGTTGAGGCATAGCCCGTCATAGGTGCAGGGCACCGACAGGCGGCCCGAATTGACGAGGCTGCGGGCGAAGGGGAGGGTCTCGGCGAGATCGAGCACCGCGTTGCGGAAAATGTGGCTGATCTTCGACTTGGGTGTGATGAAGTCGGTTGCGCGCGTCGAGTTGAGGATGTTCTCGTCGGCGCCGTGGATCCGCTCCTCGTTGTAGCTGTCGATCAGCGTTTCGGGAGCCTCGCCCCTGATCACCAGGCCGAGCTTCCAGCCGAGATTGTCGACGTCCTGCATGCCGGAATTGGCGCCGCGCGCGCCGAAGGGGGAGACCTGGTGCGCCGAATCGCCGGCGAAGACCACCCGCCCATGGTGGAACTTGCGCATGCGCCGGCACTGGAAAGTGTAGATCGAGGACCAGACGATGTCGTACTCCACGTCCGCGCCGAGCATGGCGTCGAGCCGGCGGCGGATGTTCTCGGGCTTCATCTCCTCCTTGCGGTCGACATCCCAGCCGATCTGGAAATCCACGCGCCAGATGTCGTCGGGCTGCTTGTGCAGCAGCGTCGAAGCCCCTGACTTGAACCAGGGTTCGAACCAGAACCAGCGTTCGGTCGGAAAACTCGCCGATGTCATCCTGATGTCGGCAATCAGAAAGCTGTCCTGGAACACGCGGCCTTCGAAGTCGAGGCCAAGCATGCCGCGGATCGGCGAATTGGCGCCGTCGCAGGCGATCAGCCATTGGGCTTCAAGCGCATAGGGGCCGTCCGACGTCATCACGCTCAGTTCGACGTGATCGCCCCTGTCCTCGACCGCATCGATGCGGTTTCTGCCGCGGATCTCGATCGGCGCGCCACGGGCGCGCTCGGCCTCGATCTGCTCGTAGAGGAAGCGCTCGAAATAGGGCTGCTGGAGGTTGATGAAGGCCGGGTATTTGTGGCCCTCTTCGGGCAGCAGATTGAATTCGAACACCTGCCGGTCGTCGTGGAAGACCTTGCCCACGTTCCAGATGACGCCCTTCTCGAGCATGGCGTCGCCGCAGCCATAGCGGTCGGCGATCTCGAGCGACCGCTTGGAAAAGCAGATGGCGCGGCTGCCCTGGCCGATCCCCTCGTGGTCGTCGAGAACCAGCACGGGAATGCCCTGGCGGCCGAGATCGAGCGCCATGGCCAAGCCGATCGGCCCCGCGCCGCCCACCACCACCTGATGGCGGACGGGGGCGGGCGCGTCCTGATCGGCGGCGCGCTGATAGGGGTAGAGCCTGAAGGCCAGCGAGTAGCGATCCTGCAGCATATATGTCCTCCTCCCAGGGGACTGTTTCCGGTCAGCCCTGAAGGGCCTCCCACATGGCCTTGTCGCGCTCGGCGGTCCAGATCCGGGGCGTGTCGATGCCGCGGGCCTCGTCATAGGCGCGGGCAACGTTGAAGGGCAGGCAGTGCTCGTAGATGGCGTAGTCGGCGAATTTTGGATCGCAGGCGGCGCGCACGGCGTCCCAGGCTTCCTTGAGTGTGCCGCCGCGCGCCACGATCCGCGCCACCGGGCGGTACGTGCTCTCGACGAAATCGGCGGTGGCGGCCAGCGCTCTCGCCACCATCTCCTCGCCCACCAGCGCGTCGCCGCGTCCGGGCGCGATGCTTTTGGGCTCGAAGGCGGCGATGTTGGCCAGCGTTTCGGGCCAGTCGGCAAAATGGCCGTCGCCGCAATAGCAGGCGGAATGGTATTCGACGATGTCGCCGGTGAACATCACCTCTTCATCCGGAACCCAGATGACCGCGTCGCCGGCGGTGTGGGCGCGTCCGAGCTTCATGATGTCGACGCGGCGCTTGCCGAGATAGACCGTCATCTGGTCCGAGAAGGTGGTGGTCGGGCGGGTCAGGCCCGGGATTTCCTCATGGCCCTGGAACAGGCGCGGGAAGCGGCCGAATTCGCTGTCCCAGTCCTCCTGTCCGCGCTCCTCGACCATGGCGGCCGCGGTGTCGGACATGATGATCTCGCGCGCGCCATAGGCCGAGGCGCCGAGCACGCGCACGGCATGGTAATGGGTCAGCACCACATGGCTGATCGGCTTGTCGGTGACCGAGCGGACGCAGTCGATCACCTTGCGCGCGAGCCGTGGCGTCGCCTGCGCCTCGACGATCATGACGCTGTCGTCGCCGATGATGACGCCGGTGTTCGGGTCGCCCTCGGCGGTGAAGGCGTAGAGGCCTTCGCCGATCTTCGTGAAGCTGATCTTCTTGTCTGCCATGTCGCCTTGCGACGCGAATGCCTTGGCCATTTTGGTGTTCCTCGATGTTGTCTCGCCCGTTCGGGCAGATCGGCCGCAGGCGGGATGCTGCCGCTGCGGCCGTCACATGCTGTCTGGCACCTCGCGCCGGATCCATGGCGGATCCGAGCGACCGCCGCCGATGGCGGCTGGGCTACTTGCCCCAGTTGCCTTCGATGGTTCCGTCGAAATGCTTCTCCAGACTGTCCCAGCATTCGATATAGTCATCCTGCAGCGGCGCTTCGTTGGCGGCGAAGGCGGTCAAATGCTGCGGGAACCGGGTTTCGAACATGAAGGACATGGTGTTGTCGAGCTTGTGCGGCTTGAGCTCGCTGTGGGTGGCCTTCTCGAAGGCCTCGTTGTCGGGCCCGTGCGGCAGCATCATGTTGTGCAGGCTGATCCCGCCCGGGATAAAGCCCTGCGGCTTGGCGTCGTATTCGCCATAGATGTTGCCCATCAGCTCGGACATGATGTTCTTGTGATACCAGGGCGGGCGGAAGGTGTTCTCCATGGTCATCCAGCGCTCGCGGAACAGCACGAAATCGATGTTGGCGGTGCCGGGGACGCCGGAAGGGGCGGTGAGCACGGTGAAGATCGACGGATCGGGATGGTCGAACAGGATCGCCCCGATCGGGCAGTAATTGCGCATGTCGTATTTGACCGGCGCGTAATTGCCGTGCCAGGCGACGACGTCGAGCGGTGAATGGCCGATGCGGGTCTCATGGAACTGACCGCACCACTTGATGGTGAGGACCGAGGGGACCTCGCGGTCCTCGTAGGCCGCGACCGGCGTCTTGAAATCGCGGCGGTTGGCCATGCAGTTGGCGCCGATCGGCCCGCGCCCGGGCAATTCGAACTTCTGGCCGTAATTCTCGCAGACAAAGCCGCGCGCCGGACCGTCGAGGAGTTCGACCCGGTAGACCAGACCGCGCGGGATGATGGCGATCTCGCTGGGTTCCAGATCGATCACGCCGAGCTCGGTGCAGAAACGCAGCCGGCCTTCCTGGGGCACGATCAGCAGCTCGCTGTCGGCGGAATAGAAATACGCGTCCACCATAGATTTCGTGACCAGATAGATGTGGCTCGCCATGCCGACCTGGGTGTTGACGTCGCCCGCCGTCGTCATGGTGCGCATGCCGGTGAGCCAGGTGAGCGGTGCGTCGGAATGGGGGACCGGATCCCAGCGGTACTGGCCGAGCGAAATGACGTCGGGATCGACATTGGGCGCCGACTTCCAGTAGGGCAGCGCGATCTTCTCGTAGCGGCCGGAATGCTTGACCGAGGGGCGGATGCGGTAGCACCAGGTCCGCTCGTTCTGGTGGCTGGGTGCAGTGAAGGCTGTGCCGGAGAGCTGTTCGCCGTAGAGCCCGTAATTGCATTTTTGCGGCGAGTTCCGGCCCTGCGGCAGCGCGCCGGGCAGCGCCTCGGTCTCGAAATCATTGCCGAAGCCGGGCATGTAGCCCGGCATCGTGCCCGTGGTGTCCACGGCGCGGATCAATCCTTGGGGCAGGGCAGGGCTGGTCATGGCGGGGTCTCCTCTAGATCCGGCGCACCGGCGCGGTCTGGCCTTCGTAGAATTTGTTGCATTCGCAACGATGTCAAGGCATTTGTTGCATATGTTACTAGTTCATGGGGATAGTTGTAGCGCCCGCCTGCGCGCCGATCTTCTGATTCCGCGTAAAAACCGGTGCATGGAAGGCGCAAATGGGCTAAACAGCCGCTCTGTCCGATCCCCATGGCCTATCATGGTGTCGGTCGGACGCCCTCGTCAAATGTGTCAGGACATGGTGAGCACGCAGGACAAGATATTCGCCGTTGCGCCGATGATCGACTGGACGGACAGGCATTGCCGGTTCTTTCACCGGCAGCTGTCGCGGCAGGCGCTGCTCTACACCGAGATGGTGGTGGCCGACGGGATCATCCATGGCGATACCGAGCGGCTGCTGGGTTTTGACGCGGCCGAGCATCCGGTGGCGCTGCAGCTGGGCGGCTCGGAGCCCGAGAAGCTCGCAGAGGCGGTGCGGCTTGCAGTCCCCTTCTTTTATGACGAGATCAACCTCAATGTCGGCTGTCCCTCCGACCGGGTGCAATCGGGCGCGTTCGGCGCCTGCCTGATGCGCGAGCCCGGGCTGGTTGCCTCCTGCGTGGCGGCGATGAAGGCGGCTTCCTATGTTCCCGTCACGGTCAAGTGCCGCATCGGAGTGGACGAACAGGACCCCGAGGTCGCGCTCCGGGACCTCGTCCGCGCGGTCGTCGAGGCGGGCGCCGACGCCGTCTGGGTGCATGCCCGCAAGGCCTGGCTCGAAGGTCTCTCACCCAAGGAAAACCGCGACATTCCGCCCCTCGACTATGGGCTCGTGTACCGGTTGAAGCAGGAATATCCCAATGTTTTCATCGGGATAAATGGCGGAATTGCCGATCTGAATCAAGCCCTTGAGCATTTGAATCATGTGGACGGCGTCATGCTGGGCCGCGCCGCCTATCACAATGCGTCGCTGTTGGCCGAGGTTGACCGGACGATTTACGGCATGGATGTGCCGGAGACCGACTGGACCCTTGTCCGGGACACGATGATGGACTACGCGGCCCGTCACCTGGCATCCGGCGGACGGCTTGGCCATGTCACGCGGCACATGGTCGGGCTGTTCCAGGGCGTGCGCGGCGCGCGCCGGTTCCGGCAGATCCTGTCGACGGACGCGGCCCGGCCGGGGGCGGGGCCGGAGGTGATCGCGGCAGCCTTCGCCGAGATCGATTCGAGAGACTTGACCGCGGCCGCCTGAGCCCTTCATGCAGCCACAAACTCACCCACCAGGACGGGCCATGCGCGCACTTCGTACCTATCCGATCCTCGGCGCGGCCATCGCCCAGCTCGTCGCCGGCGTGGTCGTGATCGCCCTGCGTCTGGCGCTCCACGGCGTCATCGATGCCGGCACGCTGTTCTGGGTCTCGCTGGCGCTGCAAAGCGCCGGCGCGGCCCTGGTGACGAAGCTCATCGGGCTGCCGGTGTGGTGGGTGTGGATCAGTCTCGGGTTTCCGCCCGCCATGGCGCTCGCCCTGCATGCCGGCGAACTGCCCGCCTGGCCGTTCGGCGTGGCCTTTCTGCTGCTCTACCTTGTCTTTTCCAATACGGCGCGCGAGCGGGTGCCGCTCTATCTCTCCAACAGCCAGACCACCGAGGCGCTGCTGTCGCTGATGCGGCAACGCGGCGGCACCCGCTTCACCGATCTCGGCTCCGGCCTTGGCGGCGTTGTGCGGCGGCTTGACGGCGAAGGCCGGATCGCCTGCGGCGTCGAATCGGCGCCGATGGTCTGGCTGGTGTCGGCCCTGATGTCGAAGCTCACGGGTCGCGGACGGATCGCTCGGCAGGACATCTGGGCGGCCGACATTTCCGGCGAGGATATTGTCTATGTGTTTCTGTCGCCCGAACCGATGCCCGCGCTGTACAGGAAAGCCATGGGCGAGATGAAGCCCGGCAGCCTGCTCGTGTCCAACAGTTTCGCCGTCCCCGATGTCGAGGCCGACGAGATCTGGGAACTGCCGGACCGGCGCAAGACGAGGCTCTTCCTCTATGAGATGAAGGGCGGGGCCGCCCCGGCCTGACCTTACTCGGGCGGCAGCGGCGTCGGCTTGCTGCTCGCGTCCAGCGCCACCATGACGAACAGCGCGTTGGTCACCTTGTCCATCCGCGGCGACAGATAGCGCTGCGCCCAGGCCTCGACCAGAAGCGTCATCGAGGTGCGGCCGACCTTGACGATGTCGGTGTAGATGCACAGCGTGTCGCCGATCTTGACCGGCATGGCGAAGGACATTTCGTTGACGGCGGCGGTGACGACGCGGCCCCGTGCCCGTTCGGCGGCGCGGATGCCGCAGGCCAGATCCATCTGCGCCATCACCCATCCGCCGAAAATATCGCCCGCCGCATTGGCGTCGGCGGGCATGGCCAGCGTGCGCAATGTCAGTTCACCCGTCGGTTTGACCATGGTCTGCTCCTTGTTGGAGGGTAGATGTACCGGGGCGGGGCGGTGTTTTGAAGCCCGCTCTGCGCAGAAACATCGTAAATTCCGGTCGCGCTCCAGGGGCGGCAGTCCGCCGTCGTTCCGACGGGCGTTCAGTGTCCTGCGGGAAGGCTGTCTGCCGCTGCCAATTCCACACTCTTGCCGCAGGGGTAAACGCGCGTCCTCAGGCTTCCTTTACCATTCCTTGCGATAGTGAGCATTGTTTTTGCGGTTGATCGGAAGAGTCCATGTTGTTTTGCGTAGCTCGACACGGTCGCGTCAGGTCGGTTCCCTTGGGATTGGCGCTGGCGGCGGCGCTCGTGGCCGCAGGGTGTTCGGGCGACATGACGCCTCCGGGAGACCTGCTGGCGATCGAGCCTTCCAATCCGGTCATTCTCGCCGAGCCCGTCCAGCCGATGATGAGCGCACCTGTCGACACGGCGATGTTCGGCGAAACGCAGTCATTTCCCATTCCCGACGGACCGGATGCGCCGATGCAGAACGTGCTGGCCTATCCGGTCGGCGATGGCGTGGATTCGATGCAGAGGACGTCGGCGCTGCCCGAAGGCAATGTCGACCAGCCGGTCGTCACCGGCATCGGTACCGACAATCCGAGCCTTGCCTCGAGATCCAATGTGCCGGCGACGGACCCCAGGACGGTCGATCTGGAGGACAGGCCCGTCGCAGTCGAGGAGTCCCCTGTCCAGCTTGCCGCTCAGATGCCCAGGTTCACAAATCCGATGAACCAGCCGCAATGGGCGGGCGGCATGCCGGCGGTGGAGAAGGCCTGCCGTCAGCGCCTCAAAAGGCTCGGCGTCACGTTCCGGGACATCCCGGCAATCAGCAGCGGCAAGGGCTGCGCCATTCCGTATCCGGTGGAGTTGACGAAGCTTTCGGGCGGGATCGAGATCAAGCCCGCGGCAAAGCTCAATTGTCAGATCACCGAGGCTTTCGCCCAATGGGTCAAGAATGAACTCGCCCCGGCTGCGCGCAAGCGCTATCTGTCGGGCGTCCGCTCGATCAACCAGCTTTCCTCCTACTCCTGCCGCACCATGAATTCCCGTCCAGGCGCGGCGATGTCGGAGCATGCCAGGGGCAATGCCATCGACGTGGGCAAGATCACGCTGAACAGTGGCCGCGAAATCCTGGTCCGGCAGCCGGGACTGTTCGCCTTCCGGGAAAAGAGCCTGCTCAACAATATCCGGGCCGACAGCTGCAGGTATTTCACGACCGTGCTTGGACCGGGCAGCGACGTGCACCACAAGGATCATTTCCACTTCGATCTGAGAACCCGCAAGGCCGGCTATCGTCACTGCGACTGACCGGTCAAAAAAGAAGGCCGGACGCGCCGGCCTTCAAGCCGGATCCCGGCGGATGGGGGAGCCGAACGGGTCCGGGAAGATCATCTGCCGCGCGGAGAAGGAACTGGTGACGGCGCGGTGGAGACGATGCGGGTGAACTGACTGCCGCATCGATAAAAACAATGCTTGAATATTGTCTCGGTTTGATGACGTTTGCCGCCAGCGGCAATCGAGGCTCAGCACATCCGCCTGACCCGATGCTGGCCGGAAAACCGAACGAGGGAATGAACGCATGCCGCCTCTGGGAGAATTGATGGGGTTCGCCGCAGCCCTGGCCGGCGCGGGTGTTGTGGCGGGCGTGCTCGCGGGCCTGTTCGGCATTGGCGGCGGGGCCATCCTGGTGCCGGTGTTCTACCAGGTTTTCGGGCTGCTGCAGGTCGATGAAGCGGTGCGGATGCATCTGTCGGTGGGAACATCGCTTGCCATCATCGTGCCGACGTCGCTCAGGTCCTTCATGGCGCACAAGAAGCGCGGCGTGGTGGATCTCGATCTGCTGCGCAGCTGGATCTTCGCCGTGCCCCTGGGCGTGGTCGCCGCCTCGCTGATCGCGGCCCATGTCTCGAGCGCCGGATTGCGGGCGATCTTTGCCGTCATCGCCATCCTGGTGGGCCTGCGCATGCTGTTCAACAGGGTCACCTGGCGGCTGGGCGCCGATCTGCCGCCAAACCCCGCGCGGGCCGCCGTCGGCGGCGTGATCGGGCTCCTGTCGGCGCTGATGGGCATCGGCGGCGGCGTTCTCAACAACACCTTCATGACGCTCTACGGTCGGCCGGTGCACCAGGCGGTGGCGACATCGTCCGGGGTCGGCGTGCTGATCTCGATCCCCGGCCTGTTCGGCTATCTCTGGGCCGGCTGGGGCGCTCCTGGCCTGCCGCCGTTCTCCACCGGCTACATCAACTGGGTGGCGGTGGCGCTGATCATCCCGATCACGCTCCTGGTGGCGCCGCTCGGCGTCAGGCTCGCCCATGCGCTCGACAAGCGCCAGCTCGAGATCGGCTTCGGCCTGTTCATGCTGCTGATCGCGGCGCGGTTCTTCTACAGCCTGATCTGAGCGCGATCGCGCCATGACCCGAAGGGTCACAGTGGTTTTTCCTTACGCGCTGCGCAGCTGCATCAGGGTGGCCACGGTTTCAAAGTTGATGGAGCTGTTGCCGCTGAAGACCGACAGGAGCGGATCCTGGATACCATTCTCGACATCATATAGGGCAAGGAAGCGTCGCACCAGCGTGTCGACCTTTTCCGGATCGATCAGGTCGTCGATGTCCAGAAACCGTTCTATCATGGCTTTCTGGGCGTCGATGTCGGCATTCGCAGTTTCTTCAGGGATGGAGAATGTCGTGCGAATGAACTGGGCGAGGGCGTCATCGCCGAGGATGTCGAAGGTGCTGGTCAGAGTGGGCGCCATGCGCTCGAAATACAGCGCAAGACGGGCGCCGACACTTTCCTCACCGGCCGTCTGTTCGACAGTCTGGGTCAGGTACAGGTGCTGTGTCTCCACCATGCCGCGTTCATTCTGAACGCTCTTGCTGGCGGTGGACTGAATGATCCCGTTGGCGTCGAAATTGAACGAGCCGGCCAGCTTTCGGAAATTGACGTTGTTCTGAAGGTTCGCAAAACTCTCCGGATCATCGAGGTCGGAGACCAGGATCGCCCGCAGCGTCTCCGTTGTCATTTCCTTCGGATCCAGTCCTTCGGCCTTGAGCAGCACGTTGATCAGGCGCTTGTCGGACAGGATATCGTCGACGGTTTCGAGCGTCTGCAGTTGGGTCCGGTAATAGGAGACTTCCTTTTCAGCCGCTTCCTTGTTCGAATCGCTCTTGTCCAGCCTGGTCGCGGCCGCATAGTAGGCGGTGCCGATCCGCGTGATCTCACTTTCGGACTGGGCGTAGCGCGGGGCGCTGATGCTGCCGTCCTCGGCGAAGTTGAAGGCCTTGGCCATCTGGACGAAGCGGTCATCCTTCATCTTGTTGACATAGCTTTGCGGATCATAGGGATCGCTGGTGAAGACCTGTTTCAGCTTGAAAAGGGAAACCTCGTCCGGCGAGATGTTGAAGGCTTTCAACGCAAATTGCCGGATGGTGACCGCGGCCGGTTCCCGCGACAGGAAATCGTCGAGACTGCTGGTCAGGCCGATGTAGAGCTTGTATTTGGCCACCGCATCTGCATCGGCCTTCTCGTCGGCGTCGTTGTATCGATCGATGTAAAGCGCGGTGGTGGTGAACAGCTGGTCGGCATTCTGAATGTCCATTCCAGGCGTGATGCTGCCGTCGCTTTCGAAGTTGAAAGCCTTGGCAAGCGCGATGATCTCCTTGCTCTTCGTATAGAGTTCGCCTGACAGGTCCGAGGTGTCCTGCTGCAGCGCCCAGCGGACGTCGGCGCGACTGGTGGTCAGCGGCACATTATACGCTGTCAATATCATCCTGCTCAGACGGCTGTCATTGAGCAAGTCTTCCAGGTTGGTGATGGTGGAAATCGTCTCCTCGTAATACTGCTTGTTGAGCAGTGCTCCGGTGGAGGTCAGCCGCGGCTGCGACAGGACATAGGTTTCGGTCACCAGTTTGCGTTGCGCCGTATTCATGGCCTCCACGCCCGGATCGAGCGTGCCATCGGCATTGAAATTGAACGAGGCTGCCAGGTTGAAGAAACTGTCGGCCTTGTCCACAGCCTTGGTATACTGCGTGATCAGGTAGTTGAGCTTCTCTTTCTGGGCCGCGGTATTGCTCGGGTTGGCGAGTTGCGCGTTGAGATCGTCGATCTGCGTCAGCCAGTCATTGACCTGCGGGGCGAGGACGGCGTTCACATAACTGTTCGGATCGGCGACGTTGCTGGTGATGACGCTCCTGATCGTGGCATAGTCGAAGGTCTTGGGATCAATGCCGAAGGTCGTGAAGACGTAGTCGCGCGCGCGCGTGTTCCTGAACAGGTCATCGACCTCGGCAAAGCTTCCCGACACGGCGGTGAAATAGGCCGTTTCCTGCCTCAGGACCGCATCATTGTCGGCGATGGTCTGTTCGTAGGTGCCGATCAGAGCGTCCATCTGGCTGCTTGTCTGGACGATCTCGCTCGTGATCGTTCCGCCAAAATCAAAGGCCGCGGCGAGCGCCTTGTATCTGGTGTCCGTCAGAAGATTGGCGAAGCTGGATGTGTCTGTCAGGTCGCTTTCCAGCACCTTGCGGACGAAAGCCTTCGCATAGGACATTTCCTCAAGCCCGTAGGCCTTCATCGCATAGGCGTAGATCCGGTCATTGGCCAGGAATTCATCGATACTCGTGATCGATCCGATCGTGTCGCGGTAATATTTCTGCTCCCGGCTGACGATGGAATTCGACGCGGCGCGACTCAAGGTCTCGTTGATGTCCTTGGTGTAGAAAGTATAGGTCTGGTAGCTGGATATCATGGCGCGGCCACAGGTTGCGGTTCCGGGCAAGGCTGCCTGGAAGATGCGAGCAGTCAGATCAATCTGACGCGACCCTAGCCGTGGTTGCTTGTCTGAACCTGTCGGGCGTTCCTGCCGATGTCGCGGGCTCAGTCGCGCAGGATCACCTCGTCCCGGCGCATCTCGAAGGCCGTGAGCGACGAGATGAAGTTCATGCCGAGCAGGCTCTGGTCGAGCTGTCCGGGCTCGGCCACCAGGGCGCGCAGCCCGGTTCGCCCGATCGATCCGACATCGACACTGTCGAGCCGCACCTGGGCGGCCCGCGCCCGGCCATTGGCGGTGCTGATGACCAGCGTGTAGCTCAGATCCGCGTCGGAGAACCCGATTCGGATGGCATCGGCATGGGAGAGCGCGATCGCCGTGGCGCCGGTGTCGATGAGAAAGTCCACCGGTTGGCCATTGACCAGGCCCTTGGCCTGGAAATGACCGTTGATCGACTTGCGGATCGAGACGGCCGCGCCGCGGTCGTCCGAAATCATCACCGGGGTTCCCGGCGCCAGTCCGCCGGCAATCCGCATGACCATCTCCTTGGCCTGGTCCTGGTAGAGAAACGCGGAGACGAAGCCCAGGATGATGACGGTCCAGATCAGCAGGTTCTTGACCATCTCGCCCAGATTGCGATGGGCGCCGACGATGCCCGCGCCGATGACCGCCGCCAGCAGGCCGAGATAGACCAGGCTCGCGAAGTCGTCATTGGGCAGGCCGAAGCTCATTCCGGTCTCGTGGTTGAAGATCAACAAGGCCAGGGCGGCCCCGATCAGGGCGAGAATGACGATCATTCCGGCTGAGCGTCCGAGCGTTCGCGGGCCATGCGCTGCCGTCGGGTTTCCCGGCGCGGCCTGCGTTCCATGGTTTCGAGCCGCGCCGGCAGTTCGGCCATCAGGTCGCGCCGGATCTCGGGCGAATAGCCGACCCAGCCGGCGATTTCGTCCCGCGTGCGCCCGCACCCGAAGCAATAGCCGGTGGTCATGTCGATCGAGCAGATGAGAATGCACGGCGATTCAATGTTCATGGGTTGAGCGGGCCGTTCGTGAAATCCGATGATCTTTTCGGGGATTATATCGGGTGTTCAGATCAAAAGGGCAAGGGTGACGAGGCAGGCCGTCTCGGCGATCTGCTGGCTCGCGCCCAGCGTGTCGCCGGTGTGGCCGTTGAGTTTGTTGCGGACAACTCGGGTCCACTGGCTGACACAGGCCGCCAGGATGCCCAGGGCAAGGAGCGCCGGCACCAGGCCGGCCGAGGGCGTGGCGAGGACCAGGAACAGGATCCCGCCCAGGAACAGCGACCTTGTCGCATCGCTCTCCTCCGGTGCGCCGACGGAGGCCGCCACGCCATCCTGGCGGGCCGGGGGCAGCGCGTTCCAGTGCCAGCTGATCGCCGCGCGGGAGGCGGCGGCGACCGCGAGCAGCACCAGGAAGGCGCTCCAGCCTCCCAGAACCGACAGAAGGATCGTGAGCGCCGTGGCGCGAAGTGCAAGACTGATCACCAGCGCCAGCACGCCATAGGTCCCGCTGCGGCTGTCCTTCATGATCTCCAGCATGTGGTCGCGGCCGCGGCGCGCGCCGAAGGCGTCGGCGGAATCGGCCAGTCCGTCCTCGTGCAAGGCGCCGGTGACCCCGATGAACACCGCAAGCGCGATCAGCGCCGTGAGCGCCGGATTGGCACCAAGCAGGGTCAGAAGCAGCATCGCCAGCCCCGGAAGGAGCGCGATGACCACGCCCGCCGCGGGAAACATGCCCGACGCCCGCGACAGCGAGCCGTCGTGGCCCTCGAAATAGCGCGAGGGCACCGGCAGGCGGCTCAGGAATCCCGTGGCACGGGCGATGTCGTCGACATGGTCGCTGATCTGCATCGGTGTCTCCTGCTGGCTGCGACACAAGGGGGCGCGAAATTTATTGTCCTTGGGCGATTCGACAATTACACCGGGCCAGCCCGTGCGTCATGCGCCACAGAGTTCCAGGAGAGAAAAATGAGTGCCAGCGGTTTGCCTTTCGACGATTTTCGCGAACTCCTGCGCTCCCTGCCGGGACCCGACACCGCAGCGCTGGCAGCGGCGCGGGAACGCGACGCGCAATTGACCAAGCCGGCAGGCTCGCTCGGCCGGCTCGAAGAGATCGCATTCTGGCTCGCGGCCTGGACCGGGCGCAGCCCGCAGGTCACGCGGCCGCTGGTGGCGATCTTCGCGGGCAATCACGGCGTCACCGCGCAGGGCGTGTCGCCGTTCCCGTCCTCGGTCACGGCGCAGATGGTGGAGAATTTCGCCGCCGGCGGCGCCGCCATCAACCAGATCTGCGTCGCCCATGACCTGGGCCTCAAGATCTTCGATCTGGCGCTCGAGGTGCCGACCGGAGACATCACGGTGGAGGCGGCGATGGACGAGCGCGGCTGCGCCGCCACGATGGCCTTCGGCATGGAAGCGGTCGCCGGCGGCACCGATCTCTTGTGCATCGGCGAAATGGGCATCGGCAACACCACCATCGCAGCCGCCATATTCTACGGCCTCTATGGCGGGACGGCGGCCGACTGGGTCGGCCCGGGCACCGGCTCGGAGGGCGAGACGCTCCAGCGCAAGATCGCCGCGGTGGAAGCGGCCGTTGCCCTGCACAAGCCGCATCTGGGTGATCCGCTCGAGCTGATGCGGCGCCTGGGCGGACGGGAACTGGCGGCGATGGCGGGCGCGATCCTGGCGGCGCGGATGCAGCGGATCCCGGTGCTGATCGACGGCTACGTGGCCACGGCGGCGGCCGCGGTGCTGCATGCCGCCAATCCGCAGGCCCTCGACCATTGCCTGATCGGCCATGTCTCCGCCGAGCCTGGCCATATGGCTGCCATCGAGAAGCTCGGCAAGACGCCGCTGCTCGCGCTGGGCATGCGTCTGGGCGAGGGCACGGGCGCGGCTCTGGCCGCAGGCATCGTCAAGGCCGCGGCACTGTGCCATTCCGGAATGGCGACCTTCGCCCAGGCCGGGGTGTCGGGCAAGGCGTGAGGCTCACAGGGCTAAAACAAGGGGCGGGGCTTTAGCCGAAGGCCCGCTTCTTCTTCTGGCTGGCGCCGGGCAGGCCCTCGACCGGGGCCATGCTTTCCAGCACCCGCTCGCGGGGCAGGATGGCGATGCCCTCGGTGCCCTCGCGCAGCTTGGACTTGAAGACGAACTCGCCGCCGTGCTTGGCCAGGATCGCCTGGACAATCGGCAGTCCCAGGCCGGTGCCCTGTTCTGCGCTCTTGATGGCGATGGAGCCCTGACCGAAGGCCGAGAGCACCACCGGGATTTCCTCCTCGGCGATGCCGGGACCATTGTCCTTGATCGAGACATACTGGCCGCCGCCGGCGGTCCAGCCGAGCTTGACCTGGATCTCGCCGCCCGAGGGCGTGAATTTCACGGCGTTGGACAGGAGATTGAGGATGACCTGGCGCATCGATTTCTCGTCGGCCCAGACCATAGGCAGCTTCTCCTCGAAGGCTTCGGTGATGCGGATGTTCTTGCTGCGCGCCTTGAGCTGCACCAGGCCGATGCAATCGGTGGCGATGTCGGCGAAGGCGAGGGCGTTCTCGTTGAGCTCGTAGCGGCCCGCCTCGATGCGCGACAGGTCAAGGATTTCATTGATCAGGTTGAGCAGATGCTGGCCTGAGCGGTGGATGTCGCCCACATATTCCTTGTAGCTCGCATTCTCCATCGGCCCCAGCACCTCGCCGGCCATGACCTCGGAGAACCCCAGGATGGCGTTGAGCGGCGTGCGCAGCTCGTGGCTCATCGAGGCGAGGAAGCGCGACTTGGCTAGATTGGATTCCTCGGCGCGGCGCCGGGCTTCGTCGGAGACGGACTTGGCCACTTCCAGCTCGGCGATCAAATCGTCCTTCTCGGTCTGGAAGCTCAGCATCTTCAAGTTGGTCGAATAGAGCCGCTGCGACATGAAAAGGAAGAACAGGGCGGCGCCCAGGATCATCACCAGCACGGCGAAGTCGGAGACATCGCGGCTCACGCCGACGCGCAGCGCCAGCGCCACGATAATGGGCACGACCGTGACATACAGCGCGAACCGCAGCGCGAATGTCGTCATGGCGGTCGCTGCCAGGGCGATCAGCAAGACCGCGGACTTGTAGAAGTTGAAATTGTCGTCCTGGCAGGTGGTGCAGTCCTGGAAGGCGAACAGCGCCCAGCTCAGGCCGATCACGGCGTAGATGATGAGGAACCGCCGGCGCCAGCGCCGGGTCATGTCCTTGTCGCTGGGCTCCCGCGAGGCGCGTCGCGCCATCAGCACAAGCCCGGCATAGACGAACAGGGCCAGCAGCGCCCAGCCGATCAACCAGATGGCCTCGTCGAACCAGAGGCCGCCGATGCCGGCAAGCAGCACCAGGACAGGTGGCGCGGCGGCGCCCTGCAGCACGGCGTTGATGTGCAACCGGCTCATTTCATTGTGGAATTCGGGCGGCGTCTCGCGACCATGCTGCAGCCGTTCACGCGTGGCGCGCACGGTCTTGACGACCGCCGCGTTCTTGTGCGTGCGCGACCGATCGACAATGTTCTTGTCGGTCATGGTTTTAAGGAATGCCACCTTGTCTTCCGATTTTTCCGGTTCTCCGAGAAAAATCTAGCGGTCAAAGTTTAAGAACCTGTTTGCATTTGATCGCAACTGAGGGCCGTTGGGCGTGAAACGCGCCTCGACAGGGCTTGAGCCCGCAGGCCGAATAGGATCACCTGCACCGATGAGAAGAAGCACGCGTTCTCCTTCCCGCCGGCGTCCCCGCTGGCGCAGATATGCCGACGCCTTCCTCGCGGCGCTGGTCTTCGCCGGCGTGGCCTTTCTGGCCGCACGTCTCCAGCATCTTGCCGGAGCCGATATCTCGGGGGTGATGCGGGTGGTGGACGGCGACAGCCTGGCGCTGGGCGATCGCCGCCTGCGTCTCAAGGGGATCGATGCGCCCGAGCTTGGGCAACGCTGCCGCAGGGACGGTTTCGACTATGGCTGCGGCGCCGACGCGGCGTCGCATCTGCGCGGCCTGATCGGCCGGCACGAGGTCAGTTGCAAGGGAGAGGGGATAGACCGCTACGGCCGCGACCTGGTGCGCTGCGTGGCGGACGGCGTCGATCTCAACGAGACCATGGTACGATCAGGCCATGCGGTCGCCTTCGGCGATTACGAGCTTGCCGAAAGCCTGGCGCGGTCCGAATTGGCCGGGATCTGGGCAGGAGAGTTCGAGACGCCGAAGCAGTGGCGCGCGGTCCATGGCGGGTTGAGCGAGGAACTTCACACGGGATGGTTCACGGTGCTGGCTTTCCTGCGGCGGCTGTTTGGTGTCTGATCGGGATCGAAAACGAGGGAGAAGACCATGAAGCTTTATGATGGGGGCAAGGCGCCAAACCCGCGGCGCGTCCGGGT
Organism: Hoeflea sp.; assembly: GCF_030682515.1. GTDB lineage: Bacteria > Pseudomonadota > Alphaproteobacteria > Rhizobiales > Rhizobiaceae > Hoeflea. The sequence goes on along the minus strand of NZ_JAUXOD010000137.1, from coordinate 11,080 downwards.
GTTTCTGGCCGAAAAAGCGATCGAGATCGAGACGGTGCCGGTCGACATGGGCCAGATGGGCCACAAATCCAGCGAGGTGACCGCGCTCAATCCGCTGCAGCGGTTGCCGGTGCTGGTTCTCGACGACGACACGGTGATCACCGAATCCGTGGCGATCTGCCGCTATTTCGAGGAACTTCACCCGGAGCCGCCGCTGATGGGGACTGACGCCCGCGACAAGGCGATCGTGGAGATGTGGAACCGCCGGATGGAGCTCAATTTCCTGGCCTCCGTCGCCGCCGCATTTCGCCACACCCATCCGGCGATGAAGGAGTGGGAAGTGCCGCAGCTGGCCGAATGGGGCGAGGCCAACCGGCCCAAGGCGCTCAGCTTCCTCGACCTGCTCGACCGGGAGCTTGCCGACCGGGAATTCATTGCCGGCGACCGCTACACGATTGCCGACATCACCGGCCTGATCGCCTTCGACTTCATGAAGCCCGCGCGGATCGAGCGGCCCGCGCATCTGACAAACGTCATGCGCTGGTACGGGACTGTTTCATCAAGGCCGAGCGCGCTGGCATGAGCCGGGCAGGGACCGCATGAAGGATCGCGAGGACGCGCTGGCATTGTTGCTGGCGGAGATCTCCGCCTGCCGCATCTGCCGCGACCGGCCCTACGGCGGGCCGGAGCGGCGGCTTCCGCACGAGCCGCGGCCGGTGTGCTTCGCTTCGGCCCGCGCGCCGATCCTGATCGCCGGCCAGGCGCCGGGGACGCGTGTGCAAGCGAGCGGCAAGCCGTTCACCGATCCCTCCGGAGACCGGCTCAGGACCTGGCTCGGCGTCGAGGCGGAGCAGTTCTACGATCCGGACAACTTCGCCATTGTGCCCATGGGCTTCTGTTTCCCCGGCAATGACGCCAACGGCGGCGACCTGCCGCCGCGGCGCGAATGCGCGCCAGCCTGGCGCGGCCTCGTGATGGACAGGATGCCACAGGTGCGCCTGATGCTGGCCATCGGCCAGTATGCGCAGGCCTGGCACCTGGGTTCCTTGCGGCAGAAATCGCTGACCGAGACGGTGCGCAACTGGCGCGCCATCCTCAAGGCGACCGGGCCGGAGCGCCCGGTGCTGCCGCTGCCGCATCCCTCCTGGCGCAACAGCGGCTGGATCCGCAAGAACCCCTGGTTCGAGGCCGAGCTGCTGCCCGAGCTCAGGCAGCGCGTGGCGACGCTGATTTCACCGGGCGTTGGAACGAATTCCTCGTGATAGGCTGTCTGGGAGCAAAAAATACTTTGTGAAGCGGGTTCGCGCGCGATATCAGGGACGATAATCCCGTTTCCGGAGATCATCATGGACCGCCTCGACCGCAAGATCCTTCGCCTGCTGCAGGAAGACGCCACTTTGGCCGTGGCGGAAATCGCCAAGAAGGTGGGCCTGTCGACCACGCCGTGCTGGCGGCGCATCCAGAAGCTCGAGGAAGACGGGGTGATCACGCGGCGCGTGGCGCTGCTTGATCCGGCGGCGATCAACGCCAAGGTGACGGTGTTCGTGTCGATCCGCACCAATTCCCACTCCAACGAGTGGCTCAAGCGCTTTTCCGAAGTCATCTCCGAATTTCCCGAGGTCGTCGAATTCTACCGGATGAGCGGCGACGTCGATTACCTCATACGCGTGGTGGTGCCCGACATTGCCGCCTATGACGCCTTCTACAAGCGGCTGATCGCCAAGATCGAGATCCGCGACGTGTCCTCTTCGTTTGCCATGGAGCAGATCAAATACACCACGCAGCTGCCGCTCGACTACATTCCGCTTGCCAAGGAAAACACCTGAGGCATCGCGACGCCGCGTCTGTTCATCGGCGCTGAAACATGCAATAATTCAGATATGACAAATCCCGCCCTGGTCGAGGGCGGGATGAACCGATCGGGAGGATTGCCATGATGAAGAGTGTGATTGCCGGACTGGGGCTGTTGGGCCTTGCCGGGGTTCCGGCGCAGGCCGCGGGCGACGACGTGTTCGCGGTTGTTGCCGAGATCCCCTTTGCCGACGCCGCCCAGGGGGTCAACGAAGCCATCGTCAACAAGGGCTTCAAGGTGGACTATCACGGGTTCCTGGGCGACATGCTCAAGCGCACGGCGGGCGATGTGGGCGCGACGAAAGAGCTCTACAAGGACGCCGAATTCTTCACCTTCTGCTCCGCCGTGGTGTCGCGCACGGTGATGGAGGCCGACATCGGCGATATCGCCTACTGCCCCTATGTGGTCTTTGTCTACGAGGACGCCGCCACGCCCGGCAAGGTGACCATCGGCCATCGCACCCTGCCCGAGGGCGGCGAGCGCGGCCAGGTCAATGACATCCTCCACGACATCGTCAGGACGGCGGCCGACGGATTCTGACCGGCCGGACCGCCCGCCTGCGTAACGTCCGGGTCTATGGCCTTCCCAGAAACCGCTGCCGTTTGGCGGGTGTCTTCTTCTGGCCGATCATGGCGATCCGGTCGGGGTCTGCCAGTTCCCGGACCGCGTCGCGGCCGATCCAGCGGGCTGTCTTGTCGTCCGAGCCGGCGAGTTTTTGGGCAAGCGCCAGCGCCGGCCCGTGCAGGGCGAGCGAGCGCTTGCCAATATTGCGCAGCGCCCAGTTGACCGCCTTGCGGACGAAATTGCGCGGATCGGTCGCGTGCGCCTCGATGAGCGGCAGGTAGGCCAGCAGCGTCGCATCCGGGTCGGTCTTGCGATGCACCGAGGCCGCCGCAATCATCGCAAAGGCGGTACGCCTGACGTACTCCCGCTCGTCGGTGGCAAAAAACTCAATCAGCCCGTCAAGACCGGCTTCGACGAACAGGTCGGCCGCCGCATCGACGATCTCCCAGCTGTCGAAATCCTTAGCCATGTCGCGCGCCTCAGCCGGGCTCACGCGCCCGGGCTCGTCGGTGAACAGCGCCAGCAGCCTTGCCTCGCGGATGCCCGTGCGCCAGAGCGCAAGGGCGCGTTCATGGTCGTGGCCCAGCGTTCTGGCGAAGGGCCTGAGCGCCGCATTGCCGACGCCCAAGGCCCGCTCCGTGCCGATGCCGAACCGCGCCATGCCGGCGATGTTGTCCGCAGACCCGTGCGCTTCGAGCCATGCCAGGATGTCCGGCACGGCGTAGGCGGCGTTCTCGGGTGGGCGCCGCGGGGCCATGTTATCTTTCCAGGCGCGCCAGCAACGACGACGTGTCCCAGCGCTTGCCGCCCATGGCCTGCACGTCGGCGTAGAACTGGTCGACGAGTGCGGTCACCGGCAGCGTCGCGCCATTGCGCTTGGCTTCGTTGAGCACGATGTCGAGGTCCTTGCGCATCCAGTCGACGGCGAAGCCGTAATCATACTTGCCGGCATTCATGGTCTTGTGGCGGTTTTCCATCTGCCAGGACCCGGCAGCGCCCTTGGAGATCACCTCGACCACCTTCTCGATGTCGAGGCCGGCCTTCTTGCCGAAATGGATGCCTTCGGCGAGGCCCTGGACCAGACCGGCGATGCAGATCTGGTTGATCATCTTGGTCAGCTGCCCGCTGCCCACCGGACCCATCAGGCCCACCATGCGGGCATAGGCGTCGATCACCGGATAGGCCTTCTCGAACGTGGCCTCGTCGCCGCCGACCATGACGGTGAGCGCGCCGTTCTCCGCGCCCGCCTGGCCGCCCGAAACAGGCGCGTCGAGGAAACCCATGCCCTTGTCGGCGCAAGCGGCAGCAAGCTGGCGCGCCACTTCGGCCGACGCGGTGGTGTTGTCGATCAGGATCGCGCTCGTGCTCATGCCGTGGATGACGCCACCGGAGGCCAGCGTCACGGCGCGCAAATCGTCGTCATTGCCGACGCAGGTGAAGACGAAATCGGCGCCGGTGGCGGCCTCGGCGGGCGTGTCGCAGGCGGTGCCGCCGAATTCCTCGGCCCATTTTCGGGCCTTCGCCGTGGTGCGGTTGTAGACGCGCAGCTCGTGGCCGCCCTTGGTCCTCAGATGCCCGGCCATGGGATAGCCCATCACGCCCAGACCAATGAATGCTACAGTTGCCATATCGTCTATCCTTCTGTCACAAAGACGCTTTACGCATGACCCGCCGGCAAGTTACGTAAAGCAGTTCGCCGGCCTGCCGGGCCGAACAGATTGGTTGTGGGCTGACTTTCCAAACAGATGGGACCCAGCTGTTCCGGTCAGGCCACGGGGAGGGACATAAACCAATGATGCGCATCGTCAAAGGGCTTATCAAGCTCATTCTCATCCTGGTGCCTGTCGTGGTGATGGCTGCGGGCGCCGGAATGCTGTGGCTGTCGCGGTCGCAAGCGCCGCTCGACGGGGCTGAGCGGATCGCGGGCCTCGGCGCCGAGGTGACGATCACCCGCGACCGCAACGGCGTGCCGCACATCGTCGGCGCGACGCGCGCCGACGTGGCCGCGGGGCTCGGATTTGCCCACGCGCAGGACCGGCTGTGGCAGATGGAAGTGAGCCGCATGGCAGGCCAGGGGCGGCTGTCGGAGCTGTTCGGCGAGGCCACGGTCGACACCGACATCTGGCTCAGGACCATGGGGATCTACGAGGCGGCGGAAGCCTCGCTCGCGGTCATGCACGCCGACACGATGGCGATGCTCGAGGGCTATGCGCGCGGCATCAACGCCTGGATCGAGCGCGATCCGAGGGCGTTCTCGTCGCGTCTGCCGCCCGAATATGTGATCCTGGGCGTGACGCCCGAACCCTGGACGCCGGCGCACACGCTGACGGCGATCAAGATGATGTCGGTCTCGCTTGCCGAGAACATGGGCGATGAGGCGCTGAGGCTGGGCTTCCACCGGCTCGGGCTGAGCGAGGCGGAGATCGGCGACCTGATGCCCTATCTCGACGCCGACACGCCGCCGCCGATGCCGGACCTGACCGCGCTCTTGGGCCTCGACGCAACGCCGCTCGGCGAGGCCGTGACCACGGCGGATGCATCCTCGGTCTTTGACGGGATCGGGGCGATGCTGTCCTCGGGCGCCTCCAACAACTGGGTGGTCTCTGGCGCGCGCACCCAATCGGGCCTGCCGGTGCTCGCCAACGATCCGCATCTGGGGCTGATGGCGCCGTCGATCTGGTATCTCGCCCATCTCGAGGTCACGGAGGAGTTCGACACGCCGCGGCGGCTGATCGGCGTTTCGCTGCCGGGCACGCCCTTCGTGCTGCTCGGCCGCGGCAACGACATCGCCTGGGGCTTCACCAACACCGCCACCGACGCCCAGGACGTGTTCGTCGAGCGGATCAATCCCGAGAACCCCGACCAGTACCTGACGCCCACCGGCTGGGCGCCGTTCGGGCAGAAGGACGAGATCATCAGGGTCAAGGGCGGGACGGAGAGAAGCTTTACCCGGCGCTGGACCCGGCACGGGCCGGTGCTGCCGGTGGGCTACAAGCATTTCGACCGGCTGCTGCCGGAGAACCATGTGGCGGCGCTGCAATGGGTGGCGCTCGCTCATGACGACACCACGGCGATCGCCGGCACGCGGCTCTACACCATGCGCACGGTCGAGGACTTCCAGGCGGGCTTCGAGGCGTTCCTGACGCCGATGCAGTCGATGGTGGTGGCCGACACTACGGGCAATATCGGCTTTGTCGCCGCCGGCCGGGTGCCGCGGCGCGATCCCGCCAACCAGCTGATGGGCCGGGCGCCGGCGCCGGGCTGGAACGCGATCTATGACTGGCGCGGCTATGCGCCCTATCGCGATCTGCCGCGGGAGACCAATCCGGAAGACGGCCTGATCGCCACCGCCAACACCAAGATCGTCGGCCCCGACTATCCGATCCACCTCACCTTCGACTGGGAGGAGCCTTATCGGCAGACCCGGATCGAGACGCTGTTCGACGGCGCCGACGGGAAGCACACGTCACAGATGTCGCGGCAGATGCAGGCCGACATCTTCTCGCCGGCGTTTGCCGGCCTCGCCCCGCGCCTGCTCGCCAAGCTTGAGGGTAGGGATCTGAGCGAGGCCCAGCGCGGGCTCGCCGATGCGCTCGCCACATGGGACGGGCAGATGGCGCGCGACCGGATGGAGCCGCTCTTGATGATGGCCTGGGTCCGCGCCACCATGATCGCGACCTTCGAGGACGACCTCGGCTTCCTGTTCAAGGACTGGTTCAAGGCGCGCGGCAGGGTGCTCGAACGCCTTCTCGACGGAGAGACCGCGCGCAACTGGTGCGACGTCAAGGGGACGGATACCGATGAGAGCTGCGAGGAGATCGTGGCGGGAGCCTTCGAGACGGCAATCGAGGATCTCTCGACGCGCTACGGCGCCGAGCCAGGCAAATGGCGCTGGGGGACCGCGCATTACGCCAGGGGCGCGCACCGCCCCTTCGGCGAAGTGGGCGCGCTCCGGCGCTTCTTCAATGTCGAGGTCGAAAGCGGCGGCGGACCGTTCACGCTCGACCGCGGCTACACCCAGCTTCACAACGACGCCGACCCCTATGCCAACACCAACGCCTCGAGCTACCGCGGCATTTTCGACATGGCCGACCTCGACCAGGCCACCTACATCCAGACCACGGGCCAATCCGGCAACGTCTTCTCCGGCCACTACAACGATTTCGCCGGCCTCTGGGCCGACGTGAACTCGATCCAGATCCCGTCGACGGGGGCGGTGGATCCGGAGGGGGTGTGGCGGTTGAACCCGGGGTGAGGGGACCTGAAGAGTGAAAGAGACGGGATTGCCTTCCCTGCGCGCGGGAAGGCAATCCCGGAGTTCATGGATCAGGCCATGGTCGCCATGGTTTCGGGCATCCAGTGAACCTCGCGCCGGCTCGCCTTGAAGAAGCACTTTCCGTATTTCGCGAGCTTCTCATGGTCGATCTCGAAGCCAAGGCCGGGGGTCTGGGGCATGTTGAACCAGCCCTTGTCGTGCATGAGCGGCTCCTTCATGATCGCATCGCGCGCTTCAGGTAGCCAACCCGGCTCGTTCAACGGATATTCGAACGTCATCTCACCGGCAAAACCGCTGGCCGCGAAGACATGGGCATTGATGATGAAGCCGAACCCGTTGGTCCAGGTGTGGGATGAGAACTTGACGCCCTCCGCGCGGCACAGTCTGGCAATGTCCAGGCTCTGTTTGACGCCGCCGGTCCACATCGCATCGGGCTGGTAGATGTTGTAGCACCGCATTTTGATCATGCGGGCGAGTTCGTGATAACCCATCAGATGCAGTTCGCCGCCGGCAATGGGCACCCGCGCATAGGCCGTGAGCCTGGCGATGTCCTCGTGCCACTCGCCAAACAGTGGCTCCTCCACCCAGGCGAGCCCCACATCGGCCGCGGCATCGGCGAAGCGCTTGGCCCGGTCGAGTGACCACATTGGCGCGTCGCCTTTAGCCGTCAGGCGGAATGCCTGATTGCAGTCCACCGCGATCTTCATGCGGCCCTGCATATGGGTGGCCACATCGGTGATGTGCTGGATATCGACCTTTTCGTCCCAGTCATGGACGCGGATCTTCATCGTGTCGAAGCCTTCGGCGAACCGCTTTTCCGCCTCGTCGCGACGGGCCGGCGGCTCGCGCAATTCGCCCGACGAGGCGTAGAGCCTCAGGCGGTCATCGGTGCCGCCAAGCAATTTGTAGAGCGGCAGGCCGGCGTTCTTGGCCTTGATGTCCCAGAAGGCGGGTTCGATCCACCAGTTGAAATTGCCGCCCACGGCCATGATGTGGATCCGCTCGGCGAGCCTGTCGATGTCCTCGGGGTCCTGGCCCAGGAACAGGTCGGCCAGCATGTGGCCAAGCCCGACACGCTCGCGCCCGGCACCGGTAAAGGCACTCCAGCCCTCGACGCCGTCATCGGTGATGAAACGGACAAGATAGAAGGTCACGCTGGTGCGGATGGTGCCGGGCATCCAGGAGGGCGCGAACGGTGCCGGAAGCGGCGACGTCACATGATAAAGTTCTATTTGATCAATAACTTGCATTGTTGTTTCCCTGAAAAAATCAGACAGCCCCACCGGGCAAATGTCCACGCCGATGACGTCGCCCGGACCGCGATGATCCGTCGTTCAGTCCGCCCGGGTCGAGAACCCGCGTTCATTCAAGAGGCAAGCGTAGGAGGGGATTGGTCTCGGCGTCATATCCATTATGAGAAATCAAGAAGACCAATTTCGGCTGATGTCGACCGACTGCCTCACTCCATGGGCCTGGCTTGCAAGACACAAGCGGCGGCTGGGAAAAGCCGAGCGGGGTGAAGGACGCGGTGTGGCAATTATGTGTCCACACACTTCAAGCAGGCCACCTCCATCCAGACCACGGGCCAATCCGGCAACGTCTTGTCCGGCCACTCCAATGATTTCGCGGGGCTCTGGGCCGACGTGAACTCGATCCAGATCCCGTGGACGGGAGCGGTGGATCCGGAGGGGGTGTGGCGGTTGAGGCCGGGCGGGTAGGGGGATGGCTCGGAATTTCTGGGCGTGGCGGACATTGAGGTAAGTTGTCGACTCCACTGCGCGCCCATTTCAGTCATCCTTGTGACTTGACCAATTCGCGAAAGCGAACATTCGCGCACTCCCTACGTAGGTCCTGACCGGGCGGAAAGCGGAAGGTCGCTATAAGCACAAGCCAGAAGCGCGCGTATTCCAAACACAGACACACAGCCGTTTGCGAAAGGGCGATTCCACTCAGCACCGCAGGGGTTTGCCTGGAACCTCTTTAAAATTCAGCTGTGCCGCAATAAGAGGATTTGGTAGAGCAAGAGCATGGCGATCAGCTTGAATATCTTTTCGTTGGTTGCAGTTCCGCTGGTCTATGCCGTTGGCGTAGTCCTGGCGCTTGTTGCAATTTCACAAGAGCGCAGCAGTCAGGGGGCCGTGGCCTGGGCCGTCGCCCTGGTCGCGATGCCGTTCCTATCTGTCCCTCTTTTTATAATCTTCGGCGGATGGCGGTTCAGCGGTTACGTCAAGAAATTTCGAACGCAATTGGCGAAGACACCAATCAACCAGGATTTGCTTCCAAACACTCTGCGTCTCTCAAGAACAGAGTTGGGCGCAATGCAGGTCATTGAAAAACTTGCACGGTTTCCGTTTACCAGAGGCAATGAAACGGATCTGTTGATTGATGCCGAAGAAGCCTATGCGGCAATTTTTCAATCAATAGAACGCTCTAAACGAAGCATACTGATGCAGTTCTACATCATAAATGATGATGATGTGGGCCGGGAATTTGCTCGACACCTGATCACTGCCGCACAGCGCGGCGTTCAAGTGAGGCTGCTTTATGACGAGATAGGTTGCAACAGGACGCCTGAGGCGTATTTCTCGAGGCTCAGAAGCGCCGGGATATCCGTTTCGCCATTTGGAAGTGCGACCAGGATGGGGAAGCGGTTCCAGATAAATTTCAGGAACCACCGGAAAATTGCGGTGTTTGACACTCAAATTGGGTTTACCGGAGGGCTGAACATTGGTGACGAGTATCTTGGCAAATCAAAAGGGCAGCGAACATGGCGAGACACCTGTCTTCGGTTTACGGGCCCGACTGTAAAAGCCGCACAATTCTCCTTTCTGGAAGACTGGCATTGGGCAACTGGCGAGCATTTTGAGCTCGATTGGTCGATCCCCACCATACAGGATGACGCAAAAACCGCCCTGTTTCTGGCCACAGGACCTGCGGACAAGGATGACACGTTCAAACTGTTTGTTGTTCAGGCGATAAATGCCGCACAGGATTCAATCTGGATTGCGACCCCCTATTTTGTGCCGGATGAGGAGGTGATAACCGCCCTCCACCTGGCAGTGATGCGGGGGGTCGAGGTCCGGTTGCTGGTGCCGGAAACCAGCGATCACTGGATTGTCGGACTGGCTGTTCATGCCTGGATCGACCGCGCACTGTCCAATGGGGCGAAGGTCGATCGATACAAACCTGGGTTCATGCATCAGAAAGTCATGCTGATCGACGACCGGTTTTCTTACGTAGGCTCCGGAAACATGGACAATCGTTCGTTTTGCCTCAACTTTGAAGCCGGCTTGCTTGTCCTGGACAAGGAATTCGCGCAAAAAATAAAATCAATGTTGGAGCGAGATTTTGAACGTAGCGAACCGATGGCGGCTGGCCATCTTGCCGGTCGCCCGCTCCTGTTCAGACTGACGGTCAATCTGGCGCGTCTCGCATCGCCACTGTTGTAATCAGACCTGCTGCAAAGATGTATCTACTGTTCCAAAAATTCGAACTCTGTCTGTACAGGCAGGTGATCGGACAGCCGAACGTTTAAAACCTCGGTCTTTCGATAGGAGATCGATCTTGAAGCAAAGATGTGATCAATATCGGCATTGGGTTTCCAGGAAGGGTAAGTGTTCGTCGAAATCCCGGTAATCAAATTCATTTCGGACATATTGGCGAATTCCTGTATCCAGGGGCGGGTTGAGCGGCAATTGAAATCGCCTGCCAGGATCGTCTTTGTCCGCCCTTGCAGTACTTCCCTGATCAGTTCCAATTGTCTGACCTGCATCTTGGCATAGAGGCTCAGATGCGTGTTCGCAATTGTATGGCCCTGTATCGTGCAGACCAGCAGACCGCGGCCTCTCATTCTTCCAGGCAACCGGTATTCTTCAACCTCGTCAATCGGATAGCGCGAAAAAATCGCATTCCCGTGTTGAGAGATGCCGGGGATCACCCTTGTGGTCTGTGATGCGCCAAACTGGAAGCCGGATATTTTCTTCAACGCGTCGTATTGCGATGAAAAGCCGCCCCGCCTTCCGCCCAAATCCAGTTCCTGCAGGCAGACAATATCGAATTCGGAAATAAAGCGGCCAATCTTTCTTAACGTCCTGTCTTTTGCCGGGCTGTGGGCAATCTGTTTTCTTACGCCGAAAAGGTAATCGCTATAGTGCCGGCTCCCGATGCAAGCCTGAATGTTGTAGCTCAGCAGTTTCATTTTTGTCAGGGTCCGTCGCATAAGGGATTGGGTACTGGAGCAGCTTCATTATCGGGGCTCCGTTTCGGTTGTCAGGTTATTAAACGGCATGCTCTAGATGTGGAACCTCAACAGGTTGTCCTCGGTCAGGCCGAGGCGACTGATGGGTGGTTTTGAGTTTAGACTGCCGTGCGGACGATGCCAATTGTACATGTGGGTCCAGTTTGGCAGG
>NZ_JAUXOD010000132.1 GCF_030682515.1 Hoeflea sp. | reverse complement strand
CTCGCCGGCGCGTGCAGCCTCGACACCCGCATTGAGCGCCAGCAGGTTGGTCTGGAAGGAGATCTCGTCGATCACCGAGATGATCTGGGTGATCTTCTTGGAGGATTGCTCGATCTTGCCCATTGCGGCGATCGCCTCGGTGACGGTCTCGCCCGACTGCGCCGCATGCTGGGAGGTCTGGTCAACCACCTGACGTGCCTCCTGGGTGCGCACGGCCGACTGCCTGGAGATGGTGGAAATCTGTTCGATCGCCGCGGCTGTCTGCTCAAGCGCTGCCGCCTGCTGCTCGGTGCGCTTGGCCATGTCGTCGGTGGCGCCGGAGAGCTCGCGGGTATCGGAGTTCGACTGGTGGATCGAGGCCACGATCTCGACGAAAGCCTGGTTGAGCTTGGCGACCGCGTCGTTGTAATTGAGCTTGAGCTGATCGAAATCGCTGGCAAGCGGCTCGGAAATGGTCGAGCCGAGATCGCCCTCGGACAATCCTCTCAAGGCCCGGTCGAGCGCCTTCAGCGCGGTGTCCTGCTCGGCCCTGAGCCGCGCCTGTTCGGCTTCGGCCCTGGCGCGCTGCTCGCTCATTTCGTCGAGATAGACCGAAATGGCGTAGTCCATGTCGATCAGCGCCGCCTTGACCACGGCAGTCACACTCTGGCTGGCCTTGCGCGCCTTCTTGGCCATGCCGATGCCGGTGACTTCGGTCTCGATAATATTGGCAACCAGTTCTTCGAGGATCAGCGAATAGCCGCCGATGTACCATTTCGGCTCAAGCCCGAGCTTGGCGTGGACCTTGCCGATCCGGGTCACGCCGTCGATGTAGTTCTGGTCGAAGGTGGCGGTGGCGATCAGCTTCCAGTGATCGACCTGCTTCTGCTTGGCATGCTCGACGTGGGAGGCGTCGCGGAAATGCCGCGACGTTTCCGGATTTGACATGGTCTCGCCGTAGAACCGGTCCAGCGCCGGCCCGACAGACCGTTCGATCTGCGGCGTGAGGGCCTTCAGCGCCACCCGCTGCTCCTCGCCCATGGCCACGAATTTGAGCTTTTCGGCAATCTCGCGCATAGCCGCGGAGTATTGAGTCATAATGGGTCCCCGATTTGATGCCGTGAGAAATCGCTTGTCATCCGCGGTTGTCCCGGCTGCAACGAGGCGTTAATCGCCCCGACGCCACATTTGAGCAGGATTGGCTAATATAACATGAATAACAAATGGTAACATTTGCAGTATCCCACTGGAATCGCGCGTTTCTTCGCAATTTCAGCGACGTTACACCGTCTTTAGGCCTCCCGCCCCATGACTCCGGGGTAGAATCCGGTCCGCTGCGCCAGGGTTGCGCCGAACGGGTCAGCAGCCCCGCCCGCGGTCCGCGCGCCAGGGTCGAGCGCAGGACGGAGGTGAAATCCGGTCCTGGCAGCACCAGCGCGGAGATGGGAATGGCGAAGTCGCCGCAAGATGCGACGGTCCACTGCATGACGATGTCCCGGCAGTTCCGGCAAGTCTCACAGGCTCATGGCGAGCACCCGGCTGATCTCGGTCAGCGACCGGCCCGATTGCTCGCTCCAGACATTGAACGCGGACTGGACATCCGCCAGGGCCTTTTTGGAGGTCGGCTGTGTCTCGACCACGCCTTCGGCGATCAGCCGGTCGACCACGCTTTGGGAAAGGATGAAGCTGTCCTTGCCCTGGCTGCGCAGGCAGTATTGCCCGGTGGTGCCGCCAAGCCGGCTGCCGCGCTTCTTCAGCACGTCGAGCAGGCCGATGTAGTCGCTCGACGGCCAGCGGGCGATGGCGATGGCCGCACTGCCCGCTTCGGCCGCCAGCGTCTGGAGGAAAAGAGCGTTTTCCTGGACCGCGCGGATCTTGGCGCCGTGGCGGACGATGCGCGTGTCGGAGACCAGCCTCTCGAAATCCTCGTCGGTGAGCATGGCGCAGCGGCCGGTGTCGAAGCCTTCGAAGGCGGCCTCGAAACCGGGCCACATGCTCTCGACCACCTTCCAGTTGAAGCCCGCCTGGAAGATGCATTTCGTCATGGCCGCCAGCCAGCGGTCATCCGCGATCGCCGCGAGCTCGGCTTCGGATTTCGGCGGGGCGAGCATGGCATCGAGCGCGTCCGCGCCGCCCTTGCGGCTGGCCGCGATGGCGAAGATCTCGTCGAAAGTGCGCATGGCGTGGGTCCGGGACATGGGGTTGCGCCGGGAGATTAGCCGAGCCTGAGGGCGATGGCGAGAGCCTCAGCCGGGTCGGACCGCGACCCAGATCATGTGGCGGGCGCCGCGTTTCTTCGTGCTGGCGCGGACCGCGACTTCGCTCACGTCAAAGCCAGCCTGTCGAAGCCTTCGGGTGAAGGCCGGGTCGGGCGCCGAGGACCAGACCGAGAAGACGCCGCCGGGCTTGAGCGCCCGGAAGCCGGCGGCCAGACCCTGAGCGGAATATAGCGCATCATTGCCGGTGCGCGTGAGCCCTTCCGGGCCGTTGTCGACATCGAGGAGAATGGCGTCCCAGGCGCCCGCGCCATCGGCGACCAGCTTGCCGACATCGGCCTGAACCAGGCTCACGCGCGGATCGTCGAGACAGCCGCCAAAGACCTGGGCCATCGGCCCGCGCGCCCAGGCGATGACTTCGGGCACCAGTTCGGCCACCGTGACGCGGGCGCCGGCCCCCAGGCTTGCCAGCGCGGCGCGCAGGGTGAATCCCATGCCCAGCCCGCCGATCAGCATGCGGGGCGCGTCGCTGCCCTGAAGCCGCTCGGCGGCCAGGCGCGCCAGCGCCTCTTCGGAGCCGCTCAGGCGGCTGTTCATCAGCTCGTTGGCGCCCAGCATGATGGAGAACTCGGTGCCGCGCTGCATCAGCCTGAGTTCGGGACCATCCTCCAGTTGGACGGCGTCAAGCCGGACCCAGGGGATCATCGCGGGCTCCGTCGCACCGGCTTCACCGCGCGTCGTCCCGATCCACGCGCAGCCCGCGCCGCAGCCAGGCGCGCAGGCCAAACAGGATGGCGAAGTTCAGCCCGAACCCGGCCAGAATCAGTCCGTATGCCCCGATTTCAGGATGTGCGTCGGCGGAGCTGTCGAAAAGAAAGAACCACGGCATGGCCAGCAGGATGGCGAAGATGGAGGCGAAGGGGTCCGGCTCGAAGCCCATGAGCCCGTTCACGCCGACCACGGCGAGAGCGAGCGCGGCCAGCGCGGCAAGGGCATAGACCCAGATCATGACGGTAACGATTCTGGCCAGGCCGCGTCTCATGCCGCCGGCCTCATTTGTAGACATAGGTGTAGGAAGCGCACATCTCGGAGTCGCGGAGGGGCGCATCCTGGGTGTCGAAGACGGCGACGATGGTCAGCTCGGCGTCGGAGGGATCCCCCCAGGTCGCGACATAGGTCACGTCGCCCTGGCCGCAGAGCCGGTTGCCATTGTTGAGTTCGGGGTCGGCGGGCGAGGTCACGCTGTAAACCGACGCACCGACCTGGGAGCCTTCGACATTGAAATTGTCGGCCACCAGTTCGTCGAACTCCAGCGTCTCGCCGTTCTCGAAGACGATCGAGAAATCGTCGAACTCGATGTCGCCGGTGATCGCCATGGCGGTGGAGGAGACCGCGGCCAGACTGTCGGCCAGGGCGGACGGCACGGAAACCGGGGCGATGGCGAGCAGGAGGGCAAGGGTTGGGGCGCGAAGGCGATTCATCGGGATTCTCTCTTTCCTGGACCGCCGGGCGCGGCGGGCGGACGATAGGGCCGGGCCGCGGTCCACGCAACGGCAAATCGGGAAACGGGATGTCGCGAAACCTGCCCCGTGCCTACCGGGCGCGGGCGTCAAAGGCCCGGCGCGCGGCCTCGACTTCCGGCATCTGATCGCGCGTCCAGGCATAGAGCGCCTTGAAGGGCGGCTGCAGGGTGCGCCCCAGCGGCGTGATCTCGTATTCGACGCCCACCGGCGAGGTCGGCAGCACGCGGCGCTCGACAAGCCCGTTGCGCTCGAGCCGGCGCAGGCATTCGGTCAGCGCCTTCTGGGTGATGCCTTCGAGATGCCGCTTGATGGCGTTGAAGCGCATCGGCCCGGCGTCCAGCACCGTGAGCACCATCATCGACCATTTGTCGGCGATCTGGTCGAACAGGAGCCGGCTCGGACAGCTCGCGGAAAAGCTCTCGCAGGTTCGTGCGTCCATGGTGGTTTCCTTCCCTATACCTAGGCGATTCAAAGTGCGGCCTTGAACCTAGGTATAAACTATATACTTGAGGGGCTCCACTGAAAAAGGACACTTCGGAACCATGCAAGCCTCCCCCAAGACCGACAGCCTGTTTACACCTTTCACGCTGAAATCGCTCACTCTCAAGAACCGCATCGTCATGGCGCCCATGACGCGGAGCTTCTCGCCCCTCGGCGTTCCCGGTGCCAATGTGGCGGAGTATTACCGCCGTCGGGCTGAAAGCGATGTCGGGCTGATCCTGTCCGAAGGCACGGTGATCGACCGGCCGGCCTCGCGCAACGAGGCGGGCATTCCCTTCTTCCACGGCGCAGACGCACTGACCGGCTGGAAGGCCGTGATCGACGGCGTCCATGCAGCCGGCGGCAGGATGGGACCGCAGATCTGGCACACCGGCGCCACGCGCGGCATGAGCGGCTGGACGCCCGACGCGCCGGTCGAGAGCCCGTCGGGGCTCAACGGCCCGGGCGACCCGAATGGCGTGGCCATGAGCGAGGAAGACATCGCTGACACGATCGCGGCCTTCGCCAGCGCCTCCGCCGACGCCAGGCGCCTCGGCTTCGACGTGGTCGAGCTGCACGGCGCCCATGGCTACCTGATCGACCAGTTCTTCTGGAAAGCCACCAATGAGCGCACCGACCGCTATGGCGGCGCGACGCTCAAGGAGCGCGCCCGGTTCGCGGCGGAAGTCGTCGCCGCCACGCGGGCGGCGCTCGGACCCGACATGCCGCTGATCCTGAGATTGAGCCAGTGGAAGCAGCAGGACTACAAGGCGAGGCTCGCCACCACGCCGGACGAGATGGCGGACTGGCTGCTGCCCTTGAAGGAAGCCGGCGTCGACATCTTCCACTGTTCGCAGCGCCGGTTCTGGGAACCCGAATTCCCCGAGATCGACGGCGCGGAAGGCTTGAACTTCGCCGGCTGGGCCAAGAAGCTGACCGGCGCGGCAACCATCTCGGTGGGCTCGGTGGGGCTGTCGGGCGAGTTCCTGGCGGCCTTCGGCGGCCAGAAATCCTCGCCGGTCGGCCTCGACGGCCTGATCAAGCGCATGGAAGCGGAAGAGTTCGACCTGATCGCCGTCGGCCGCGCGATCCTGGGCGACCCGCACTGGGTGACCAAGATCAAGACCGGCGACACCGACGACCTCAAGAACTTCGACCCGGCCTCGCTCGCCGAACTGGTGTGAGGTGAGCTGACATCGACCCGCCGCCGGGTTCAATTCCCGCGGCGGGTTGCGGGCCTCTGCATCAACATGAGAAATATTCGCTTGGCGCCCCTTGTCCGCCGTTCGCTTCTGAAAACAGACCGAAAGCTGTCATTGGATGCAGCACGGAGATCATGGGGTGGAGTGCCGACCCACCGGTCGACATTTTTGCAAGTCGGGCAGAAGACGTTTCATGTCATCCTCTGCTGAGGTGAAGACGAGACAGGACCATCGCTGGCCATTGCAAGCTGACTGCGACGTCTCTCCCCAAGTTGCAGCGCCTCATTCGGTCTTTCCTTGGTCCGATGGTATAGCCACCTGTCCATCGTGTGGGACAGGATTGCATCCCCGCTGAGAAACAGATGCCCGTGTTCCAACTCACGCCCTATCGTCGTGCGGCTGAGGAGGATGGACGACAGCGACAACCGGTTCGTTTCAACAAAGAGGTCGACGTCACAGCTTGGCTTTGTCGAGCAGATTTCCACAGGGGCACCAGGCCGGACAAGAGCCCAATACGTGGTGTAGTCAAGTTCAGGATCACTGAACCGAAACTGAATTATGACCTGACGGTTTGGAAGCTGGTCGGGGTCGATGTATCCACGCATCTGCCACATCAGGGTCGAGACGTCCAAGTCCGCCAATGCAGTGGTGGCCTCAATATTGCACTGAGCCCAGCGGCCCAGCGCATCAAGGGCCGGCTCAAGATCGACAGCACGTTGTGTTCGCACGTAATCGACCTGACCGCTGGCCGGGTCCTCAAGCCGCTCGATCAAACCATGAGCAATAAGCTCCCGTAGTCGTCGGGACAAAAGCGCCGGAGAGATATTGCCCACCCCGCGCCTGATATCATTGAACCGTGTAGATCCTCCCCACATCTCAGTCAGGATTGGAATAGTCCAACGCGGTTCCAGAACGTTGCAGGCATGCGTGATCGGGCAGATTAATCCATAAGGCTTGCGATTCATGGCTTGTCCTCCGCAGGCTCAAGCTTACGAGGTCAAAGCGAAACCTTCCAGTTCACTTTCTGTAGCGGATGCACTTCACGTTCGGAACTATCCGAAGGCATACTATGTAGGGCACGTTCATCGCTTCCAAACCAGAGGAGATCACCATGCCCAAGTTCATCGTTGAGAGAAACATCCCCGGGGCCGAAAAGCTGACGGCTGACCAGCTTTGCGACATATCGGCAAAGTCCAACGCTATCGTTGAAGGCCTCGGTGTCCCTTACACTTGGCACCACACCTATGCGGCAGGCGACAAGCTCTACTGCGTGCATGAGGCTGACAGCGCAGAGGCAATCTATCGCCATGCAAAGGAAGGCGGCTTTCCTGCTGACCTTGTCGCCGAGATCAAAAGCACATTCGGGCCGGCCAACGCAAACCCGTCTGCATAGCGGCCATCCAACTGGGAGTCGAAGAGAATAGGCTCCCAGATCACTCAGATGCGATTCTCGTCGACTTGCCATGGGCGTTCATTTTGGGGATGCCTGACTGCAATGGAAAATCGCGAGATGCAAATGCCCGCTTCTCACCATCCCGCTCACCTGACAATCACCAGTCTCTCCGCGACCCGGGTGATCGCGGTGTAGGGCCAGCGCTCGCCGAACTGGTCCAGGATGACTTCCGCCGCCGCGACATGGGTTCCGGCGGCGAAATCTGGAGCGCTTCTGGACGGAACACCTAATCGGCCTGCTGTGCTGTCGCCACCGGTGCATTTGTCAGCTTGAACTCCACCATCTCCTGAGGCGTCAAGTAGTAAAGCCGGTCCGGGGGCGTTTCCAGGGCGTGGATCCAGAGCCCGCTGCCGATGCCCATTTCGTCGAGATGCCGGGCGATGCGCGCGGTCATGCTCTGGGCGCCGGACATGGCCTGCTCCGGTGACGGCTTTTCCTGTCCGGCATTGAAGACCTGGTGGACGCCCAGAATGGCGTCCGCTTCCGCCTCGCGCGCGACGCCGCCGGCAAAGACCAGCGGGCAGGAGGACGCGCAGAGCGCTTTGGTCGCCACCCTGGTGTTGAGGCCCTTTTCCCGGATCAGTGTCGACATCGCCAGCGCATCCTCGACCGAGCCGCCCGGCGAATTGAGCACCACCGCCTGCACATACTCGCCGCGTGCGGCGATCTCTTCGGCGAAGCGGCCGGCCGCACCAATATCGATTGATCCTTCCGCCCTGAGTTGGCCCCCGGGCAGGAGTTCGAAGCGCATCGGCTGGCGCAGGACTTCGGTTGAACTCGCCGGCTCGACCGGCGGCGCATGCGGAACGCCATCCGTCAGCGCCGGCGGAAGCACGGGGGCGCCCGTGGTCATCGGATCATGGCCGGGAAGCGCCGCACGCGCCAGGCTCATTTCCCTCAAATCGACGAAGAGGAAGGCGACCGCTGCCGCCAGAAGCGTGAAGAAGGCGCCGCGCATCAAGAGGCCGTCGTCGGCGCCGAGAAAGGCTGTCTTCAGCCGCGAGCCAAGCGACGGGGTCACGCGGGCGGACCCTTGCGCGGCGCCTTCACGGACATGTCGAGGCTGGTGATGTTGGAGTCCGTGCGTGCGCGCTCGTCCTCGATTTCCACTGCCTGGACCGCCTGCTCCACATCGACCCCATGGCGGCCGAGCGCGCGCTGCACCTCGAGCGCTTCCAGAAGTTCCGCCGCGGTGATCCGCTGGGCAAAGGGCAGCCGCTGCTCCTGGCTCCGGATCGCGCCGTGAACGATGGCCAGGATGAAGACGAGAACGGCGGGAAGCAGGTCGATGGAGATGGCGCCGGCCCAGGCCGGAATGAAATCGGCGCCATAGCGCAGGACGGCTTCGGCGGAAGACAGCGGCACGAAGCGGCGCTCCGCCACCGGCTCGCGCGCCAGGATGTCATCCGCGGCCTGGGAAAGCACCTGCGACTGGGCGGAGACCGAGGCGCGGATCGTCTGCATCACCTGGTCCTGGCGGTTGGCGAGATCGGCCGCCCTTCCATCGGCCACCGGCGCGATGAAGCCGAGCGACAGGTCTTCGGCCGCACGCTTGACCGAGGGGGCGATCGAAGTCTGTTCGAGCGAGGTGATGACGCCGGTGAGCGCGACGACCTCGGCCGAGAAGTCGTCGCTGCGCGGCGCCACGGCGCCCGGCGCCGATACCAGCGTGCGCATGGTCGCAAGATGGGCGCGCCCCTGGTCGAAGAGCGTCGCCACCCGTTCGCGCGACGCAAGGATGCCGGTCTCGAGCTCGTTCAGCTGCGACGACATCTGTGACAGAAGCTGGACCACGCTGCCGGCCCCCGTCGTTCCCGTCAGCGCTCCGTTTTCGCGCTCGTCCTCGGCAAGCCGTGAAAAGCGTTCCGATGTGCGCTGGATGTCGGGCAGCAGGCTCTGGGCGGCGAGCGCGTTCTGATGCGCCTGGTCGAGGTCGGCCGTATAATCCTGCACCGTCTCGGCCAGATGCTGCTCCAGCGCCGCGGAGCCGGCGAGCGCCGCGGCGTTGAGCCAGCTCGACATGGCGATGATCATGGCGCAGCCGAGCGCCATCACGCCGATCATGGCGCCGCGGGACGAGGCTCCCGTGACATGGGGATAGAAGCGCGCCATGTAGGACCAGAAGGCGTAGATCGCCACCGAGACCGAGGCCGAATAGATGATGGCGGCGAAGAAAATCGCGGTCGGCGACCCGTCCAGGAGACTGCGGACGCCGAGATAGGTGTAGACGCCGGACGCGAGCGCGAGCACGGCAAGCGCAAAGCGCGTCATGGTTTCGACAGCCAGGACGCCGTCCTGCAAGCGATGCGATGCGCCAAGCGCCATGAAGACCTCCGACTGGAATGAAGCCTTAACAAGCCCTTAAGAACGGGGCGAAATGAAGGCTGCAGCGCGGCGTCCCTGCCGTGCGGCCTTCGGTGGTGGCGGGCGGCTTGATGGCCCGCTGCGTTCGAGGCTTAGGTGCTTACGCTGTTGATGTGTGTCAAGGAGTTCGGCTGCTGTTGGTAATAATGTTTCTTCTCCGGAGCAGAAGGAATATCCCGATGTCGCAGAGTGGTTCGATAGAAACACGTGACGCAGTTGCAGGAGAGACTGGCCGGTTGACCCCAATAAGCTGGATTGCCGCTGCAGTCGCAATTGGCTTTGCTATACCTTTCATCTTCTCAACGTTGCTGGAAATGGAACGGGGCGTATACCTTGTGCCATATGTGATTTTCATAGGCACCTTTATGACGGTTTTCCTTCGCGCCTCCGGTGCGACGTGGTCGGTCTTCACCAACCGGTGGCTACTGGGCATCGCTGGAGCCGCATTGTTCGGATACTATGTCGTGCTCAACGTCGTAGGCCAACCGGGATCAGCTTCGCCTTCCGGACCGGACCTCGTGTGGGCGCTGATCTGGTTCGGCCTGATCTACGGACTGGTCGATGCGCTCTTCCTCAACGTCTTCCCGGTGCTTTGCGTCAGAGCAGTTCATTGCGCCGAGGCATCTTGGAGCGAATCTGTGTTGCGAGGCGCAACGGCCATCGCTGCCAGTGCGGTTGTCACCGGCGCCTACCATCTGGGCTACGCTGAGTTTCGGGGAATCGGCCTGATTGCTCCCATATTCGGCAATACGCTCTTGACGTTGAGCTTTGTGCTGACCCGGAGCCCGCTGGCCCCAATTGGCGCCCACATCGCCATGCATCTCGCCGGAGTGCTTCACGGCATGGAATCAGTCGTCCAGTTGCCTCCGCACTACTGACGAGACGATGCCCAACGCTCAGTTCGAGCTATCGGGCAGATGGACCTGCAGGCCACAGAGTTGCCCGCCTCCTCTAGCGATTTTGCTCCTCACCTGACAATCACCAGCCGCTCCGCAGCCCTTGTGATCGCCGTATACAGCCAGCGCTCGCGGCTGTCGCGAAACGCCCAGCTTTCGTCGAAGAGGACGACGGAGTTCCATTGCGAGCCCTGTGCCTTGTGGACGGTGAGCGCGTAGCCGTAGTCGAAATCGTCGTAGCGCTTCTTGGTCTGCCAGGGGATCTCGAGGTCGGGATCGTCGAAGGCGCTTTTCAACAACTTGATCTTGGCGGAGCCGCGCTCCATGTCGTCATCCTCGGGGCGGACCAGCAGGTTGATGCCGGGCTTGACGGTCTCCTTGGACGAGGTCATCACCTGCCAGAGCGAGCCGTTGAGCAGGCCCTTGGCGGGATCGTTCCTCAGGCACACGAGCTTGTCTCCCGCCTGCGGGAAGGCCTGGTCGAAGCCTTTCAGTTCGCGCAGGCGCTGGTTGTAGCGCCGCCTGGTGCGGTTGGTGCCGACCAGCACCTGGTCGGCGCCCATCACCATGTCGCGGTCGACCTCGTTCTTGCCGATCACCTGGGCGGTGCCGTAGTCGCCATGCATGATCTCGCGGCCCTCGCGCACATGCATTGCCAGATCGATGATCGGGTTGTCGCGCGCCTGGCGGTGGATCTCGGTCAGGAGGATGTCGGGCTCGTGCTCGGTGAAGTAGCCGCCGCCCGAGATCGGCGGCAGCTGGCCGGGATCGCCCAGCACCAGGATCGGCGTGCCGAAGCTCATCAGGTCCTTGCCGAGCGCCTCGTCGACCATCGAGCATTCGTCGATGATGATCAGCGCCGCCTGGGCCAGCGGGCTCTGGCGGTTGATGGCGAACATCGGCGAGACGGTGGTCTTGCCGGTTTCCTCGTCGGAGACCTCCTCCTCGCCGCGCGGCCGGTAGATCAGCGAATGGATGGTGCGGGCGTTCTTTGCGCCGCGGGCGCGCAGCACCTGCGCCGCCTTGCCGGTAAAGGCCGCAAACAGCACCTCGCCGTCGACATTGTCGGCGAAATACTTGGCGAGTGTGGTCTTGCCGGTGCCGGCATAGCCGAACAGGCGGAAGATCGGCGTGCGCCCGTCCTTCAACCAGCGCGAGACGGCTTTGAGCGCCTCATCCTGTTGGGGTGAAAACTTCATTGCTTCTCATGGCAGATTCGGGCGGGGCTGTCGCGCGTGGGAATGGGGGCGGAAGGGATGTGGTGAGCCTCTCGTTCCCCGTCATCCCGGCCCACGCGCCGGGATCCAGCCACCGCGCGTCGGCGCGGTGAGAGACCCCTTCCTTTCAGGATGCGCACACTCTGGAGTCCTCCGGCTCGCCGACGCTCGCCCGCTGGATGCCGGGTCAAGCCCGCCATGACGGAGATCGGAGCGTGTAGGGGACAGTTTACTTTTTCGGGCCCCGAACTTTCATTACAGGATCGACGACAGGTCGTGCTTGCCGAGCGTCTGCAGGAAGGCGAGCTTGGCCTGGCCCAGCACGCCCTTCAGCCCGCAATGGGGCAGGAACACGCAGTCCTCATCGCCAAAGCAGCCGGCGATGTTGAAATCGGGCTCCATATGCAGCGCCACCGCCTTGAGGTTGATCTCGCCGGGCGGCATGGCCAGCCGCAGCCCGCCGTTGCGGCCGCGCACGGTCGACACAAACCCGCCGGCGGTCAGGTTCTGCGCCACCTTCATCAGGTGGTTCTTGGACACGTCGAATTCGCGCGCCAGATCGTCGACGGACTTGACCTTATCGGGCGCGCGGGCGAGCGCCATCAGCACGCGGAAGGCATAATCGGTGTGGAGCGTCAGACGCATGCGGGTCCTCAATAGTGGTATTCAGGATATTGCTTTTAGCAGCAGGATCGAATAGAGGTAAGTGAAATACCAGAAAAGAGATCGTGATGAAAACACTGCTTTGGCTTTTTCTCCTCCCCGGCGATCTGGTTCGCCAGAAACTCGGCATCACCGTGGAGCAGGATGGCGGGCTGATCCGCTCGTTCATCAACATGTGCTTCTGGGGGGCGATCGCGCTGCTGGTCGCGCTCAACTATGTCTGAACGGCCCGCGCCGATCGTCATCGAAGCCCGGGCAGCACAACCGCGCACGCCTGCGGTTGACATCTCGCCCGCCGAGATCGCGCTGCTGGTTGACCGGTTCTACGCCGATATCAGGCTGCATCCGCGGCTGGGGCCGCTGTTCGAGGCGAAGCTCGCCGGCAACTGGGACATGCATCTCGAGCGGATGAACCGGTTCTGGCGCTCGGTGCTGTTGCATTCTGGGGAATATTCCGGCCAGCCGGTGGTCAAGCACAACGCGCTGCCGGGCCTGGAGGAGGAGGATTTCCGGCTGTGGATCGGCCAGTTCGAGGCGACGGCGGGAGCGCTGTTTGCGCCCGACACCGCGGCGGCGATCACAATCATCGCCCGGCGCATCGCCCGCAGCCTGTGGCTCGCGCGCTTCGGCACGCCGTTCAACCAGGCGCCGGAGTGGCTGGCTTAAGTATCGGGGACAGTTTACTTTTTGGGGCAGAACCCCAAAAAGTAAACTGTACCCGAACAACCGTTCCGGATCGTTATCCAGCCTGATCGGCTCACCGTGCGGGGTGGCGGGGGCGGCGCGCTGCCAG
>NZ_JAUXOD010000129.1 GCF_030682515.1 Hoeflea sp. | reverse complement strand
GTCCATATTGGTCTTGGTCATCGGGGTCTCCGTGTGGCTCGTGGTTGAAGCTGCTAACTCCACCTCGACCATACACCTCGATGGCCACCCAGATTACACCGGCAGCGCCGATGAAATTACACCACGTGCGCGGACACTACCTATACGCAGTGGTCACCGAGCCGATAAGCTGTCACTGAAGTTCGGTTCCTGATACTGTCAGTGGTCGGATTGCTGACTTTGGGAACAGAACCATGACATATGATGCCGAGCAGATTTCCCTAGTCGAACGCGCCATGTCTGGCTCGTCGTCGCTGAGCCCCCCATCGCTCACTGATGTCGGTGACGCACAGGCGATCAATGGTGGGATCACAAGCTTTCGCGTTGTCCGTGCGGACGACGCTCGAAGCACAATGATCGGCGGTGAATGATGAGAGTTGAATTTTCAAACGACGGAATCGTCATCGATGCTGCCCTCGTCGGGCCGCTTTTCGACTTGGAGCCCGCCGAGGTGCACGAGCTCATGCGCAATGGGGAAATCACCAGCTTGTGCGAGGCCGGGATCGACGAGCATGAGGGCGAATTTCGGCTGAGTTTTTTCTTTAGGGGCCGCCGTGTCCGGTTGCAGGTTGCAGCGTCAGGAGAGGTCCTGCGGCGATCCACCATCGATTATGGCGACAACCCGTTGCCGAATGCGATGCATCGACCAGGTGGGTGACGCAGTCGCATTGCGATCGCTGGTACCGGACACCGGTGAATGGTCAGCAAGACAACGCTTCGCTTGTCCGCTGCAGCCATCGACCGCTTGACATGCCGGGCCCAGGCCCAAGTCGGCGGAACTCCCGGAATTGCAGTCGTGGGTGGAAATTGGGTTCGCCGCCGGTGAAGGCAACAGGGATTCGCCCCGCGCGCGCCGTCATCAGAAGCTTTGTTGCTTCGGACATCACCCGGACACCCTCCGCCTGTCCCGGAGCCTGCCGCCTACATAACCAGCGCGTCCCCGTTTTGGCCCATTGCACGAACCGATGTTCCGGGAAACCGATGCATCATTGCGCGAAACTCGCCTGCAGTCTGCAGAATGCCTGCGGTGGAAAGGCCATCCGCCATCGCTGCCGAGCGATGGATGACGCTGACCCTTCGCCAGATGGCCGGGGCCGGAAGACCGGTTTCGGGGTTGAGAATGTGACCCTCAGCCCCTGCCCCGAACACCGTGCCGTTCGGGCTCGACGTCGCAACCGCTTTGTCGCGCACATGGACGGTTTCCTCGGCAACGCCATCTTCCTGTCCGGCCAACCCGACCGCCCAGTCATCTCCCGTCGGCGATGTGCCCACTGCGGCGATTTCACCGACGGACACCAGTCCGGCCGCAAGGCCCTGCGCCTTGAGAAGGCCGACAACCCGGTCCGTGATGAAGCCCTGCGCAATGCCATTGAAGGTCAATGCGGCGCCCGGGACCAGCCGGATGCTGTCAGCCGACACCTCGACCTTGCTCCATCCGGTCACCGCGCGCGCCGCCGCCAGGGCCTCAGGCCCCGGTTTGCCCTGCGCACGCGCATAGGCGGCCCATAATGGCTGGACGCTGGGATCGAACATCCCTGCACTGGCTTCATGAATGGTCGAGACCAGCGAGCACAGCTCGAGAATGTCAGGTGACGGCTGCCGCAGACGTCTGGTCGCGTTGAGCCGGGACAGCGCGCTGTCAGAGCGATAGAGGCTGAAAAGTTTCTCCAGCCGCTGAATTTCACCGCGTGCCTCGGCCAGCAAGTGTTCCGCTTCACGCGTCGGCAATCCGACCAGGCGAAGGTCGGCATGGGCGCCAAGAGCCACCCCCTGCCAGCGGGCGCCCATTTTGTCCGCCCCCAGGGCAGGATACGCACCGATCAAGCTGGCGGCGGTGATGCTGATGAACCGGCGGCGGGAAAGGGTCATTGGAGGGCTCCTGTGACCGGGTCATCCTTGTCCTCGTCGAGCCCGTTCGGGCCGAGAACATAGGCATCGGGGATCTCGGCCAGCCGGACCACCAGACCGCCGTTTTCATCTGCGAAGCCGGATGCGGTTTGCTCAGTGCCAAATGGAATCACTTCCGGTGTCCCCATGCCCCCCGTCTTGCGGGATCCGATCACGAACCAGGCTTCGCGGGCATCAATCCAGGTCTCAAAGCCGGGAAAGTCCCAATCTGACGCCTTGCCCATGTCGTTGACGTAAACGACGACGGCTTCGTAAGTCTCCTCCGGAGATCGGATGAAGGCGATGCCGTCGCGCACCTGGCTGAACCAGAGCGGATGCGGATTGTTTGCAAGGTGGATCTGCGCCTTGGGTCCGGTGTGTTCGAGAATGGTCATGTTGCAGTAGTGCCCGACGGCTTCTTCCGACAGGGCCACCGGCAGCGGCACCTCGGCGCTTGACTGT
Source organism: Hoeflea sp. (assembly GCF_030682515.1). Taxonomy (GTDB): domain Bacteria; phylum Pseudomonadota; class Alphaproteobacteria; order Rhizobiales; family Rhizobiaceae; genus Hoeflea. Next base: position 3,848 of record NZ_JAUXOD010000129.1, on the reverse strand, counting down.
TGCTCGCTGCAAGCCGCGAGCGAGATCGCCGCGGCAACAATCGCCGCCAGCGTCGTGAGCCTCTTCATGGCCGGATCCTTTTCAGAATGAGGGTTGAAAGCCCGAGCGCAAGGATGGCCCAGGCAATGGGGCTCAGCATCGTGGCAAGCCCGGACAAAGGCAGGGCCGCGCCGGCGCCGCCGCCCAGATTGCTGCCAACAGCCGCAGCATCAATGGCGCTCATGTTGTAGAGCCTGAACGCATCGGCCGGATTGAGCACCAGCAGCCAGGGGAAGATGTCGCGCGCGAAAACGCCGTCCTGGCTCGCGAGCAGACCGCCCAGCAGCGCCAGGTCATAGAGCACCACGGCAAACAGCCAGATGGCGATGGCGAGCGCCGCGGCAGTGCCTGTCTGGCGCACGCTGGCGCTGGCAATGTAGCCGATGGCAATGAATGTGGCGCCCAGAATGATGGAGGTCACGATCAGCCGGCCGACGCCGACCAGCGCCGACAGATCGCCGCCGCCGGTGGCGAAGAAAGCCACAAGCCCGGCGATGCCGTAGCCAAAGCTCACGGCGATGCCCAGAACCGTGACGTGGCCCAGAAACTTGCCGACGAGGACGGCGCCGCGCGAGACCGGGCTCGCCAGAACCAGCTGCAACGTGCCGCGATCGATTTCTCCGGCAATGGCGTCGAATGCTAATAGCAGCGCGATCAGCGGCACCAGGTAGACCGAGAGCGTCGAAAGGCTCGCGACCACCACGGTGACCGCGTCGGTCTTGACCTCGCCGCCCGGAGCGCTGCCGAGGAGCACGAGGATGAGGGCGAAGGCGAGCAGGATCAACGACGACAGGATGATCCAGCGGTTGCGCAGTCCGATGCGGATTTCCGTTGCAGCTATCGTAAGAACCCCATGCATCAGAGCATCCCCCGCGGCGTTTCATCGTCCCCGACCTTGGAAAAGTGCCGATAGATCTGGTCCAGCGTCGGAGGCGAGACGTCGACGTCTTCCACCTTCGCACCAAGGCCGCTGATCCTGGAGAGAATGCGCATCTTGTCGCCTAGCTCACAGAACAGCTCGACCGAAGCGCCGTTGATCCGGGCGCCGCCCATTTCCGCATGCACGCTGTCAATTTCGCTCGACGCGGCCCGCACCCGGATCCTGATCGGCAGGTTTGCCTCGCGCTGCAGATCCGAAAGAGGTGCGTCTGCAACCAGCTGACCCTTGCGCAGGATCGCGACACGGTCGGTCTTGGCTTCCAGTTCACTCAATCCGTGGGAAGACAGAAGAACCGCACCCCCCTGCCGGGCGACCTCGGCGATCAGCTCGTAAAAGTGCTGCCGGGACAGCGGGTCGAGGCCGGAGGTGGGTTCATCGAGCAGCAGAAGCGCGGGGCGGCCGACCAGCGCCTGCGCCAGGCCCAGGCGCTGGCGCATGCCCTTCGAATAGGTCTCGACGCGTCGGTCCGCCGCATCCACGAGATCGACCTTGGCGAGCACGGCCTGCACATCGTCAAGCGGCGCGCCTTTCAGTCTCGCGTAGAAGCGCACGACCTCGCGGCCGGTCAGCATTTTCGGAAACGCGACCTGTTCCGGCAGATAGGAGACGATCCGCCGCGCGCCATCGCTGCCAGGCGTGAAGCCGGCAATCGAGATCGATCCCGCCGTCGGCCTGATGAAGCCGAGCAGGATGCGGAACAGCGTGGTCTTTCCCGCGCCATTGTGGCCAAGCAGGGCCACCTGTTCTCCGGGCGCCACGTCAAGCGAGACATCCGTCAGGGCGTCGACGGCCTTGAACTTCATGCTCACGTTCCGCGCTTTGACAATCTCGCTCATTGCAGGGATGCCTTCCAGTTGCGCGCCGTTTCGGGCAGCTCGTGCGGCTTCATCAAGGGCCGGTCATCGACGATGCCGCCCGGAAGCAACGCAGGAAATTCGCTTTGCGCCCAGCGCACGAGCTGGATCGCCGGGCTGCCGAGCAGCAGCTTCGCCGATGGCTGGGTCCAGAGCACCTGGTCCATCGCGTCGTTGGGCCGGAACGCCTGATCGGCTATGCCGTCGCCGTTGACATCGTAGGCTGCGTGATCGCTCCAGTAGTTGCCGGACCAGACGTGATCCCTGGTGCTGACGAACTTGATCTGTGTGCGATTGCCGACAAAGGCATTTCCGGTGATCTCGTTTTTCGCCGAGCCGCCGGTGAAGTGGATGCCGATCTCACATCCTTCGATGCGGTTGCCCCTGATCAGGTTCTTGTTGGCATTGTAGACAAAGAGACACTTCTCTCCGCCGCCAACCACGGCGTTGCCCTCTATGACGGCATCGTTGGCATAGTTGAGCATGATGCCGTGATCGCGGTCATCGAGTGAAATGTTGTCGCGCATGGTCACGCGCTTGGAGAACATGATGGCGTAGCCAAGATGATTGCCGATCGAGATGTTCCCCGACACTTCGCCGTCATCGGCATTCATGTAGTGAATGGCGAAGCGCAGACCCTCGAAGCGGTTGTCGGTGAAGATGTTTTTCTGGCTGGTGTTGACGAAGATGCCGTCCCTTCCCAGCCGTACCGTGTTGCCTGAAACCCTGGCGCCGGGCGCGTTCCAGACATAGACGCCATTGCCACGACGGTTCATCAGCCGGTCGTTGCGGCCGATGATGGTGTTGTTATCGACCAGTGCATCGCGGGCACCGTGGATGTCGACCCCGTAGAGATTGCCTTCAATATGGTTGTCGCGGACGATGGCCCGGGTGGCATTCCTGGTCATTTGAACGCCGCTGTCGATCGTCTCGTGCTTGGAGCCGGAGCCTGTCAGTTTCAGGCCTTCGATGGTTACGTCCGCGGCATCGATGGTGATCACCGAGCCTGTGCCCGTGCCCGTCACCTCGGTGTTGCCGGTGCCGACTATTGCAATCGGCCTGGTCAGGACAAAACCGCCTCGGTAGCTTCCGTCAGCCAGGATCAGGCGGTCGCCAGGCCCGGCCAGCTCGACCGCCCGCACCAATGCATCAGGGCCGGGCTCGACGCGAACATCGGCAGCATGGGCCAATTCCGCGAGAAGCGTGGTTCCAAGAAGCATCGTGAATGTGCGGGCGGTCAGTTTCATGATCGAATGGCCTCAGGCATTGCGCGGTTCGACAAGCATGCGTCCACGCATTTCCATGTGCAGGGCATGGCAGAACCACTGGCAATAGAACCAGTGAACGCCGGGACGGTCGGCGGTGAAGGTGATCGATGCGGTCGCCTGCGGCGCCACCTCCATCGCGATCCCGTAGTTGGAGATGCAGAAGCCGTGGGTCACGTCGTCGACATCATCAAGGTTGGTGATATAGACCGTGACTTCCTGACCCTGCTTGACCGTGAACTTCTCGAGGCCGAACTGCGGGGCGACCGAGGTCATGTAGACCCGCACCTTGTCGCCGTCCTCGATGACGATATCATCAGTTTCGAGGTTGACCCCATCGGCCTTCGCCTGCGCGACGGCGTCGGCGAACATCGGGTCGGTCCGGGACCACACATTTACCGGATTGACGATGTCCGCGCGAACAATGACGCTGTCGTGCGGTTCGGCAAAAGTCGGGCCGTCGTGAACGACCTTCATTTCATCGGTCGAGATGTCGATGAGCTGCTCGTTTTCCGGCTTCAGCGGACCCACATTGAGGAACCGGTCCTTGGAAAACTTGTTCATCGAGATCAGCCAGGCGCCGTCGGCCTCCAGGGTTTCGCCCATCGAGGTGGAGTTGTGCCCGGGCTGGTAGTGGACATCGACCTTGGAGACGATCGGATCGACATCCTCGCCGGCATAGGACCGGAGTGCCTTTTCGATGTCCCATTTGACGATCTGGCTGTCGAGGAACAGCGTCGTGTAGGCAAA
>NZ_JAUXOD010000126.1 GCF_030682515.1 Hoeflea sp. | reverse complement strand
GAACGCCCCCCACAGGAAAATGCCGATCAGGTTGAGCGCGACGCTCGAGCCCGCGAACCACACCATGAACAGCCCGCAGAGGGTCGAGCCGGTGGTCGCCATCAACAGCACCGAGCGGCGGCTGATGATGTCCGACAGATAGCCCAGCGGATACTGCAGCACGATCCCGCCGATGATTCCGGCGCTCATGAAGGAGGCGATGTCGGCGACCTGCATGCCGAGCTCCTCGGCGTAGAGCGGTCCGACCGAACGGAACGAGGCGGTGGTCAACCCCACCGTAATGGCGCCGGCGCACGCCAGGGGCGAGACCATCCACAATCGCTTGGGGCTGAACGAGAACGGCGCCGGCGGGGCAGGGTTCGACCGGTCGGCAAGCGACACCGGCACGATCGACAGCATGATCAGCATGGTCATCACCGCGAAGATCTCGAAGCCGTTGATCCCGAACAGCGGCAGCAGGTACTGCGACGCCGTGACCGCGCCGAGATCAACGAAGCGGTAGACCGCCAGCGTGCGCGCCCGGGTCGAGTTCGTCACCTGCGCGTTGATCCAACTTTCGACATTGGCAAACAGCGAGGCGAAGCAGATGCCGGTGACGAGCCGCATCAGGAACCAAAAGAACGGATCTATGACCAGCACCATGGCGAGCGAGGCGCAGGCGGCTATCGCCGTCATGGCGGCAAAGGCGCGGATGTGGCCCGACGTTCTCAAAAGCCAGGGCGTCATCCAGCAGCCGATGATGAAGCCCAGATAGTAGCCCGCGCCGGAAAGGCCGATGACGGTGGCCGAAAACCCCTCCGCCGAGCCGCGCAGCGTGATCAACGTCCCCTGCAACCCGTTGCCCGCCAGCAGCACGCCAGCGGTGGTCAGGAGTGGAAAAAGCGGGCGAAGCGAGGACATGGGGGGCCGGGACTGGAAAACAGAGCTCGACCCTATATCGAAATTGCCGGGCCGTCGCGCCGAAATCCCGCCAATGCACAGCCCGATTGCGCCGTTTCGCCTTGACAAACCGGGTGCGCCATGCGCTTTTCCGCGCGATTTTTGCCGTGCGCCGAAGCGGTGACAGGTGCCCCTTGCACCCCGCCAAACCGCTGATCTTGGCCACGGGTTCCAGCATCGAGGATATGCCATGCATCGCTACCGTTCCCACACCTGCGCCGCGCTCAGAAAGAGCGACGCCGGCGCCACCGTCCGGATTTCGGGCTGGGTCCACCGCGTGCGCGACCATGGCGGTCTGCTGTTCATCGACCTGCGCGACCATTACGGCATCACCCAGGTGGTGGCCGATCCGGATTCGCCGGCCTTCAAGGCGGCCGAGACCGTGCGCGGCGAGTGGGTGATCCGCGTCGATGGCGTGGTCAAGGAGCGCATGGTCGAGACCATCAACGCCAATCTCGGCACCGGCGAGATCGAGGTCTTCGCCCAGGAAATCGAGGTTCTGTCGGCCGCCAAGGAACTGCCGCTGCCGGTGTTCGGCGAGCCCGATTATCCCGAGGACGTGCGGCTCAAGTACCGCTTCCTCGACCTGCGCCGCGACACGCTGCACAGGAACATCGTCAAGCGCACCCAGGTGATTGCCGACATGCGCCGCCGCATGACCGAGATCGGCTTTGCCGAATACGCCACGCCGATCCTGACGGCGTCCTCGCCCGAGGGCGCGCGCGACTTCCTGGTTCCGTCCCGCATCCACCCCGGCCAGTTCTATGCGCTGCCGCAGGCGCCGCAGCAGTACAAGCAGCTCCTGATGGTGGCGGGCTTCGACCGCTATTTCCAGATCGCGCCCTGCTTCCGCGACGAGGACCCGCGCGCCGACCGTCTGCCGGGCGAATTCTACCAGCTCGACCTCGAGATGAGCTTCGTCACCCAGGAAGACGTCTGGGACACGATGGAACCGGTGATGCGCGGCGTCTTCGAACAGTTTGCCGAGGGCAAGCCGGTGACGCAGAAATTCCGCCGCATCCCCCATGCCGAGGCGATCCGCACCTATGGCTCCGACAAGCCCGACCTCCGCAACCCGATCGAGATGCAGGACGTCACCGGCCATTTCGCCGGCTCCGGCTTCAAGGTCTTCGCCGGCATGATCGCCAGCAACCCCAAGGTCGAGGTCTGGGCCATTCCCGCCAAGACCGGCGGCTCCCGCGCCTTCTGCGACCGGATGAATTCCTGGGCGCAAGGGCAGGGCCAGCCGGGCCTCGGCTACATCTTCTGGCGCAAGGAAGGCGACGTGCTGGAAGGCGCCGGCCCCATTGCCAAGAACATCGGGCCCGAGCGCACCGAGGCGATCCGTATCCAGATGGGCCTTGACGATGGCGACGCCTGCTTCTTTGCGGCAGGTGATCCCGCGAAATTCTACAAGTTCGCAGGCGACGCGCGCACCCGCGCCGGCGAGGAGTTGAACCTCGTCGACCGCGACCGGTTCGAACTCTGCTGGATCGTCGACTTCCCGTTCTACGAATGGGACGAGGACGCCAAGAAGGTCGAATTCGCCCACAACCCGTTCTCGATGCCCCAGGGCGGCATGGAAGCGCTCGAGACCCAGGATCCGCTGACGCTCAAGGCCTACCAGTATGATCTGGTCTGCAACGGCTTCGAGATCGCCTCGGGCTCGATCCGGAACCAGTCGCCGGAGTTGATGGTCAAGGCCTTCGAGAAGGTGGGGCTGAGCCAGGCCGATGTCGAGGAGCGCTTCGGCGGCCTCTACCGCGCCTTCCAGTACGGCGCGCCGCCCCATGGCGGCATGGCGGCGGGTGTCGACCGCGTGATCATGTTGATCGTTGGGGCCAAGAACCTGCGCGAAGTGGCGCTGTTCCCGATGAACCAGCAGGCCCAGGACCTGCTGATGGGCGCCCCGAGCCCGGCGTCGCCCGCGCAGATGCGCGAACTGTCGCTCCGCGCCATTCCCGCCAAGGCCGAGTAGCGGCAAGCCCGGGCAACCGGACTCAGAACATCAAAAAGCCCGGGCAACCTTCTGGTTTCCGGGCTTTTTCGTGCCTTGTTCCTGACCGGATGGGACCGGTCAGTCCTTGTCGTCGGCGTCGTCCGGCGCAATGTCCAGCAGGTCTTTGCGTGGCGCAGCCGCTTCCTTGGAAGCCTTGGCCTTGGCGGGCGCCTTGGCTGGCTTGTCAGCCGCTTTGGGAGCAGGCTTGTCGTCAGGCATGGCCTTGAAACGTATCATGGAAAAATCCAGTGCGGGTGTGAGGAAGCGATAGGCGCGGTCCGTGGCGCGCGCGCAAATCGCGGGAGACTCTGTCCGTCACCCTGCGCCCGCGCGCGCCAACAAGCAACCCGGACCGTCCTCTGGGGAGCCGGGATGTGTCAATCAGTCCCGGTCTTCACTCCTTGCAGCACATCAGCACCGGGTCATTGGCGGTCACCTGCACATTCAGCAGATCCACCAGCGACTTGGGGTCTCCCATCCCGGCGCCCATGATCATCGGAACCCCGACCGGTCTGGCCGGCTTGGCGGTGATGGTGAAGGTCTGGGGATTGTCGAGAAAGGCGCTTGTCGCCGCCGTGATCTGCTGCTGCAGCGCCGGGATGCCCAACTGGCCGAGCATCAGCGGCACCATGAACTTGAGCGACTGGCCCATCTGCTCGCCGGTGACGCCCTGCTGCTTGCCCGCATAGGCGAGCGCCTTGCCGGTCACCGAATCGTCCTGGAACTGGATCGAGGCGGAGTTGAAGCTCAGCTGCTGCAGCATGCCCATCATGGCAAAGCCCATCGCCTGCTGGGCTGCCTCCGGGTTGGGGTTGGTCGACGCGGCGGTTTGCGCCTGCTGCATGGCCTCGATGAAGGCAAGCGTGTAGCCGGAAACCTCGAGCGACATCGCCAGGCGGCCGACGTCATCGAGGTTCAGCGAATATTCGCGGATGGCGAGAATGCCGGGCTCGACTTCCCATTTGCCGTCAATCCTGAAGTCGCCGGTGAGCTGCGTGTAGCCGAGCGCGCTCAGTGCTTCCCTGGCTTTCGGATTGTCGATCCCGCTCAGGTTGATGGCAAGGCCGGTGCCGTCCATGGTGAAGCCAACGCTGGAATCATCGTCGGCCCGCTCGACCTCCTGGGTCATGCTGGTCATGGAGAAGGTCTCCTTGCCGCCGTCTTGCACGGCGATCCTGCCGGTGGAGAACCCTTCGTAAAACACGACGGTGTCCATCGAGCTGTAATCCGGCTCCGCCGGAACCGTCAGGCCGTAGAGCTCGATGTCGGCGACCGTGACCCGGATGCCTTCCTGTTCCGTGTTGATATCGGCGAACATCGCCTGCTCGACAGAATAGTTGCCGTCACTGTCCTCCTCGACGCCGGCGAAGGTGATGTCGCCCAGTTCCAACGCCGGATCGCCCGGTGCCTGCAGCCGCACCGATCTGAGCACGATGGTGGCTCCGTCCGGTTCGACCGACGAGAAGCTCATCTTGGCGCCGCCCTGGCTGGCCACGGCCGCGACCTTGGTGGCGAAATCATCGGCGTCGAGCGCCAGGGCGGGCCATGCCAGGGCAGACACGCTGGTCACGAGCAGGGAAGCGGCAAGCAGACGCTTTGGAGAGTATTGGATCGTCATCGGAAAGTCCTTGTGCTGGCGATGCGGGCTTGACCGGCATCCTGATCTCGAACCTGTCAAAGCCATATTACAGGCACCGACTGATCCTGTCATCGTCCACAGCTTTATGGTGCATATGTGGCTGCCTGAGTTTGCGGATTTGGTTAGCCAGGCTTTGCCAGGGCCGCCCATCGAGGGTGCGGGACGGGTGTCCGGGGCTGCGACAGGCAGGCGCTGCCCCGACCTTCGGCTGCCCCGGGCATGGCAACGGGGTGGGAGGGCAATTGACCCCTTCCGCTCCGGCCGCCGCCGCCGTGGCCAGCCCCTTGCCCCGAATCACCGGCTCCGGTAACCCCTCGCCATGGGAAAAAGCCTGCTTCCGCCCGGTGGTGGCGACCACATTCTGCCTGTTGACCTGAAGAAGGCGCTCGAGGAGCGCTATCTGGCCTATGCGCTGTCGACCATCATGCACCGGGCGCTGCCCGATGTGCGCGACGGCATGAAGCCGGTGCACCGCCGCATCGTCTACGCGATGAGCGAGATGGGGCTGAGGTCGAACGGATCCTTCAAGAAATGCGCCAAGATCGTCGGCGAGGTGATGGGCAACTTCCATCCCCATGGCGACCAGTCGATCTATGACGCGCTGGTGCGGCTGGCGCAGGATTTCGCCGTGCGCTATCCGCTCGCCAACGGTCAGGGCAATTTCGGCAACATCGACGGCGATAGCGCCGCCGCCATGCGCTACACCGAATCCAAGATGACCGCGGTCGCCGAACTCTTGATCGAGGGCATCGGCGAGGACGCAGTCGATTTCCGCACGACCTATGACGAGGAGAACAGCGAGCCGGTGGTGCTGCCTGGCGCCTTTCCGAACCTGCTCGCCAATGGCGCCACCGGGATTGCGGTCGGCATGGCGACCTCGATCCCGCCGCACAATGCCGCCGAACTTTGCGACGCGGCGCTGCTGCTGATCCGCAAGCCCGACGCCACCGTCGAGGAGCTTCTGCAACATGTCGAGGGGCCGGATTTCCCCACCGGCGGCGTCGTCATCGACAGCCGCGAGTCCATTCTCGAAGCCTACCGCACCGGCCGCGGCGGTTTTCGCGTGCGCGCCAAATGGCAGACCGAGGACACCGGCCGCGGCGGCTACCAGATCGTCATCACCGAAATGCCCTACCAGGTGCAGAAATCGCGGCTGATCGAGAAGATCGCCGAACTCCTGATCGCCCGCAGGCTGCCGCTGCTCGAGGATGTGCGCGACGAATCCGCCGAGGATGTCCGCCTGGTTCTGGTGCCCAAGAGCCGCACGGTGGATCCGAACCTGCTGATGGAATCGCTGTTCCGGCTCTCCGAGCTCGAGAACCGCATCCCGCTCAATTTGAATGTCCTGTCGATGGGCAAGGTGCCCAAGGTCATGAACCTGGCCGAGGTGCTGAGCGAATGGCTGGCGCACCGCCGCGAGGTGCTGCAGCGCCGCTCGCGTCACCGGCTGGCGGCGATCGACCGGCGGCTGGAGCTGCTGTCGGGGTTCCTCATCGCCTATTTGAACCTCGACGAGGTGATCCGCATCATCCGCGAGGAGGACGAGCCGAAGCTCGAGCTGATGAAGACCTTCGAGCTCACCGATATCCAGGCCGAGGCGATCCTCAACATGCGGCTGAGATCCTTGCGCAAGCTCGAGGAAATGGAGATCCGCAAGGAATTCGATGGCCTGACTGGCGAGAAGGCGGAGATCGAGGCGCTGCTCGCCTCCGACGCCAAGCAGTGGCAGACGGTGGCCTGGGAAGTGGGCAATGTCCGCAAGATGTTCTCCAAGGAGACCGAACTCGGCGCACGGCGCACGACCTTCGCCGAGGCGCCGGTCGCCGATCTCGCGGCCATCGAGCAGGCGATGATCGAGAAGGAGCCGATCACCGTGGTGATCTCGGACAAGGGCTGGATCCGCGGCATGAAGGGCCACATGGCCGAATACGCCTCGCTGCAGTTCAAGGATGGCGACGCGCTTAAGCTTGCCTTCCCGGCCTACACCACCGACAAGATCGTCATCGTCACCACCGGCGGCAAGGCCTATACGCTGGGTGCCGACAAGCTGCCGGGCGGGCGCGGCCATGGCGAACCCTTGCGGATCATTGTCGACATGGACAATGACCAGGCGGTGCTGACCGCCTTCGTGCACGATCCGGCGCGCAAGCTCTTGATGGCCTCGACCGCCGGCAACGGCTTCATCGTGGCCGAGACCGAGCTGGTCGCCAACACCCGCAAGGGCAAGCAGATCATGAATGTGGGCCTGCCCGACGAGGCGCGGCTGTGCGTTCCGGTGAGCGGCGACCATGTCGCCATCATCGGCGACAACCGCAAGATGCTGATCTTCCCGCTCGCCCAATTGCCGGAAATGAGCCGCGGCAAGGGCGTGCGGCTGCAGCGCTACAAGGATGGCGGCGTGGCCGACATCCGCTGTTTCGCCATGGCCGACGGGCTGACCTGGGAAGACAGCGCCGGCCGCCTGCACAACCGCACGAAGGACGAACTGGTCGAGTGGATCGCCGACCGCGCCCAGGCCGGCCGTCTGGTCCCGAAGGGCTTTCCCCGTTCCGGCAAGTTCAGCTGACGGGACCGGTCTTCTGCCTTGATGCCCACCAGTTTTGACAGGTCCCAGGAGCTGCGCCCATGATTGACATTCGTCCCGCCCGGCCCGAGGACCGCGCCGCCATCGTCGAGATCCTGCATCACGGCTGGCACGATGGCCATGCGCATCTGGTGCCGCCGGAAGTCCTGCCGCTGCGCACGCTCGACTGCATCGACGACATCTATGGCGCGTCCGAGGACATTTTCCATGTCGCCGAGGAGGCCGGCAGGATTTTGGGGTTCGTCGCCATCAACGGCGACGAACTCACCAAGCTGTTCATCGCCCGCGATGCGCGCGGCAGCGGTGTCGCAGAGCAGCTGATGGTCCATGGCGAGCGGATGATCGCCGAAAACGGCTTTGCCGTCGCAAGGCTCTTGTGCCAGGTGGGCAATGTGCCGGCGGAACGGTTCTACGCCCGAACCGGTTGGGTCGAGGATCACCGGGGTCAGTATCCACTCTGGATGCCCAAGGGGGCGGTCGGTCATTTCACCGCGGAAACCATGTGCCTGCTCAAGCCCGTCAGCGCCGACCTCTAGGATCTGCGCTCAGACCCCGATCCGCCCGAATCCCGGCAGCTTGATGCCCGGTCGGGCAATGTCGAGGCCGAACACCAGGCCGCCGAGACGGATCTCCACCCCGTGCAGCATCCCAAGCCCCAGCCCGGCATAGCCGCCGACGGAGATTTCGAGATTGCGCCAGTCGGGCGAAAGCGTCACGACCTCGTTCCAGGGGCGGAAGTCGCGTCCGACTGCTTCGGGTGGCAGCGTGATGCCAAGCTCCGGCACTTCCCGGAGAACATGGGCCACGAAGGAGTTCGAGTTGGGCCCGGGCCACAGATTGTAGTCGCCGCGCCCGTCATGGGGATAGGCCGTCACCGCCGCCTCGATCCGCGGGATCAGCCGCTCGGCCGCATCGCCATGCAGCGCAAGCAGGATGTCCGGCGCGTTGGAGTACCAGCGGCCATCGGCCGGATAGCCGTTGACGCGGATCGGGCTGCCCCAGCCGACCTTGTCGTAGCGGGTGTAGCGGTCGCTTCCGGCATCCTTGGTGACCACCCAGCTGTGAACCGCCAGCGCGCCCTTGAGCCCGCCGGTCCGCGCCGCCATCACATAGACCGCGGCGTCCCCGTCGTCGCTCGCGCCGGGCAGCAGGCCCGACGACGACCAGTCGGCACTGTGCCACGAGCCGGGCTGTGAGCCTGCCGCGCGCACGCCGAGTGAGGCGAGCGACGGCGTGACAAAGCACAAAAGCACGAACAGGATGATTTTTTTCAAGCGCGGCTCGGCTCTTTGGCGGGGTTGGGATCGACGCATGTAACCAGTTGGATGCGGCCAGAATGCGGCGAGGGCCCTAGACCGGATGCCGCGGGGCGAGGCGGCGCACCGCCCGCCGGTGCGACGACAGCCGCCACAGGGAATGGGCGACCAGCGCCACCACGATGATCGCCCCGCCGACAAGCCCGAGCGGGGTCGGCGCCTCGGCGAAGATCATCCAGACCCAGACCGGCGCGAGGATCGTCTCGAGCAGGTAGAACATCGCCACCTCAGGACCGGAGAGATATCTGGGGCCGGTGGCAAGGCACCAGAAGGCTATCGGGATGATGATCAGCCCGTTGAGCACCAGCCAGGACGGCTCGCCCAGCACCAGGCCGGTGGGGCCGCCGACCATGGCAAGGCCGATCATCGCCGGCACGATGGCCGCGAACAAGGGGGCGAAGCCCATCTCGACGCGCGCCTTGCGGCTGGCGGTGATCGCGGCGGCGAGGAGGAAGCTCGAGGCGAGCGCCAGAAGGTCCCCGTAAAGATTTCCGGCTTTCAGCCCGTCGAAGACGATCAGCGAAACCCCGAGGATCATCGCAATCATGGCTGCAAAGGTCCCATTCAGTGGCCTTTCACCGGTCAGCCACCAGGCGAGCAGCGCCGAGAACATCGGATTGAACGCCAGGATGAACACCAGGTTGGCGGTCGAGGTGTTGAAGACCGCAAGCATGAAGGTGATCGAGGCGATGCCGTAGAGCGTGACCACCAGGAGGCCGGCTCTGCCCGGAATGATCGGAAGCGTGCGCTTGAGAACGAAGCGGATGAAGCTCCAGGCGAGGATGGCGGCAATGAATGTCAGCACGCTGCGGATGGCGAGCGCCGACCAGGCGTCGCTTTGGGACAGCCGGATCAACGGAATGTCCACCGTCAGCGTCAGGCCGCCAATCGCGGTGATCGCCAGACCCTTGCGGTGGTCGGCCGCCTGTTGAAGATGATCCTGCATGAAAAGCGGCCTTGCTGGGGGATAGGAAGCGGCTGAGGGATGGGAATTGGGGGAGGCGGGCAGGCCGGCGGAGGGGGAAGGCCAGTCTGGAGCGCGCTAGGGCGCGAAACGCTGCCAGCCCTGCGCCATCAGGTGCTCCTGCGGCAGGAACCGGGTCTTGTATTCCATCTTCTTCGATCCCTTGACCCAGTAGCCGAGATAGACATGCGGCAGGCCGAGCCGCTGGGCGCGGGCGATGTGATCCAGGATCATGTGGGTGCCGAGCGAGCGGTCGGTCTCCTCGGGCTTGTAGAAGGAATAGACCATCGACAGGCCATCGCCCATCCAGTCGGTCAGGGCCGCCGCGACGAGCTCCCCGACAGGGGCCTCCTGAAGCCCGTCGCCCTCGGTCCTGCGGCGGTATTCGATGATTCGGGTGTCGACATGGGAATCCTCGACCATCATCGCATAGTCGCCGATGCTCATGTCGGCCATGCCGCCGCGCTGGTGACGGCTGTCGAGGTAGCGGCGGAACAGCTTGAACTGCTCGCTCGACGGCTCTGCGCGGTATTCCGTGGCGACGATGTCGCGGTTCAGCGCCATGTTGCGCCGCATCGACCTGGTGGGTTTGAACTCGGTCGCCAGGATCCGCACCGAGATGCAGGCGCGGCAGGATTCGCAGGCCGGCCGGTAGGCAATGTTCTGCGACCGCCGGAACCCGCCCTGGGTCAGCAGATCATTGAGTTCCGGGGCCTTGTCGCCCACCAGATGGGTGAACACCTTTCGCTCGCCCTGGCCCTCGAGATAGGGGCAGGGCGAGGGCGCGGTGAGAAAGAACTGCGGCGAATTGACGGGTTGGTTCATCATGCCTTCGGTTCGAAGCGGTTCACAGTCCGTAATACCATGGCGCAAGCAGCGAAAAGGTCAACCAGATGATGAGCACAAGCGGGGTGCCTGCGCGCAGAAAATCTCTGAACCGGTAGTGGCCGGGGCCCATGACCAGCAAATTGGTCTGGTATCCGATCGGCGTGGCGAAGGAGCAATTGGCCGCGAAGATCACCGCCGCGATGAACGGCTCCGGCGCAACGCCCATGCCCTTGGCAATTCCGAGCGCGATCGGCGTGAACAGCACCGCCGTGGCATTGTTGGACAGGATGTTGGTCAGCATAGCCATCACCAGGAACAGGCCCGACAGAATCACGCCCGCGGAGGCGCCCTGCATCAGCCCGAGCGCACTCGAGGCGATCAGCGACGCCCCGCCGGTTGCCTCAAGCGACGTCGCCAGCGCCACCGAGGATCCGACCAGCAGGAAGATCTGCCGATCGAAGGCGCGCGCCGCCTGCAGGATCGACAGGCAGCCGGTGAGCAGCATCAGCACCGCGCCGCAGACCGCCGCCACCACGATCGGCAGGATCGAGAAGGCCGACAGCACGACAATGGCCGCGAAGATCGCCACCGCGATGCGCGCCTTGCGCGACTGCGGCACGGCCTCGGCGGAGTGCTCGAGCAGCAGCAGGTCGTGATTGCCCCTCAGTTGCACGATCGCCTCCATCGGGCCGCCGATCAGCAGCGTGTCGCCGGGCTCCAGCCTGATGTCGGACATCGCGGAGCGCGCCATCCGGCTCTTGCGCTGGACGCCGAGCACCGAGATGCCGAATTGCGGCCTCAGCCCCGACAGCTGGATGGTGCGCCCGGCATAGCGCGACCCGGGCGAGATGATCGCTTCGGCGAGATGGTAGTTGGGGCCGGGTGGCAGCTCGGAGCCGGTGTCCTCGACCGGTCCGTCATCGGCTTTCAGGCCGGCCCGCCCGCGCGACAGCGCCTTGGAGAAGGCCCGCCTTGTGCCGCTCACCACCAGCGTGTCGCCGGCCGAGAGCGTGAGATCCTCGAACGGCGGCAGGACGGGCACGTCGCGCCGCTGCAGCAGCCTTAGCGTCAGATCTCCCAGGCCCGCGAACATGCCCGCCCTGGCCGTGATGCCGACGAAGGGATGGTCGCGCGTGAGCGTGATCTCGCCGATGAACTGCGCCCCGGATTTGGCGCCGGCGGAGAGCTGCGCCTCCCGCTCCGGCAGGATCCGCGGCAGCACGCCCAGCACATAGACGCCGCCCACCAGCGCCAGGATCACGCCCATGCCGGTGATGTCGAAAAACCCCACGGTGACGCCGTAGTCCCGCGCCACGCCTGCAACCAGCAGGTTGGTCGAGGACCCGATCAGCGTCGTCATGCCGCCCAAAATGGTGATGAAGGACAGCGGAATGAACACCCGGCTCGCCGAGATCGACCGTTGCGCGGCGATCACCACCAGGATCGGGATGAAGATCACCACCACCGGCGTGTTGTTGAGGAAGGCCGAGAACACCGCGGCGCCGACAAGGATGAACAGGATGGGCCGGAAGGTCGATGCGCCGCCCAGCTTGCCCAGGCGGCGCGCCGGCATCTCCATGGCGTCGGTGGCAAACAGTCCCTGGCCGACGATCAGAAGCGCGATCACGGTGATCAGCGCCGGGTTGGAGAAACCGGACAGCAACTGTTCCGGACTGAGCACCCCGCCGTCAGCGCTCGCATAGGGCGCGACGCCGAACAGCAGCAGAACCGCCGCAAGCGAGACCAGCGAGACGGTCTCCATCGCCCATCGCTCCGATGCATAGGCAACGATGGTGGCCGCGATGATGACGAACGTCGCGATGAGATGAATATCGGGCATGTAGGCGTGGCGACCCCCTGGCGCGGAACAGACGCCACATTACAGCCTCGCTCGGGCTCGCGCCTAGGGCGATTATTCCCGTCACGGGGTCTGCCGCGCAACGTCCGGGCCGCTGCGTGCCGAAACGGGAATTTTGAATCCGGCGGAAGGGTCAGCCGAGCTTTGCGATCAACGCCTCCACCCGGGCCTTGGTCTTCGCCGCGGCCGCATGCTTGACCGGGCCGAAGCCGCGGATGTCCATCGGGGCAGCAAGAATCTGCGCCCAGATTGCGGCCGTGTCAGGGGTGAACTCCCGCTCGCACCGCGCCATCAGCGCCTCGAACCAGCCGATGAGCGCGCGCTCCATCTTCCGCTCGGCGGTATGGCTGAACGGGTCGACAACTGTGCCGCGCAGACCCTTGAGCCGGGCGAGGGCTGAAAACAGCGGCCGGATCTCGGGTCCGAACGCCCGCTTGAGCGGCCGCCCGCGCGCATCGACATCGCTGGACAGCAGCGGCGGGGCGAGGTGATGGACGATCCTGAACTCACCCTCGAAGCGGTCGGACAGGCTTTTGGCGAAAGCGGGATCGCCATGCAGCCGCGCGACTTCGTACTCGTCCTTGTAGGACATCAGCTTGAACAGCGACCTTGAGGCGGCCTTCGCCAGTTCGTCGCGGTGCTCTGAGGGCAGCTTTTCGGCAAGGCCCGCGATGCGCGTCCCGTAGCGCTCGGCCCAGGCCTTGTTCTGGTAGCCCTCCAGAAACTCTGCCCGCCGCGCGATGATCTCTTCGAGCGTCGTGGCGATTGCGGGTTTCGGATCGAAATGCGCGGCCAGCGCCGCGGGATCCGCTGCCCTCAGTCGGCCCAGCGCGAAGGCGCGCTTGTTGGCGTCGACGGCGACATTGTTGAGCTCGATCGCCCGCATCAAGGCTTCCAAAGAGACTGGAACCAGCCCGCGCTGCCAGGCAAAGCCGAGCATCATCACATTGGCGAAGACAGCATCGCCAAACAGCGCTTCGGAGGCCGCATTGGCGTCGAAGGCGGCGACATTGTCCGCACCGACCGCGGCTTCGATAGCCGATGCGCGGCCGTCGATGTTGAGGTCCGCGTCGCGCTTGAGCACCAGGTCGCCGGTCGGCATCGAGGCGAGGTTCAGCGCCACCGAAGTGCCGCGCCGGTAGGTGCCCGACGCCTTGGGCGATGAGGAGACGACGATGTCGCAGCCGATGACCGCGTCGGCGGCGCCCGAATCGATACGCACCTGATTGATCTCATCCGGATCCGCCCCGATCCGCACGAAGCTCAGCACCGCCCCGAATTTCTGCGCGAAGCCGGTGAAGTCGAGCAGGCTCACGCCCTTGCCTTCAAGATGCGCCGCCATCGAGACGAGCGCGCCGACCGTCACCACGCCGGTGCCGCCGACGCCGGTGACCAGCAGGTTGAAGGGCCTGTCGAGCGAGGGGAGCGCGGGCAGGGGAACGGATCTCATCAGCCGGTCCACGTCGAGCTCAGCCGGCTTGGGCTTGCGCCGTAGGGCACCCTCGACGGTGACGAAGCTCGGGCAGAAGCCATTGAGGCAGGAGAAGTCCTTGTTGCAGTTGGACTGGTTGATCTGTCGCTTGCGGCCGAATTCGGTTTCCCTGGGTTCGATGCTGAGGCAATTGGACTCGGTCGAGCAATCGCCGCAGCCCTCGCAGACCAGCTCATTGATGACGGCAAACCGCTTCGGGTCGTCCAACTCGCCGCGCTTGCGGCGACGGCGTTTCTCGGTGGCGCAGGCCTGTTCGTAGATCAGCACCGAGACGCCCGCGACCTCGCGCAGCTCGCGTTGCACCGCGTCCATCTCGGCGCGCGGTTGGATCGTGGTCCCGCGCGGGAAATCGCCGCTCGCGAACTTGTCCGGATCATCGGAAACCAGCGCGATCCGCTCGACCCCCTCGGCGCGGCAGATATGGGCAATCGCCTGAACGCTCACCGGACCGTCGACCGGCTGGCCGCCGGTCATGGCCACAGCGTCGTTGTAGAGGATCTTGTAGGTGATGTTGGCCTTTGCCGCGATCGCCTGGCGGATCGCCATCGAGCCCGAATGATACCAGGTGCCCTCGCCGAGATTCTGGAAGATGTGGTTCCTGCCGGTGAATCGCGAGGACGCCGCCCAGTTGACGCCTTCGCCGCCCATCTGGATCAGCGACGAGGTCTCGCGGTCCATCCAGCTCGCCATGAAGTGGCAGCCGATGCCGGCCAGCGCCTTCGAGCCCTCGGGCACCCTGGTCGAGGTGTTGTGCGGGCAGCCCGAGCAGAAATAGGGGGTGCGCGTCGCGCCCGGATCGGACAGCGATATCAGGGGCTGTCCGGCAATCTCCGCTGCGCGCGCGGCAAAGTTTTCGCCCCGGAACACGCCATCGAGCCGTTTGGCGATCAGCGGCACAAGCTGGCGCGGCGAAAGCTCGCCGGTCCAGGGGATCAGCCGCCGCCCGGTCTCGTCGTTCTTGCCGACCATCCGCTGCGGCTTGTCGCCGGGCCAGTCGTAGAAATACTCCTTGAACTGGCTTTCGATGATGCCGCGCTTTTCCTCGACCACCACCACCTCGCGCTTGCCACGGACGAAACCGAGCGCGTCACGCCGCGCGAGCGGCCAGACCATGCCGACCTTGTAGATGTCGATGCCGAGCGCCCGGCAGCGAGCCTCGTTGAGCCCGAGCAGCCTCAGCGCCTCCATCAGGTCGAGATGCGCCTTGCCGGTGGTCACGAACCCGAACCGGGCATCCCGTATGCCGTAGAGCGCCCGGTCGATCGGATTGGCCTCGGCGAAGGCCAGCACCGCGTGCTTCTTGGCCTCCATCCGTTCCTCGATCTGCGGGCCTGGAAGGTCGGGCCAGCGGTAGTGCAGGCCGGTGGCGGGGATCTGGAAGTCCGGCCTGGCGAAGACGCGATCCGGCTTGAGCAGGAAGGAACTGGCGCCCTCGACCGTCTCGGAGATCGCCTTGAAGCCGACCCACATGCCGGAGTAGCGCGACAGCGCGTAGCCGTATTCGCCGAATTCGAGATATTCGGCCACGCTCGCCGGATTGAGCGTCGGCATGAACCAGGCCATGAAGGCCACGTCCGACTGGTGCGGCATCGACGAGGAGACGCAGCCATGGTCGTCGCCCGCCACCACCAGCACGCCGCCATGCGGCGAGGAGCCATAGGCGTTGCCGTGCTTGAGCGCGTCGCCGGCCCGGTCGACGCCCGGCCCCTTGCCGTACCACATCGAGAATATGCCGTCGAACTTTGGCTCGGGAAACAGGTGCAGTTGTTGCGTGCCCCAGATCGCCGTCGCCGCGATGTCCTCGTTGACGCCGGGCTGGAAGGTGATGTCGTGCTGCTTGAGGAAGGGGCCGGCGGCGTGCAGCGCGGTGTCCAGTCCGCCCAGCGGCGAGCCGCGATAGCCCGAAACATAGCCGGCGGTATGCAGGCCGGCGGCGCGGTCGAGCGCGTGCTGCAGCATCGGCAGGCGCGCCAGCGCCTGCATGCCGGTGAGGAAGACGCGACCGTGTTCGAGCCGGTATTTGTCGTCGAGCGATACATTGGCAAGCGTCATCTGCATTCCCTTTCCTGCTGCTGCGCCGCGCCGGTAGTTGCGGGCGGCGTCCGTCACACCTGCGATCCGTCGCGGATCGCGCCTTTCAACGCAACGGCGACGGGGCTGTTCGGGAGCTGTGCGTGGTGGTGCACCACCAGGTGCGATGGCGGGTCGAGATGCGGTGCGAGAGCGTCACGCCGCCACCTCGTTGCCGGCGGCGCGCGCCGCGGCGCGGCGGCTGAAGCGTTGGGCGAGCTTGGGCGCGCGGCCGGGCGTACTCCAGGG
>NZ_JAUXOD010000124.1 GCF_030682515.1 Hoeflea sp. | reverse complement strand
CCTGAGGCGCGAGATGACCATCGACGAGGCCGGCGATGCGCTGATCGAGATGATCCTGCGCACCTCCAACGGCCGCGCCACCGCCGCCGAAGCGCTCGGACACCGAGAGTTCTCCATGACAAAGCTCTATCGCTCGGCGTAAGGGTATCTGACATTCGAAACGGATCGCCCGGGCGCAGCTGTCCGGGCGATTGCTTTGAGCACTTGGAGCGCCGTGCGTCCCATTGGACGCACAAAGGTCGCTCTGGAACTTTGAAACCAGACCATCTTTTCTGCATTCCCGCAGGCCCGCGGGAATGCAGAAAAGATGGTCTAGGATTTTGGAACGGTCAGTCATGGTCTCTCTCCCCGCACTTCAGGCGCGAGGTCGCGTGCTTTTCCCCGGCCTGCTGCTGGCAGTGACCATCGCGGCGGCGGCGAAATTCCTCTCCGAGCATTATGTGGCGCCGGTGATGCTGTTCGCGCTTCTGATCGGCATGGCCTTCAACTTCATGGCAGAGCAGGACCGCACCGGCGCGGGCGTCGTCTTTGCCTCCAAGACTTTGCTCAGGCTCGGCATCGTGCTGCTGGGCGCGCGCATCACGCTGGGCGACATCGCCGGCATCGGAACCTCCGGACTGCTGACGGTGGCGGGCCTGATGGCGCTCACCATCGGCTTCGGCTTCATCTGCGCCAAGATGTTCTCGCGCGGCTGGCGCTTTGCTGTGCTCACCGGCGGCGCGGTGGCGATCTGCGGGGCATCCGCCGCGCTTGCACTGGCGGCCGTCATCCCCGCCAACGACAAGACCGAGCGCAACGTGCTGTTCACCGTGGTCGCCGTCACCACGCTCTCGACCATCGCCATGATCATCTATCCGGTTCTGTTCGCGCTCGCAGGCCTGAGCGACGCTCAAAGCGGATTCATGATCGGCGCCACGGTGCATGACGTGGCCCAGGTCGTGGGCGCGGGCTACTCGATCTCGACAGAAGCGGGCGACATGGCGACCATCGTCAAGCTCCTGCGCGTCACGCTGCTGCCGGTGGTGCTGATCATCCTGGCCCTGGCGCTCGCCCGCCGCGAGAGCGGCTTCTCCCAGGTGCGGCTGCCGCTGTTCGTCATCGGCTTCGGCGTGGTGACGCTTGCCAACAGCATCGGCCTGATCCCCGCGAGCCTCGCGTCGCTGCTGGTCGACGCCTCGTCCTGGCTGCTGGTCATCGCCATCGCAGCGCTCGGCGTGCGCACCAACATGAAGGCCATGCTCGATCTCGGCTGGCGCCATGTGGCTGTCATCGTTCTGGAAACGGTGTTCCTGCTGGCACTCGCCTGGGTTGCCGTCGCCACCGGCGTGGCCGGCATCTGAGTCCCGGCGCGGCCGGGCGGCGCGCGTCACGGACACGGGACTCATCAAATGTCGCGATGGGTTGATAGCGCGGCTCTCATGGGTTGCGCCGGATTTCCGGGATTTTGCGCCAACACCCGGTGCCACGGCCGGATGCCGGGGCGGCACCGCCCGGATGGCGTGCTTGACAGTGCCAGAGGCCTGTGACCTGATTGTCTCTTCGGCAGTGCGACAGGGAGAATTCCCGCGCCTGCAATATTTGTATCGGGAACAATCTAACTGGGAGCTTTCATTGTGAAGCACGTTCAAAAATTCGTGGCCGTGGCGTTGATGTGCACTGCCGCCGCCTTCGCGCCGGTCGCGGCGCATGCCGCGACGCCGGCCGACACCCTCATTCAGGCCTGGGCAATCGACGACGTCATCTCGCTCGACCCGGCCGAAGTGTTCGAGTTCACGGCCTCCGAGGTGCTCGGCAACTCCTACCAGGGCCTGGTCGGCTACAACATCAGCAATGTGTCCGAGATCTTTGGCGTCATCGCCGAAAAATGGGAAGTCTCGGAAGACGGCAAGACCTTCACCTTCACCATCCGCGACGGCATGAAGTTTGAATCGGGCAACCCGATCACCGCCGAAGATGCGGTCTATTCGCTCCAGCGCGCCATCAAGCTCGACAAGTCGCCGGCTTTCATCCTCACCCAGTTCGGCTTCTCGGCCGACAATGTCGACGCGATGATCCGCAAGACCGGCGACATGACCTTCGAATTCGAGATGGACAAGCCCTATGCGCCGACGCTGGTGCTCTACTGCCTGACCGCGACCGTGGGCTTCATCGTCGACAGCGAACTGGTCAAGAGCCACGAGGCTGATGGCGATTTCGGCTACACCTGGCTCAAGACCGGCTATGCCGGGTCCGGCGCCTTCGCCATCCGCGAATGGCGCGCCAACGAAGCCATCGTGCTTGAGCGCAACGCCAATTACTCCGGCGACGCGCCGGCCATGGCCCGCGCCATATACCGCCACATCCCGGAAACCGCGACCCAGCGCCTGCTGCTCGAGCAGGGCGATATCGACATCGCCCGCGATGTCGGCGCCGAGGAAATCGACGCGCTGTCGTCCAATCCCGACATCGTCATCGACAGCGGCGTCAAGGGATCGATCTACTACTTCTCCTTGAACCAGAAGAACGAGAACCTGGCCAAGCCGCAGGTCCGCCAGGCGATGAAATATCTGGTCGACTACGCCACGATCGCCGACACCATCATGAAGGGCAAGGTGATCCCGCACCAGGCGTTCCTGCCGCGCGGCTTCCTGGGCGCGCTTGAGGAAACCCCGTTCTCGCTCAATGTCGAGAAGGCCAAGGAACTGCTCGCCGAAGCCGGTCTCGCCGACGGCTTCAGCGTCACCATGGACACCCGCAACACCAACGAGATCACGGCCATCGCACAGGCCATCCAGCAGACCATGGCGCTGGCCGGCATCAAGCTGGAACTGATCCCGGGCGACGGCCAGCAGACGCTGACTAAGTACCGCGCCCGTAACCACGACATCTATATCGGCCGCTGGGGCCCTGACTATCAGGATCCGCACACCAACGCCGATACGTTTGCCCGCAACCCGGACAACTCCGACGAGGCCGCCTCCAAGCCGCTGGCCTGGCGCAATGCCTGGGACATCCCGGAAATGACCAAGAAGGCCGATGCAGCGGTGCTCGAAGCCGATGCGGCCACGCGCGCCCAGATCTACATCGATCTGCAGAAGGAACACCAGGAGACCTCGCCCTTCGTCATCATGTTCCAGGAGATCGAAGTCGTGGCGCGGCGCAAGAACGTCGAGGGCTTCATCGTCGGCCCGTCGTTCAACGACAACTCGTTCAAGGCAGTGACCAAGTAATTGTCCGCCCGGTCTGTCTTAGCGGAAGGGCGCGCCAGCGCCCTTCCTGCTCTTCTCGGAAGAACCCTGCGGCTCAGCGCCACAGTCGCCTTCACCATCCTCGGGCTTCTGGTCGTCACCTTCCTGATCGGCCGGGTGGTTCCGGTGGATCCGGTGCTGGCGGTCGTGGGCGATCGCGCCTCGAAATCTACCTATGACAGGGCCTTTGTCGAACTTGGGCTCGATCGGCCGCTCTACGTTCAGTTCGGCCTCTATGTCGAAAAGGCGGTCACCGGCGATTTCGGCGAAAGCGTGCTCACCAAGAAGCCGATCCTCGACGATCTCATCCGTGTCTTTCCCGCCACGCTGGAACTCGCCACCGTCGGCATCATCATCGGCACCCTGTTCGGCGTGCCCGTCGGCGTCTGGGCCGCGGTGCGTCAGGGCAAGCTCGTCGACCAGGTGGTCCGCATCCTCGGGCTCGTGGGCTATTCCGCGCCGATCTTCTGGCTTGGCTTGCTCGGCCTGCTCTTGTTCTACGCCAAGTGGGGCCTGGTGGCCGGCCCTGGCCGCATCGACATTTCCTATGAATACACCTTCACGCGGGTGACCGGGCTTTACCTGATCGACACCGCGATGCAGGGCCAGTGGGGCGCCTTCCGCAATGTCGTCTCGCACATAGCACTTCCCGCCTCGCTGCTCGGCTATTACTCGATGGCCTATATCGCGCGCATGACGCGGTCCTTCATGCTCAACGAGCTGGCGCAGGAATATATCGTCACGGCGCGGGTCAAGGGCGTGGCCGAATGGCGCATCATCTGGGTGCATGCGCTCAGGAACGCCGCCGTGCCGCTCGTGACCGTGATCGCGCTGTCCTATGCCGGGCTGCTCGAAGGCTCGGTGCTGACCGAGACCGTGTTCGCCTGGCCGGGCCTGGGACAATATCTCACCAACTCGCTGCAGAACGCCGACATGAACGCCGTGCTCGGCGGCACGCTCGTGATCGGCATCATCTTTGTCGGGCTCAATCTCTTGTCCGACTTTCTCTACACCCTGCTCGACCCTCGGGTCCGGAGGCGCTCATGACCGCCGAACCAACGCGGCCCGGCCTGAGCCAGTGGCTGTTGAGCGAGCAGCCCGCGTCGCGCAACCAGGCCCGGCTCGGCCAGGCCTGGCGGATCTGGCTCGCCTTCACCCGCAACCGGCTCGGCATGGTGGGCCTGGGCATTGTCGTGCTGCTGGTGCTGGTCGCCATCTTCGCCGACGTGATCGCGCCTTACGATCCATTGATGGGCGGCGACCTCAGAACCGCGCGCCTGCTGCCGCCGTCGTGGGATCACTGGATGGGCACCGACGATCTCGCCCGCGACATCTTCAGCCGGGTCGTCCACGGCGCGCGGCTGACCTTGATGGTGGTGGCGCTGGTGGCGATCATCGCCACGCCGATCGGCCTGCTGGTCGGCACCACCTCGGGCTATTTCGGCGGCTGGATCGACGTTGTCCTGATGCGGATCACCGACATCTTCCTGGCTTTTCCGCGGCTGATCCTGGCGCTGGCTTTCGTCGCTGCGCTCGGGCCCGGCATCGAGAACGCCATCATCGCCATCGCCATCACCTCCTGGCCGCCCTATGCCCGACTGGCGCGTGCCGAAACGCTGTCGATCCGCAACGCCGAGCACATCGACGCCATCCGCCTGCAGGGCGCTTCCTCGGGCCGGATCATCTGGGGCCATGTGGTGCCCTTGTGCATGTCCTCGGTGATCATCCGGGTGACGCTCGACATGGCGGGCATCATCCTCACCGCGGCGGGCCTCGGCTTCCTGGGTCTTGGCGCCCAGCCGCCGCAGCCGGAATGGGGTGCGATGATCGCCGGCGGCCGCCGCTTCATCATCGACTACTGGTGGGTCGCCACCATGCCCGGCATCGCCATCTTCGTTGTCTCGCTCGGCTTCAACCTGCTGGGCGACGGCTTGCGCGACGTGCTCGACCCCAAGGCGCAGCAACAATGAGCCCGCTTCTCTCCGTCGAGAACCTGCGCATCGCCTTTCCCTCGAGGCAGGGGCCGGTCGAGGTGGTGCGCGGCGTCTCCTTCGAACTCGGCCGCGAGCGGCTGGGCATTGTCGGCGAGAGCGGTTCGGGCAAGTCCCAGACCGGCCGCGCCATCCTGGGCCTGACCCCGGTCACGGGCAAGGCCACCGCCGACCGGCTCGAATTCGACGGCATCGACCTGCGCAACGCGACACCCGCCAGATGGCGGAGTCTGCGCGGCGCGCGAATGTCGATGGTGATGCAGGACCCGAAATTCTCGCTCAATCCGGTGATGACCATCGGCAAGCAGCTGATGGAGGCGGTCAAGCTGCATGGCGGCCAGTCCGAGGCGCGCGACAAGTCGATCGCCATGCTCGAGGCCGTGCAGATCCGCGATCCGGACCGGGTGATGGCCGCCTATCCGCACGAGCTCTCGGGCGGCATGGGCCAGCGCGCCATGATCGCCATGATGCTGGTGACCGAGCCCGACCTCTTGATCGCCGACGAGCCGACCTCGGCGCTCGACGTGACCGTGCAGATCGAGGTGCTGCGCATTCTCGACCGGCTGGTGAGCGAACGCGGCATGGGGCTGATCTTCATCAGCCACGACCTCGAACTGGTCTCGACCTTCTGCGACCGCGTGCTGGTGATGTATGCGGGGCAGGTGGTCGAGGAACTTGATGCGGCGAAGATGAGTGAAGCCAGGCATCCCTACACCCGCGGCCTGCTCGGCTGCCTGCCCAAGATCAACGGCGACGTCCGCCCGCTGCCGGTGCTGGCCCGCGACGCGGCCTGGCTGGAGTAGACCGCCATGGCGCTGATCGAGATTGAAGAGCTTGAAGTGGTGTTCGGATCGGGCGGCCGGTCCGTGCATGCGCTGCGCGGCGTGTCGTTCACGGTGGAGGAGGGCGAGAGCTTCGGCATCGTCGGCGAAAGCGGCTCGGGCAAGTCCACCGTGCTGCGCGCCGCCTGCGGCCTTGCGCCGGTGACCGGCGGCCGCATTCTGATCGACGGGGTGCCCGTGACGAGCCCACGCGATCCGGCCTTCTATCGCCGCGTCCAGATGGTGTTCCAGGATCCTTACGCCTCGCTGCACCCGCGCCACACCATCGACCGCGTGCTCTCCGAGCCGCTCGCCATCCACGGCTTCGACCGCCGCGAGGCGCGCGTCGAGCAGGCGCTGGTCGAGGTGGGGCTGGGCAAGGGCTTCCGCTTCCGGTATCCGCACCAGCTTTCGGGCGGCCAGCGCCAGCGCGTGGCGATCGCCCGGGCGCTTATCCTCGAGCCCAAGGTGATCCTGCTCGACGAGCCGACCTCGGCGCTCGACGCCTCGATCCAGGCCGAGGTCCTGAACCTGCTCGACCGGCTGCGCGCCGAACGCGGCCTCACCTATGTGCTCGTGAGCCACGATCTCGCGGTTGTCTCGCACATGTGCGAGCGGCTGATGGTGATGCAGAACGGCGCGGTGGTCGAGCAGCTGACCCGGCAGGCGCTCCGGGATCACGCCACGACCGAGGACTACACACGCAACCTCTTGACCGCGAGCGAGGGCTTTACCCGCGACCCGGCCCTGCAGACCTGACCCGGCCCTTGGCCGCGGGGGGACCTGCGCCACGTCGAGGGCGACATGAAAGAACACACCATGGCCGACATGCCGTTTTTCGATGGACACAACGACTTCCTGCTGCGGCTGCTGCGTGCGCCGGGCGAGCGCGCGCGGACCTGGCTTGACGGCGACGGCACCGGCCATCTCGACCTCAAGCGCATGCAGAAGGCGGGTTTCGCCGGCGGCTTCTTCGCCATCTACATCTCCTCGCCGCCGGAAGAAGACGCGCCCGACTACGAGGCGCTGATGGACAGCCCGCCCTACGACCTGCCGCTGCCCAAGCTGATGAGCGCCGCAGAGACGCAAGCCACCGCCATCGCCATGGCCGGCCACCTGATGTGGATGGAGCGGGCGTCGCACGGCGCCTTGAAGATCTGCCGCGGCACGGCCGATCTCCGCGCCTGCCTCAAGAGCGGCACCATCGCCGCGATCATGCACATGGAGGGCGCGGAAGCCATTGGCGCCGATCTCGATGCGCTCTATGCCTTCCACGCCATGGGCCTGCGCTCGCTCGGCCCGGTCTGGAGCCGGCCCACGGTGTTCGGCCACGGCGTGCCGTTCCGCTTTCCGGGCGACCCCGACACCGGCCCGGGCCTCACCGATGCCGGCAAGGCGCTGGTCAAGGCCTGCAACGAACTCAGGATCATGATAGACCTGTCGCATCTGAACGAGAAGGGTTTTGACGATGTCGCCCGGATTTCCGACGCGCCGCTGGTCGCCACCCATTCCAATGCGCACGCGGTGACGAAGTCGACCCGGAATCTCACCGACCGGCAGCTCGCGATGATCCGCGAGTCGGGCGGCATGGTCGGCTTGAACTACGCCACCGTGTTCCTGCGCGAGGACGGCCGCAAGGCGACCGATTGCGGCTGGGACCCCGTGATGCGCCATCTCGACCATCTTCTGGAGAAGCTCGGCGAGGACCATGTCGGTTTCGGCTCGGATTTCGACGGCGCCGAGATCCCCGACGTGATCGGCGACGTCACCGGCGTCCAGGCTTTGATTGCCGAGATGCGGGAGCGCCAATATGGCGACGCGCTGATCGAGAAGATCGCGCGTGGAAACTGGGTCCGGCTGCTGGAGCGGACCTGGGGGGTGTGAGGGGCGGATAGGTTTTTCAAGTCGTCATGCCGGAAGCGCGGTGGCTGGACCCCGGGCCAGGTCAGGGGTGACGGCAAGGCTTTGCGCCGGAGGGTCGCCGGTCCAATTGGATGCTCAAAGGGTGCAGCAGAACCATTCCTGTGTCTATGGCGGCACTCCCTCATCCGTCTGCGGGCGTTCACGGAACGCCCGCATCCACCTTTTCCTGGAGGGAGAAGGAAGAGGTGCCTGCGGCGCGGTCTTGCACTGAACCTCCCTTCTCCCTTTGGGAGAAGGTGCCGGCGAAGCCGGCGGATGAGGGAAGTCCCACCAAGAGTCTGTCGGCTGAGGGGTGTTTTGCGCCCCAGTCCCTCATCCGTCTTCTCCTGGAGGGAAAAGATAAGGTGCCCGGGAACCGCGACGATGGTTGAAAATTGTGCGGCGGGTGGACAAAGCCACTGGACCTTCCTTCTCCCTCCGGGAGAAGGTGTCAGCGAAGCTGACGGTTGAGGATCTCATCATGAACACGGATACCGAACGCCTGCGGCAGACCCTCATCCGTCTCGCCGCTTCGCGTCGAGCCACCTTCTCCCGGAGGGAGAAGGGAGGGTGCCCTGAAGCGCGGTCTTGCACTGAATCTCCCTTCTTAGAAGGTGCCGGCGAAGCCGGCGGATGAGGGACTGCGGCGCCGGGCAGGAGGCCCCTCACACGTTCCTTTTCACCCCCGAAATCCTTGCCAGCACGGCATTGGCCGCGTCGAGCACGTTCGAGCCCGGGCCGAAGATTTCCGCCACGCCCGCCTCGCGCAAGAACGCGTAGTCCTGTTCGGGGATGACGCCGCCGACGACGACCTGGATGTCCGTGCCGCCCTTGTCCTTGAGCCGCGCGATCAGCTCGGGCACCAGCGACTTGTGGCCGGCGGCGAGGGAGGAGACGCCGACGACGTCGACGCCGAGCGTCACCGCCTTGACGGCCACTTCCTCGGGTGTCTCGAACATGTCGGTCATCTCCACCTTGAAGCCCATGTCGGCAAACGCCGTGGCGATCACCTTGGCGCCGCGGTCGTGGCCGTCCTGGCCCATCTTGGCGACGAGCACGTGAGGCGGCCGGCCCTTGTCGGCCGCGTAGTCGCTGATGCGGGCCTGGATTGCCTGGTACTCGGGATCGTCGTGGTAGACATCGGCATAGACGCCGCCGATCACCTTGGTGACGGCATGGTGGCGGCCGCCGAAGCCGCGCTCCATGGCATCGGAGATCTCGCCCAGCGAGGCGCGCGCCCGGGCGGCATCGACAGCGGCTTCGAGCAGGTTGCCCTTGCCGGAGGCCGCCACCTGTTCGAGCGTGGCGATGGTTGCGAGATAGGCCTTGGGGTCGCGGTTGTCGCGCATCTTGTTCAGTCGCGCCACCTGGCCCGCGCGCACCTTGTCGGTGTCGATATTGAGAATGTCGACCTGCGGCTCGTCATTCAAACGGAAGCGGTTGACGCCGACGATGACGTCCTCGCCGCGGTCGATCCGCGCCTGGCGGCGGGCGGCCGCCTCCTCGATGCGCATCTTGGGCAGGCCGGTTTCCACCGCCCTGGTCATGCCGCCCAGGGATTCCACTTCCGCGATCAGCTCCCACGCCTTGTCCATGAGATCGGCGGTGAGTCTTTCCACATAATAGGAGCCGCCGAGCGGGTCGACCACATTGGTGATGCCGGTCTCGTGCGCCAGGATAAGCTGGGTGTTCCGGGCGATGCGGGCCGAGAATTCGGTGGGCAACGCGATCGCCTCGTCAAAGGAATTGGTGTGCAGCGACTGGGTGCCGCCAAGCACCGCGGCCATCGCCTCGAACGCGGTGCGGACGATGTTGTTGTAGGGGTCCTGCTCGGTCAAGGACACGCCCGAGGTCTGGCAATGGGTCCTGAGCATTTTCGAGCGCTCGGATTTCGCGCCGAAGTCGGTCATGATCTTCGACCACATCGCGCGTGCGGCGCGCAGTTTCGCGGCTTCCATGAACACGTTCATGCCGATGCAGAAGAAGAACGACAGCCGTCCGGCGAAGTCATCGACGTCGAGCCCCTTGGCCTGCGCCGCGCGGACATATTCCATGCCGTCGGCCAGCGTATAGGCGAGCTCCTGGGCGAGCGTCGCGCCGGCTTCCTGCATGTGGTAGCCGGAGATCGAGATCGAGTTGAACTTGGGCATGTCCCTGGCCGTGAACTCGATGATGTCGGCGACGATCCGCATCGAGGGCTCGGGCGGGTAGATATAGGTGTTGCGGACCATGAACTCCTTGAGGATGTCGTTCTGCACCGTGCCGGTGAGATCGGCGCGCGCAACCCCCTGTTCCTCGCCCGCGACGATGAACATCGCCAGCACCGGGATGATGGCGCCGTTCATGGTCATCGACACGCTCATCTCGCCAAGCGGGATACCGTCGAACAGGATCTTCATGTCCTCGACCGAATCGATGGCGACGCCCGCCTTGCCGACATCGCCGGTGACCCGCGGATGATCGGAATCATAGCCGCGGTGGGTGGCAAGGTCGAAGGCCACCGACAGGCCCTTCTGCCCGGCGGCGAGGTTCTTGCGATAGAACGCGTTGCTATCCTCCGCCGTCGAGAAGCCGGCATATTGCCGGATGGTCCAGGGCTGGCCCGCATACATGGTCGAGCGCACGCCACGGGTGAAGGGGGCGAAGCCCGGCAGGTCCGAGGCCACGCCCGCGGGCAGGTCCTCGGCGGTGTAGAGCGGCTTGAGCGTGATGCCTTCCGGCGTCTCGGTGTTGAGGCTCTCGACGGGTTTGCCCCTAAGGTCCTTGGCGGCGAGATCGAGCCAGTCGCGGGTGGTCTTGGTCATTGTGCTGATCCTTGCGAGCCGGTGCTTTTGCAGAAGACCCCTCCCCAACCCCTCCCCACAGGGGGGAGGGGCTTG
The DNA here is from genome assembly GCF_030682515.1 of Hoeflea sp. GTDB lineage: Bacteria > Pseudomonadota > Alphaproteobacteria > Rhizobiales > Rhizobiaceae > Hoeflea. The sequence goes on along the minus strand of NZ_JAUXOD010000124.1, from coordinate 1,421 downwards.
GTGCCAGCCGCAACCTTATCGCTCCTGCCGTTATATCTGGTCTGCGGGAGACCCAGGATCGCTCGTTGCGAGGTCGGCGGGAAAAGCCCCTCCCCCTTGTGGGGAGGGGTTGGGGAGGGGTCTTTCAACGTGAGCAAGTCGTTCACTTCGCGAACTCCATGATGATCTCGTCCACCGCCAGGCTGTCGCCGGCCTTGACCGGGATGCCCGAGACCACGCCGCGGCGTTCGGCGCGGAGCACGTTTTCCATCTTCATCGCCTCGACGACGGCGAGAGTCTGGCCCTCCTCGACCGTGTCGCCCTCGCTGACGGCGATCGAGACGATCAGGCCCGGCATCGGGCAGAGCAGCAGGCCGGAGGTGTCGGGCGCGGCCTTTTCCTTCATCAGCCGCGCGAGTTCCGCCACGCGCGGGGAAAACACCTGGGTGCGGACATCGACGCCCAGCTGCCGCAATCGCCAGCCGGCGTCGGCGGGCTCGACCTTGATGGCGTGGCTTGCGCCGTCGATCTCGAAGATCGCAAGCCGGGCGCCCGGCGTCCAGTCGGTGGCGACGGCAAGCGGCTCCCGGCCGGGCAGCCGCACCAGGTAGACGTCGCCGGTGGCCTCGATATGGCCGGTGATCTCCCGGCCGGCGATGCGCACCACCTTGTCTTCCTGCGCCCGTTTGTCCGCTTGGCTGAAGCGCGCGCCGGAGATCAGCGCGGTGCGCTTGCCGGCGATGTGGGCGAGCATGAGGCTGGCGATGGCGAAGCGCTCGATCGTGGCGTCATCGGGCGGCACCGGGCCGAAGCCCTCGGGATATTCCTCCGCGATGAAGCCGGTCGACAGCCGCCCCTCGCGCCAGCGCGGATGCTGCATCAGCGCCGACAGGAACGGCAGATTGTGGCCGATGCCCTCGACCTCGAACCGGTCGAGCGCGTCGGCCATGGCGTCGATCGCCTCGATCCGCGTGGGGGCATGGGTGCAGAGCTTGGCCACCATCGGGTCGTAGAACATCGAGATCTCCGAGCCCTCGGTGACGCCGGTGTCGTTGCGGATGGTGACGCCGTCGCTCACGCCTTCCTGCGGCGGGCGGTAGCGCGTCAGCCGGCCGATCGAGGGCAGGAAATTGCGGTAGGGATCCTCGGCATAGAGTCGGCTTTCCACCGCCCAGCCAGTGAGAGTGACGTCGTCCTGGCTGAAGCCGAGCTTTTCGCCGGCGGCGACGCGGATCATCTGCTCGACCAGGTCGATGCCGGTAATGAGCTCGGTCACCGGATGCTCCACCTGGAGACGCGTGTTCATCTCGAGGAAGAAGAATTTGCGGTTCTTGTCGACGATGAATTCGACCGTGCCAGCCGACTGGTAGTCGACGGCTTTCGCCAGCGCCACCGACTGCTCGCCCATGGCTTGCCGCGTCGCCGCATCGAGGAACGGCGAG
>NZ_JAUXOD010000120.1 GCF_030682515.1 Hoeflea sp. | reverse complement strand
AGCCGCACACCAAGTTCAAGGCCGAAGCCTACATCCTGACCAAGGAAGAGGGTGGCCGTCACACGCCGTTCTTCACCAACTACCGTCCGCAGTTCTATTTCCGCACGACGGACGTGACGGGCATCGTGACGCTGCCGGAAGGCACCGAAATGGTGATGCCGGGCGACAACATCTCGGCTGAAGTGTCGCTCATCGTGCCGATCGCGATGGAAGAAAAGCTGCGCTTCGCCATCCGCGAAGGCGGCCGCACGGTTGGTGCAGGGATTGTTGCCTCCATCATCGAATAGTCGATTGCCAGCGCCGGCCGCGAGCCTGCGCAGACTGTGACGCTGAAAAACGCGGGTCTTCGGGCCCGCGTTTTTGTTTGCGGCCGCTGCGGCGAGGGCGCCGGATTTGGCGCAGGCGGGAAGGCTGTGTAGAGTGCCGGCTGAATTCGGATCACCGCATCGGGGCCCATGGGGTGCAGTTCAAGCCGGGAATTTTCATTGCGGTCGTGCTGGCCTGTCTGCCGGCCCCGCCAGGCGTCGCCCATGCCGCGGGGTGCCCCGAGCGCCCGGCCTGCAAGGGGTGCGGCTGCAAGGGCGGTCCGGGTTACAGGAGCAACGCCACCGGCAAATGCGTCGGCTTCAAGGCGCTGGAAAAGCAATGCGGCGACCCGCCGACCTTGCGGTGCACATTCGAGAATGCGCCGGGGACGGGGTTGAACAGGGAGTGTGCCCTGGGTAAGCCCTCAGAGCCAGGCGATTGAAAAGCCCGGGCAGGGGATTTATACAAGACCCGGGCGCCCGACGAGCAGACATGCTTCCGGATGCGAGACACATCCCATGGAGGCGGCGGTGAACAAGTCCCTGTTCTGAACATCGGAAAGTCCAATCCAGATCGAAAGAGCAGATCCATGCCCCGACCTTTTCTTGATGCGCGCCTGCGCCACCCCATCATCCTGGCCGACGGTGCGCCGCATAAAGGCACCGTCCATCTCAACCAGGTGATCGACCACCCGAATATCACGGTGGGCGATTTCAGCTATTATTCCGGCCTGCACACGCCCGCCGATCACGCGGCCGAGATCGCGCCCTATCTCTATCCCGGCGCTCCCGAGCGGCTCGTGATCGGCCGGTTCTGCCAGATCGCCAGCGGAGTGCGCATCATCACCAGTTCCGCCAATCACGCCATGGACGGGTTCTCCACCTTTCCCTTTGCGGTCTTCAGCCCGGAGCTGATCGGTGGCTACGCGGCCCAGGTCGGTGATCAGCGCGACACGGTGATCGGTCATGATGTCTGGATGGGCTTCGAGTCCGTGGTGATGCCGGGCGTCCGCATCGGTCATGGCGCCATTGTCGCGGCCCGCGCCGTGGTCACCGCTGATGTGCCCGACTACGCCATCGTCGCTGGCAATCCGGCGCGCATTATCCGCCGCCGCTTTGACGCCGAGACCATCGAGCGCCTCCTGGCTATCGCCTGGTGGCACTGGGAGGTGGACAAGATCGAGCGCAATGTCGACGGCATCACCGGCGCCGATCTCGAGCGGCTGCAACGGGCAAGCTGACAGCAGGCGAGAGGCGAGGGTTGGAGTCGGGGACGGTCGCCGGGGGGGCAGGAAGGGCAGGGCGTGCCCGCCGCCACCCGGGCGCTCTGCGGGGCGCTGAAGGGGCCTTGCGGAGCGCCAGCCCGGGTCCGTGACGCAGAAAATGGTTCAACGGCTGAAATTGGCGTCACTTCTCTGTTGCATTCCCCGTGCATTTGACGCTATCAGGTCCGCCACCAGCCTAGGGGTATAGCTCAGTTGGTAGAGCGACGGTCTCCAAAACCGTAGGTCGCAGGTTCGAGTCCTGCTGCCCCTGCCAGCCGGACTATTCGGCCCTGGCGTGACCTCGGCTGGTGCGGGGCAGATGGGCCGAGGGCAATCTTCGGGCCAGTTGGCCGGTATTTCGATAAAAAGGTCCGGTCCCTCTTGTGATTTCGAGAATCGGGCTTTATGTAGACGTTAACAGACACGCGGTGTGTGGGGCTGGGAAACTGGCTTTACGCGCCGTATAAGCGTGGACAGGCAATGGCAAAAACAAATCCGTTTACGTTCCTCCAGCAGGTTCGGGCTGAAACTGCGAAAGTGAAGTGGCCGTCGCGCCGCGAAACCTCGATCTCGACGGTCATGGTTCTCGTGATGGTGCTCCTGGCTTCCATTTTCTTCTTTGCAGCCGACCAGGCATTGGGTTGGGCGATTTCGCTTATCCTGAATGCCGGCGCTTGAGGCGGGGAAGAAAATGACTGCACGCTGGTACATCGTTCATGCCTATTCGAATTTCGAAAAGAAGGTTGCCGACTCGATCGAGGAGCAGGCACGCCAGAAGGGCCTGAGCCATCTGTTCGAGAAGATCCTGGTGCCCGTCGAGAAGGTTGTCGAAGTGCGTCGCGGCCGCAAGGTCGACGCCGAGCGCAAGTTCTTCCCGGGCTATGTGATGGTGCGCGCCGACCTGACCGACGAAGCGTTCCACCTGATCAAGAACACGCCCAAGGTCACAGGTTTCCTGGGCAGCGATTCCAAGCCGGTTCCGATTCCGGACTCCGAGGCCGAGCGCATCCTGATGCAGGTCCAGGAAGGTGTCGAGCGTCCCAAGCCTTCGATCGCCTTCGAGATCGGCGAACAGGTGCGGGTCTCCGACGGCCCCTTCGCCTCGTTCAACGGGACCGTGCAGGAAGTCGACGAAGAGCGCTCGCGCCTCAAGGTCGAAGTCTCGATCTTTGGCCGGGCCACTCCGGTCGAGCTCGAATACGGTCAGGTCGAGAAGGTCTGACACGAATTAGCCCGGGCCGTGCTTTCTTGACGAAGGCGCGGACGGGTTTTTGCATTGCCGGCATGGCTGGCAATGGTATCCGCGTGGGAGGCGAGCAGGCTGAAGCCGGCCTGTCGAACCGAACCACGCAACCGCAGCCGCCGGCTTGTCCGGCATCAGACGGCGCTGAGGCGCTGTTGTAAAGAGAGGCAGAGAGAAAATGGCTAAGAAAGTTGCAGGCCAGCTCAAGCTGCAGGTGAAGGCCGGATCGGCGACCCCGTCGCCCCCGATCGGACCCGCACTTGGTCAGCGCGGCATCAATATCATGGAATTCTGCAAGGCGTTCAACGCCTCCACGCAGGAAATGGAAAAGGGTATGCCGATCCCGGTCGTCATCACCTACTACCAGGACAAGTCCTTCACCTTCATGATGAAGAAGCCCCCGGTGAGCTACTTCCTCAAGAAGGAAGCCAAGCTCACGTCCGGCTCCAAGACGCCGGGCAAGATCGTTGCCGGGTCGATCACGCGCGACCAGGTCCGCACGATCGCCGAAGCGAAGATGAAGGATCTCAACGCCGCCGACATCGAAGGCGCGATGGCCATGGTCGAGGGCTCCGCCCGCTCGATGGGCCTGGAAGTGACGGGATAAGACCATGGCAAAGATTGCAAAGCGCATACAGAAGATCAACGAAGGCGTTGACCGCAACAAGCTCTACCTGCTCGGTGAAGCTGTCGCCATGATCAAGGAACGTGCCGTCGCCAAGTTCGACGAGACCATCGAAGTCTCGATGAACCTGGGCGTCGACCCGCGCCACGCCGACCAGATGGTCCGCGGCGTCGTCAACCTGCCCAACGGCACCGGCCGCACCGTTCGCGTCGCCGTCTTCGCCCGTGGCGACAAGGCTGACGAAGCCCGCGCCGCAGGTGCCGACATCGTCGGCGCCGAAGAGCTGGTCGACATCGTCCAGGCGGGCACGATCGAGTTCGACCGCTGCATCGCCACCCCGGACATGATGCCGCTCGTCGGCCGTCTCGGCAAGGTGCTCGGCCCGCGCGGCATGATGCCCAACCCCAAGGTTGGAACCGTGACCACCGATGTCGCCGGCGCGGTCAAGGCCTCCAAGGGCGGCGCCGTCGAGTTCCGCGTCGAGAAGGCTGGCATCGTCCATGCCGGCATCGGCAAGGCCTCGTTCGGCTCCGAGCAGATCCAGGAAAACATCCGGGCATTCGCCGATGCGGTCATCAAGGCCAAGCCGTCGGGCGCCAAGGGCAACTACGTCAAGCGCGTGGCGATTTCCTCGACCATGGGCCCGGGCGTCAAGATCGATCCGTCGTCGCTCAGCGTCGCCTGATTTGTGAATTTTGAAAACCGGGTCACAGATCCGGTTTTCTCAAGTTTCCGGCCTTCGGGCCGGAAAGGTCCGGGATGCAAGTCCCGGGCTCCCTGTCCGAGACTGCAGGTGGTGAGCGCCCAGGTGCTGACCTTAATCTTTGACCTGCATGAGACGGGTAAGTTCCGTTTTCAGGAGCGCAAGCTCCAACGGTTCGAACCTCGCTTGCCTTGTGCCGCTGCCGGTTCCCGGTTTCGGCGCGAGGGGACAGGATCCTCGAGCGTCGCTTGCGGGTTCTTTGGAATCCCTGGCGGCAAAGGCAAACCCGGCAGGTGGTGCATGCATCACCCGCCAACTGGAGAAACGCAGTGGATAGAGCGGAAAAACGCGAATTCGTCGCGGAACTGAACGGTGTTTTCACCAACGCCGGTTCGGTTGTCGTGGCCCACTACGCCGGTCTTACGGTTGCGCAGATGAACGACTTGAGGTCGCGCATGCGCACAGCCGGAGGCACCGTCAAGGTCGCGAAGAACCGCCTTGCCAAGATCGCTCTTCAGGGCACGGAGTCGGAAGGGATCATCGATCTCTTCACGGGTCAGACGCTCATCGCTTATTGCGATGACCCGGTGACCGCTCCAAAGATCGCCGTCGAGTTCACCAAGGTCAGCGACAAGCTGATCATCCTTGGTGGCGCGATGGGGGCGACAACACTCGACGCCGACGGAGTCAAGGCACTTGCCACGATGCCGTCGCTGGACGAAATGCGCGCAAAGCTGATCGGCATGATCACCACGCCGGCAACGCGCATCGCCCAGATCGTCAACGCACCTGGCGGTGCGGTGGCCCGCGTCATTGGAGCCTATGCCCGGAAGGACGAAGCCGCATAAGGCGGAACTTCGCTGTGAATTAGATCAACACCGGTTCGAACCGAATACAAGGAAGTAAGAAAATGGCTGATCTCGCCAAAATCGTGGAAGACCTTTCCAACCTGACCGTCCTGGAAGCCTCCGAGCTGTCCAAGATGCTTGAAGAAAAGTGGGGCGTCTCCGCCGCTGCTCCGGTGGCTGTCGCTGCCGCAGGCGGCGCTGCAGCTCCTGCTGAAGCCGTTGAAGAAAAGACTGAATTCGACGTGATCCTGGCCGACATCGGCGCCAACAAGATCAACGTCATCAAGGAAGTCCGTGCGATCACCGGCCTGGGCCTCAAGGAAGCCAAGGACCTGGTCGAAGCTGCTCCGAAGGCCGTCAAGGAAGGCGTGTCCAAGGCTGAAGCCGCAGACATCAAGAAGAAGCTTGAAGACGCCGGCGCCAAGGTCGACGTCAAGTAAGACACCAGTCGCGTCCGGGGGCGGGCTTGCCTGCCCCCGGAAGCTCCTGCCGATGAACGGATTACCCAAAAGCCCGAAAAACGGCTTTTGGGTAATGGGTTCTTCAAAAGGATAGTTTCGAACCAGGTTGCAAGGCATTCCGGCCGCCGATCTGGGACTGAGACGAGATTGAACGAATTCATTTGTATGACGGAGTCGCTTGGCCAGCGGCGCCCGTCTGTTGCAGGCCCGGATGCACATTACAAGGAGCGACGATGGCTCAGACCCTTTCCTTCAACGGTCGCAGGCGCGTACGCAAGTTTTTCGGAAAAATCCCGGAAGTGGCGGAGATGCCGAACCTCATCGAGGTTCAGAAGGCGTCCTACGACCAGTTCCTGATGGTGGACGAGCCCGTTGGCGGCCGTTCCGACGAAGGACTGCAGGCAGTTTTCAAATCGGTCTTCCCGATTTCCGATTTTTCCGGCAGCGCAATGCTGGAGTTCGTGTCCTACGAATTCGAACACCCGAAGTTCGACGTTGAGGAATGCCGTCAGCGCGATCTGACCTATTCCGCGCCGCTCAAGGTGACGCTGCGCCTGATCGTGTTCGATATCGACGAGGATACGGGCGCCAAGTCGATCAAGGACATCAAGGAGCAGAACGTCTACATGGGCGACATGCCGCTCATGACCGACAACGGCACCTTCATCGTCAACGGCACCGAGCGCGTCATCGTCTCGCAGATGCACCGCTCGCCGGGCGTGTTCTTCGACCACGACAAGGGCAAGAGCCATTCGTCGGGCAAGCTTCTGTTTGCAGCCCGCGTCATCCCTTACCGCGGTTCCTGGCTCGACATCGAGTTTGACGCCAAGGACATCGTTCACGCCCGCATCGACCGCCGCCGCAAGATTCCGGCCTCGTCGCTCTTGATGGCGCTCGGCATGGATGCGGAAGAGATCCTGTCGACCTTCTACACGCACTCGATCTATGCCCGCGACGGCGAAGGTTGGAGGATTCCGTTCCAGCCCGAGACCCTCAAGGGGCAGAAGGCCATGGCCGACATGATCGACGCCGACACCGGCGAAGTCGTGGTCGAATCCGGCAAGAAGCTGACCCCGCGGCTGCTCAAGACGCTGACCGAGAAGGGCGTCAAGTCCATCAAGGCGACCGATGAGGACCTGGTCGGCAGCTACCTGGCCGAAGACATCGTCAATCCCGAGACCGGCGAAGTCTATCTTGAGGCCGGCGACGAGCTGGAATTCTCCATCGACGCCAAGTCCGGCGAGCGCAAGGGCAACCTGATCGATCTGATCGAGGCCGGCTACGACGACATCAAGGTGCTCGACATCGATCACATCAATGTCGGCGCCTATATCCGCAACACGCTTGCCGCCGACAAGAACACCAACCGCCAGGAAGCGCTGTTCGACATCTACCGCGTCATGCGTCCGGGTGAGCCGCCGACCATCGATTCGGCCGAAGCCATGTTCAATTCACTGTTCTTCGATTCAGAACGCTACGACCTGTCGGCCGTGGGCCGGGTCAAGATGAACATGCGTCTTGATCTCGACGCCGAAGACACCGTGCGCGTGCTGCGCAAGGAGGACATCATTGCCGTGGTGCGCACCCTCGTGGCGCTGCGCGACGGCAAGGGCGAGATCGACGACATCGACAACCTCGGCAACCGCCGGGTGCGTTCGGTGGGCGAACTGATGGAAAACCAGTACCGCCTCGGCCTCTTGCGCATGGAGCGCGCCATCAAGGAGCGCATGTCGTCGATCGAGATCGACACCGTGATGCCGCAGGACCTGATCAACGCCAAGCCGGCAGCGGCCGCGGTGCGTGAATTCTTCGGCTCCTCGCAGCTGTCGCAGTTCATGGACCAGGTCAATCCGCTGTCCGAAATCACCCACAAGCGCCGCCTGTCGGCGCTTGGACCTGGCGGTCTGACCCGCGAGCGCGCCGGCTTCGAAGTGCGCGACGTGCACCCGACCCATTACGGCCGCATCTGCCCGATCGAGACGCCGGAAGGCCCGAACATCGGCCTGATCAACTCGCTCGCCACCTTCGCGCGCGTCAACAAGTACGGCTTCATCGAAAGCCCCTATCGCAAGATCAAGGACGGCATGGTCACCAAGGAAGTGATCTATCTGTCGGCGATGGAAGAAGCCAAGTACTTCGTCGCCCAGGCCAATGCCGAGCTCAGCCCGGAAGGCCATCTGGTTGACGAGTTCGTCGTCTGCCGCCACTCCGGCGACGTGATGATGACCCCGCGCGACAATATCGACCTGATGGACGTCTCGCCGCGCCAGCTGGTGTCGGTGGCCGCCGCCCTGATCCCGTTCCTCGAGAACGACGACGCCAACCGTGCGTTGATGGGATCGAACATGCAGCGTCAGGCGGTTCCGCTGGTTCGCGCCGAGGCGCCGTTCGTGGGCACCGGCATGGAACCGATCGTGGCCCGTGACTCGGGCGCGGCGATTGCCGCCCGTCGCGGCGGCGTTGTCGACCAGGTCGACGCGACGCGTATCGTCATCCGCGCCACCGAGGACATGGAAGCCTCGCGCTCGGGCGTCGATATCTACCGTCTGCAGAAGTTCCAGCGCTCCAACCAGAACACCTGCATCAACCAGCGCCCGCTGGTCACTGTCGGTGACGTTCTCAACAAGGGCGACATCATCGCCGACGGTCCGTCGACGGATCTCGGTGATCTGGCGCTCGGCCGCAACGTGCTGGTCGCGTTCATGCCCTGGAACGGCTACAACTACGAGGACTCGATCCTTCTCTCCGAGCGCATCGTCTCTGACGACGTGTTCAGCTCCATCCACATCGTCGAGTTCGAAGTGATGGCGCGCGTCACCAAGCTCGGACCGGAAGAAATTACCCGGGACATCCCGAACGTCTCGGAAGAGGCGCTCAGGAACCTCGACGAGGCGGGCATTGTCTATATCGGCGCCGAAGTGGCTCCGGGCGACATTCTCGTGGGCAAGATCACGCCGAAGGGCGAAAGCCCGATGACGCCGGAAGAAAAGCTCCTGCGCGCCATCTTCGGCGAAAAGGCCTCGGATGTCCGCGACACCTCGATGCGGATGCCGCCCGGAACCTACGGCACCATCGTCGAAGTCCGCGTCTTCAACCGCCACGGCGTTGAAAAGGACGAGCGCGCCATGGCCATCGAGCGCGAGGAAATCGAGCGCCTGGCCAAGGACCGCGACGACGAGCAGGCCATTCTCGACCGCAACGTCTATGGCCGCCTGTCGGACATGCTGGCGGGCAAGGTGGCGATCGCCGGACCGAAGGGCTTCAAGAAGGGCTCGGAAGTCAACTCCGACAACATCGGCGACTATCCCCGCTCGCAGTGGTGGACATTCGCCGTCGAGGACGAGAAGCTGCAGGGCGAAATCGAAGCGCTGCGCGGCCAGTACGACGACTCCAAGAAGCTGCTCGAGAGCCGCTTCATGGACAAGGTCGAAAAGGTCCAGCGCGGCGACGAACTGCCGCCGGGCGTCATGAAGATGGTCAAGGTCTTTGTCGCCGTGAAGCGCAAGATCCAGCCGGGCGACAAGATGGCCGGCCGTCACGGCAACAAGGGCGTGGTCTCCCGCATCCTGCCGTGCGAGGACATGCCGTTCCTCGAAGACGGGACCCATGTCGACATCGTGCTCAACCCGCTGGGCGTGCCTTCGCGCATGAACGTCGGACAGATCCTCGAAACCCATCTCGGATGGGCCTGTTCGGGAATGGGCAAGAAGATCGGTGCGATGCTTGACGCCTACAATGCGGGCGCCGACATCCAGCCGCTGCGCGACACCATCGACAGCGTTATCGGAACCGGCCCCAAGGGCGAGCCTATCAAGGACTACGACGATCCGTCGATCGTCCGTCTGGCCGAGCAGACCCGCCGCGGCGTGTCTATCGCCACGCCGGTGTTCGACGGCGCGGTCGAGGCCGACATCAACATCATGCTGGCGCAGGCCGGTCTTGATGTGTCGGGCCAGTCAACGCTCTATGACGGGCGTACCGGCGAGACCTTCGACCGTCCGGTGACCGTGGGCTACATCTACATGCTCAAGCTCAACCACCTGGTCGACGACAAGATCCACGCCCGTTCGATCGGACCTTACTCGCTCGTCACCCAGCAGCCTCTGGGCGGCAAGGCGCAGTTCGGCGGTCAGCGTTTCGGGGAAATGGAAGTCTGGGCGCTCGAAGCCTACGGCGCCGCCTACACCCTGCAGGAAATGCTCACCGTCAAGTCGGACGACGTGGCTGGCCGCACCAAGGTCTACGAGGCCATCGTGCGCGGCGACGACACCTTCGAGGCAGGCATTCCCGAGAGCTTCAACGTTCTCGTCAAGGAAATGCGGTCCCTAGGTCTCAACGTCGAGCTGGAGTCCAACAAGATCGACGGGATCGCCGAGCGGGATGAACTGCCCGACGCGGCTGAATAAAGCCTGGAAGGCGCGAGGGGCGAAAATCCCTCGCGCCGTTCTTCCGTCCCGCGAGATGCGGGCCGGGGATGAGAGACGCGCAAGACGCGATCAATAATGAATTTCAGGCGATGGCCTGTTGCCGGGTGTCCGCCGGCGCCGTCGCAAGCCAAGGGCGAACAGCCCTAAAAGGAGACAGGCATGAACCATGAGGTCATGAATCTTTTCAACAACGCCGTTCCGGCGCAGACGTTCGATTCCATCCGGATCTCGATCGCCAGCCCCGAGAAGATTCTTTCCTGGTCCTTCGGCGAAATCAAAAAGCCGGAGACGATCAACTACCGGACCTTCAAGCCGGAGCGCGACGGTCTGTTCTGCGCCCGCATCTTCGGTCCGATCAAGGACTATGAGTGCCTGTGCGGCAAGTACAAGCGCATGAAGTACAAGGGCGTCATCTGCGAAAAGTGCGGCGTTGAAGTCACGCTGTCGCGCGTGCGCCGCGAGCGCATGGGCCATATCGAACTGGCCGCGCCCGTCGCCCACATCTGGTTCCTCAAGTCGCTGCCCTCGCGCATCGGCACGCTGCTCGACATGACGCTGAAGGACATCGAGCGCGTTCTCTACTTCGAGAACTACATCGTCACCGAGCCTGGCCTCACCGACATGAAGCAGCATCAGCTTCTGTCGGAAGAGGACTACATGACCGCC
>NZ_JAUXOD010000114.1 GCF_030682515.1 Hoeflea sp. | reverse complement strand
CGATCATTGCCACCGGCACGCTCGGGCATAATTTCGGCGGCGATGGCGCAGGCACGGTGTCCTGGCTGTCGAACGGCATGACGCTCGGCAACAACGGCCTGTGGTACCAGTATAATTCGGCCACGGAGCTGATCATCACGCAGGACCAGGGCAACGGGTACATCCCGGTGGTGAGGCTCACGATCACCAACCAGGCGACAGGCGCCTACAGCATCGAGCAACTGGCCCCGGTGCGTCACCCGCTGCAGGGCATCGAGGATGACGTGGCATTCACAGTGTCCTACCAGGTGCGCGACCGCGACGGCGACACCGACATCGGCACCATCACCGTCAACGTCAATGACAGCCTGCCGCTCGCCGTCAAGGACGACGCGGTTACAATCGACGAGGACAGCGGGATTCACTCCGGCAATGTCATGACCAATGACTTTGTGGGAGGCGACGGCGCAACCATGACAAAGGTGACGTTCAATGCCGGCGCGACGTGGCGCGTCATTGCGACCGAAGGCGACAACCTCGGCAACGGCGTGTTCGGTTTCACGCTGCCGGGCGTTGGCACCTACACCTTCAAGGCTGACGGAAGCTGGACTTTTGCGCCCGCGCAGGACTTCAACGGCCAGACCGGCTTCGCCTACATCATCACCGATAGCGATGGCGACGAGAGCGATCCGGCCGTGTCGATCGAGAACACGCTGACCATCACCGTCACCCCGGTCAATGATGCACCGGTGATCAGCATCGGCGCCACCGACTCGGCAGCGGACGAACTCACCGAGACCAATGCAGGCCTGACCGCGACGGGAACCTTGACTGTTACCGATGTGGACCTGACGGATGTCGTCACGACTTCAATCACCTTCCTCGAGATTTCCGGTCCGGATTACGGAACCAACCTCACTCACGGAGAGCTGAACGGGTATTTCAAAGTCATGCCAGGCACCGTCATTGACGGCACCCAGACAAGTGGCACCCTGACATGGGAGTTCGACAGCGAGAATCAGGCGTTTGATTTCCTTGCCGCGAACACGAGGTTGGTTCTCAAGTACACAATCACAGTCACAGACTCCGCGGGCGCCACGGCCACGCGGATCGTCGAAATCGGAATCAACGGCACCAACGACGCTCCGGTGATCTCGGGTGTGGACGCCACGCTGGCCTACACCGAGAATGACCCCGCCACAGTCATCGACACGTCGATCACCATCGTCGATGTCGACAATGCCACCCTCCAGGGCGCGACCGTTTGGATCTCCATCGGTTTTGTTTCCAGTGAGGACGTCCTGGGCTTTGTGAACCAGAACGGAATCACCGGCTCCTACAACACGTCGACCGGCGTACTTCAACTGACAGGCTCGGCAACCGTCGCTCAATACAAGGCCGCGCTCGAAAGCGTCGCTTACCAGAACACATCCGATAACCCGTCGGCTGCAAATCGCACCATCAGCTATTCCGTGAGTGACGGCACGGCGACAAGCAATGTCGGCACGGCCACGGTAACGGTCACCCCGGTCAATGACGCGGCGATCATCAGCGGCGATGTCGCTGGCACGGTGGTCGAGGATGCAGTACCCAACACGGTGTCCGGCAACCTCAACTCGACCGACGTCGACAATGACGACGATGCCTGGCAGGTGGCGAGCGGCAACGGCACCAACGGCTATGGCACCTTCGCGGTGAACGCGGCCGGCGAGTGGACCTACACGCTCGACAACGGCAATGCGGCGGTCAATGCGCTCAATGTCGGCGGCACCCTGTTCGACACCTTCACGGTGGCGACGGTGGACGGCACGTCGCAGTTCGTGACCGTCACCATCCAGGGTGCGAACGACGCGGCCATCATCAGCGGCGATGTCGCTGGCACGGTGGTCGAGGATGCGGTACCCAACACGGTGTCCGGCAACCTCGACTCGACCGACGTCGACAATGACGACGACACCTTCCAGCCGCAGGTGAACGTGGCCGGCCTCTACGGCAACTTCTCGGTGGACGCGGCCGGGGTGTGGACCTACACGCTCGACAACGCCAACCCGGCTGTCGATGCGCTCAATGTCGGAGGCACGCTGCTCGACACCTTCACGGTGGCGACGGTGGACGGCACGACGCAGCTGGTCACGATCACCATCCAGGGCAACACCGACAACGTCGCGCCGGTGGCAAACGAAGACGGTCCCTACGCGTTGCTGAACAGCCAGATTCTCACCATGACGACCAGCGTGCTTGCGAACGATGTCGACAGCCAGCCGCTGACAGCGGAGCTGGTGAGCACCACGCAGAACGGCGTTCTCGTGTTCAACCCTGACGGAACGTTCACCTACGATCCGGTGAATACGTTCGTGGGCGTCGATACCTTCACCTACCGCGCTTTTGATGGCGCGCTTTACAGCAACCCGATCACCGTCTCGATCATCGTCGCCGCCGGTTCTGTGAATGGGCAGACGATCGATTTCGGCAACGGGCAGGATACTGCAGATTTCTCGACGACTGCGTTCAATGGCAACTGGACTATTCTGATGGGAAATGGTTCCGACAATCTAACTACGGCTTGGGACCATGGATCGGGTGTTACATCCTACTATGCCGGCAACTCAGTTTCTGTAAACGGTAACCCTCAAGACCGCGTAAATCTTGTGTTTACCGATTCACAGCTCGACGAGATTTTCTCTAATTCGCTGTTTCGAAATGAGATCATTGATTACCTCGACGGTGACGTCGGCGGCAACAATCCGTCGGCGGGCTCGGCAAACCGCGTCCTGGATCTTAGCACCTCAAGCTGGGGCGCTACGGTCGCCAATTTTTATGACGCAAACCTCTCGATAGCCGTTGTCGGCCCGGATGGGCTGACCACAAGCATCGTGACATACACGGCCATCGGCGAGGACCTGCCAGACTATCTGGCTGGATTGATCGGCTCAAACAACGCCAACAACAACCTTCTTGTCGGCACATCCGGCAACGACGTCATGCATGGTGGCATCAGCACGGCCGCGAACGCGGCCAACGGCAACGACATCCTTGTTGGCGGCGCAGGCGACGACACGTTGTATGGCGGCGGCGGGTCGGATCTGCTGCTTGGAGGTGTCGGCAACGACATCCTTTTCGGCGGCACTGGCGATGACATCCTCTTCGGTGGCGCCGGCGACGACATCCTCAACGGCGGTCTGGGACGAGATATCCTGGTCGGCGGGGCAGGGGCCGATACCTTCGTCTTCGACGCGAATGCGCTTGCCGATGCGGGAGCAAACATTCGGGATCTCATCGCCGACTACAATCTGGTAGAAGGCGATGTCGTCGATCTCTCGGCGCTGCTCGGAGGTCAGGCAATCACCGAAGCCAACAAGGCTGAGTATTTCCGGATCGATGGAAACTTCCTTGAGGTCGATGTCAATGGGGGCGCGAACAGCTTCGTCAAGATTGCCGAGTTCGCGACTGCTCCGGGTCCCGATGCGCTGAGGATCCTGGTAGATGATGGAACGAACACAACCGTGACCATCTGATCATCGGTGCCGGCCCTTGATCCTGAACGGATCGCGGGCCGGGCTTACGCAAAGGATATCAAAATGCTACAGCGTCACGTCAGAATTGGCGTGGCGCTGTAGCGCTTTGATCAAGGATGTTCCGGGATGCGGTTTGGTGTGGGTGTTGGTATGAATGGCCATGGCGGCAACGGGGCGGTCAAACGCGCCCAGGGACAATTGGCAATGGCCGTTCGCGGGTGTCTGCTGATGGCCTGCATCGGCCTTGCCGGGTGCCAGGCGTCGAGCCTGGGGGAGGGGGTGGAGGACGCGGCCGGTGCCGGCATCGCGCCCCTCTCCAGTTCGACCTATGGCAGCGGACCCGTGACGGTGACCATGCTGCTGCCGACGGATCCGTCGCTGCGCAAGAAATCCGCCGACATCGCCGACGGGGCGAAACTGGCGCTCGATGACCTTGGCGCCGGCCAGCTCAAGCTCGACTTCCAGACATCTGCGTCCACCTCCGGAACGGCGGCCGCCAGGGTTCAGGCCGCGACGGCGTCGGGAAGCAAGCTCATCATCGGGCCGGCGACGAACGCGGAAGTGGCCGGCATCATCTCCGGCACCAGCCAGCCGCGCCCGCCGATCCTGGCGCTGGTGGCCAACAATTCGGCCGGCGGCTCCAACATCTGGCCGCTCTATGGCGACGCCATCGACAGCGCGCTCGAGGGCGTCGGCGTCGCGGTGGCGGCCAATCAGAAGAACATCGTCGTCGTCCATGAAGCAGGCTTTGCGGCGGAAAACCTGATCCGGCTCCGCGAAGGAATAACGCTCAAGGGCGGCACCACCATCGGCTTCGTCCCCTATCCGCCAAGCGGCAAGGACCTGAGCGCGGCCTTTGCCAAGGGCGCCGCGGTCTTTGCCAAGGCCAACACCATCGTGCTGCTGGGCGGCGGCGAGGCCATCGGCCAGGTGATCGACATCCTCGCGGCGGGCGAATTCGGCCAGTCGATCGCCACCGCGATCGCCACCTCGTTGCTGCCCGAGGCGATCTATGCGCGGCCCTCGGCGCAAGGCTTGATGGTGGCCATTCCATCGACGGCCGACGTCCCGGTGATCGCCGAGCGCTTCAAGGCGAAGTTCGGGCGCAGCCCGACCTATGATGCCGCCATCGGCTATGATGCCGTGGCGGTCGCCGCGGGCCTTGTGCGTTCCGGCGGCGCCGAGGCCATCACGGTCGCGAACCTGACCTCCACCCAGGGCTTTCGCGCTGCAACCGGCCTGTTCCGCTTCCGTCCCGACGGCCGGATCGAGCGGCGCATGGTGGTCCACCGCATCGAGAACAACAAGCTGTCCGTCATCCAGGAGGAAGGCGAAGGGTTCTAGGCTGCGGCGCCGAACTGTCCGAGGCTCGCTGCAATGGCTGGGATTGCTGGAGAGTTCGGGTCAAACTTCGGACTCGGAGCCCAGCGGGCGACTGCCCGCCGGCCGGTCAGGCCGCCCTCGCGGAGGCGTTGAGCGAAGCGAAACTGCCGTGAGCGAAACAATGGCGGAGGGGGTGGGATTCGAACCCACGGTACGGTCTCCCGCACGCCGGTTTTCAAGACCGGTGCCTTAAACCGCTCGGCCACCCCTCCGGGTGATCGGGACATTGGACCTGGCAGTCCATCCCCCACGGCCCGGGGGCGGGGGTCGGGGTCCCGATACGGCTGGCGCGGTTTTAGCTCTGCTGCGCGCGTGACGTCAACTGGTTTCGGGGCCGGCCGCTTCGGGTCCGGGCCGCCTGACCCGGGCCCGCATCCTGGCCGCGCCAGGGCAGGGCTGCAAAAAAATATTCTGCCCCATGAAACCAATTTGCGGGCAAAAGCGTATCATCGCTACAAGACGACCAATTGGAGACATGCAATGCGTGGCAAGATCTTTTCCGTTGCCGGAGTGGCCGCACTGATGCTGAGTGGCCTGTGTGGACCCGCAAGCGCCGAGCAGCTCGCCGGCAGCGAACTCAAACAATTCGTCACCGGCAAGCGGGTCTATCTCGCCACGCCGTTCGGCGGCGAATTCCCCCTGAACTACAAGAGCTCGGGCTCGGTCACCGGCGACGGAACGGCTCTTGGCCTGGGCAGGTTCCTGGCCCCGAAGGAGACCGGCCGCTGGTGGGTGCAGGGGGAGACGCTGTGCCAGCAATGGCCGAGCTGGTACGACGGCAAGCCGAGCTGCTTCCGAATCACCAAGACCGGTGAACGCTCGCTGACCTGGCAGCGCGATGACGGCCGCTCCGGCAAGGCACGGATCGAAGGCTGAATTTACTCATTTTTCACCATGTTGACCGGTTGGCCGCCCGAATTGGGGCGGCCAATCGCATTTTTGCCACGATGCAGGCCGATCTAAACTGGCGATTAGGACATCGAACACATAGAACATGGGACGGACTTGCGGGGGACATGCTGCAAGGCCAAATGGGCGACCGCCAGAGCATCGAGTATCAATGTGGGACATAATGTGATCAATCTGCCAAGCGCAGGGCTGCGTCTTGCGGCAAGGCTGGGGCTCCTGGCGGTCCTGGGGGCAGGGCTTGCAGGCTGCGGATCCACCTCCAAGTCCGGGGGCAAACCCGACATGTCCCACATCAACACCAAGACCAAGTTTTCCGTCGCCGAATACGGCGTCGCCGCAAGTCCGCGGGTCACCACCGCCAAGCGCCCGAAAAAGGGCGGCGGCCGGGAAATGGTGGGCAAGCCCTACCGGGTGCGCGGCAATTGGTACACGCCCAAGGAAGAGCATGGTTATGACAAGGCGGGCCTTGCCTCCTGGTACGGCCCCAATTTCCATGGCCGCCTGACAGCCAATGGCGAGATCTACGATCAGTTCCACCTCTCTGCGGCGCATCCGACCTTTCCTCTGCCGAGCTATGCAAGGGTGACCAACAAGAAGAACGGCAATACGGTGATCGTCCGGGTCAATGACCGCGGGCCCTACGCCCATGGCCGCATCATCGATGTGTCCAAGCAGGCGGCCGAATTGCTGGATATGAAGCAGGAAGGGGTCGCGGCGGTCCGTGTCGAATATATCGGCCGGGCTCCGGTCGAAGGCGACGATACCAGCTTCCTGATGGCGAGCTACCGGCCCGGCGGGTCGAACGAACCTGCCGGCGGGGTGATCGCCACGGGCGTGATGATGGCGATGAATTCCGTGGATCAGGCCTTGCCGGGCGTGTCTTCCGCCCAGGCGTCTGTCGCGCCTCCCGCAGGCGTGGGCGCCACGACGGCCTTCCAGCCCACACTGGCCAGTTCGGAGCCTGGACTACCACCCGGCTTTGCGCTGCCCGAGATCGGCCCTGTGCTGCTCGATCGTCCCTCCTTCGGAGGTCCTGTGGCAGCGAAAGCGCCAACCGGTGCGCGCGATATCGGACTGGCGTTCTGGGGCGGCAGGGTCGTCAAGACGCAGCCGTTCGACGTAGTTCTCGCACCAGGCGCCAAGCGGCACTGAGCCATGTCTGCCGCGCAGCTGGGCTGCTCGCCCTTTGCCGGCAGGGTCGGCGGCTTGCTGCAGATCTCAGGACATCGATCCCGCGCGGCACCATAACACCATAAATTGATGCAGATTTTCGCCCTAAATCGATTCCGGTTTTGGGGATTATGCGTTAGGCTTCCGGCAACTCCGGTATTCTCCGTGAATGGATGAGATCTATGGTCCGGTTTGCCCCCGCCCGCCTGCTTGTCGTTGTCGCGTTCCTCATCGGGTGGGCGATGCAGCCGGTCCGCGCGCAGCTGTTTGAGACGCGCGCCGAGCAGGCCTACCTGATCGACGCCGACACCGGCACGGTGCTGTTCGCCAAGAACGAGAACGACCTGGTGCCGCCGGCCTCGCTCGCCAAGCTGATGACCATGGAGGTGGTGTTCAACGCCATCCGCTCCGGCCGCCTGACGCTCGAGGACACGTTCGAAGTCTCGGAAAACGCCTGGCGCACCGGCGGCGCGATGTCGAGAACCTCCACCATGTTCGCCGAGCTCAAATCCTCGATCCGGCTCGAAGACCTGATCCAGGGCGTGATCGTGCAGTCGGCCAATGACGGCTGCATCATCATTGCTGAAGGCATGGCGGGCTCGGAGGAGAATTTCGCCCGGCTGATGACCGAGCGCGCCCGCGAAATCGGGCTCACGCGCTCCGTGTTCGGCAATTCCAGCGGCCTGCCGCACCCCGATTCCAAGGTGTCGATGAAGGATCTGGTGACGCTCGCCCGCCACATCCAGGCGACCTATCCGGAGTTCTACCGCTTCTATTCGCAGAAGGATTTCACCTGGAACAAGATCCTCCAGCGCAACCGCAATCCGCTGCTCGGCCTCGATATCGGCGTTGACGGCTTGAAGACCGGCTTCACCGAGGAATCGGGCTACGCCATCGTCGCCTCCATCAACCGGGAAGGGCGGCGTCTGTTCCTGGCGATGGGCGGCATGACCAGCGAGCGCGAGCGCGCCGAGGAATCGCGCAAGATACTGGAATGGGGCATCCGCGCCTTCGAACGCAAGACCCTGTTCGCTGAGGATGAAACCATCGGCAAACTCAGCGTCTATGGCGGAGCGGGCAGCGCCATCGTCAGAGCCAGGGGCGCCGTCGACATCTTCATTCCGATCACCAATCCCGACCGGCTGGCGGCGCGAATCACCTATGGCTGGCCCTTGCGCGCGCCGCTCGAAGCCGGAACCCAGGTCGGTGTGCTCAAGGTCTATATCGGCGACACGCTGTCCCAGGAAACCCCGCTCTACGTTGTCGAGCGTGTTGAAAAGGGGCCGCTCTACAGCCAGGCGCTCGACGCCCTGCTCGAACTTGCGCAATTCTGGCTATAACAATAGGTGCCGGCGTTCAATTGTCATCCGAAATGGTCTAGGGAAGGGGAACCCGGAACCTCCGGACACACTCACCAACAGGGTCAGGGCGGATGTCGCCTCCGCGGAACCCGGGAAACCAAGGCGTGACGAAAAGCACAGGGCGCTTCATAACATTCGAAGGTGGGGAGGGTGTCGGCAAGTCGACCCAGATCCACCGGCTTGCCGGTGTCCTGCGCCGCCGCGGCCATGATGTGCTCGTCACCCGCGAACCCGGCGGATCGCTCGGCGCCGAAGCGGTACGCCATGTGCTCCTGTCGGGCGCGGCGGAGGAATTCGGCGTGCGCATGGAGGCGGTGCTGTTTGCCGCCGCGCGCAGCGACCATGTGGAGGAGGTCATCCGTCCCGCGGTGCTCGAAGGCGCCATCGTGCTGTGTGACCGCTTCATGGATTCAAGCCGGGTCTACCAGGGCGTCACCGGCAATCTGGAGCCGCAATTCGTGCGCAACCTCGAGCGCATCGCCGTCAATGGCATGATCCCCGATCTCACGTTGGTGCTCGACCTTCCGGCCGAGGCCGGGCTCAGGCGCGCCAAGGCGCGCCAGGGCAAGGGCGCCGCGCCCGACCGGTTCGAGAAGGAAGAACTCGCCACCCACGAGAAGCGCCGCGAGGCCTTCATCGACCTGACCCGGACCGAGCCCGACCGCTGCCTGCTGATCGACGCCAGCCAGTCCGAGGATGCCGTGGCGCTGGCGATCCTGGCGGCCGTCGAGCCGGTGTTGCAGGACGAGGCGACTGGCGGGTCGGCGCAGGACCGAAAGGCATGAACGGAGATGTGCCGGGCTTGCTCGAAGGCGCGATCCCGCCCGAAAGCAACACCGCCCTGTTCGGCCATGACGCGGCCCAGGCGTTCCTGGCCGGCGCCTACCGGTCCGGCCGCATGCACCATGCGATCCTCATCGAGGGCGCGGAAGGGATCGGCAAGGCGACGCTGGCCTATCGCTTCGCCCATCATGTTCTGTCCCATCCCGATCCGCTGACCGCGCCCGAAACCATCGCCGATCCTGATCCGGAGACTGCCATCGGCCGCCAGATGGCCAGCGGTGCGTCCCACAATGTGCTGCATCTGGCGCGGCCCGTCGATGAGAAGACCGGAAAGGTCAAGTCGGTCATCACCGTCGACGAGGTGCGCCGCGCGGGAAAATTCTTCAACCAGACATCGGGCACGGGCAACTGGCGGATCGCCATCATCGATCCGGCCGATGACTTGAACCGCAACGCCGCCAACGCCATTCTCAAGATCCTCGAGGAGCCGCCCCGGCGCGCGCTGTTCCTGGTGCTGTCGCACACGCCGGGCCGGCTTCTGCCGACCATCCGCTCGCGCTGCCTGTCGCTCCGGCTGCAGCCGCTGTCGGCGGCCGATCTCGATCGCGCGCTCGCCCATCTCGGCGCCCCGTCCGGCAGAAGCGATTCGATCATCGCGCTCAGCGAGGGAAGTGTCGCCCGCGCCCTGCTCTTGAGAAACTACGGCGGGGTCGATATCGCCGAGGCCTTTGTCGACATCATCGAGCGCGGCAGCATCAGCAATCGCGAGCCGATCTACAAGCTCGCCGAAACGCTGGCTGCGCGGGACCGGGACGTGGCCTATCAGTTTTTCACAGAGTTCGCCGTCGACCGGGTCCAGGCCATGGCGCGGGACGCGGGCCTTGCCGGCGATCTTGCCGAAGCCGATCGGCTTGCCCGTCTGTCGACTGCGCTCCGGGAGCACCTCGCCACCGCGGCCGCCTACAATCTCGACCGCAAGCAGACGGTGCTGCACGCCTTCTCGCTGTTTTTTGGCTAGGTCAGGGCATGGCATCGCGCGGCGTTATCGCTTATGACGGCTGCAAAGATGGACCAGATGGGCGGTCCCGATCTCGTTCCTGCAGTTGAAGGCAACCATGAGCACCGAGCGCTATTACATCACCACACCGATCTTCTATCCCAACGGCGTGCCGCATATCGGCCACGCCTACACGGCGATCGCAACCGATGTGATGGCGCGGTTCCAGCGGCTCGACGGCAAGGACGTGTTCTTCCTCTCCGGCACCGACGAACACGGCCAGAAGATGCAGCAGACCGCCGAGAAGGAGGGCATCAGCCCGATCGAACTCGCGGACAAGAACTCGGCCGTCTTCCGCGACATGCTCGTGCGTCTGAATTGCTCCAATGACGATTTCATCCGCACCACGGAAGAGCGCCACAAGCGCTCCGTGCAGGAGCTGTGGCGTCGGATGGAGGCCAATGGCGACATCTATCTCGGCAATTACGGCGGCTGGTATTCGGTCCGCCAAGAAGCCTATTTCGACGAGGGCGAAACAACCGTCGGCGAAGACGGCGTCCGCCGCGAGCCGCTCGGCTCGCCGGTCGAATGGGTCGAGGAGGAGAGCTACTATTTCCGCCTCTCGGCCTATGGCGACAAGCTGCTCGACCTCTACGAGAGCAACCCGGACTTCGTGGCTCCGACGGAGCGGCGCAACGAGGTGGCGAGCTTCGTCAAGTCAGGCCTCAGGGACCTGTCGATCTCGCGCACGACGTTCGACTGGGGCGTGCCGGTGCCCGGCAACGACAAGCATGTCATGTATGTCTGGGTCGACGCGCTCACCAACTACATCACCGCCGCGGGCTTTCCCGACGAGACGGCGGAGCGGTGGAACTACTGGCCCGCCATCCACATGATCGGCAAGGACATCGTCCGCTTCCACGCGGTCTACTGGCCGGCCTTCCTGATGTCGGCGGGGCTTGCGCTCCCGGCCAAGGTGTTCGCCCACGGCTTCCTGCTGGTCAAGGGCGAGAAGATGTCGAAATCGATCGGCAATGTGGTCGATCCCTTCGCGCTGATCGAGGCCTACGGGCTCGATCCCGTCCGCTATTTCTTCATGCGCGAGGTGCCGTTCGGCCAGGACGGAAGCTACAGCCCGGAGACCATTGCCGTCCGCATCAATTCCGATCTCGCCAATGGCATCGGCAATCTGGCGAGCCGCTCGCTGTCGATGATCAACAAGAACTGCGACGGCCGGATGCCCGAATGCGGTCCGCTGACGGACGAGGACACAGCGCTGCTCGCCACCGTCGATGCCGTAATCGACAGCGCCCGCGCCGACATGGCCAATTTCCAGATCCACAAGGCGCTGGCCTCCATCATCGACGTGGTGGCCGACGGAGACCGCTATTTCGCCGGCCAGGAGCCCTGGGCGCTGAAGAAGACCGATCCGGCGCGTATGGAGACCGTGCTCTACGTGACGGCTGAAACCGTGCGCCAGATCGCGATCCTGCTGTTGCCCTTCATGCCGGATTCGGCGGGCAAGCTGCTCGATCTGATGGCCACGCCGGCTGACAGCCGCGACTTCAAGGCGCTGGGCGAGGCCGGGCGTCTCAAGGCCGGTACGCCGATCGACAAGCCCGAACCGGTGTTTCCGCGCTACGTGGCGCCCGAGGAAGCCTGAGGCATGCTGATCGACACCCATTGCCATCTGGATTTCCCCGATTTCGACGCGGAACGCGACGAGCTGGTCGCGCGCGCCCATGAAGCGGGCGTCATGCAGATGGTGACGATCTCGACGCGCGTGCGCAAACTCGACCGGCTGCTCGCGCTGACCGAGCGCTATCCGAGCGTCTTCTGTACGGTCGGCACCCATCCCAACAATGCCGGCGACGAGCTCGACGTGACGGCGGACGAACTGGTGGCGCTCGCCGAGGCTCATGCCAAGATCGTGGCGATCGGCGAGGCCGGGCTCGACTATTTCTATGACACGCAGAGGCCCGAGGACCAGCAGACCGGCTTTCGCCGTCACATCGAGGCCGCGCGCCGGACAAAGCTGCCGCTTGTCATCCACAGCCGGGCCGCCGACGACGACATGGCGGCGATCCTGACCGAGGAAACGGGGAAGGGGGCCTTCCCCTTCATCCTGCACTGCTTCTCCTCGGGCCAGGCCCTGGCCGACACCGGCGTCGAACTCGGCGGCTATGTGTCGTTCTCGGGCATCTTGACCTTCCCGAAATCGACCGAGCTGCGCGACATCGCCGCAACCGTGCCGATGGACCGGCTGCTCGTGGAAACCGATGCGCCCTATCTCGCGCCCAAGCGCTGGCGCGGCAAGCGCAACGAGCCGTCCTATGTGGTCAACACCGCGGAAGTCCTGGCCGAGGTCAAGGGCATCTCCCATGAGGAGATGGCCCGGATCACGACCAAGAACGCCTTCCGCTGCTTTTCCAAGATGCCGGCGCTGTGAAGGGGCCGGTTCGACGCCAGTTCATTGTTCTGGGGTGCGCCTCCTCGCCCGGCGTGCCCCGCGTCAATGGCGACTGGGGCGCCTGCGACCCCGCCAATCCCAGGAACCGGCGCACCCGCGCGGCCTTCCTGATCCGGCAGATCGGCGCCGATGGCGGCGAAACCACGATTGCGGTCGACACCGGCCCGGATTTCCGCGAGCAGATGATCGCCAACTCCGTCCGCTCGATCGATGCGGTGCTCTACACCCATTCCCACGCCGACCATGTCCATGGCATCGACGATCTGCGCGGCTTTGCGCTGTCGCAGCGCATGCGCATCCCGATCCACGCCGATCCCGAGACCATGGCCCGCATCCGCGCCGGCTTCGGCTATTGCATGGAGACGCCACCCGGCAGCGAATACCCGCCGATCACACAGCCGATGCTGATCACTTCGCTCGACGAGCCGATCCGGGTGACGGGGAAGGGCGGCACCATTGAGGTGCAGCCGCTCGACCAGATCCACGGCTCGATCCGCTCGCTCGGCTTCCGGATCGGCAATGTGGCCTATTGCTGCGATGTGAGCGACTTCCCGCGCGCCACCATCGACAGGCTGCAGGATCTCGATGTGCTGATCATCGACTCGCTGCAGTACAAGCCGCACCCGAGCCATCTGTCGATCGACCAGGCGCTGTGGTGGATCGAGAAACTCAATCCGAAGCGGGCGATCCTGACGCACATGCATGTGCCGCTCGACTACGACACCGTGCTGGCCGAGACGCCGGACCGGGTCGAGCCTGGCTATGACGGACTGACCTTTGACGTGGAGATGACACCATGAGCGAGATCGCCACCGAGATGACGCCGGACCTCATTCCGGCCGGCTCCAGCATGGCCCGGGTGGCAAGTGCCGCCGCCGACGCCGGGCTCAAGATCCGGATCCTGAAGATGGCCCAGTCGACCCGCACCGCCGAGGAAGCCGCCCAAGCCGCGGGCTGCGATGTGAGCCAGATCGTCAAGTCGCTGGTGTTCGAGAATCTCGCCACCGGCAAGCTCAACCTGATGTTGGTGTCGGGCGCTCACAATGCCGATATGGATTATATATCAGCAAATTACAATCTTTCCTTCACGCGCTGCGAGGTGCGCCGGGTGCGCGACGAGACCGGCTTTGCCATCGGCGGCGTGGCGCCCATCGGCCATTTGACCCCGATCACGGTCTATATGGACCGCACGCTGCTCGCTCACAATGAAGTCTGGGCCGCCGCCGGTCGTCCCGACAGCGTCTTCCGCGTCGATCCACAGGCGCTCGCCACGGCGATCAAGGCCGAGATCATCGAAGTGCGGGCACAGGGCTGAGGCTGGCGCTCGAGAGTCCGGGTCAAAGTCTGGTTAGTCTGGGCCACAGTATGGGCCATCGTCTGGGAATGGAGCTTCACTCGCGCCGTCATCCCGGCCTTGAGCCGGGATCCAGCGACCCGGCGTCCGTCGGGTCAAAAGACTCTTTCAGCCCAAGGACTTGGGCTGTCTGGATACCGGGTCAAGCCCGGCATGACGGGAGTGGCAGGATCGCTAAACTCATCCAGCCTTAACGACCAGCCTCCAGATATCTACCTGTCAGCCTCGAGCCACGCGAGCACAGCATCCGTGTGCTCGCCACGGGCCGGAATGCCGCCCGGAGCCTTGTCCGGTTCGGTCGAAAACCGTGGCGCGGGCGCGGCCTGACGCACGCCATCGATGCTCTGCCAGACTCCGCGCGCGGCCATGTGCGGGTCGGCTGCGGACTCGAAGGGCGTAAGGGCAGGGGCCACGCAAGCATCCGATCCGGCAAACAGCGCTTCCCAGTGGGCGCGTGGCTCGCGCGCGAAGATCCTGGCCATAAGCGCCGTCTGCCGCGGCCATGCGCTCCTGTCGAATTGCGCCGCTAAATCAGGATCATCGCCAAGCCCGAGCCGCGCCAGAAATTCGCCATGAAACTTCGCTTCAAGGCATTGCACCGAGATGAAGCCGCCGTCGGCGCAGGCGTAGCAACGGCTCCAGGGCGGTCCGTCGAGCAGGCTTCTCCCGCGCGTCATCGACAGGCCGCCGGTCGACGCCATCGTCATCATGAGGTTCATCATGTGCGCCGATCCGTCGACGATGGCGGCATCGACCACCGTGCCGCCACGGCCGGCGCGCGCCGCCATCACGCCCGCAAGAATGCCCGCCACGAGATAGAGCGCGCCGTCGCCGATATCGCCCACCAGCGTTGGCGGCGTGAACGGCGGTCCGCCCGGATTGCTCCCATACCAGGCCGCACCCGACAGCGCGATGTAATTGAGATCATGGCCGGCTGTCGCAGCCCGCGGACCGGTCTGGCC
Source organism: Hoeflea sp. (assembly GCF_030682515.1). Lineage (GTDB taxonomy): Bacteria > Pseudomonadota > Alphaproteobacteria > Rhizobiales > Rhizobiaceae > Hoeflea. The sequence continues at coordinate 43,402 of NZ_JAUXOD010000114.1, read as the reverse complement.
CCAGCCCGTCATCCGGCCATAGACCAGGTCCGGATTGACGGCAGCGAGATCCTTGGGCCCGAGTCCGAGCCGCTCCATGACGCCGGGCCGGAATCCCTCGACCAGCGCCTCGGAGCGCGCGACCAGCTTCCTGAGCACGGCGATGTCATGAGCGGATTTGAGATCAAGCTCGATCGACCGCTTGCCGCGATCGATCAGCGAGCGCTCCGGCATGCCCGGCGCCGGCCGGCCGTTCTTGCGGTGAACCACAATCACGTCAGCGCCGAGATCGGCCAGCATCATGCAGGCGAACGGCGCCGGGCCCAGGGCCTCGATCTCGACAATCCGCAATCCTTCGAGCATGTCATCCTCATATGTCGCACCGGACGGCCGCCGTCCGTCATCCCGTGCGCGGCGAAGCATAGTGCAGAACGCGTGCGACTTGCCAGCGATCAATCAGCAGTCCATTCTCGCAGCATGGACTCGGAAATCGCGGCAGACGCATGATTCTCTTGGATTTCTCGAGGTTCACGCAAAGCCGCGTTTCCCAAGGGACAGATATCTGATAGTTCCATAATCCATCTTATGCGATCTTGGTGTAGGTGTTGGAGAAGCACGGGGTCAGTCGCTTCCGCGTCGCCAACCAAGCCGCCGTTCGCCTAATCGGCCAGACTCTTCAGAGCCTGTCGATAAAACGCCCTCTTCGTAGTCTCAGCAGTAGAGCTTACGACCCATTCCCGATCCAGGCTCAGTTTGCCTGCCGGGACCATTTGTCGGGCGATCTCGGCCGGGGTGGTCTCGTTGCTGGTTCCGTTCTCCCAGTCATGAAAGGCTGATGAGTACCGAACAACCGCTCCGCTGGCTGGCAGATCGAGCAACCCTCCCTCGGCAAAAAACGTCAACCCGTCGCCCATTTCTTCCGCGATGAGTTTGAGCCTGTGTCCCAAACGATTTTTCAAGATGGCGACAAACACGATCGCGGCGGAGAACGTGAACTTGTCCACAAGCACGACGACCCGCCTGCTTGGGCCCTCAGAGATGGCGTCGATCAAGGGCATCGTTTGCAGGAAGTTGCCGCCGGTGTTTCCGCGAATGTCGATCAAGAGCGTTTCGTTCGAGCTTCCCCTTACACGGGCGGCTGCATCGGAGATGGCTTTCGGCAGCGCACTTTGGCTTTGATCGAAGAAACTTGGCAAAGATATCGAAAGCCCGAGCCCCTGCCAGTCCTCCATTTCCGCATATTTCTCGGGCTGCCAAGCCGGATCAGCCTTGCCATGTTCGTTTCTCGGGTAAAGCTTCGATGCAGGAACCGTATGCTTATTCTCCATTTTCAGGTCGGTTATCCGCCCATTCTCGTCTTTCACGCGATATTCAGTCGTATTTTCTTTTGAAGAAACACCGAGGTGAGCCAATGCATAGGGCCATACGAGAAGGATTGGCCCGATGACTCGCTTCCGCTGGCGCGTTCCCGCCAGAAATCTCGCTGCGGAGGCTTCAATCTCGCCCACCGCTGTACCGTTGACGGCTATCAGCTCTCCTCTTGCCGCAGGGGTCTCCAGCGCCGTGTCCGTCAACTGCACCACCCTCCCGATACTTACGAGCCGCAGCGGAAGCACTGAGATGGAGTCGTTCGGGATCAGCCGTGTGTGTCCGTTGTCGGGAAGCGCGAGCAGGCGCATCGCGGAAAACAGAAAGGCCTCTTTGGAGCCCTCTAAAGCGGATCGCCGAGCGTCATGAATGCAGCTGTCCATCACCGCCTGTTCGACCCGCCGAAAGCTGGGATCGGTTGGCAGGACAGCTTCCAGAATTATCTCGAGGTCTTGCGTCAGGGACATGCGTCACGGTGTGCACAATTGATCGGCGAAGTCCAGATTGGGCTCAAGCTCACGGCTCATGACCGGTTTCAAGCGCGCCCTTGCACGCCCCTGCCCGTTGGCTTATCCCGGTAGCCACCTCATGTTTTCCCGGAGTTCCCCCGCATGTCCTTCGCCAAGCTAGACGACCATTGCCGCGCGCTCGGCGCGCTCGATCACGCGCTGTCCATCCTCGGCACCGACGAGGCAACCAACATGGCGCCGGGCGGCGGCGAAGCCCGCGCCGAGGCGATGTCGACGCTTTCGGGCATGTATCACCGCCAGGCGACCGACCCGAGGGTTCGCGACTGGATCGAGGCAGCGAAGGCCGAGGACCTGACTGCCGAGCAGAAGATCGCAGTGGGCGAGCTCGAGCGCAGCTACATCAACATGACCTGCCTGCCCTCCGATTTCGTCGAGCGCAAGATGGGCACGGCGATGCGCTCCGAGCAATTGTGGCGCAAGGCGCGGCCCGGCGGCGACTGGGCTTCGTTCCAGCCGGCGCTCGAAGGCGTCGTCGCCATCATACGCGAGGAAGCGGCGCTGCGCGCCGACGCGCTCGGGCTAGCGCCCTATGACGCGCTGATGGAACAATACGACCCGGGCAACCGGACGGCTACCGTCACCCCGGTCTTTGACGAGCTCAAGGCGTTCCTGGTCGATTTCGTGCCCAGGGCGCTCGAGGTGCAGGCGCAGCGTCAGAAGCTGCGGCCGCTCAAGCCGCTGTCCGGCGACTATCCGGTGGAGCGGCAGAAGGCGCTGGGGCTCGAGATGATGAAGGCCGTCGGCTTCGACATGAACCATGGCAGCCTGTCGGTCTCCGATCATCCCTTCTGCGGCGGCGTGCCCACCGACGTGCGCATGACCACGCGCTACCGCACCGACGAATTCCTGCCCGCGCTGATGGGCATCCTGCACGAAACCGGCCACGGTCTCTATGAGCAGAACCTGCCCAAGGACTGGGGTCACTGGCCCTCTGGCAAGGCGCGCGGCATGTCGCTGCACGAAAGCCAGAGCCTGTTCGTCGAAAAGCAGATCGGCCGCAACCCGGCCTTCTGGCGCTTCGCGCTGCCGCTGGTCGACGCGCATCTGAAGGAAACCTGGACCATCGAGGACCTGCTGCCGCATGTGCACCAGGTCCGGCGCGGAAAGATCCGGGTCGATGCCGACGAGGTCACCTACCCACTGCATGTGATCCTGCGCTACGAACTGGAACAGGATCTGCTGTCCGGCCGGATCGAGGTCAGGGATCTGCCCGAGGCCTGGGACGACAAGATGCAGGCATCGCTCGGCATCTCGACCATTGACGATCCGAAGAATGGCCCGATGCAGGATGTGCACTGGCCCTCGGGCGCGTTTGGCTATTTCCCGTCCTATACGCTGGGCGCGCTGATGGCGGCGCAGCAATGGGCGGCGATCGCCAGGGCCAATCCGGACATCGACACCCAGATCGCAGTCGGGGATTTCGATGCGGTCAACGCCTGGCGGCGCGACAATATCTGGGCAAAAGCCTCGACCGGATCGACGCCCGCGATCCTGAGAGAGGCCACCGGCGAGGAACTCAACCCGGCCTTTTTCATTGCCCATCTGGAAGCCCGCTACGGGCATTAGAGCGGCGCGCCGGGCCCTGCCCGTCAGAGCACGGTTCCGGCGGCGGAGGCGGCGCGCAGGTCCTCGGCCGCAAGCCTGCGGCGCTTGCGTTCGCGCATGATCGTGTAGACGCCGGTGGCGATGATGATGCAGGCGCCGGCAAGCGTGTAGCCGTCGGGGTATTCCGCAAAGACCAGCATGCCGATGAAGGTCGAGAACACCAGTCGCGAATAACGGAACGGCGTCACCACGCCGATCTCGCCGATGCGGGTGGCCTCGGTCAGCGCCCAGTAGGCGCCCACGCCCACCGTCAGCGCGCCGGTGAGATACGCCGCCTCGCGCAGGTTCGGAACGGCGGCGCCGCCGGTGACGCCGAGCAGCACGGCGCCCGACACGCCCACGGCAAAGAAGCCCCAGGCGGAGAGTTGCAGCGAGGAGATCGAGTGCGGCACCTTGCGGCTCGCGAGATCCCGGATCGCCAGACCGATGACGGCCAGCACGGCCAGCAGAACCGCCGGCTCAAACCCTTCAAATCCCGGACGGATCACCAGCAGCACGCCGCCGAAACCGATCAGGATCGCGGTCCACCGCCGCCAGCCGACCTTCTCGCCCAGCACCAGCGCTGCGCCCATGGTCACGAGCAGCGGCGTGGCCTGCAGGATCGTCGTCAGCGTGGCGAGCGGGATCAGCGTCAGGCCGGTGACGAAGCACAGCCCGCCCAGCATCTCGCTGAGATTGCGAACGATCACCGCCGGATGAAAGAACCCCTTGGAAATGACGCTGGTGCCATTCAGGCGCGCGTAAATCGCAAAAAAGGCGGCGCCGAAAAACCCCAGAACCACCAGGATCTGTCCCACCGGCAGGCCGGACGCGGCGAGCTTGATGAACATGTCCTCGGCGGCAAATCCCGCCATTCCGATCACCATCAGGATGATGCCGCGCATATTGTCCATGAAAACGGTTCCCGATGGGTTGAGGCAGGTCGTGGGACGGGTGAAACGCACCCGGAAAGGACCGCCTGGCGTCCCTACCCCGTTTGGCGGCCTGGCGAAACCCCCTGATGACGCCGGATCCTGAATTAGCCGTCCGGTTCGTCATCCCGGTCGCGCATGCCCGAGACGACCCGGCCCAGCATGCTCAGGAACAGCTCGCGCTCGGCCCGAGGCAGGCCCTCGATCACCGCCTGGTTGACCTCGACCGCCGCCGCCACGGCCGCGGGTTCGAGTGCGCGCGCCGCGGCGGTCAGGACCATGATCTGCGACCGCCGGTCATCCGGATGCGGGGTGCGCGCCACCAAAAGGTCGCGCTCCATCCGCGCCAGCGTGTTGGCCATGGTCGCCTGCTCCACGCCCAGTCTGAGCGCGAGCGCGCGCTGGGTCTGTCCGTCGTCAGTGCAGAGCTCGCTCAGCACCAGGAATTGCGCCGGCGACAGGCCGAGCGGCGCCAGGCGGCGTTGCAGCTCCGCACCGTAAATCCGCGCCAATTCACTGGCCAGCACGCCGGCCGAACGGGTTCTGTCGAAACTCATGCGCCTCAATAGCACTATATAGCGCACTATGCAATACTATATAGTGCGCTATGTATATACCGCTGCGGGTCGCTGTCTCACATTCTAACCTGTTGAAATAACGTGACGAGTAGAAATGTGGCAAAAACTTGGCTTGACCGTAGGGTATGATCTGGTGCCCTCCCCGCCGGATTTTCCGGGCCGAGTGTTGTCTCCCGCTTGACATGCAGGTAATTGCCTGCATATTAATCCCATGACAACAAGACCGACAGACGACGCGGACAAGGTGTTCAAGGCGCTGGCCGACCCGACCCGCAGACTGCTGCTCGACCTGCTGTGCAAAAGGAACGGACAGTCGCTCGGCGAGCTGTGCGAGGGCCTCGCCATGGCCCGTCAATCGGCCACGCAGCATCTGGGGATCCTCGAGGACGCCAACCTGATCAGCACGGTCCGGCGCGGCCGGGAGAAGCTGCATTTCATCAACCCGGTGCCTCTGCACGAGGTCTACGAGCGCTGGGTGCGCAAATTCGAAACGCAGCGGCTCACCCTGCTGCACGATCTCAAGCAGGAACTCGAAGGAGACTGACATGCCGAGAGAGACAACCAGCTTTGTCTATGTGACCTATATCCGCTCGACGCCCGAGAAAGTGTTCGAGGCCATCACCAGGCCTGACATCGCCCGGCGCTACTGGGGCCACGAGAACGTCTCCGATTGGAACCCCGGTTCGCAATGGCAGCACATCCGCGCCAATGATGACCGCACCGTCGAACTTGTCGGGGAAGTCATCGAGATTGCGCCGCCCTCGCGTCTCGTCATCAGCTGGGCCAACGCCTCCCAGGCCTCCGACCCCGACGCCTACAGCCGGGTGACCTTCGACATCGTCGAATACGACACCATGGTCCGCCTGACCGTGAGCCACGACGATCTTGTGAAGGACAGCGGCATGGCCAACGGCATTTCCAAGGGCTGGCCGGCCGTGCTTTCGAGCCTCAAGTCGTTCCTCGAAACCGGTACGCCGATCGACATCTTCTCCAAGCCGAAGGCGGCCTGAGCACCCTGCCCCGACCCTTTTGTGTCCCGGGAGATCGACCATGAGCAAGACCTACAGCGGCGGCTGCGCCTGCGGCGCCATCCGCTACCATACGCAGGCCACGCCCATATTCCAGAACCACTGCCAGTGCCGGGACTGCCAGCAGCGAAGCGGCACCGGGCACGGATCCTATCTGACCTTCCCGCGCTGCTCCGAGGTGAGAGTGACCGGCGAGGCCTCGACCTGGCGCATCATGGCCGACAGCGGCAATGACAAGATCCACGCCTTCTGCCCGGAATGTGGCACGCCGGTCTATCTGACCTTCGTCGCCATGCCGGACCTCTTTTCGGTCACGGCCACGAGCCTGGACGATCCAGGTCTGTTTGCGCCGCAGGCGGTGACCTACGCCATGCGCGCCCACGCCCGGGACCGGATGGATCCCGCCCTGCCCGCCTTCGAGCACATGCCGGGATAAAACCGCGGCCCTTGGACCTGACTGGTGTTCCCATCGCCGCCCGGGGCTTATAGGCAGGAAGCGTACTCCATCGCCGCGCCCGTCCGACAGAGGTCCGCCCACCATGATCGATCTTGCCGCCTATGGCAGCCTGTTCCTTGCGGCGTTTCTGGCCGCCACGCTGATACCGGCGCAGTCGGAAAGCGTGCTCACCGGGCTGATCCTGGCCAGCGGCCAGCCAGTCTTGGCCCTGGTGGCGGTGGCAAGCCTGGGCAATATCCTGGGCTCCGTGCTCAACTGGCTGATGGGCCGCGGCGTCGAGCGGTTCCGGACGAGGAAATGGTTCCCCGCAAGCGAGGCGCAGCTCGCCCGCGCGCAAAATAGCTACCGGCGCTTCGGCTATTGGTCGCTGCTCTTGGCCTGGGTGCCGATCATCGGCGATCCGCTGACGCTGGCTGCCGGCATCATGCGCGAGCCGCTGTGGCGCTTTGTGCTCCTCGTCTCGATCGGCAAGATCGGCCGCTACGCCGTGCTGGCCGCCGGCATCGGCGCGTTGTCGTGACCGTGAGACCCTGAAGGCCCGGCATCCCGGGCCTTGAGGTGAGGCTACGCTCCGTCCCCCACAGCCAAGCTGCGCAATGAGGCCATTGGCTCTTCCCCGGCGGAGAGGTCGAGGAACACGACCGTGCCGCTCCGGATCCGCCGCCGCAGGATGCCGTCGGGCTCTGTCCGGATCCCGCCGCTCTCATGCAGCGCCGCGAGCCGCGCCCTTGAAATCTTGAGTTCAGCGGCAAGGAAACGATCAAGTCGCAGGTCGACCGGCCACGGCGCCGCGAGCTCGATTGCAAGGCGCGTCCCGCCGGGCGCCTCGCCGAGGATCTCCTTTGAAATCTCGACTTCGGAAAATTCGTCGATCCGCGTCGACTTGTGCCGAAGCGCCTCGAGGTTGAACGCCTCCGCGCGGATCCAGTCCGGATCGTTGCCTTGCATTGCCTCCATCACGGCCGGATCGATGTCGCGCACATTGCGGCGCTCGAACACCGGCCGGTTCCAGGTCTTGTCGCAGTCAAGGCACTTGTAGATGAGCCAGGCGTCGAGCCTGCGGCCATTGGCGTTGAGCCGGATCTTTCCGCTGCAGCGGAAAGGCCTTAGGCCCCGGCAGCCGCTGCAGGTGATCCAGGGCTGGGGAGCGGTCTGCGGAATGAGGGTCCAGCGGACCCGAAGCGTCTTGCACATGTCGTGGTGGTCTTCCGTTCGGAAGTCCATCAGGAGGGTGCAGGAGAAATCCCATGCGGGCGCGGCGTGGCGAGGATGTGGGTGGCGGACGAGCCGGAACAGCGGACCCGCCCATGGCACAGGAGAATGCCAAGCCGGTCTCTCGCCACCACCCGATGAACGTAATCAACTCCGGGCAGCGGGACGCCGGCCGGCAATACGGGTGAAACTGGACTGAGACCGGCGATTACTTAGGCAAAATGAACCCCGAGGAGCATTGCGTCCGAGCCCTTTCCCTAGCAAATGGCGCGATTGGAGGGGAGCCGTTTCCCGCATCGCCGCCGCGAAACCTGCCGCGCTGCGGCTTTTGGGCCACGGTGGCGGGACAGCCGGCGCGGTCAGGTTTGCGGGCCGGTGGCGCGCGGGGTCGCAAAACCTCTGGGGCACGCTCCGGGAATCAGCCACACTCGCCGCAGCCGACCTCTCTTGTGCGACAGGTACCCCCATGCTCTCCGCCCTCACCCTGATCCTGAGCTGCCAGCTCGCCGGCGAATTGTTGACCCGCTTCCTCGGCCTTCCCGTTCCGGGCCCGGTCGCCGGCATGGTGATCCTGTTTGTCCTGCTTGCCCTCAAGGGATCGGTGCCCTCCAATGTCGGCGCGGTGGCGGATGCGCTTCTGAGGAACCTGGCGCTGCTGTTCGTGCCGGCGGGCGTCGGCGTGATGGCGCATCTGGGGCTCATCGGCCAGGATTTGCTGCCGATTTCGGTGGCACTGATCGGTTCGACGCTCGCCACCATCGCGGTGACCGCCCTGGTGATGAAGCGGCTCGCCCGTGCCACGTCAGGCGAAAACGGGGATGCGCCCCATGGCTGATGTCACCGAAGTCTGGGTCTATCTGAGCGCCAGCCCGCTCTTGTTCCTGACGCTCACGCTGGCGGCGTTCCAGGCCGGAACCTGGCTCTACGACCGCACCGGCCGCAAGCCGTTCCTCAATCCGGTGCTCACGGCGGTCATCCTCATGGTCGGCCTGCTCCTGCTGAGCGGCACCAGTTACGACACCTATTTCGAAGGCGCGCAGTTCGTGCATTTCCTGCTCGGACCCGCCACCGTGGCGCTGGCGATCCCGCTCTACCGCCAGTTCGACCGGGTCAAGCGCTCCGCGCTCGCCCTGGTCGTGAGCCTCCTCTGCGGCTCGCTCACCGCCATCGGCTCCGCCGTCGCCTTGGGATGGCTCATGGGCGCAAGCAACCAGACGCTGCTGGCGCTCGCCCCCAAATCGGTGACCGCGCCGGTCGCCATGGGCATCACCGAGCAGCTGGGCGGGCTGCCGTCTCTCACCGCCGTGCTGGTGATCTTGACCGGAATCCTCGGCGCCGTCCTGGGCCCGCCGCTGCTCAATCTGCTCAGGGTCAGGGACGACCGCGCCCGCGGCCTGGCAATGGGAACAGCGAGCCACGGCATCGGCACCGCCCGGGCACTCGAAGCCTCCGAACTCGCCGGCGCGTTTTCCGGGCTGGCGATGGGGCTGAATGCGCTCGCCACAGCCATCCTGCTGCCAATCCTGTGGCGACTGTTTTTCTGAGAGGGAATTGAATGGAACACAGTTTCTGGCATGACCGTTGGGAAAGCGGCCGGATTGGGTTTCATTAACAGAAGCCCAGTCCATTTCTGGTTGATCATTTTTCCTTACTCTGCATAGTTTATAGTTTTTGCTTCACTCTACTTGGGGATAGATATGGACATGAACTGGATGCAACTGTTTCTTGCGACAGCGTCATTGGCTTTGACAACAGTTGGATCATTTGCAGGGTACCTTGGGTGGCGAAATCGTCAATTGCGTCGAGATGAGGTGCTGAAGTGGGCGGATGAGTGTATTACTTGTTTACAAACCCTGTTTATTATCTCAGAAATAAAGGATGCCGCTCTGACGGAGGCGGATCGCAACCAAGCGCGCTTGCGAATAATTTTCGACACTTCAATATTGATAGAGCGTGGAAGAATATTCTTTAAAAATGAGAAAGTTAGCGATTATGGAGTAGGAAAATTTCCGGCCTATCGAGGATATAGACCAAGGATTCTCGATCATTTGGTAATTGCGCACAAAGTAGCGAGGTATTGGCCAGAAGCAAACATTGAGGAGCAAGCGCGCCTTTCAATTATTGTGAAGGACTGTCTGCAACAATTTGTATCACTCGCACAGCAGGAAGTTGGCAGAAGCCGAGCAGCATCAGTCGAAGCGTTGAAAGGCGGAAGCGATTCTGACTTAAAAAAAATGATAAGTTGCGTGGATCCTAAGCGGCTAGGATAACTCAGTCGAACTAGTAGACTAACGAGGCATTTTAACAAGTATTTACTTCGTTGCCGCTCACCCCACCCCTTCCGGCCGCCGGATCCTGCCCAGCGCCTTCACCACCATCGGCTTGAAGCCCTCGATGCTGTCGTCGGTGATCTCGAACAGCTGCGCGCGCATCCTCGGGTCCCAGAACTTGTTGATGTGATCTGCCACGCCCTCGACCTGCTCGGCTTCCGGCTGGGAGGCGAAGAAGGTGGCGATCTGGTTGGCCTGGTAGCGCAATTTGTCAGGCGACATCGCTCTCAACTCCGTGTGTGATCCGGTTTGGCCGGGTGAAAATCTCGAAATCCGCGCCGCGCGCGATGCCCACCAGCGTGAGCCCCGCGGCCTCCGCCGTCCGGACCGCGAGCGCGGTGGGCGCGGAGACGGCGATCAGAAGGCCGGTGCCGGCGATCACCGCCTTCTGCACCATGTCGACCGAGACCCGGCTGGTGATGACGATGGCGCCGTCGGCAGGTTTCAGTCCGGCGCGCGCCATGGTGCCGATCAGCTTATCGAGCGCGTTGTGGCGGCCGACATCCTCGCGCACGCAGGCCATGCCCCTGCCCGGCACATAGAAGCCCGCGGCATGCACGGCGCCGGTCTCGGCCCTCAGTTTCTGGTGCATCGACAGCGAACGCACCGCCTCGCGCACGTCGTCTGCTGAGAAGGCAAGCGCCACATCCTCGCGGTCCGGCAAGGCCCTGAGCGCCTCCTCGATCGATTCGATGCCGCACAGCCCGCAGCCCACCGGCCCCGCCATCTTGCGCCGCCGCGCCGAGAACGCAGTCTGCACGTCGTCAGAGAGCTGCATCTGAACGTCAAACCCCTGATCGGCCTCGACAATCTCCAGGGAAACGATGTCGTCTGCCGACCGGACAATGGCCTCAGACAGCGCGAAGCCGATGCCGAAATCCTCGAGATCAGCCGGCGTCGCCATCATCACGGCCTGCGTCGTGCCGCCGAAGGACAGCGCCACCGGAACCTCCTCGGGCAGCGCCCGGAGCCCACGCGTGGCCACCCCGCCCAGGACCGAAATCCGGGAGGCCGTTGCCGTGCTGGCGTGGTCCTTTGCCATCTGCGCTCCTTCGCTTGCGCCCGATCCCGCCTATTCGGCCGGTTCGAGCGCCGCTTCCGTTGCGATCCGGCGGGACTGCGCGGCCTGCGCATCATAGTCCTGCTGCCAGACGGTCGGACCGTTCGACGGCGTCACCTGCACAGCGGTCACCTTGTATTCCGGGCAGTTGGTGGCCCAGTCGGTGTAGTCGGTGGTGATCACATTGGCCTGGGTGCCGGGATGGTGGAAGGTGGTGTAGACCACGCCCGGCGCCACCCGCTCGGTGATCTTCGAGCGCAGCGCCGTCTCGCCGGAGCGGCTGGCGAGCTTGACCAGGTCGCCGTCGCGGATGCCGCGCTGCTCGGCGTCATGCGGATGGATCTCGAGCATGTCTTCCGCATGCCAGGCGACATTCTCGGTCCGCCGCGTTTGCGCGCCGACATTGTACTGGCTGAGAATCCGCCCGGTGGTGAGCAACAGCGGGAAGCGCGGGCCGGTGCGCTCGTCGGTCGCCACATATTCGGTGCGGATGAACTTGCCCTTGCCGCGCACGAAGCCGTCGAGATGCATGACAGGCGTGCCCTCGGGATTGGCTTCGTTGCAGGGCCACTGCACCGAGCCCTTCTCTTCGAGAAGCTTGTAGCTGACATGGGCGAAGCTCGGCGTCGTGGCGGCGACCTCGTCCATGATCTCGGACGGATGGCTGTAATTCCAGTCAAGTCCCATGGCCTTTGCCAGCCTGAGCGTCACTTCCCAGTCGGCGAGCCCGTTCTTCGGGCTCATCACCTTGCGCACCCGGTTGATGCGGCGCTCGGCATTGGTGAACGTGCCGTCCTTTTCCAGGAACGTCGAACCCGGCAGGAACACATGGGCGTAGTTCGCCGTCTCGTTCAGGAACAGGTCGTGGACCACGACGCAGTCCATCGCCGCGAGTCCCGCCTGCACATGCTTGGTGTCGGGGTCGGACTGCAGGATGTCCTCGCCCTGGATGTAGATCCCGCGGAACGTTCCTTCCACGGCGGCGTCGAGCATGTTGGGGATGCGAAGCCCCGGCTCGGGATTGAGTTCCACGCCCCAGAGTTTTTCGAACACGTCGCGCACTTCCGCACCGGAAATGTGCCGATAGCCCGGCAGTTCGTGCGGGAACGAGCCCATGTCGCAGGCGCCCTGCACATTGTTCTGGCCGCGGAGCGGGTTCACGCCGACGCCGGGACGGCCGATATTGCCTGTGACCATGGCGAGGTTGGCGATCGCCATCACCGTGGTCGAGCCCTGGCTGTGCTCGGTGACGCCGAGCCCGTAATAGATCGCGCCATTGCCGCCGCGGGCAAAAAGCCGGGCCGCGCCGCGCAGCTCTTCCGGCTTGACCCCGGTGAAGATCTCGGTGGCTTCGGGCGAATGCGCCGGTTCGGCGACGAAACTGGCCCAGTCCTCGAATTCCGACCAGTCGCAGCGCTCGCGGATGAACGCCTCGTCGAACAGGCCTTCGGTGACGATCACATGGGCGAGCGCCGTCAGCACCGCGACATTGGTGCCGGGCTTCAAGGGCAGATGATGGCTCGCCTCGACATGGGCCGAGCGGACCAGATCGATGCGGCGCGGATCGATGACGATGAGTTTCGCGCCGGCCCTGAGCCGCTTTTTCAATCGCGAGGCGAACACCGGGTGACCGTCGGTCGGGTTGGCGCCGATCAGGATGACCACGTCGGTATGCTCGACCGAATCGAAATCCTGGGTGCCCGCCGAGGTGCCGAAGGCCTTGCCGAGACCGTAGCCGGTCGGCGAATGGCACACGCGGGCGCAGGTGTCGACATTGTTGTTGCCGAAGCCGGCGCGCACCAGCTTCTGCACCAGGAAGGTCTCCTCATTGGTGCAGCGCGACGAGGTGATGCCGCCGATGGCGCCCTTGCCATATTGGTACTGGATGCGGCGGAATTCCTTGGCGACATGGGCGAAGGCCTCGTCCCAGCTGACTTCGCGCCAGGGATCGGTGATCTTCTCGCGCACCATCGGATTGAGGATCCGGTCCTTGTGGGTGGCATAGCCCCAGGCGAAGCGGCCCTTGACGCAGGAATGGCCGCGATTGGCCTTGCCGTCCTTCCACGGCACCATGCGGACGACTTCTTCTCCGCGCATTTCCGCCTTGAACGAGCAGCCAACGCCGCAATAGGCGCAGGTCGTGACCACCGAATGCTCCGGCTGGCCGATCTCGATCACCGATTTCTCCTGAAGCGTCGCCGTCGGGCAGGCCTGCACGCAGGCGCCGCAGGAAACGCATTCGGAATTCATGAAGCTCTCATGCATGCCGGGCGACACGCGGCTGTCAAAACCCCTGCCCTCGATGGTGAGCGCGAACGTCCCCTGCACTTCCTCACAGGCCCGCACGCAGCGTGAGCAGACGATGCATTTCGACGGATCATAGGTGAAATAGGGGTTGCTCTCGTCCTTGGCCATGTAGCGCGGATTGGCTTCGCCATTGTTGCGCGCCTTGACGTGGTTGTGGCCGTCCTGGCCGTAGCGCACGTCGCGCAGGCCCACGGCGCCGGCCATGTCCTGGAGTTCGCAGTCGCCATTGGCCGCACAAGTCAGGCAGTCGAGCGGATGGTCGGAGATGTAGAGCTCCATCACGCCGCGGCGGATGTCCTTCAATCGTCCGGTCTGGGTGTGGACCACCATGCCCTCGGCGACCGGCGTGGTGCAGGAGGCGGGCGTCCCGTTGCGGCCCTCGATCTCGACCAGGCAGAGCCGGCAGGAGCCGAAGGCGTCGACCATGTCGGTCGCGCAGAGCTTCGGCACCTGAATGCCTGCCTCCATCGAGGCGCGCATCACCGACGTGCCCTCGGGGACCTCGATCGTGGTGCCGTCGATCACGAGCCGCACGGTCTTCTCGGCCTTCGAGGCCGGGGTGCCGTAGTCGATTTCCTGGATCAGGGGCATAAGTTTACTCCGCAGCCTGGGACATCGGAACCGGACGGAAATCCTCCGGAAAATGGGTGAGCGCGCTCATCACGGGGTACGGCGTGAAGCCGCCCAGCGCGCAGAGCGAGCCGAATTTCATCGTGTTGCAGAGATCCGCGACGAGGTCCTTCTGCTTCTCGGGCTCGATGCCGGCGGCGATCCGGTCGATCACCTCGACGCCGCGGGTCGAGCCGATGCGGCAGGGCGTGCACTTGCCGCAGCTCTCGATGGCGCAGAATTCGAACGCGAAGCGCGCCTGCTTGAGCATGTCGGCGGTGTCGTCGAACACCACGATGCCGGCATGGCCGACCAGCCCGCCCTTTGCCGTAAACGCCTCGTAGTCGAATGGCGTGTCGAACAGCTCGCGCGGGAAATAGGCGCCCAATGGTCCGCCGACCTGCACCGCCTTGACCGGCCGTCCGGTTGCCGTGCCGCCGCCGATGTCATCCACCAGTTCGCCCAGCGTCATGCCGAAAGCCGCCTCGAACAGCCCGCCATACCGGACATTGCCGGTGATCTGCACCGGGATCGTGCCGCGCGACCGGCCCATGCCGAAATCGCGGTAGTAGGCGCCGCCCTTGTCGAGGATCACCGGCACGGTGGCGAGCGAGATCAAATTGTTGACCACCGTCGGTCGGCCGAGAAAGCCCTTGTGCGCAGGCAGCGGCGGCTTGGCGCGCACCACGCCGCGGCGGCCTTCGAGGCTTTCCAGCAGCGCCGTTTCCTCGCCGCAGACATAGGCGCCCGCGCCTTCACGGACTTCCATGTCGAAGGCATGGAGGGATCCGAGAACGGACGGCCCGAGAATGTTGTTTTTGCGCGCGATTTCGATCGCGCGCGTCATCATCCGGATGGCATGGGGATATTCGGAGCGGGTGTAGACATAGCCCTTGGTCGCCCCGACGGCGAGCCCGGCGATCACCATGCCCTCAATCAGCACGAAGGGGTCGCCCTCCATGATCATGCGGTCGGAGAATGTGCCCGAATCGCCCTCGTCGGCGTTGCAGACGATGTATTTCTGCGGCCCTTCCGCCTCCAGCACCGTCTTCCACTTTATGCCGGTCGGAAAGCCCGCGCCGCCGCGGCCGCGCAGGCCCGACTCCGTGACTTCCTGGACAATCGCCTGGGGCGTCATCGCCACGGCGTTGATCAATCCGGCCAGACCGCCATGATTGCGATAGTCCTCGAGCGACAGCGGATCGGTGATGCCGCAGCGGGCAAAGGTAAGCCGGGTCTGACGCTTGAGGAACGGGATGTCGGCGGTCGGGCCGAGGCAGAGCGGGTGATCGCCGCCGTCAAGCAGACCTGCCGACAAGAGCCCGTCGACATCGGCCGGCTTGACCGGGCCATAGGCCACCCTCCCCGCCTCCGTCTCGACTTCGATCATCGGCTCGAGCCAGAACAGCCCGCGCGAGCCGTTGCGGATAATCGTCACATCAAGATCGCGCGCGGCAATGGCTTGCGCCATCCGCATGGCGACCTTGTCGGCGCCGACGGCAAGGGCGCCGGAATCGCCCGGAATGTAGATCTTCACGCTCATGCCCGCACCGCCATTGCCAGATCCTGAACCGCGTCCGCGTCGAGCCGGCCGATCACCTCGCCGTCGACCATCGCCGCCGGCGCGCAGGCGCACAGGCCCAGACAATAGACAGGCTCTATCGTGACCGCACCGTCGGAACTGGTCTCGTGCCAGTCGAGCCCGAGCAACCCGAGAAGCCGGTCGGCCAGTTCGTTGGCGCCCATGGACTGGCAGGCTTCAGCCCGGCAAAGCTTGATCACATGGCGGCCGGCGGGCGTTTCCCGGTAATCATGGTAGAAGCTGACCACACCATGCACTTCGGCGCGCGACAGGTTGAGCCCCTGCGCGATCACCGGAAGCGAAGCCTGCGGCACATAGCCGAACTCGGCCTGGATATCGTGAAGGATCGGCAGAAGCGGCCCTTCGAGCGGCTTCAGCCGCCCGACGATCGCCTCGGTCCGCGACGCAATGTCCGCATCCAAGTGGCGTGAATCCATGCGAAGCTCCTCCTGCGGCATGTCTTCATCTATCATTGTCAGGCAACAAGCCCTTGAATCAAGGCAGCATATCCGTGGTGCGATAGAAAATCTCTATCGTTGCGCCAGCGCCCGGGCGAACACCCGCGCCTCGTGCAACAGCGCCGAGACGATCGGCGTGTGCGGTTCCCGCGGCGCGGCGATCATGCCGACGATGTGGCTCGCATCCGGCTCGACAATCGGGATGGAGCGGATGTCGCCCGCAAGCCCCAGCGTCTCGGCCAGGTTGACCGGCATGATCGAGGCCCACTTTCCGGTGCGGATATGGGAAAACAGCACCACCATCGAATTGGATTCGAGCGTCGGTTTCACCGTGGCGCCGGCTTCGGCCAGGTGCTGGTCGATGATCCGGCGGTTCTGCATGTTGGGCGTGAGCAGGCACAGCGACAGGGTCGCCACTTCGGCCCAGGTCACCGTCTCCTTGCCGGCCATCGGCTGTCCGGCCGAGGTGATCAGCTGGTAGCGCTCGGCATAGAGCGGCACGGTGGCGACGCGGCCGGTCGGTTCGTTCTCAAGATAGGTGATCCCGGTGTCGATCTCGAAATTCTCGAGCTTGGTCAGCACCTCGTAGCTGGTGCAGGAGATGATCGACAGCGTGACCGCCGGATGCTTCTCGGCGAATGCGGTGGTCAGTTCCGTGACCATCGAGGACGCGGTCGGGATGATCGCAATGCGGGCATGGCCCGACAGGCCCTTGCGCGCGGCCTTCATCTCCTCGCGCATGGTGCGCGCGTCGCCGACAATGCGCCTGGCCCATTCCAGCACCCGCTGGCCTTCAGGAGTGAGTCCCTGGAAGCGCGATCCGCGCTGCACCAGAACCACGCCCAGTTGCTCCTCGAGCTGCTTGAGCGAGGCCGACAGCGTCGGCTGCGTCACGCCGCATTCCTCTGCGGCGCGGCCGAAGTGCCGTTCCCTGGCGAGCACGATGAAGAATTCGAGCTTGTCGATCATGACCCGCAAACTCGCATGACGACCCCGCGTCACGCAAGCAGCGCAAGCGACGCCGCCATGTCGGGATTGCGCCGGATGTGCCCCGGCTGCCCCAAGTGACTGCCGATCAGGCCGCGGCGCGGTCCTTGCGTTCGGTGCCAGGCGCCAGCGTCACCTCGAGACCGTCGAGCTCCTCGCTCATCAAGAGCTGGCAGGAAAGCCGCGAATTGTCGCGCACGTCAAAAGCCTGGTCGAGCATGTCCTCTTCCTCGGCCTCGATCGGGTACAGGTGACCCAGCCATTCGGGCGCGACATGGACATGGCAGGTGGCGCAGGCGCAGGCGCCGCCGCACTCGGCCTTGATGTCGAGGCCCCAATCACGAATGATCTCCATCACCCGGAAGCCTTCGAGCGCTTCCAGCGTGTGGCGGGTCCCGCTCTGGTCGGTGACGTGTATCTGCATGACAAAACTCCCCGATCAGCCGTTGGCGCGCGCCGTGCGGCGCCAGCTGTAGCCCTGCCCGGCATCTGTCGAGTCTGCGGACGGCTGATAGTGCAGATCGATGCCCGGCAGCCGGTTTTCGGTGAGGCGCGCAATCGTCGGCGCATGGCTGACTTCGAAACTGTCGAACCCGGTCCGCAGCATCAGCGGTACCTGGTCGAGCAGCACCGCACCCACCGCCCGTAGCTCGCCGGTGTAGCCCAGGCGTTGCCTAAGAAGTGCTGCCTGCGAAAACCCTCGCCCATCGTTGAAGGCGGGAAAGCTCAGCGCCACGATCGCCACCCGGTCCAGGATCGGCGCCAGCGCCGTCACGTCGTCGGCCGGCTGCAGCACCACGCCGAAGGGCGCATTGTCCTGCGCATGCGCAAGCGCGTCGGCAAGCGACAGCAGCTTCGGCCCCTGCTCGGCGTCGCCTTCGATCCAGGGATCGCTCTCGACAATCCCGTCCTTCGTCCAGATTACAGTCATGAAAGTCTCCGGGTCTGGCTCAGGCGGCCTGGGATTCGCTGCCGTAAAGCGCCGCCTTGAAGGGATCGGCGCCGATGCGGCGGTAACACGCGATGAAGGTCTCGTCAGCATCGGTCCGCTGGGACAGATAGGTCTCGACAATGGTCTCGATCGCGTCGGTGACCTGGTCCGGCTCGAAGCCGGGTCCGGTGATCTGGCCGATCGAGGCATTCTCGTCGCCCGATCCGCCGAGCGAGATCTGGTAGAGCTCCGCGCCCTTCTTCTCGACGCCCAGAATGCCGATATGGCCGACATGGTGGTGGCCGCAGGCATTGATGCAGCCGGAAATCTTGATCTTGAGATCACCGATCTCGGCCTGCCGCGCCGGGTCGCCGAAACGGTTGGAAATCTCCTGCGCCACGGGAATCGAGCGGGCATTCGCCAGCGCGCAATAGTCGAGCCCCGGGCAGGCGATGATGTCGGTGATCAGGCCGGCATTGGCGGTCGCCAGCCCTTCGGCCAGAAGCGCCCGGTACAGGGGTTCGAGATCGGCGAGCGCCACATGCGGCAGCACCAGGTTCTGCTCGTGGGTCACGCGAATCTCGTCATGGCCGAATTCGAGGGCAAGCTTTGCCACCGCATCCATCTGGTCGGCCGAAGCGTCGCCCGGAATACCGCCGATGGGCTTGAGCGAGATCGTCACCATGCCGTAGTCGGGATGCCGGTGCGGCGCCACGTTGCGGCCGACCCAGGTGGCAAAGCCGGGATCGGACTTCTTCCAGGCGGCGAGTTCCTTCCAGCCTTCGGCGCGGGCGTCCAGCTCCCTGGGGGCGAAATAGGCATTGATCGCGGCGATGTCGGCCGCAGGCAGCTTCAACTCGCCGTCCTTGAGATGCGCCCATTCCGCGTCGATCTCGCTCGTCAGCTGCTCGACGCCGGTCTCATGCACCAGGATCTTGATCCGCGCCTTGTACTTGTTGTCGCGGCGGCCATGCAGATTGTAGACCCGCATGATCGCCGTGGTGTAGCTCAGCAGATCCTCTTCCGGCAGGAAATCCTTGATCTTCTTGGCCAGGATCGGCGTACGCCCCTGCCCGCCGGCGATCCAGACGGCAAAGCCCAGGCCGCCTTCGCCGTCCTTTTTCAGCTGCAGCCCGATGTCATGGACCTGGATCGCCGCACGATCGCGCTCCGAGGCCGTCACCGCGATCTTGAACTTGCGCGGCAGGAACGAGAACTCCGGATGCACCGACGACCATTGCCTGAGAATCTCGGCATAGGGCCTGGGATCGGCGACCTCGTCGGCGGCCGCACCGGCGAAATGGTCGGCGGTGACATTGCGGATGCAATTGCCCGAGGTCTGGATCGCGTGCATCTCGACTTCGGCCAGCTCTTCGAGGATAGCCGGCATGTCCGAGAGTGCCGGCCAGTTGTACTGGATGTTCTGGCGCGTGGTGAAGTGGCCGTAGCCGCGGTCATAGGTCCGGGCGATGTGGGCGAGCTTGCGCATCTGCCGGCTGTTGAGCGTGCCATAGGGAATGGCGACGCGCAGCATGTAGGCATGCAGCTGCAGATAGACGCCGTTCATCAGCCTGAGCGGCTTGAACGCATCCTCGGAAATCTCGCCCGTCAGGCGCCGCGCGACCTGGTCGCGAAACTGGCTGACACGCTGGGCCACGAAGCCGTGGTCGAATTCATCGTAACGATACATCAGCTGGTCCTATGCGGCCTGGGAGACGCGTGCCGTGGCAACCGGCGCGTAGTCGATGGAGGGACCCTCGGCGCGGATGCGCTCGCGCAGACGGAACGGGCGCGGCCCGGCAGAGGTCTCCTCGACGTCGATGACATTGACATCGACCACGCGGTTGTCGGCGAGCGCCTGCTTTCCGGCCGTCTCGATCGCCGTCACGGCGTCCTCGTGGCGCGCCAGAAACGCGTCCTTGATCGACACCACCCACTCGCCATGGGCGCCGAGCCAGACGGAGATGCCGTCGGAGAGCCGGTTTGCGGTGAGAACCTTGGTCTTGAACGGGGCGGTTTTCATGATGGCCTCCTCAGGCGGCTTGGGTCTGGTTGGCTTGGGTGTGGGGCGCATGGGCAGCGCCCCGCTGCCCGTCGGCGATCGGGGTGGAATTCTCGAAATTCGCGCCGGCAACCGCGTCACCGATCACCACCATCACCGGTCCCGAAAGTTCGTCGCGGTGCTCGAGTGCCGGCAGGTCGGCAAGCGTGCCGTGGAACAGCCGCTTGTCGCCGCGCGAGGCATTTTCGACGATGGCGACCGTCATATCGGCGGGCAGCCCGGCCTCGATCAGCCTTGTTGCGACGCTCGCGGCCACCGTGCGGCCCATGTAGACGCAGAGCGTGGCGCCGGAGACGGCGAGCCGCGCCCAGTCGGGCAGTGCTGCGCCCGTCAAATCATGCCCGGTGGTGAACACCAGCGACGAGGCGACGCCGCGCAGCGTCAGCGGCAGTTCGAAATCGGCGGCAGCGGCCAGCGCCGAAGTGATGCCCGGAACGATCTCGAAGGAGACGCCCGCATCGCGGAGTGCGGCCATTTCCTCGCCGGCGCGGCCGAACACCAGCGGATCGCCGGACTTGAGCCGGACCACGCGCTTGCCCTCGCGACCGAGGCGGACGAGCAAATCGTTGATTTCGCTCTGGCTTTTGGAATGGCAGCCCTTGCGCTTGCCCACCGACAGCCGCTCGGCGTCGCGGCGGCCGAGTGCGACCACGGCTTCGGGCACCAGCGCGTCATAGACGATCGCATCGGCTTCCATCATCGCGCGCTGAGCGCGGAGCGTCAGCAGGTCCTCGGCGCCGGGGCCTGCGCCCACCAGCCAGATGTGGCCCGGCACGGGCTCGCGGCCGCGCAGCATGCGGGTGGCGGCGCGGCGGGCGAGCGAGATCTCGTTATGCGCGACATGGGTGGCGACATCGGCCTCGAAGAAACGACGCCAGAACACCCGCCGCGCCACGCCGCGCGGCAGAAGCCGGTCGACGGCGACCCGGTAGTCCTGGGCAAGCCGGGCGAGCGTGCCGAGCGAGGGAGACAGCATCTGGTCGATGCGCGCGCGGATCATCTGGGCCAGCACCGGCCCTGCCCCTTCGGTGCCGATGGCGATGGCGACAGGCGCGCGGTTGACCAGCGCCGGCGTCAGGAAATCGCAGAAGTCGGGCTGGTCGACGGCGTTCGCCGGAATGCGGCGGGTACGCGCGTCGGCCACGATCTGGCGGTCCAGCGCCGCGTCGCCCGTGGCGGCGAAGACCAGGGTTGCGCCATCCATCTGCGCGGCCGCATAGGCTTCCAGCACGGGCTCGATGGCGAGACGTGACAGGCTGTCGATCAGTTCCGCCTCGGGCGCGTCGGCATAGACGGAAATTTCCGCCGTCGTGTTGGCCACAAGCCGCGCCTTGGCGGCTGCTTCCGCGCCGTTTCCGAAAATCGCCACCTTGCGGGCGTCGACCCGCATGAAGGCGGGAAATGTGGTCAGCTGCGCATTTCGCGAGGACATCTGAGGGCAACTCCTGAGTTGGCGCCATTTTCAGGAGATTGACGAAACAAATGAAGGAACAAAGATGTGCCAATCGGGCCAAACAGATATTCTTTTACCCCTGAAAGCCGGATATGGAGAAAGCGTAACCGCGACGCGCTCTCGCTCATGCGGTCGGACTGCACAGGGTTGGGACGCACATGGCGATCACCGAGAACGCGGATCTGGTCGGACGACTGCTCGATGTGATGGAGCACGACATTCTGCCATTGACCGACAGGGGCGTGGCGGAGGGCAACAAGGTGTTCGGCGCGGCCCTGCTGCGCAAGACGGATCGCACGCTGGTGATGGCTGAGACCAACCGCGAGACCGAAAACCCGCTGTGGCACGGTGAAGTCCATCTTCTCAAGTGCTTTTACGAAACCCCTGTTTCAAAACAGGAATCGACCAGGGACATGATGTTCATGTCGACCCACGAGCCCTGCACCATGTGCATGTCGGCGATCGCCTGGGCGGGCTTCGACAATTTCTTCTATTTCTTCAGCCACCAGGATTCGCGCGACAGCTTTTCGATCCCGCATGATCTCAAGATGCTGAAAGAAGTCTTCGGACTGGAGCCGGGCGGCTACAACCACGACAACGCCTTCTGGCGCGGCCGCGGCATCTTTGACCTCATCGCCACCCTGCCCGATGACCAGGCCGCTCCATTGCTCGACCAGGCCCACCGCATCCGCGCCCGCTACGCCGAGCTGTCGAACGCCTACCAGTCGACCAAGGACGACAACACCATTCCGCTCAACTGAGCCCTCGGTGCCGGCCGCCCGGTCCGACAGAGCTGTGGACAACGCGCCTGCCCGTGGCTTCGCCGTCGCGGGCGTCATGCACCTCGGATAGGATCGCCCGATGAAACCATCACGCGACATTTCCGGCCTCATCGAGATCATGGCGGCGCTCCGTCATCCCGAAACCGGCTGCCCCTGGGACATCAAGCAGGATTTTTCCTCGATCAAGCCCTACACGATCGAGGAGGCCTATGAGGTGGCCGACGCGATCGAGCGCAACGATCCCGAAGATCTCTGCGACGAACTGGGCGATCTGCTGTTGCAGGTGGTCTTCCACGCCCGGATGGCGCAGGAGCAGGACCTCTTCTCGTTCGAGGACGTGGTCGAGGCAATCACGAAGAAAATGATCCGCCGGCATCCGCATGTGTTCGAGCGCTCGGACGCGGACACGCCCGACAAGGTCAAGGCGCAATGGGCCACAATCAAGGCCGAGGAGAAGGCCGAACGGCGGGCCCGCCGTGCCAGACGCGGGCTGCCGGAAGCCGGGACGCCGGGTCAGCTGACCGACGTGCCGCGCGCCCTGCCCGCGCTGATGGAGGCGCTGAAGCTGCAGGAGGCGGCAAGCCGCGTCGGCTTCGACTGGGGTGCCGCAGGCCCCGTGCTCGACAAGATCGAGGAAGAAATCGCCGAGCTGCGCGCCGAGATCGCCAGCGGCCAAACCGCAAAGGCGGCGGAAGAACTGGGCGACGTCATCTTCGCCGTCGCCAATCTGGCCCGGCACCTCAAGACCGACCCCGAGGACGCGCTGCGCTCGACCAACACCAAGTTCCGCACGCGCTTTGCCCAGGTCGAGGCCGGACTGGCGCGCCAGGGCAAGACGCCCGAAGGTGCGAGCCTCGACGAGATGGAAGCGCTGTGGCAGGCGGCGAAGCTCAAGCCTGAACAAGGCTGACGCGAGATCCGGCGGTTCGCCCGGAGGTTACCAGCCGAGCGGATCGAGCCCGATGATTGTCGGATGCAACCAGATCAGCACGATGAGCAGTCCAAGGCCCGCCGCCAGACGGACGAACGTCGCGGTATCGGCGCCAAGGCTCCGACCGGCCCGTGCAGCCTTCCCGAGCTCCGACCAGCGGCTCTCGCCCATCTCGCGCTTCCGCCGCCGGTCGATCAAGCGCTGGCCAAGAAGCGCGAACAGCGCAAACCCACTGAACAGGATCACATGGGCAAGATTGCCGTTGGGCACGATGTGGCCCGACGCCCACAGCGCCAGCACCGCCAGCACCGGATGCCGGATCCAGCCGGCAATCCCCGGTCGCCCCGGATCGAAATCCCCGTTGCGCCAGCCGCCGAAGGAAAATGGATTGGGCCGGAACGCGGCCAGCGCCAGGATCAGGCAGGCCGCGACCATCGCCACGAGCGTCACATGGCTCTGCCAGGCCGCGCGCGGCCAGATTTCGACATGCGGCGCGCGTCCCGCTGCAACGATCAGCCAGACCAGCACCGCGATCGACAGCGCCGAATAGGCAAGCGAGAACCCTGCCTTGCCCAGCCGCGCCGTCAGAAACGGCTTGACCGGTGGCCGGACAGGAATCGCATGGGAGGCGAGAAAGGCACCATAGGCGGCGATGAATTCGCCCCAGCCGCTCATCGCGCCGCCACTTTGCCGCCCGGGACCTTTGGGCCGAGCTTCGGCCGCGCCAGAACCGGATAATAGACCACCAAAAAGCCGCCGAAGGCCAGAATCCAGGCGCCGGCGGCCAGATGCAGCGGCCAGTCCTGCCCCGGAACGAGACCCGCGAGGAAACGGGCCAAGACCGAGACAATCAGCGCGACATAGAGCGCGGTGATGGCGGGCGTGGCCTTGAGCGGCCGCCCGGAATGCCCCAGGCTCGCCCGGCTCATCACCGCGAGCGTCATCAGGCCGATGGCGCCCGCCATCCATACATGTTGCGCCGCTGTGGCGGGATAAGGCAGGAAAGCCGCGCCGGCAATCGCCAGGAACCCGAGCGGCACGAAGGCGTAGGCCACATGCAGCACCCAGACCAGCGGCTCGGACGCGGTCCGCCGGCCTTGCCAGCCGATCAGGCGCCAGGCATGGCCAAGCCCGGCGATGGCGCACAGGGTCGCCGTCACCGCGTGGTCGGGCGAGGCCACCCAGGCCGCAAGTGCGACAAGCGTCGTCACGAGTATGGCGATGTCTGCGCGCCCCGGAACCGCGGGCAATTGCTTTGCCTTCTGCTGCACCAGCCAGTTGCGGGTGAACGACGGCACGATGCGCCCGCCAATCAATGAAATCAGCAGGATGGCGGCCGCAAGCCCGAGCCGCAGTTCGGCGCCATGGGCGGGCATCCCCTCGTCCAGCGCCTGGAGGTGAAAGCCCGCATTGGCGAGCATCCAGATCCCGAGCAGGACCAGCACCGGCAGGTTGCGCCAGTTCCGTCCGACAATGATTTCGCGCAGCAGGAACCCCGCCAGTGCCACCGGCAAGGCCAGATCGAGCGCCATCGCGCCATAGGCCGGAAGCAGAGCCGAGACCGCCACGGCGATCCGGCCGCTCACCCAGAGCGCCACGAGGCCCGCAAGCGGCCAGCCGGTGACCGGCAGCCCTCCGGTCCAGTTCGGTACCGCCGTGAGCAGGAAGCCGGCCAGCACCGCGCCGAGATAGCCGAAAAGCAACTCATGCGCATGCCAGGCGACCGGATCGAAGGCGGTGGGCAGCGGCGCGGCGCCTGAGAGCATCATCACCCACAGCACCATCGCCAGCGCCGCCCAGGCAGCACCCAGCAGGAAGAACGGCCTGAAGCCGAAGCTCAGGATCGCCGGCCCCTGCCATGCCCGCATTCGTTCCGCCGTCGTGGCCATCGACCTTGTCTCCTGTTGCAATCCCGTCACGGGCGCTGGCCCCCTCGCCCGATGCCGCCGCGCACCGGGAGGGACCCGGCGCCCGCTTGATCACTGGTTACGCCTGAATACAGGCATTGTAAATACCTGTATTCAGGCGTGGACCATACGACTGGGGTTACGTTCGTCATGGATATGGGGAATGGCCGCCCCGCGCGTCCTGCATCACGGCAGGTGGCGACATCCGGGCGGGATCTGGGTGTCGCGTGTCAGTAATCCGTCTCCGGCTTGGGCCCGAGGCCCAGTTGCCGGTCGAGATCGAGGCTGTCGGCGGCGGTGAATTCGGCGGTGATCTCCACCGATCCGTCCTCGTGGTCGACGCGGCTCTGGACCCGGCCCCGGTCGTAGATCCAGGACATGACTTGCAATTGATGCGTCTGCAGCACGATGGTGCGGGTCACGAGTTCGCCGGAAATCCGCGTCTCGATGGCCGACAGCAGCGTGTCGACGCCTTCGCCGGTCAGGGCCGAAACCACGATGGATTCCCCACCGGCGGCACGGGCGCGCAGCGCTTCCGCCGCGTCGGGCTCGATCAGGTCGACCTTGTTCCAGACTTCCAGCATCTTGCGCGGCTCGTCCTCGCCCACGCCCAAGCTCTTCAGGATCGCCTCGACGTCGGCGGCCTGCGCATTGCGGTCGGGATCGGACATGTCGCGCACATGCAAGATCAGGTCGGCCTCCAGCACCTCTTCGAGCGTGGCCCGGAAGGCCGCGACAAGGTGCGTCGGCAGGTTCGAGATGAACCCCACCGTGTCCGACAGGATCACGGTCGCGCCATGCGGCAGCTTCATCCGTCTCAGTGTCGGGTCGAGCGTGGCAAACAGCATGTCCTCGGCCAGCACCTCGGCGCCGGTCACGCGGTTGAACAGCGTCGACTTGCCGGCATTGGTATAGCCCACCAGCGCCACGATCGGGTGCGGCACCTTCTTGCGCTTGGCGCGATGCAGCTGCCGGGTGCGGCGCACCTGGTCGAGCTCGCGCTCGAGCTTGATGATGCGCTCCTGCAACAGCCGCCGGTCGGCCTCGATCTGGGTCTCGCCGGGACCGCCCATGAAGCCGCCGCCGCCGCGCTGGCGTTCAAGGTGGGTCCAGCTCCGGACCAGGCGTCCCTTCTGGTAATTGAGATGGGCCAGTTCGACCTGCAGCACGCCTTCCTTGGTGGAGGCGCGGCGGCCGAAGATCTCGAGAATGAGGCCGGTGCGGTCGATCACCTTGACCTTCCACTCCTCCTCCAGATTGCGCTGCTGAACCGGCGTCAGCGGATGGTCGACAATGACCAGCTGCGCGCCGGTGGAGTCGATCCGCGCCGTGATCTCACGCATCTTGCCCGTGCCGACCAGGGTCGCGGGCCTCGGATCGGAGATCGGCACGATCAGTGCCTCGACCACCTGCAGCTCGATGGCGCCCGCCAGGCCGATGGCCTCGCCCATGCGGTGGGCATCGGGGCGCTTGACCACGTTGCCGCCGTCGGCGCCGCTGCCGGGCGCGGGATTGCGCGTGCGCAAGGCCGGAATGAGCACAATGGCGCGCGTGACGCCGGACTTGGAGTCCGCGTCGATGAAATGTCCGGTCGTGTCAACAGTTTCGATGTGCGTTGTCCCGTCAGGCGCCGTTGCCGGCGTCCTCGTTCTCGAACATCTGGACTGGCTGGCTCGGCATGATTGTGGAAATCGCATGCTTGTAGACAAGCTGCGAGTGACCGTCTCGTCTTAGCAGGACACAGAAATTATCGAAAGACGTCACCACGCCGGTCAGCTTCACTCCGTTGATCAAAAAGATCGTCAGGGAGATTTTCTGCTTCCGAACCGTGTTGAGAAAAAGATCCTGCAGGTTTTGTGAACGCTCCGCCATTGCGCCTATTCATCCGTCTTTTTCTTGCCTGCGCAACCGCAGGTCGTTACCGCATTCGTTCAGATCTTGACGGAAACCGTCTTTCAAAAACAAAAAGACGAAGAGCCTCGCGGCCTTCCGTAACGTCAAGTCCCCAACAGTTTTGTTCCCTCTGACAGACAGATTCGGTTTGCTTGCCGCTGACAGAAATTCGTTCGTTCGAACGTGCCACAGAAGATCATTGTTAGGAGGTTTTGTAAACACTTGATTTTCAGGCATGGGCATGGCCTGCCCCGGCCGCTTTCGGCTAGCGGGTCATCCAGTAGCGGACATTGAGGACGGCGAAAACCACCATGACTTCAAGGCGTCCCAGCGTCATTACCACGATCGCGGCGAGTTTTGCCGATGCCGGCATGGCAACCAGCTGCGGCCATGCCGGGTTTGCCGGATCAGTTGCATAGGCCAGCGGGATCAGCGCTTCATACACTGGACCGGCATTGGCGAAAAACGCCACCGCCATCGTGATGCCGCCCTCGAACTCCGCCGCGCTCAGGGTGAACGCTAGCGAGGCCGAGGCCAGGATCAGCATGGACAGCGCAAAATAGGTCCAGATCGCCCGCATGCTGTCCTCGTCGATCCGGTGCCGGCCGAACCTCAGATTGGTGACGCTGCTGGGATAGATCAGGCGGTTGAGTTCGCGGCCCGAATGAACCGCCATCGCCACGACGCGGTAGACCTTCACGCCTCCCGTCGTCGAATAGATGCCGCCGCCGACAAGCACGATGGCCAGCACGACGATATCGGGCCACAGCGCGATCACGCCCGGCCGGCTCTCGATGCCACTGGTTGCCACCAGCGACGCGGCGGTGAGCAGGCTCTCGGCCAGGATCGGTCCGAGATTGGCACCGCCGGACACAGAGAAGATCCGGGCGGCGAACAGAAGCGCGATCAGCAGGATGCCAAGGCCGATGACGCTGGTCTCCGGATTGAAGGTCAGGAAGTTCCGTGGCGACCGCACCATCCGTCGCCGCCAGAAGACGCTGACGGTTCCAAGCGCCAGGCCCGCTGCCAGCACCAGTTGCGCCATTGGCCCGGCATGGTCCTCGAGCGCGCCGTCGAAAGGAAGAAATCCCCCGGTGGCGATCGCCACCATCGCCAGCATCCCGGCATAGGGGCCGTTGACGCCCGCAAGCATCAGCCCGACGAACACCAGGAAGGTCATCAGCACATATTGCCCCAGCACCCCGCGAAATTCGCCCAGATAGACCGTCATGTCGCTTGCATGGCCGGTGATCATGCGGCGGTCGCCGGCAGGAAGCCCGCCAAAGCCGCCGGGCGCCAGCACATGGATGATCGACACCAGCGTGATGAAGCCGCCATACCATTCCATTGACGAGCGAAAGAACAGGATCGCCTGCGGTGCGGTCTCGCGCGTCAGCAGCGAGGACCCCGACGTGGTCAGCGCCGAGGCGGCCTCGAACCAGGCGTCCATCCAGCTCAGGCCGGCGAGCGTCTTGAAGGACACGGCCGCGAAAACCGGGAGCACGACCCAGACGGCGACCAGCGCCAGATAGCCGGACGCCCGCCCCAGCCTGCGTTCGAACCCGGAAATGGCGCCCAGCACCATCAGCGCGGCGAACACGCCGAGCGAGCCCACCAGCAGCATCGACATGGCCAGGTCGCGCATACCGTCGGCGATGGCGAACAGCACAGCCGGGACGACGAGCGCACAAAGCCCCGCCACCGCCACTGCCAGGACATGCAGGATTCCCAGCATGGCTCAGAAAAATTCGAGGCTGACGCGGAACATCTGCTCCACATGGCGCACCGAATCGAGCGCCGCGAACATCACCACCCGGTCCTTGGCCTTGATCTTGAGCGAACCGTCTGGCCTGAGCACCTGCTTGTCGCGGTAGATCGCGCCGATCCGCACGCCGTCCGGCAGCTCGAGGTTGCGCAACGGCTTGCCGACCAGCGGCGAGGTATCGAGCGCTTCCGCCTCGATCACCTCGGCCTCGCCCTTCTGGACGGAATAGACCGCGCGAATGCGGCCGCGCCGCACATGCTGGAGAATGCGCGAGATCGTCACCGCGCGCGGATTGATATGCGCATCGATCCCCATCGTCTTGGTGATGGTCTGGTAGGACGGATTGTTGATGAGCGCCAGATTGGCCTTGCAGCCCAGCCGCTTGGCCATGACCGAGGACAGAATGTTTACCTGGTCGTCATTGGTAAGCGCGACCATGAGGTCGGCGTTCTGAATGTCGGCCTCCACCAGAATGCTCTGATCGAGCGAGGAGCCATTGAGCACGACGGTGCGGGACAGCGAATCGGCGATCGACACGGCGCGCCCGCGGTCGGCCTCGATGATCTTGACCCTTGTCTTGGGCTGCCGCTCCTCGATCGCGGCCGCGACGTAATAGCCGATATTGCCGCCGCCGGCGATGACGATGCGTCCGGCCTCCTGCTCCTCATGACCAAACAGGCCAAGGGTGCGGCGGACATGGTCGCGGTCGCACACGACATAGGCGAGATCGCCGGTCTCGAGCTGGTCGGACGAATGCGGCACGAACAGCTTCTCGTTGCGCCAGACGCCGACGACGGTGGCCAGCAGATCGGGAAACAGCTCGCTCAGCTGCACCAGCGGCGTGTTGACCACCGGGCAATCCTCGAGGCATTCGATGGCCACCATCGCCACCTTGTCGTCGGCGAAGCGGACCGCGTCGGTGGCGCCGGGCAGCGCGATCCGGCGCAGCACCATCTGGCCGACCTCGACTTCCGGCGAGATGATCACGTCGATGGGCATGTGGTCGCGCGAAAACAGGTCCGCCCAGTGCGACTTGAGGTAGGACTGGGCGCGGATGCGGGCAATCTTGGTGGGCACGTTGAACAGCGAATGCGCCACCTGGCAGGCCACCATATTGATCTCGTCATGCAGCGTCACGGCGATGATCATGTCGGCCTGGTCGGCGCCCGCCTGGGCCAGTACATCGGGATGGGCGCCGTGGCCGACATAGCTGCGCACATCGAGCGTGTCGCGGATCGCCTGCACCAGCGTCGGCGACGTATCGATCACCGAGACGTCGTTGTCTTCGGCGGCCAGCCGCTCGGCGATGCCGTAGCCGACCCGCCCGGCCCCGCAGATGATGACTTTCATTGCCGTCCCCTTGCCTGCCGTGGCAGGCGGTCCTGAAATGGTGCGACCGAGGCCGCCTTGCGCTGCTTATACGCCAAGCGATTTCAATTTGCGATGCAGGGCGGACCGCTCCATCCCCACAAATTCGGCGGTTCTGGAAATGTTGCCGCCGAACCGGTTGATCTGGGCGATCAGGTAGTCGCGCTCGAACAGCTCGCGCGCCTCCCTGAGCGGCAGTGTCATGATGTGGTTGGAGCCCGCGGCCGAAGTCTTGGGCAGCATGTCGGAGACATCGTCGGGCAGCATGTCGGCGCTGATCACCGTGTCCGGACCGTCGGAGCGGGCCAGAATCATCAGCCGTTCCATATAGTTGCGCAGCTGGCGGATATTGCCCGGCCAGGTGTGGGCCTGAATCACGGCCAGCGCGTCCTCGCCGATGCGGCGGTTGCGGATGCCCGCCTGTTCGGACACCTGCCGCATGAACGTGTCGACCAGGAACGGAATGTCCTCGCGCCGCTCGCTGAGCGAGGGCACCTTGATCGGCACCACCGCCAGGCGATGGTACAGATCCTCGCGGAATTCGCCTGCCGCGATCAGCTCCTCGAGATTGCGGGCGGTCGACGAGATGATGCGCACATCAACCTTGACGCGCTTGGTGCCGCCGACCCGCTCGAACTGCTGGTCGACCAGCACGCGCAAGATCTTGTTCTGGGTGCCGCGCGGCATGTCGGCCACTTCGTCGAGATAGAGAATGCCGCCATGGGCCTCCTCTAGCGCGCCGACCTTGCGTTCGTGGCTGGAGGCGCTTTCGGTGCCGAACAGGGCGACCTCCATGCGCTCGGGCGTGATCGCAGCGGCATTCAGAACCACGAAGGGACCGCCGGAGCGGGTGGATTTCCGGTGGATGAGCCGCGCCACCAGTTCCTTGCCGGTGCCCGAGGGGCCGAGGATCATCACCCGGCTGTTGGTCGGCGCGATCTTGTCGATGCTTTGCTTGAGCTGCGACACCGCCACCGAGGTGCCGATCAGCTCCACCGGATCGCCCGAGCGCTTCTTGAGCTCGCTCACCTCGCGCTTGAGCTTGGAGGTCTCGATCGCCCGCGAGGCGACCAGCAGCAGCCGGTCGGCCTTGAACGGCTTCTCGATGAAATCATAGGCGCCGCGCTTGATCGCCGACACCGCCGTCTCGATATTGCCGTGGCCCGAAATCATCACCACCGGAAGATCGGGATAGCGCGCCTTGATTTCATCGAGCAGCGCCAGCCCATCCAGCCGGCTTCCCTGCAGCCAGATGTCGAGAAAGATCAGCCTCGGCACCCGGTCGGAAATCGCCGCCAGCGCCGAATCGCTGTCTGCCGCCATGCGTGTTTCATGGCCTTCGTCATCCAGAATGCCCGAGACGATCTCGCGAATGTCGGCCTCGTCATCAACGACCAGAATGTCAGATGCCATCTGCCGGTTCCTTTGCTCTTTCCTCGTCCCCGGCGTGCGTTGCCGCTTCCACCGGGAGGCGCACGGTAATCATCGCGCCCCTGCCTCCGTCGACCTCCGCCGGAGCATCGCGCAACTGGATCGTGCCGCCGTGGTCATCTATGATCTTCTTGACGATGGCGAGACCGAGGCCCGTGCCCTTGTCGCGCATCGTCGTGTAGGGTTCGAGCAGCCGGTGCCGGTTTTCGCCCGGCAGGCCGCGGCCATTGTCGATGACATCAACGATGAACTCGCGGCCATCCTCGGAGCGTTCGGCGCGCACGATGATCCGCTTGCCATCCCGTTCGTCCTCAGCCGGGACCGCATCGATGGCCTCCGTGGCGTTCTTGACCAGATTGCCGAAGGCCTGGCCCAGCATCCGCGGATCGAATTCGCCCTCGAGCGGCTCCTCGGGCATCTCCCGCGTGAACTCGATGTCGTTGCGGCTGACTTCGCGCAGGAACACGGCGTCCTTGAGAATGTCGCGCAGATCCGCCCGGGCCTTGGACGGCTTGGGCATGCGCGCAAACGAGGAGAACTCGTCGACCATCCGGCCGATATCCTCGACCTGGCGGACGATCGTGTCCGTGCATTGATCGAACACGGCGCGGTCGTCATCGGGGATCTGCTTGCCATAGCGGCGGCGGATGCGCTCGGCCGAAAGCTGGATCGGCGTCAGCGGGTTCTTGATTTCGTGGGCGATGCGGCGGGCGACGTCGGCCCAGGCGGTCGAACGCTGCGCGATCACCAGATCGGTGATGTCGTCGAGCGTGACGACGAAGGATTCGAGCTGGTCGTGGGTCTCCTCCCGCGTGACCTTGATGTTGAGCGTGCGTTCCTTGCCGCCGCGCTGCAGCGTGATCTGGGCGCGGGCATCGGCTCTGGGCCGCATCGCGGCCTCCGCCATCACGGTCTCGAACTCGGGCGCGATCTCCGAGAACGGCCGGCCGATCATCTCCGTGTCGCTGTTGCCCAGGATTTCGCGCGCGGAGCGGTTGGCGATGGTCACCGCGCCTAGATGATCCACGCCGACAACGCCGGCCGAGACGCCCGACAACACCGCTTCGGTGAAGCGGCGGCGGTCGTCGATCTGGTCCTTGGCCGAGAGGATCTGGTCGCGCTGGGTGCGGATCTGGACGATCATGTTGTTGAAGGTCTGGGCCAGCGAGCCGACGTCGCCGTCGGACGCATGCACCGGCACCGAGACGTCGAGATTGCCGCTCGCCACCTTGTCCGACGCGCCGATCAGAACCCGGATCGGCCGCACCAGACGGTCGGCCACCGCGATCGCGGTCCAGATCGCCGACAGCAGCACGACCAGCGCAAAACCGAGATAAAGAATGCCGAAGGCCAGTTGCAGCGAGGTGCGGCCCTGTTCGAGGGTCTGGTATTCCTGGGTGGCCTCCTCCATCAGCCGCATCGAGCGCATGACCTCCTGGTCGACCACCCGGACCGTGTAGAGCAGCGTGCCGTTGATCTGCTGCAGCGGGATCAGCGCGCCCACCAGGTTGGTCACGCCGGGCGGGATCAGCGTCGGCTGGCCCTTGACCGCGTCAGTGAGCGCCTGTTTGGGCACCGCGGGCAGCGGACGCTCGGTCTCGATGTCGGCCTGCAGGATGACGCTGCCGTCCTCGCGCACCAGAAATGCGCCGAGCAGCCCGCGGCCGATCGCCTGGCGGGTCATGAACTGCTCGAACCCCACGCGGTCGAGCGAATACAGCGAGCGCGCATTGTCCAGGTCATTGGCCATCGAGACTGTCTGGCCCTGCAGAAAGCGTGCATTCTCAAGCACATAGGCTTGCGCCACGGAGAGCGACGAATTGACGATCGCCTTGGTCCGGAGCGAAAACCACCGGTCAAGCCCGACATCCAGCGTGATCGAGGCGACAATGGCGATCAGGATCGCGGGAAGAATGGCGACGATTGAGAACAGCGCCACGATGCGGATGTGAAGCTTTGCCGCGGCCTTCCCGCGCCGCCGCGCCTTGAGCAGGGTCCAGATTTCCAGGAGCACCAGGATCACCAGCCCGATCACGAAGATCAGGTTGACCACCACGGCCGCGAGAACCACCTGGTCGACAGGTTCGATCGGGGTGAGTCCGAGCAGGATCGAGAACGAGATGAGCGCACTCAGGAAGGCCGAGACGACAAGCGCGATGCCCGGAAGCGTGAACAGGTTGCGGCGCTGGCGGGCTTCCTGACCGGCGACGGCCGTTTCAGTCAAAGCCGGATCTATGTCCGCGAGCCCCGGAGCCGTGTCGATCGCCATGTGGTTCTTGCTGCTCCAGATTCGCCCGGACTGTTTCGTTGCGAACAAGCAACACAATGTGGCGAAAATGCAACTTTCACCCGAAGCCTGTCAAGCGCCTCGGCGCCGATTGGCTCTGTCAGGCCAGGCGCGGCGAGCGGTAGACGGTGACCCCGAGTTCGCGGATTTTCTTGCGCAGCGTGTTGCGGTTGAGGCCGAGCAGGTCGGCGGCCTTGATCTGGTTGCCGCGCGTGGCCGTCAGCGCCGCCAGGATCAGCGGATATTCGACTTCTTCGAGCACCCGCTGGTAGAGCCCCGAGGGCGGCAGGTCTTCGCCGAAGCCCGCGAAGTAGCGCCGCATGTTTTCCTCCACCGACTGGGCGATGGTGGTGGGGCCGATCGAGGTGGACCCTTGCGGCGAGGCGGGTTCTGGCGATTCGATGCGCAGTTCGTTGTCGATGATCTCGCGGGTGATGACGTCCTGGGGGTAGAGCGCCAACACCCGGCGCACCACGTTTTCGAGTTCGCGCACATTGCCCGGCCAGGCATAGGCCTTGAGCAGGTCGAGCGCCTCCCCGTCAAACCGCTTGGCGTCGAGCCCTTCGCCCACGGCCTGGCGCACGAAATGGCGCACAAGGTCCGGCACATCCTCGGCCCGGTCGCGGAGCGAGGGCAGCCTGAGCGGGACAACGTTGAGCCGGTAGAACAGATCCTCGCGGAACAGGCCCTGGTTGATCAGGATCTTGAGATCCTTGTTGGTGGCGGCGACGATCCGGACATCGGTCTTGATCGGGGTGCGCCCGCCCACGGTGGTGTATTCGCCCTGCTGCAGGACTCTCAGCAGCCGGGTCTGGGCGTCCATCGGCATGTCGCCGATCTCGTCGAGGAACAGGGTTCCGCCTTCGGCCTGCTCGAACCGGCCGGTGGAGCGGTTCTGCGCCCCGGTGAAGGCGCCCTTCTCATGGCCGAACAGTTCGGATTCGATCAGGTCGCGCGGAATGGCGGCCATGTTGATGGCGACGAAGGGGCCGTTGCGGCGCTTGCCGTAGTCATGCAGCGCGCGCGCCACCAGTTCCTTGCCGGTGCCCGATTCGCCGGTGATCATCAGCGTCAGATCCGTCTGCATCAGCCGGGCCAGGACCCGGTAGATCTCCTGCATGGCGGTCGAGCGTCCCACCAGCGGCATGCCCTCGCTCGCCTCCTCGGGCTGGGCCGCGAGCTTGCGCGGCTCCGACAGCGCCCTGCCGATGATGCTGATCAACTCGGTCAGGTCGAAGGGCTTGGGCAGATAGTCATAGGCGCCGCATTCGGACGCCTTGATGGCGGTCATGAAGGTGTTCTGCGCACTCATCACCAGCACAGGCAGGTCGGGCCGCGACCGCCTGATCCGCGGCAGCAGGTCGAAGGCGTTCTCGTCGGGCATGATCACATCGGTGATCACCAGATCGCCGTCCCCGGCCGAAATCCAGCGCCACAGCGTGGCCGCGTTCGAGGTGATGCGCACCTCGTAGCCGGCGCGGGTGAGCGCCTGGTTGAGCACCGTGCGGATCGCCGCGTCGTCATCTGCAACAAGTATGGTGGCTTTGCCCATCATGTCAGTCCTTTTGGCCGGATGCCTTGCCCTTGGCAGACGGCAACGGCTTGATCGGCCGGCCGTCGGGCGAGACCGGCATCAGAATGCGGAAAGTGGTCTTGCTGCTCTGGCTGTCGCACTCGACGATGCCGCCATGGCCGCCGACGATCTTGGCGACGAGCGCGAGCCCCAGGCCGGTGCCGTTGGTCTTGGTGGTGATGAACGGATCGAACAGGTGCTGGACCAGGTCGGCCGGCACGCCGGGCCCATTGTCCTGCACGCAGAATTCGAGCGGCAGCGAGACCTTTTCGCGGGTACCGGCCACCGACAGCTTGATGCCCGGTCGGTAGGCCGTGGTCAGCACGATCTCGCCATTGGGGTCGTCGCCGATCGCCTCGGCGGCGTTCTTGACCAGGTTGAGGAACACCTGCACCAGCTGGTCGCGATTGGCGTAGACCGGCGGCAGCGACGGATCGTAGAGTTCCACGAACCGGATGCGGCGCGCGAACCCCGCCTTGGCCACGGCCTTGACGTGATCGAGCACGGAATGAATGTTGACCGGAACGCGGTCCACGGGCCGCTCGTCGGAAAAGATCTCCATCCGGTCGACCAGCGAGACGATGCGGTCGGTCTCGTCGCGGATCAGCCGGGCGAGCGCGCGGTCCTCGTCGCCCACCGACATTTCCAGAAGCTGCGCCGCGCCCCGGATCCCCGACAGCGGGTTCTTGATTTCGTGCGCCAGCATCGAGGCGAGGCCCGTGACCGAGCGGGCGGCGGCGCGGTGCGTGAGCTGCCGGTCGATCTTGTCGGCCATCGAGCGTTCCTGGAACACCACGACGACATTGTCGGGCAGGCCCGCCACCGGCGCCACGTAGAGATCGACCAGCTTGTCATTGCCAAGCCGGGGCGAACTCAGGTCCACCCGGTATTCGTTGACGGCGGCGCGGCGGTCGCGCACCTGCTCGATCAGCTGCAGCAGCGGGCTGCCGAACGGTATGAAGGTCTCGAGCTTGTGCCGGCCGAGATGGGCGGCGCTGGCGGCGAAGAACGATTCCGCCTCCCAGTTGGCGAAGCAGACGACGCCGTCGCCATCGACCATGATCACCGGGTGCTGGATGGCGTTCAGCACCATGCCGGCGGTTTCAGCATCGGCGGACGCGATCTCGTCGGCGAGCTTGTCGATCACGCGGCGCTCTCCATCAGGGGTGCGGGCAAGGCGGCGGAGACGGTCCCGTCGCCGAGCGCTTCTGCAAACATCTCGAGCACATCCTCGGCCCTGCGCGCGGTCATCATCGCGGATTTTTTCGCGGGAGACGTCCCTGGCGCCAGCGTATCGAGATACCAGCCGATATGCTTGCGCGCATGGCGTACGCCGACATCCTCGCCGTAATGCTCGATCATCATTCGGTAATGGGCGAGCGCGATCTCGGCGCGTTCGCTCCCCGGCGCGGGCACGCCGTCGGATCCCGCCAGTTCGCCGCAGATCCAGGGCTGGCCGCGCGAGGCGCGTCCCACCATGACCGCGTCGGCACCCGAGCGGCGGATGCACTCGGCAATGGCCGCGCGCGAAACGATGTCGCCATTGGCAATCAGCGGCACGCTGATGGCGTCGCGGACGCGGGCGATGGCGTCCCAGTTGGCGACGCCCTCGTAGAACTGCATGCGGGTGCGGCCGTGAACGGTGATCATTTGAACGCCTGCCGCCTCGGCGCGGGCGGCGATCAGGGCCGCGTTGTGACTGTCATCATCCCAGCCGAGCCGCATCTTCAGTGTCACCGGCACCGACACCGCCTTCACCGTCGCCTCGATCAGTTCCAGCGCATGGTCGGGATCGCGCATCAGCGCTGAGCCGGAATAGCCGCCGGTCACCTTCTTGGCCGGGCAGCCCATGTTGATGTCGATCATGTGCGCGCCTTCAGCTTCTGCGATGCGGGCCGCCTCCCCCATCCACCAGGCCTCGCGGCCGGCGAGCTGAACCACATGCGGATCGATGCCGTCACCGCGCAGGCGCACCTGCGACTCGCGGCTTTCCGTCACGAGTTCCCGGCTCGCCACCATCTCGGTGAAAACCAGTCCCGCGCCATGTTTCCAGGCCAATTGACGAAACGGCAGGTCGGAAATGCCCGAAAGCGGCGCCAGGAAGACCCGGTTGCGCGCCGTGACCGGGCCGATCTGAAGCGGCTGGCTTAAAATGGTTTCGATACTCTGCATGTGTTTCGTGCAACTTTCTTGATTGCCCTTTTTTTAGCCAACTACCGCGCCCTTGCCAAGCAGTATTCGCGCGGTTGCGCAGAAAAATGCAAAAGAGCTTTTTTCCCGACAGCACAAGCTCTAAACACCTGCGGAGCAAGATCGCGGGATCTGGAAAGACATGACCACTGCACAAAAATTCGGCCTGCTGATGGTCGCCGCAGGCCGCGGCGAGCGCGCCGGCTCGCCCGCCGAAGGCCCGAAGCAGTACCGCTGCATCGGCGGCCGCCCGGTGATCGCCCGCACGCTGGAGGCCTTCCTGAGCCATCCCGGCTGCGACGCCGTCGTGGTGGTCATTCATGCCGATGACGCCGCACTCTATGCCCGGGCCACGGCCGCCCTCTCCGACCTGGGCCGCGTCCGCACCGTGGTGGGCGGCGCCGACCGGCAGGCCTCGGTGCGCGCCGGGCTGGAAGCCATGGCCGGATCCCCGCCGCGCCTGGTGCTGATTCACGACGCGGTCCGCCCCTTCGTCACCCATGCCATCATCGACGGAGTGCTTGCGGCTTTGGGCGACGGCAGCCCGGCTGCCCTGCCCGCGGTCGCTGTCGCCGACACGCTCAAGCGCGGCGACGCGCGCGGCAATGTCGCAGGCACCGTGCCGCGCGCCGGCCTGTTCGGCGCACAGACGCCGCAGGGATTTGAGTATCAGGCGATTTTCACCGCCCACGCCCGCGCCGCTGTCGAGTCCGGTTTTACCGATGATTGCGCCATCGCCGAATGGGCGGGACTGGACGTGCGCCTGACGCCGGGCCACCCGTCGAATGTCAAGCTCACCACCGCCGAGGATATCGCCATGGCCGACGAGACACTTTCGCCCGTGCCGCTGCCCGACGTGCGCACCGGCAACGGCTATGACGTGCACCGGCTGGTGCCGGGCGATTATGTCACCCTCTGCGGGGTGCGGATCCCCCATGACCAGCGGCTGGACGGCCATTCGGATGCCGATGTCGGGCTGCATGCGCTCACCGACGCGTTGCTCGCCACCTGCGGCGCAGGCGATATCGGTGATCATTTCCCGCCGTCCGACCCGCAATGGCGCGGCGCTGCGTCGGAGATCTTCCTGGCCCACGCCGCCAAGATCGTCCGCGACGCCGGCGGCGTGATCATGAACGCCGATGTGACCATCATCGCCGAAGCGCCGAGGATCGGCCCGCACCGGCAGGACATGCGCGCGGCCCTCGCCCGCATCCTCGACATTGCGATCGATCGCTGCTCGGTCAAGGCCACCACCAACGAGACCATCGGCTTTGCCGGCCGGCGCGAGGGCATCCCAGCCATCGCCACCGCCACCGTGGTGTTTGGAGGCCGGGGATGATGGACACGGAGCTGCTTGCCGAAATCCGGGCCGACAGCCGCCGTCTGGCGCGGGAAGTCGTCGACATATTCAGTTCCATCGGCGCGATGGTGGCGACGGCCGAATCCTGCACTGGCGGGCTGATCGCCGGCGCCATCACCGACATTTCCGGATCGTCTTCGGTGTTCGACCGCGGCTTCGTGACCTATTCGAACGAGGCCAAGGAGGACATGCTGGGCGTCAGGCCAGCCACGCTCGAGGCCTTTGGCGCGGTCTCGGCCCAGGTGGCGACCGAAATGGTGCTCGGCGCCCGGCGCCGGTCGCGCGCCGGCTTCGCCGTCTCGGTGACAGGAGTCGCCGGCCCCGGCGGAGGGTCTGCTGAAAAACCGGTGGGGCTGGTCTTCATGGGCCTGTCCGGACCCGATGATCTGACCAGCGCGGTGGAGCTGCGCTGGGATCCGAGCTGGAGCCGCGACCTGATCCGCGCGGCCACCGTGCGCGCGGCGCTGGAAGCGCTGATCGGCCGCGCAACCACGCGCTAGGTTTCAGGACACCGCGGCGTTGCCGTAGATCGCCTGGGCGCGCTTCTCGAAGGCTTCGGAAAACATCCGGAAGGCGCGGTCGAACATCGATCCCATCAGCATGCCCAGCATCCGGCTCTTGAACTCGTAATCGATGAAGAAGCGCACCTGGCAGCCGCCCTCGCCATGGGTCTCGAACGACCATTTGTTGTCGAGATACTTGAACGGGCCGTCGAGATATTTCACATCGATCTCGAGCTCGTCGGGCTTGAGAAGATCCTGGGTGGCGAAGGTCTCGCGGATCGCCTTGTAGCCCACCGTCATCTCGACGATGAGCAGGGTCTTGCCGTCGCGCTCCTTGCGCTCGCGGATGCTTGTCGCCTCGCACAGCGGCAGGAACTCCGGATAGCGCTCCACGTCCGCGACCAGATCGAACATCTGGCGCGGCGAATGGGGAACGATGCGGGTGGTTTCGTATGTTGGCATGATTCTCAAACTGGACATTGTCGATCGTAAACTCAAGCCCGGGCTGAGCCGCCGGGTGACAATTCACCAAAATCGCCGGGCCGGCCAGCGGTTTCCGCCCGACCGCGTCCGCCGGTCGCATCCCCGGCTTCACAGCGCGCCGGAACAGGCATCAACCCGTCAATGTTTCCTTAGCTTTATCCGGATACCCTTGAATCTGTATTCTGCGGCTTTGTGAGGACCGGACCATGCAGCCGAAAAGATATGCGCTGACGCAGCTGGGAGACGCGAAAGAAGGGCGGCGCATCTATGTGCGCCGCGACGCCAATTGCCCGGTGATCACCCATGTCCGCAAACGCGACGGCGACGAGCACATCGCCGTGCCGTCCTGGCTGGTCAATCTGTGCGAGGACGGCTGCCTGCTGACATCGGACTATTTCCCCAGCCGGGCCGAAGATGTCTACATCATCATTCCGGGCCTGGGGTCCAAGGTGCATGGCAAGGCCAGGTCGCAGGGCAAATACACTATCAATGTCAAGTTCACCACGCTTCTGACCACCGACATCGTCGACAAGATCGGCCGCATCAAGACCATTCCCAAGACCTGAGATCTGCGAGCTGAAGCGAGTTCACGCCAGCCAGTCGTCGAGCTTGGCTGCGCGGACATCCTTGATCAGATTGAGAAAACCCGTGGCCTGATGGCGCGCCGTGGCGTCCCCCTTGGCCGCCGTCGCCAGCGCCGCCTCGCCCACAGCGCCCGAGGCATTGAGGTCGCTGGCGATCCAGGCGAAGGCGTGCGAGCCGGTGTGGCGCAGCAGGTCGAATTCCTTTTCCGCGCGGGTCACCGCCGAGACGAAATTCTCGGCCTGGTCGAACGCCACCAGCTCCGGCCGGAAATGCAGCATCAACGATGTCTCGACATCGCCGCCGTGAATGCCATAGGCGGTTTCGGTGGCGCTGAACAATCCATCCGGAAGACCGAACCGCATCCATGACGTCTTTACGGCGAGCATCCTGGCGCGCACCCTCAGTTCGCGCGCGACAATGCCCATCACCTCCTCGTTGCCGCCATGGGAATTGACCAGCACCACCTTGCGGATGCCGGCGCGAGCGATCGAATGGCCGAGCTCGACCCAGTGATCGATCAGGATCGTGGCGGGAATGGTAAGTGTTCCCGGCGCATGCTGGTGCTCGTTGGACTTGCCCACGCACTGGATCGGCAGGATGCGGATGTCGAGATCGTCAGGCGCCCCGGCGATCACCGTCTCCAGCATGCCCTGCATGATCGAGCTGTCGGTGGACACCGGTAGATGCGGCCCGTGCTGCTCGATGGCCGCCACCGGAAGCACGGCGATGGTCGTCTCCGGATCAAGGGTCTGAAAGTCGCGCGTGGTGAAATCGCCCCACCAGATTTTCCGTGTCATCTTCATTCTCCCTGGGCCGCAGCCTCACGTGGGGCCAGCGGCAATGACTTCGATCTCGACCTTGAAGGCCTCGCGCGCGAAACCCGAGACGATCATCAGGGTCGAGGCCGGCGCGGGCTCCGAGAACAGCCGGTCCCGTACCGCCATGTAGCCCGGCAAATGTGCCCGATCCGTGACATAGGCGTTGATCCGGACGATGTCGGAAAGACCCAATCCGGCGGCCGCCAGGATCGCCGCGACATTGCCGAAGCACAGCTCCGTCTGCGCTTCGGCCGTCTCCGGAATCTGCTCGTCGGGGGTGATCGCGAGCTGCCCCGAACACATCACGAGCCGATGTCCCGCAGGCACCTCGACGGCGTGGCTGTATCGCGCGAACGGGGCCCGGATCGACGGTGGCGTATGGTGTTTCAACTCGTCAGCCATGTGCTTGCGATCCCGTGGTTGTTGAAAGTTTTCTTAGTCTATTCCCTCCCGGCTTGGAATGGGTCACTCTGCTCGCTGATCGTCAATTACAGGTGAAACTTTAAGCAACATGCTTACGCAAAGGGCAGCCAGACAAAGGACTTGGGCAGACGCGCGCAAGCGATCTCGGCCGGCTTGCTGTCCCGCTTCATGGCATGAGGCTTGCTAGGCATCGGTGTTATCCGACTTACGGGATTCGCTGTGAAATTCCGCTCAAATCAAAAGGGATGGTGACCATATGACGCTTCTTCTTCGCTCCTCGGCCGCTCTGACGGTCATTCTGGCTTTCGGCGTGCAGGCATCTGCCGCCGAAAAAGTCACATTCGGCACCAACTGGCTGGCGCAGCCCGAGCACGGCGGCTTCTATCAGTCCGTGGCCGACGGCACCTATGCGGCCTGCGGCCTCGAGGTCACCATCGCCCAGGGCGGCCCGCAGGTGAACAACCGTGCGCTGCTGCTCGCCGGCAAGATCGAATTCCACATGGGCGGCAACATGCTCGAGGCCTTCTCGGCGGTCGAGCAGAACATCCCCGTCAAGGTGGTCGCGGCCTCGTTCCAGAAGGAGCCGCAGGTGCTCATGACCCATCCCGGCCAGGGTCTCGACACCTGGGAAGACCTCAAGAACGCCGAGCAGTTCATCCTGGGCGACGCGGGCTTCCAGAGCTACTACCAGTGGATGGTCACCGAGTTCGGCTTCGATGCCAGCAAACGCGTCCCCTACACATTCAACCCGGCGCCGTTCATCGCCAATCCCAAGTCGGCGCAGCAGGGCTACATCACCTCCGAACCCTTCGCCGTCGAACGCGAGGGCGGCTTCAAGCCCAATTTGTTCTTGGTGGCCGATTACGGCTTTGATACCTATTCGACCACTATTGAGGTGATGCAGGCGACGATCGACGCCAAGCCGGAAGCCGTCAAGTGCTTCGTCGAGGGCTCGATCAAGGGCTGGTACAATTACCTCTACGGCGACAATGCCGCCGCCAATGCCCTGATCCAGAAGGACAATCCGGACATGAACGACGAGCAGATCGCGTTCTCGATCGACAAGCTCAAGGAATACGGCATCGTCGATTCCGGCGACACCGAGTCGATGGGCATCGGCGCCATGACGGATGCGCGCATGGAGAGCTTCTACGCCAAGATGGTCGCCGCCGGCGTGGTCAAGGAAGGCATCGACATCAAGGCCTCCTACACGCTCGATTACGTCAATGCCGGGGTCGGGCTTGATCTGAAGAAGTGACGCAACGGCCCGCCCGGCAGCACGTACCCGGGCGGGCCTTGTCAATCGACAAGCCTGCGATCTGGACATTTATGCCCCCTGCAACTCATCCACTCCTCATCCTCCAATCCATCGGCAAGACGTTCGCCTCGGGCGTCACCGCGCTTGACCGGGTCAACCTTACCGTCAACGAGGGGGATTTCATGAGCCTGCTCGGCCCGTCGGGATGCGGAAAGTCGACCGCGCTCAGGATCATTGCCGGTCTGTCGCAGCCCACCTCCGGCGTCGTCGACTGGCGCGGCGCGCCGCTCGAGCAGAACAATATCGGTTTCGTCTTCCAGGAGCCGACGCTGCTGCCCTGGGCCAGTGTCTATGACAATGTCTGGCTGCCGCTCAGGCTGCGCGGCGTCTCGCGCAAG
>NZ_JAUXOD010000104.1 GCF_030682515.1 Hoeflea sp. | reverse complement strand
ACCGAGACCGGCGTTGACGCGCGCATTGCCGAAATCGTCGAACCGGTGATCGAGGCGCTCGACATGCGCCTGGTGCGGGTCCGCATGTCCGGACAGAACGGCAATACGCTGCAGATCATGGCCGAACGCAACGACGGCACCATGAGCGTCGAGGATTGCGAAGCGGTGTCGCGCGCGGTTTCCCCGGTGCTGGATGTGGAAGATCCGGTGGAAAAGGCGTATCATCTGGAAATATCGTCGCCCGGCATTGACCGGCCGCTGGTGCGCAGATCCGATTTTGTCCGCTGGGAAGGCCATCTCGCCCGTTGCGATGCCTCGGTTCTGATCAACGGCCGCAAACGCTTCCGCGGCTTCATTCGGAATGTCACGGAGACCGGGTTTTCCATAGAGCGAGAACAGCCGGCCTATGGCGAAGACAATCTTTCGGTCATCCCGTTCTCGGCGCTGGCCGAAGCCAAGCTGGTGCTGACAGACGAGCTCATCCGCGAATCGCTTCGCGCCGACAAGGCCGCAAAGGCAGCGCTTGCCGCCAATGATGACGAGGCCTCCGGAACGGAGGAAGCCGGGGATCCGGCCTGAGACGAAATTGCAGGCGTTCGTCAGGACGCTGAAGATCCGGCCCGCTCGAAGGGCCTAGAACCGACAAGGTCCGCCAGGCGGGCCGACACATGGAGACAGACATGGCAGTCAGTGCA
The DNA here is from genome assembly GCF_030682515.1 of Hoeflea sp. Classification (GTDB taxonomy): domain Bacteria; phylum Pseudomonadota; class Alphaproteobacteria; order Rhizobiales; family Rhizobiaceae; genus Hoeflea. The sequence goes on along the minus strand of NZ_JAUXOD010000104.1, from coordinate 57,962 downwards.
AACAGGCTTGAGCTTCTTCAGATCGCCGACGCGGTCGCGCGCGAGAAGTCCATCGACCGCGAGATCGTCATCGCCGCCATGGCGGATGCGATCCAGAAGGCCGCGCGGTCGCGCTACGGATCGGAGTCCAACATCCGCGCCGACATCAATGCCAAGACCGGCGAGATCCGTTTGCAGCGCCTGCTGGAAGTCGTGGAGCATGCCGAGGACTATGCGACCCAGATCCCGCTGATGCTGGCGCGCGACCGCAACCCCGATGCGCAGCTCGGCGATTTCATCGCCGATCCGCTGCCGCCGATGGATTTCGGCCGCATCGCCGCCCAGTCGGCCAAGCAGGTGATCGTGCAGAAGGTGCGCGAAGCCGAGCGCGACCGTCAGTTCGATGAATTCAAGGACCGCATCGGCGAGATCGTCAACGGCACCGTCAAGCGCGTCGAATACGGCAACGTCATCGTCGACCTCGGCCGTGGCGAAGGCATCATCCGCCGCGACGAGACCATCCCGCGCGAAGCCTTCCGCTATGGCGACCGGGTCCGCGCCTATGTCTATGACGTGCGCCGCGAGCAGCGCGGTCCGCAGATTTTCCTGTCGCGCACCCATCCGCAGTTCATGGTCAAGCTGTTCACGATGGAAGTGCCGGAAATTTATGACGGCATCATCGAGATCCGCTCGGTGGCCCGCGATCCGGGCAGCCGCGCCAAGATCGCCGTCATCTCCAACGATTCCTCCATTGATCCGGTCGGCGCCTGCGTCGGCATGCGCGGCAGCCGCGTCCAGGCCGTCGTCGGCGAGCTGCAGGGCGAGAAGATCGACATTATTCCCTGGTCGCCGTCGCCCGCCAGCTTCATCGTCAACGCGCTGCAGCCGGCCGAAGTGTCCAAGGTCGTGCTCGACGAGGATGCCGAGCGGATCGAGGTCGTTGTGCCTGACGAGCAGCTGTCGCTGGCCATCGGCCGCCGCGGCCAGAACGTGCGCCTTGCCTCGCAGCTGACCGGATGGGACATCGACATTCTCACCGAGGAAGAGGAAAGCCAGCGCCGCCAGAAGGAATTCAACGAGCGCACCGCCCTGTTCATGGAAGCGCTCGATGTCGACGAGATGGTCGGCCAGGTTCTGGCCTCCGAAGGCTTCAGCCAGGTCGAGGAAGTGGCCTATGTCGAGATCGGTGAAATCACCGCGATCGAGGGCTTCGACGAAGAGACCGCGATGGAGCTTCAGACCCGCGCGCGCGAATATCTCGACAAGCTCGAGGCCGAGCTCGACGCCAAGCGCAAGGAACTGGGCGTCGAGGACGAAATCAGGACCGTTCCGGGCATGACCACGGCGATGATGGTGGCGCTGGGCGGCGACGGCATCAAGACGCTCGAGGATTTCGCAGGCTGCGCCGTCGACGACCTGACCGGCTGGTCGGAGCGCAAGGACGGCGAAACCAAGCGCTTCGAAGGCCTGTTCACCGGCCTTGAAGTCACCCGCACGGAAGCGGAACAGATGATCCTCTCGGCGCGTCTGGCCATGGGCTGGATCACCGAGGACGAGTTGTTGGTCGAAGAGGCCGAGGACGAAGACGCCGAAGTCGAAGCGGACGGCGAAGAGGCCTGAGGCCGGACGTCGCCGGAGGCTTTGCGGTGAAGGTCAGGATCGAGCCCGTGAACGACCGAATGTGCATTGTGACGCGCGACCGCGGCCAGCCGGACGGATTGATCCGTTTTGTCGCGGGGCCGGATGGCGCTATCGTTCCGGATCTGCGCCAGGCCCTGCCGGGGCGCGGCTGCTGGGTGACGGCGGAGCGGGCGATGGTGGACCAGGCGGTCAAGCGCAAGCTGTTCGGCCGGGCGCTCAAGGTCGACGTGACCACGGACCCGGATCTGGGCCAGGTGGTCGACCGGCTGTTGTGCGACAGCCTGTTCGGGATGATCAACATGGCCCGCAAGTCGGGCCAGTTCATCACCGGGTCCGGCAAGGTCGAGGATGCGGTGCGCTCGGGCTCGGCCATCGCGCTGATGCATGCGACGGACGCGGCCGATGATGGCGTGCGCAAGCTCAGGCAGGCCAACACGGCCCGGGCGATGGGTGTCAAGGCGGCGGAGATACCGGTGTTTCGGCTGTTTTCAGCCGAAGAATTGGCGCTCGCCATGGGCGAAGGCGCTTTTATCCATGCTGCCGCGCTTGCAGGGCAGGCCGGTGAGGGTGTAGTGAAGCGCGCAAAGATGCTTGCGCGCTACAGGAACGGTCCCGAAGCGGGACCGGACTGAAGACGGGCTTCCGGGCGCTTCGCCCGGGTGCAATCGATCAAGAAGCCGACGCGCACGGGCGCGATGCGGTTTCCCGCGGAACGGATACGGAATGAGCGACAGCAACGACGACAAGACGATCAGTGTACCCGGCAAGAAGACCTTCTCGCTGAAACGGCCCTCCGTTGAGCAGGGGATGGTGCGCCAGGAGATGGGCCGCGGCCGGACCAAGGCCGTGGTGGTGGAGACGCGCAAGCGTCGCGTCACCCGTCCCGAGGACGAGAACCAGGCGCCGCCGGTGACTTTCAAGCCGCGCCCTGCGCCCGTCGCTGAAAAGCCCAAGGAACCGGTGGCCCCGCCGCCGCGCGCGCCTGCACCCACGGCGCCGCCGCGCGGCGCGGTCCTCAACCGTCTGTCGGCCAGCGAAGTCGAAGCCCGCCGCCGCGCCCTGCAGGACAGCCGCGTGCGCGATGTCGAAGACAAGAAGCGCGCCGAGGAAGAGGCCATCCGCAAGGCCGAGGAAGATGCGCGCCGCGCCATCGAGGAGGCCGAGGCAGCCCGCATCAAGGCCGAAGAAGACAAGCAGAAGGCCAAGGAAGATGCAGCCGAGGCGATCGTCGCCGAAGAGGCTGCCCTCGCTGCGCCGCCCGAGGCGCTCATTGTGCCGTCCGTCGAGGAGCCTGTCCGCGGCCGCCGCCGCGAGAACGAGGTCGAGGCGCCTGCGCGCCCCGGTGCTCCGGCTCGTCCCGGCGCCAAGGTGGTCCGCCCCGAGACGCCCAAGCCCACGCGCCCCAAGGCCGAAGATGACCGCCGCCGCGGCAAGCTGACCCTGAATGCTGCATTGAGCGACGACGGCAATGCCCGCGGCCGCTCCCTGTCGGCCATGCGCCGCCGCCAGGAAAAGATGCGCCGCTCGATGATGCAGGAACCGCGCGAGAAGATCGCCCGCGAAGTTCAGCTGCCCGAGACCATCACCATCCAGGAACTCTCGCAGCGCATGGCCGAACGGTCTGTGGATGTGATCAAGTACCTGATGAAGGAAGGCCAGATGATGAAGCCGGGCGACGTCATCGACGCCGATCTGGCTGAACTGATCGCCGGCGAATTCGGCCACACGGTTCGCCGCGTGTCGGAATCCGACGTCGAGCTCGGCATTTTCAATGTCGGCGACGCCGACGGCGAACTGGTCTCGCGGCCTCCCGTGGTCACCATCATGGGTCACGTCGACCATGGCAAGACCTCGCTGCTCGACGCCATCCGCGACGCCAATGTCGTTTCCGGCGAGGCCGGTGGCATCACCCAGCATATCGGCGCATACCAGGTCGAGAAGAACGGCCAGCTGATCACCTTCATCGACACCCCAGGCCACGCGGCGTTCACCGCCATGCGTGCCCGCGGCGCCCAGGCCACCGACATCGCCATCCTGGTGGTGGCGGCTGACGACGCCGTGATGCCGCAGACGATCGAATCGATCAACCATGCCAAGGCGGCGGGTGTTCCGATCATCGTGGCGATCAACAAGATCGACAAGCCCACGGCCAATGCCCAGAAGGTCCGTACCGACCTGCTGCAGCATGAAGTCTTCGTTGAAAGCATGGGCGGCGAGGTTCTCGACGTCGAGGTCTCCGCCACCAAGAAGCTCAATCTCGACAAGCTGCTCGACGCCATCCTGCTGCAGGCCGAACTTCTCGACCTCAAGGCCAATCGCGACCGCACCGCCGAAGGCGTGGTGATCGAGGCAAAGCTTGATCGCGGCCGCGGCTCCGTCGCCACCGTTCTGGTCCAGACCGGCACGCTCCGGCCGGGCGATATCCTCGTGGCCGGCGATCAGTGGGGCCGCGTGCGCGCCCTGGTCAACGACCGCGGCGAGCAGGTCAAGGATGCCGGACCGGCCTTCCCGGTCGAGATCCTCGGCCTTCAGGGCACGCCGCAGGCGGGCGACCGTTTCGCCGTCGTCGAGAATGAAAGCCGCGCCCGCGAAATCGCCGAATACCGCCAGCGGCTTGCCCGCGACAAGGCGGCCGCGCGCCAGAGCGGAACACGCGGTTCGCTCGAGCAGATGATGACCCAGCTCCAGGATACCGGAAGCCGGGAATTCCCGCTGCTCATCAAAGGCGACGTGCAGGGCTCGATCGAAGCCATCGCCGGCGCCATCGACAAGCTGGCGACCGACGAGGTGCGCACCCGCATCATCCATTCGGGCGCGGGCGCCATCACCGAGTCCGACATCTCGCTCGCCGAGGCTTCGGGCGCCGCCATCATCGGCTTCAACGTCCGCGCCAACAAGCAGGCGCGCGATGCGGCCGAACGCGACGGTGTCGAGATCCGCTACTACAACATCATCTACGATCTGGTGGATGACGTGAAGGCGGCGATGTCGGGCATGCTGTCGCCGGAACGCCGCGAGACCTTCCTCGGCAATGCCGAGATCCTCGAGGTGTTCAACATCACCAAGGTCGGCAAGGTCGCCGGTTGCCGTGTCACCGAGGGCAAGGTCGAACGCGGTGCGGGCGTCCGCCTGATCCGCGACAACGTCGTCGTCCACGAAGGCAAGCTCAAGACGCTGAAGCGCTTCAAGGACGAAGTTGCCGAAGTCCACGGCGGCCAGGAATGCGGCATGGCATTCGAGAACTACGAAGACATCCGTGCCGGCGACGTCATCGAGTGCTTCCGCGTCGAACACGTCACACGGACGCTTTGATCGGACCATAACCCGGCGCGTGATGCGCCGGGTCTTTCGCCCCTCTGTGGCGTCCGGGCCCTTGCGCCCGCAATTTCGGTTGGAAATTCATGACCAAGTCATCCTCCTCGGCCCCCTCACAACGCATGCTGCGTGTCGGTGAGCAGGTACGCGCCGCCATCACCCAGGCGCTGCAGCGCGGCGATATCCGCGATCCGGTGCTGTCCAACACGCTGATCTCGGTGACGGAAGTGCGCATGTCGCCGGACCTGACGGTGGCCACTGCCTATGTCACGCCGCTCGGCGTCGAGGATCACACGGCAACGATTGCGGCGCTCAACAAGAACGCCCGCTTCATCCGCGGCCGGGTCTCGCCGGATCTGAGGCAGATGCGTGTCATTCCGGAACTGCGCTTCCGCGACGACACCAGCTTCGCCAACTACCAGCATATCGACCAGCTGCTGAAATCGCCCGAGGTCGCCCGCGATCTGGGCCATTCAGATCCCGTCGATCCGGACGCGGATGCGCCCTCCAGCCCAGACGGGGAGAAGTGAGATGGCGACGCTTGTAACGCCCGAAAAAATCGCCGCCATGTCCACCGACGCCCGCGCGACACTCTATGCCAATTGCATGCGCACCGTGGACAATGACGACGCCGTGTTCATCGTCGAAATGATCGTCGACAGCGGCCTGCCCTATGCCCGCAAGAAGGAAATGTCCCATGGCGACGCGGAACTGCGCGCCATCGAGGTGATCGTCAACGCTCCCGCCAATGAAGCAGCGCTTCTCGGCGCTGCCGGCAGCGGCATGCCTCCCCTGGCCGTCATCGAACCGCAGATCGTCAAGAAGCTCGGAAATCTCTACCGGGCGGAGAATGGCGGCACGGTCGCGGCCGGCTATCTGGTCGCCAAGCGCCTCTATGCGCTCGATTTCGAGAAGGGCCCGTCGCAGTTGATGCCGGAAGGCAGCGTCGCCAGATCCGCCGCAACGTTCCGCAAGAAGCCGGGATACTGACATGGGCCGCCGCGGCAAGAACAAGGGCCGGCCCGTTTCCGGCTGGCTGGTGCTGGACAAGCCGTGGGATTTGGGCTCCACCGAGGCGGTCTCCAAGATCAAGTGGCTGTTCAAGGCGGACAAGGCAGGCCATGCCGGAACGCTCGATCCGCTGGCCTCGGGCATGCTGCCGATCGCGCTCGGCGACGCCACCAAGACCGTTCCCTATGTGATGGACGGCCGCAAGGTCTATGAATTCACCGTGGCCTGGGGGCAGGAGCGCAACACCGACGACCTCGAAGGCACCGTCACGCGAGCCTCGGACACGCGTCCCGACCGCGCCGCCATCGAGGCGATCCTGCCGTCCTACACAGGCGTGATCGAACAGGTGCCGCCGGCGTTTTCGGCCGTCAAGATCGCCGGCGAACGCGCCTATGACATGGCGCGCGACGGCGAGGTGGTGGAGATCCCGCCCCGCGAGGTCACGATCCACCGCATCACGCTTCTGGGCTGCCCCGACGCCGATCACGCCGTGTTCGAGGTCGAATGCGGCAAGGGCACCTATGTGCGCGCGCTGGCGCGCGATTTCGGCCGCGAGCTTGGCTGTTTCGGCCATGTCTCGGGCCTGCGCCGCACCATGGTCGCGCCTTTCTCCGAAGACGCCATGGTGCCGCTCGCCGACCTGATCGCGCTCGAACAGATCGAGGACGAGGCCGAGCGCCTGGCAGCCCTCGATGCCTTTCTGGTGCCGGCCGGCGAGGCGCTCGGCATGCTGCCGCGCATCGACGTGAGCGAGGACCAGGCCCACCGCATCCGCATGGGCAATCCCATCATCCTCAGGGGGCGCGACGCCCCGGTCGCCACCGACGACGCCTGCGCCTTTGTCCGCGGCGCGCTGCTCGCCATCGGCGAGGTCGCCGAAGGCGAATTCCGCCCGCGCCGGGTGTTCAAGGCCTGATCAGCGGTCGCCTGCGCGCGGCTCCGACCCGCACCCGGCTTCGATCCGCTCGGCCACCAGCGCCTGCAGCCGCCACAGATTGCGGTCGTGGATGCCGAGGCTTTCGAGCATGGTGACGGTCGAGAACAGATACTCCGCCATCGAGCCGCGAAAGCCGCAGGCGCTCGCCAGGATGGCGGCGATCTCCTCATCCGGCAATCCGGCCACGTAGCGCGGGCTCTTTCGGTCCATCGCAAATGTCAGCGCCCTGAGCGGCCCCTGCTCTGTACGGACACTGATCCAGCGCCAGGGGAACGCCGAGGGCAACTGGCTGAGCTCGCGGCGGATCAGCCGGTGCAGCTCCGGCTCAAGCCCCTCCTTGGGCAGCCGGTAGGCCATGCCGGTGCACTGGCCGCCGCGATCGAGCGCCATCATCAGCCCCGGCCTGTCATGGCTACCGCGATAGCGGTAGTCGGGCCCGAGGCAGAACCGACGATGCCAGCCCATCGCTCTGGCCAGCCGCTTCTCCTCAAACGCCGTTTCCGGGTTCCAGATCAGCGAGCCATAGCCGAACAGCCAGAAATCCTCGCCCGGACAGCTGGCCAGCATGCCGTCGACGGCATCCGCGAAATCCGCCTCCGTTGCCGCGCGGAACCCGGGCAGGAGCTTGGGGCCGGGGTCTTCGACCGGGCGATGGACGAGGTCGACATGGCGCCGGGTCAGCCGCGGTCGTCTGCTCCCGGTCATGGCGGTCTTTCCTCCAGGTTGAGGTTCAAGGGCCCGGCAAGCTCGAACGATCGCGGCCTGTCTGTCAAGAGCCGCATCGTCTTGCCTCGACCGCCGGATTCGGGCAATTTGCCGGAAACCGGGGGATCGTCCATGAAAACCGCCTGCCTTGCCATCGCCGCGGCCGCCCTGCTCGGCGGCGCCGTCTCCGCCCCGGCGCAGACGCCCGGCTACGACGCCTCCGGATGCGGCTGGTACATCATCCTGGGCTGCTCAAAAAACCTGGAGGCGGCCCGCCGTACGCTGCAGCAGCTCGGCGGCCCCGGCGTGGGCGGCGGCGCCGGCTCCCAGGTGCTCGACACCTCCAAGGTGGGCGGCTTCCGGCCCGGGTTCTACTGTGTCGCCGACGGTCCCTACGCCTCGAAGGATGAAGCGGGCTCGGTCGCCTGGGTCGAGGCCGTGCCCGACGCCTATGTCAAGCGCGGCTGCTGAAACGCCGGCTGTCGGATCAGGCCGGGAACCGCCGGGCACGAGCCCGGGCGGCCCGGCAGAAATTCCTTTCATTTCGGGCGGAATTGGCCTATAGCCCAGCCGTTATCGCCGGTTTCGCCGGCCTGACATTCGAGGCCCCTGCTGGACGACATCCCGGCAGCGGGCGCCATTTCCATCCAGATCGAAAGGATTTCACGATGTCGATCACTGCCGAGCGCAAGGCTGCGCTGCTGAAGGAATATGCCATCAAGGAAGACGACACCGGTTCGCCGGAAGTCCAGGTGGCCATTCTGACCGAACGGATCAACAATCTGACCGGCCACTTCAAGGACCACAAGAAGGACAACCATTCACGCCGCGGGCTGTTGAAGATGGTGTCCACGCGCCGTTCGCTGCTTGACTATGTCAAGCGCAAGGACGAGGCGCGCTACGCCGCGCTGATCGCCCGCCTGGGCATCCGCCGCTAAACGGCTTGCCGGCGGGCGGGGCTCGCGCTCCGTCCGCCGCAGACTTTCTCCGGTCCCCGCACGAAGTCATCCGGGGGCCGTGGCGTTCAGGCGCACGCCGCCAGGCCGAAAGGGGCCTGGCTCTCGCGCCAGCACCGTCCGATGGACCGGGTCATCCGGTTCCGGACATTTTGAATGGCCCGTCATGGGGCAGGATTGCCGGATGCTTTCGCCGCCTCCTTGGAGCGGCCTCCAAAGCCTCCCGCTGTCTTGCCCGAGATGCGCTCGAAACAACGAGGACATCCCGCGCGCGGCCGAAACCGGCCGGGCTCAGATGTCCGCACACGAAGGACAAGACATGTTCGATACCCACAAGGTCGAGATTGAATGGGGCGGCCGTCCGCTCATCCTGGAAACCGGCAAGGTTGCCCGTCAGGCCGATGGCGCCGTCATCGCCACCTATGGCGAGACCGTGGTGCTCGCCACCGTCGTCTCCGCCAAGTCGCCCAAGCCCGGCCAGGATTTCTTTCCGCTGACCGTCAACTACCAGGAAAAGACCTACGCGGCCGGCAAGATCCCCGGCGGCTACTTCAAGCGCGAAGGCCGCCCGAGCGAGAACGAGACCCTGGTCTCGCGCCTCATCGACCGCCCGCTGCGCCCGCTGTTTCCCGATGGCTACAAGAACGACACCCAGATCATCATCACCGTTCTGCAGCATGATCTCGAGAACAACCCCGACATCCTGTCGCTGGTCGCAGCCTCTGCCGCGCTGACGCTGTCGGGCATTCCCTTCATGGGCCCCATCGCCGGCGCCCGCGTCGGCTATATCGGCGGCCAGTACGTGCTCAACCCGCATGTCGACGAAATGCCCGAATCCTCGCTCGACCTGGTCGTCGCAGGCACCTCGGAAGCCGTCCTCATGGTCGAATCGGAAGCCAAGGAACTGGCCGAAGACATCATGCTCGGCGCCGTCATGTTCGGCCACAAGGGCTTCCAGCCGGTGATCGACGCGATCATCCAGCTGGCCGAAGCCGCAGCCAAGGAGCCGCGCGACTTCACTGCTCCGGATCATTCCGCGCTCGAAGCCGAAATGCTGGCCATGTGCGAAAAGGACCTGCGTTCGGCCTACACCAACACCGACAAGGCCGCCCGCTACACCGCCATCGACGCGGTCAAGGCCAAGGTCAAGGAGCACTTTGCTCCCGCCGACGGCGAAGAAGCCCGCTTCTCGTCGGAAGTCATCGGCGCCGTGTTCAAGTCGCTGCAGGCCAAGGTCGTCCGCTGGAACATTCTCGACACCAAGAGCCGCATCGACGGCCGCGACCTGTCGACCGTACGTCCGATCGTCTCGGAAGTCGGCCTGCTGCCGCGCACCCATGGCTCGGCGCTGTTCACCCGCGGCGAGACCCAGGCGATCGTTGTCGCCACGCTCGGCACCGGCGAGGACGAGCAGTATGTCGACAGCCTGACGGGCACCTTCAAGGCCACCTTCATGCTGCACTACAACTTCCCGCCCTACTCGGTCGGTGAAACCGGCCGCACCGGCTCGCCCGGCCGCCGCGAAATCGGCCACGGCAAGCTCGCCTGGCGCGCCATCCACCCGATGATGCCCGCCGCCGACCAGTTCCCCTACACCGTGCGCGTCGTCTCGGAGATCACCGAATCGAACGGCTCGTCGTCGATGGCCACCGTCTGCGGCACTTCCTTGGCGCTGATGGATGCCGGCGTTCCGCTCGCCAAGCCTGTGGCCGGCATTGCCATGGGCCTGATCAAGGAAGACGAGCGCTTCGCCGTCCTCTCCGACATCCTGGGCGACGAGGATCACCTCGGCGACATGGACTTCAAGGTCGCCGGCACCGCCGACGGCATCACCGCCCTGCAGATGGACATCAAGATCGACGGCATCACCGAGGAGATCATGCAGATCGCGCTTGGCCAGGCCAAGGACGGCCGCCTGCACATTCTCCATGAGATGGGCAATGCGCTCACCGAAAGCCGCGGCCAGCTGGGCGAGTTCGCCCCGCGCATCGAGGTCATGCAGATCCCCGTCGACAAGATCCGCGACGTCATCGGCACCGGCGGCAAGATCATCCGCGAGATCGTCGAGAAGACCGGCGCCAAGATCAACATCGACGATGACGGCACCATCAAGATCGCCTCGTCCTCGGGCAAGGAGATCGAGGCCGCCAAGAAGTGGATCCACTCGATCGTCGCCGAGCCGGAAGTGGGCATGATCTACGAAGGAACCGTCGTCAAGGTTGCCGATTTCGGCGCCTTCGTGAACTTCTTCGGTCCCAAGGACGGCCTGGTCCACATCTCGCAGCTGGCCAGCGACCGCGTCTCCAAGACCGGCGACGTCGTCAAGGAAGGCCAGAAGGTCTGGGTCAAGCTGCTGGGCTTCGACGAGCGCGGCAAGGTCCGCCTGTCGATGAAGGTCGTCGACCAAGCAACCGGCCAGGAAGTCTCCGGCGGCGGCGAATAAGCCCCGATACGAAGACTGAGGGCGGGAGACCGCCTGAGGCTCACGGAATGAGAGAAGCCCCCGGATTGGGAAATCCGGGGGCTTTTTATATTCAGAGTTCGCTCAATGGTTAGATCGACGCGTCACGGTCGGTGTCGAGGAATTTTCGCAACGCTTCCAGGTCAGGAAGGATGCGCGCCACGTGCTCGGGAGGAAAGGCGGAGGCAATCCGCGCGAGGTCCGGAGCAAGGGAGTTGATTGCGTCCTGCCGGAACTTTTGCCCTGCATCGGTGATGTAAACCAGTTTGGACCGACCATCCTTCGGGTTCTTGCGGATCTCAATCAGGCCCCCGCGTTCCAGCACGGCCAATGAGTGGGTCATCGATGTTTTGGGAACCTGAAACGCCTGCGCCATCGCGACGGGTGTGCGTCCATCTCCTACCCGCACCAGATGGTTCAAGACTGAAAACTGCGCCAACACGAAGCCCGGCGGCAACCGGGCTTCAAGAAGGGTGCGTGACAACTGCTCGATTATCCCGATCTCGTTGAAAAGCCGAAAATAGTCGAACATGGCGCTCTCAGACATTCATGATTCTGCTTTCCAATGGCCAACGAGGGCTCTTGCCAACTTGTGGACCATAGCCGATGCGCGACAACATTTGAACCGTGCCCCCTTCAGGTGCAAGGCGTTCATGCACCTGACGGAAGGGTTCGGCCATTTCGGGAAATTCCTGTAAAGCCTGGCTCAGTGGTTGAAACCCGAGACCCGTTGCTGTCGCCGCAATGTTGACGCGCAGCCAGTCAGCTCCCGTGGCGATCTGTGTTTCGCGGCTATTGTCATTCGTAACCAGCCAGACGTGGCCCATGGCCGTATCGGTATTGGCGAAAACTGCATCGAGGCCTGATTTGTAGGCAAAATTCGTCGGGTCCAAAGCAGCTTCACGGTTGAACTGCCCGGTCAGTCGCAGCGTCTCGAAGAGCGGCCCAGTGAAATCGATACCGTCGGGATTGGCATCCACTTCATGGTGGCCGATACGGAAAAGATCGACACTCTCCTGATAGGTGTGGGGCGTTTCAACCTCGATCCGCAGCGCTTCGCGCGTCAGCAAACGCAGATCATGAACTTCGGTCGGATCGACGGTGCCGCCGAACTGCGCGCCGCTGCGCACTACAGCCGCGAGTTCCGACAGCAACGCGGGCGCCACGGGGCGGTCGACATCGAACGGTTCCTTGTTGGAGCGTCGGTCAGGAACCAGCGCGAACAACGGGTCACGTACGACCGCCGGATCAGATGCAAAGGCGATGCGGGCAACGGGTCGCTGATCCAGCCCTGCAGCACTGCTGCCTTGCGGGAACAGTGCCGTTTCGATGTGGAGGCCATCCTCGGCTGCAGCCATGCGCAACAGTTCCAGAAAGCACCCAAGTCCGATGGTGATCTGTCGGTTGAAGGGGTCTGTGTGAGGCAGCATCCGGTCGCGATCCGCGTGCAGAGTTATGATCCCGTCCTCGGAAAGATCAGCCAGCCAAGGCTGGCGGTTGTGAGGGTTTGGGGCAAGCAAGGCCCAGGACAGCGCCCGCATGCGTGGATCGCTGTATTTGCCCGCCAGGTCCCAGGGAAGGTGAGCCGTCTGGGGGGTGCGTGTCGCTGCATATCCAAAGGCACTCCCGGCGGCAACGACAGCGCCTCCGCCAACGAGGAAAATCATCTTACGCCGTGTCAAGTTCATAGTCATCTCCTTTAGTACGATATCGCACTGTATAGTGCGGTATCGCACTAAATGCAAGAGGCCTTCGCTTTGGCGGGCCGCTCCCCGGAACAATTGGCCGCCGCCTTGCATGGCCTCTGCAACGCCCAGGAAGGAACACATCCAGCCTCTATGCTTGCAATCGAACAAACCGCTCACAAAGTCCGCCTGCATCGGCAAATTCCGGGTGGGTCGCGGAGGTCCGAAAGAATCAAAAAAGCCCCGGATCGTCCGATCCGAGGCTCCTTTACTTCATAACGTTGAGGCCGAGAATCTACCCCTCATCCGCCTTGTTCAGCTCCGACACGATCGGCATCGAGGTGATGTTGAAGCCGGAATCGACGTAGTGGATCTCGCCGGTCACGCCCGACGAGAGGTCCGAGAGCAGATAGAGCGCGGATTTGCCGACGTCGCCGATGTCGACGGTGCGGCGCAAGGGGGCGTTCTTCTTCTGGTAGCTGAACATGGCGCGCGCGTCGCCGATGCCCGCGCCCGCGAGCGTCCTGACCGGGCCCGCCGAGATCGCGTTGACGCGGATGCCGTCCGGGCCGTAGTCGGCGGCGAGATAGCGCACCATGGCCTCGAGTGCTGCCTTGGCGATGCCCATGACATTGTAGTTGGGCATCACCCTGACCGAGCCGCCATAGGTCAGCGTCAGGATCGAGCCGCCGGCGGCCATCAGCGGGGCCGCGCGCTGCGCCACTTCCGTGAAGGAATAGGCCGAGATCACCATGGTGCGGGAGAAATTGGCCCGTGTGGTCACGTCAGCATAGCGGCCCTTGAGTTCGTTGCGGTCGGAGAAGCCGATGGCGTGCACGACGAAGTCGATCTGGCCCCATTCGGCCTTGAGCCGCTCGAACACCGCGTCCACGGTCGCCACGTCCTCGACGTCGCAGGGCAGCACCAGCTTCGAGCCGAGCCGGTCGGCCAATGGCCTCACCCGCTTGCCGAACCCTTCGCCCTGGTAGGTGAAGGCCAGTTCCGCGCCGGCCGCGGCCAGTTGCGTGGCAATCCCCCAGGCGATCGAGTGGTCGTTGGCGACCCCCATGATCAGCCCGCGCTTGCCCTTCATCAGTCCGTTCATGCCCTGTCCCTCACCGGTTGCCTCGCCGCCCACGCCCGCGCCGCTCACCGGTCGTGCCGCTGGAACACCAGCGTCGCATTGGTGCCGCCGAAGCCGAAGGAGTTGGACAGCACCGTGTCGATCGTGGCGTCGTCGATGCGGTGGCGCACGATCGGCACGCCGTCGAATTCCGGGTCGAGCTCGGTGATGTGGGCGCTTTCGCCGATGAACTTCTCCTGCATCATCAGAAGCGAATAGATCGCCTCCTGCACGCCGGTGGCGCCGAGCGAATGCCCGGTCAGCGACTTGGTCGACTGCACATGCGGCATGTCGGTGCCGAAGACCTCGCGGATCGCGCCGATTTCCTTGGAGTCCCCCACCGGCGTCGAGGTGCCGTGGGTGTTGATGTAGTCGACCCGGCCTTTGACCGTCGCGAGCGCCTGGCGCATGCAGCGGATCGCGCCTTCGCCGGACGGCGCCACCATGTCGTAGCCGTCCGAGGTCGCGCCGTAGCCGGTGAGTTCGCCATAGATCTTGGCGCCGCGGGCCTTGGCGTGCTCGAGCTCTTCCATCACCAGCACGCCGGCGCCGCCGGCAATGACGAAGCCGTCGCGGGAAATGTCATAGGCGCGGCTCGCGGTGGCTGCCTGGTCGTTGTACTTCGAACTCATCGCCCCCATCGCGTCGAACAGGTTCGACATCGTCCAGTCGAGGTCCTCGTGGCCGCCGGCAAACACCATGTCCTGCTTGCCCCACTGGATCAGCTCCGCCGCATTGCCGATGCAGTGCGCCGAGGTCGAGCAGGCCGACGAGATCGAGTAGTTGACGCCGTGGATCTAGAACCAGGTGGCGAGCGTCGCCGACGCCGTCGAGGACATCGATTTCGGCACCGCGAACGGGCCGATGCGCTTCGGGCTGCCGTTCTTGCGGGTGATGTCGGCGGCCTCGATCAGCGTGCGCGTCGAGGGTCCGCCAGAGCCCATGACGATGCCGGTGCGCTCATGGCTGATCTCGGCTTCGGTCAGGCCCGCATCCTCGATCGCCTGCTGCATGGCGACATGGTTCCAGGCGCCGCCGCGCGACAGGAAGCGCATGGCGCGGCGGTCGACCAGCTCGGTCGGGTCCAGCGTCGGCGCGCCCCAGACCTGGCTGCGGAAGCCGTGGTCGGCGAAGTCCTGGCTGAAGCTGATGCCGGATCTGGCCTGGCGCAGCGACTCGGTCACTTCGCTCGCGGTGTTGCCGATGGAGGATACGATCCCCATTCCCGTCACAACGACTCGTCTCATGCTGTTGCCCTTTCTTGTGGAGGGTCCTGAAATCTCTGGGCGCCGGTCTGCGGCGCCTTGCCCGGAGGGTGTGTCAGGCGGTTTTGTCCTTGGCAAGGCCAACCTTCAGATCCGTGGCGGCGTAGATCGTCTCGCCATCGGCCTTGAGCCAGCCATTGGCGATGCCGAGCACCAGCCGGCCGCGCATGACGCGTTTGAAATCGATGCCGTATTCCAGCAGTTTGACGTCCGGCGTCACCATGCCCTTGAACTTCACCTCGCCGGTCGACAGCGCCATGCCGCGGCCCTGCTCGCCAAGCCAGCCCAGATAGAAGCCGGTCAGCTGCCACATGCCGTCGAGCCCCAGGCAGCCCGGCATCACCGGGTTACCCTTGAAGTGGCAGGGAAAGAACCAGAGATCGGGGGTGATGTCGAATTCGGCGCGCAGGTAGCCCTTGTCGAACTCGCCGCCGGTTTCGGAAATGTCGGTGATCCGGTGCACCATCAGCATCGGCGGCAGCGGCAATTGCGCGTTGCCGGGCCCGAACAGCTCGCCCTCCGCGCAGGTGAGAAGTTCGTCGTAGCTGTAGCTCGATTGCCTGTCGACCATGAAATATGCGTCTCCCGTTTCGCCGTCTTTCCGCGCGGCGCCCAATTCCGTCGCCGTGCAGGCTAGCACAGCGCCGCATGACAGCGAAACCGGCCCGCGCGGCATCTCCGAATACCGGATGAGACAAGCGAGCGAAAGAGGCGACGTTACGGAAACTAGCCGTCGCGGGACTATTGAAAGCAATCCACACAAAAGTTATATGGAAAGAAAGCAATCTGCAGTTTGGACCCATCTGATCATGCCAGGCGCCCACCTATCGAAATCCGCCGACCGCGACGCGGCCCTGCGCCTGCGCGGCGCCGGCCTGCGCCCGACGCGTCAGCGCGTGGCGCTGGCGGACCTGCTGTTTGCCAAGGGCGATCGCCACCTGACCGCGGAAGAGTTGCATGAGGAGGCCGTCGAGGTCGGCGTGTCCTGCTCGCTGGCGACTGTCTACAACACGCTGCACCAGTTCACCGAAGCCGGCCTGCTCCGGGTGCTGTCGCTCGAAACGGCGAAAACCTATTTCGACACCAATGTCTCCGACCATCATCATTTCGTGGTCGAGGGCGCCAACGAGGTGCTCGACATTCCCGTGGGCAATATTTCCGTGGCCAACCTGCCCGAAGCGCCTCCCGGCATGGAAATCACCCATGTCGACGTGGTCATCCGCGTCCGTCGCAAGCGCTGAGCCACACCCAGCCACAATTTTGGTTCATGGAACGCCTTTGCCAGGCAATGCCTGTCGATTGAACCGCTCCGCTCTCGCCTATTGGCCAGATCGCTCTGGAAATGCTGCCGATTTCCCATTACTAGCTTCCCCCACTGTGTCGGGTCCGCGCGGAGGCGCGCCTGACTGCCGTGCGGAAGTCCAAGAGGAGAGTTTCATGCCGCCCTATCGTTCCAGAACATCCACCCATGGCCGCAACATGGCGGGCGCCCGCGGGCTCTGGCGCGCAACGGGGATGAAGGACGGCGATTTCGGCAAGCCGATCATCGCGGTGGTCAATTCCTTCACCCAGTTCGTGCCCGGCCATGTCCATCTCAAGGATCTCGGCCAGCTGGTGGCGGGCGAGATCGAGAAGGCGGGCGGCGTCGCCAAGGAATTCAACACCATCGCCGTCGACGACGGCATCGCCATGGGCCATGACGGCATGCTCTACTCGCTGCCCTCGCGCGAACTGATCGCCGATTCCGTCGAATACATGGTCAACGCCCATTGCGCCGACGCCATGGTCTGCATCTCCAACTGCGACAAGATCACCCCCGGCATGCTGATGGCGGCGATGCGGCTCAACATTCCGGTCATCTTCGTCTCCGGCGGCCCGATGGAAGCTGGCAAGGTCATCCTCGAGGACGGCACCGAGAAGGCGCTCGACCTGGTCGACGCCATGGTCGCCGCCGCCGATGACACGATCAGCGACGCCGATGTGGCGGCGATCGAGCGCTCCGCCTGCCCGACCTGCGGCTCCTGCTCGGGCATGTTCACCGCCAATTCGATGAACTGCCTGGCCGAGGCCATGGGCCTGGCGCTGCCCGGCAACGGCTCGACGCTCGCCACCCACGCCGATCGCGAGCGGTTGTTCCGGGAGGCCGGCCGCACCATCGTGGGTCTGGCCAAACAGCATTACGAGGGCGACGATTCGAGCGTGCTGCCGCGTTCGATAGCCTCCTTCGCCGCCTTCGAGAACGCCATGACGCTCGACATCGCCATGGGCGGCTCCACCAACACGGTGCTGCATCTCTTGGCCATCGCCCATGAGGGCGAGGTCGATTTCACCATGGCCGACATCGACCGGCTGTCGCGCAAGGTGCCCGTGCTGTGCAAGGTCGCGCCGGCCAAGAGCGACGTGCACATGGAAGATGTCCATCGTGCCGGCGGCATCATGGCGATCCTGGGCGAACTCGACCGGGCCGGACTGCTCCAGACAGACGTGTTCACGATCCATGAACAGACCATGGCCGATGCGCTCAGGAAATGGGACATCGTCCAGTCGAACGATCCGGCGGTGCATGATTTCTACCGGGCCGCCCCCGGCGGCGTGCCGACGCAGACGGCATTCTCCCAGTCGCGCCGTTACGACAGCGTCGATCTTGACCGCACAAGCGGCGTCATCCGCAACGTCGAGAACGCGTTCTCCACGGATGGCGGGCTCGCCGTGCTGTTCGGCAATCTGGCCGAGGATGGCTGCATCGTCAAAACCGCGGGCGTCGATGAGTCGATCCTGAAGTTCTCGGGGCCTGCACGGATCTTCGAAAGCCAGGACGATGCCGTCTCCGACATTCTCACCGGCAAGGTCAAGCCCGGCCAGGTGGTGCTGATCCGCTACGAGGGCCCGCGCGGCGGACCCGGCATGCAGGAAATGCTCTATCCGACCAGCTATCTCAAGTCCAAGGGCCTGGGCAAGGCCTGCGCGCTCGTCACCGACGGCCGCTTCTCCGGCGGATCCTCGGGCCTGTCGATCGGCCATGTCTCCCCGGAAGCGGCCGAAGGCGGAACCATCGGCCTGGTCGAGGACGGCGATGTCATCGAGATCGACATCCCCAATCGCAGCATCCATCTGGCCGTCGACGAGGCGACGCTTGCCGCCCGCCGCGCGGCGCGCGAGGCCGAAGGCTGGCAGCCTTCAAAGCCGCGCAAGCGCGCCGTCTCGACCGCGCTCAAGGCTTACGCGTCAATGACCAGCAGCGCCTCGAAGGGCGCGGTGCGTATTCTCTGAGGGGCCAAGGCGGACCCAAGCATCATCTCAAGCTCCCATGGGCTGGCCGGATAGGGCCAGCCCATGGTTTTTGATCAGGCGTTGGCTGTCTGCAGCCGGCCGTCCAGCACCACGCCGGTCTCGGGCGAAACGACGCCCGCATCGCGGATGAAGGCGATGATCTCGTTGCGGTACACCAGGCCTGTGTGCAGATAGCTGAGCTGGCGCAGATCCATGCTCGCGATCTCGCCCGCCACGCCGCCGCCGATCGGCTTGCCGTTCCAGGATTCGCCGAAGCCGCCGAGCGAGATATAGGTGTTGAAGGCGATGGTGAAGCTCTCGTCCATCTGCTCAGCCAGCGGCTTGCCGTTGATCTCGACATCGACCGCACGGGCTTCTGCTGCCGAACTGCCGTAGTCGATACGGTAGCGGATGCCCTTGGAGAAATGCAGGAAGCCGCGCGACACGAAGCTGTCGAGCTTGATCTCCGCATTGGTGAGTTCCTCGGGACGCAGGATGCGCTTGGCGTTGTTGTCGAGCATCTCCTGGATCTGCGCGCCGGTCATGGTCGCCACGTGGACATTGTCCGCATAGGGCATGACGTCGAACCACTGCTTAAAGGTGAGCGGCCCCTCGCTGATGCCTGCCGACAATCCGGTGGCGTTGAACATGGCGATGTCGATCCGGCCATTGGCGAAGGTCGACGACCGTTCGACCAGCGCATCGTTCATGAAATTGGCGATGGCGCATTCGCGGATGTAGCGGTCGGCGATGGTGCGCTCGGTCGACACCAGCTCGTCATTCTCCACGGTTCCGATCACTTCCGTGAGCTTTTCGTCCAACGCTGCGAGCAGAGGCGCGATGTGCTTCGCCTCGAACGCCGCGTCAAAGTCGCCGTCATGCTCCAGATCCTTGTATTTCGGATCATCGGCGGCCACCCGGTCATCGCGGGTTTTCACCGGATGCAGGCTGACCGAGGAGAACCAGGCCTTGCGGCCGTTGTCGGCCGCGATCGACATGGCGATGTCGCCGAGATAGGCGCCGTTGGCCTCGGCCTGGGTCAGAAGCACGCCCTCGATCATGTTGTCGGCCTCGATGCCTTCGGCATTGAGGCGGGTGTGCGAATGACCGCCGATCAGCACGATCGGCTTGTCGGTCAAGGGACCGGCAGCGGCGGCGATGTCGAAATCGCCTTCGCCGATCATCCGGTTGGTGGCGGCCTTGCCGCTCATGTGGTTGCCCGAGCCGTAGCCGCAATGGGACAGGATGACGACGACATCGGAAATCGAGGCCACCGCCGGCAGCAGGTTGCGGATCGCCTCGACCGGGCTGGTGACAGCCAGATCCGGGTCGGACTCCTGGCCGACGCGCGTGTCGACGGCGGTGGTGAGACCGATGAAGCCGATGCGCATGCCCTTGATTTCGGCAATCGCCGCGCAGGTATAATCCTCGTTCATGGCCATGAATTTCGAGCCGTGGACATTGGCCGACAGCACCGGGAACCGGGCGTCGGCGTCAAGGCCGGTCTTGAGCACTTCGCAGCCGCGGTCGAATTCGTGATTGCCGAGCACGGCGATGTCGACACCTGCCGCCGAATAGCTTCGATAGGCGGGATCGGCGACAAAGCCCTCGGGCGACCAGCCCAGCAGTTCGTCGAACACCGAGCCCGTGTGGTCGTCGCCGCCGGAGATGAACAGCACCGCTTCGTTGTCCGATGCTGCGGCCTTGGCTTCGCGAACCTTCTTGACCATCTGCGAGAACCGGTGCGTGTCGCCCTTCTTGGCATGGGTGTCGGTGATGTGATTGTGCAGGTCATTGAAATGCATCAGCCGCAGAACCCGCCGCTCGCCCGGCTCAAGCGATGATTGAGGAACCGGATTGCCCTCGGCCGTGATGATGGTGCTGATCGGCCCGGCGAACGGATCGCCCTTCAGCAAAAAAAGCCGCTCGAAGGCGCCATTCGGGTTTGGCGTTGCGGCAACCATCTGCAACTCGCCCTGGGCGGCAGCGCCGGCGCGAAACGCGAGAGACGGCGACATCGCCGTCAGACCGACGACCGCACCCGATTTCAAAAAATGACGACGTGAAAATTGAAGTCCTGCCCTGGTCAAAATAGCCTCCTGTAGCAGCGGAGAGGAAACATATCCCCGCGGGAGGCCTTGCCATGGGTTCATGAAGCGCCGATGACGGCCTGGGGACTGTCCGGACTATTTCGCCGCACTCAATCGGCGGCGGCGCGGATCCCGTCCGCGCCGCAGGATCAGGAGCCTGGGGCGCTGGCAGTGGCCCTACTTGAAGGCTTCTCCGGGATAGGCGCCCCAGAGCTCGTCCTGCGCCACCCAGCCGCCCACGCCCTCGGCGCGCGCCTCGCACCAGTCCCCGTTGCAGGCCTTGACCTCGACCACCACGCCGGGCTCGAGGCGGGCGACGATATTGGCGTTGGTGCGGGCCTCGCGGTGCATGTTGATGAATTCCTGCTTGCCGGTGGCGCGCATCCAGGGCGCGGTGACCGCCGTGCGATCGCCCGACAGCAGCGACTGGTAGACCCAGCCCTCTGTGCCCTCGGCGTCGCGCACCCGGCGCCAGTTGTCATATTCCTGGATCACCTCCATCGGCACGCCGGAGCGGGTGTAGAGCCAGGACACGGCATAGTCGCGGCCCGGGCCAACCCTGAGATTGACCCTCTGCGCCTTGAGGCTGACAAAGCGCGGCAGTGGCAGCCCGCTCGGGCCCTTGGCCGCGGACTGCGCATGGGCCACCGATCCGGTGTCCATCCTGGCGCCCAGCATCGGGCCCAGGGCGAGGGCGGCCAGTGCCAGGCAGGGGACTGCAAAAAGGGAAAGGCGACGCATGACTCACACCTTTTGGTTTGGACGCCGAGGGTCCGTTGTTCAGGCTCCGCCCCCCTCGCGCGCCGGTTCGACGGGCTGCGGGGCCAGGCGCGCTCGTCGCGACGGGCGCAGCCACCGGGGAGGGCGCGGCCCGTGTCGCGGCGCTTTTTAAACATCAATCCGGGCGCTTTGGATTGTCATCGCCGGAGGGTCTGTTAGAAAAAGCATAACGCACCCGCCATAGTCGCCGAGTTTGGTTAAAGAGCTCTCAACGCCGGACCTCACCACAATGCAAAACAGAAAAAAACCCAAGGTCTACATTACCCGCCGCCTGCCGGATGCCGTCGAGACCCGCATGCGCGAGCTGTTTGACGCCGAACTCAACATCACCGACGTCCCCCGCACCCAGCCCGAACTGGTGGCTGCGATGCGCGCGGCCGACGTGCTGGTGCCGACCGTGACCGACAAGATCAACGCCGCGCTGATCGAGCAGGCCGGCCCGCAGATGAAGCTGATCGCCAATTTCGGCAATGGCGTCGACAATATCGATGTCGAGGCGGCCCAGAAGAAGGGCATCACCGTCACCAACACCCCCAATGTTCTCTCCGACGACACCGCCGACATGACCATGGCGCTGATGCTCGCCGTGCCGCGGCGGCTCACGGAGGGCGCCAATGTCATCGTCGGCTCCGGTGGCGTCTGGAAGGGCTGGTCGCCCACCTGGATGCTCGGCCACCGCATCGGCGGCAAGCGGCTCGGCATCATCGGCATGGGCCGTATCGGCTCAGCCGTCGCCCGCCGCGCCAAGGCCTTCGGCCTGTCGATCCATTACCACAATCGCCGCCGCGTCGATCCTGACACCGAGGATCGGCTGGAGGCCACCTACTGGGACAGTCTCGACCAGATGCTGGCGCGCGTCGACATCGTCTCGGTCAATTGCCCGTCGACGCCCGCCACCTTCCATCTGCTCTCGGCCCGCAGGCTCGAGCTGATGAAGCCCGGCGCCTATATCGTCAACACCGCCCGCGGCGGCATCATCGACGAGGACGCGCTGATCAAGGCGCTCAAGGATGGCCGCTTGTCGGGCGCCGGCCTCGATGTCTTCGAGCATGAGCCGGCGGTGGACAAGCGCCTGGTCAAGCTCGCCACGGAGGGCAAGGTGGTGCTGCTGCCGCACATGGGCTCGGCCACCATCGAAGGCCGCATCGACATGGGCGACAAGGTCATCATCAACATCCGCACCTTCTTCGACGGCCACCGCCCGCCCGACCGCGTGCTGCCACTGAGGAACTAATCACCCTTCCGCTTGTAGCGCACCGTCTGGAAGCTCGCGTTGAGCCCGTCGTAGAGCAACAGCCGCCCGATGAGCGGCTCGCCCGCGCCGGTGATCAGCTTGATCACCTCCATCGCCTCCAGAGTGCCGATCACGCCGGTGAGCGCGCCGATCACCCCGGCCTCGGCGCAGGAGGGCACCAGTCCGGCCGGCGGCGCTTCGGGAAACAGGTCGCGGTATCGCGGGCAGGGCCGTCCCTCGGCATTGATGGCATAGGGCATGAGCACCGTGACCGAGCCATCGAAGCGCCCGACAGCAGCGGTGACCAGCGGGATCTCGAGCCGCTCGCAGGTGTCGGCCAGAAGGTAGCGGGTCTCGAAATTGTCCGACCCGTCCACCACCATGTCGTAGGCCGTGAGAATATCGACGGCGTTGTCGGCCGTGAGCCGCGTCTCATGGGTGACCACACGCGTGTGCGGATTGAGCCGACGGAGCGCGCGGGCCGCACTCTCGGTCTTGGCCATGCCGATTGCAGCGGTGTCATGCAGGATCTGGCGCTGCAGGTTGGACAGCGACACCTGGTCGTCGTCGACGATGCCAATGAGCCCCACGCCCGCGGCCGCGAGATAGCTCAGCACCGGCGAGCCGAGTCCGCCCGCGCCCAGCACCAGCACGCGCGCGGCCTTGAGCTTCTGCTGGCCGCTGCCGCCGATTTCGGCCAACACGATATGGCGGGCATAACGCGCCACCTCGTCTGGGTTCAGAGGAGCTTCATCCATGGTCCATCTCCCGGTGCGGGCTGACCCGGCCATCCGCCACCATGAAAATCCGGCCGCGCGATCCCAGGCTTGAAAACATCCCGGCATCGGTGCCGGTCATGACGGCCTGGCAGTCGAGCGCCTCAATCAGGTCAAAGAGCGCTTCGCGCCGGCCTTCGTCAAGATGGGCGGCGATCTCGTCCAGGAGCAGGATCGGCGCGTGCCCGGTCATGCCCCGCACCAGCTGCGCATGTCCGAGCACGATCCCGATCAGAAGCGCCTTCTGCTCGCCTGTGGAGGACAGCGCGGCGGGCATCGCCTTGGCCCGGTGATGCACGATCAGGTCCGATCGGTGCGGCCCCGACAATGTCCGGCCGGCCGCCGCATCCCGGCCGCGCCCCGATCTGAGCAGCTCTGCGAAGGCGGCTTCCCGGTCGCCCGCCGACGACAGGCCCTGGTCTTCGAGAAAGCCCTCGAGCCGCACGGTGGCCGCCGGAAACACGCTGTCCCCCTGGGTGTCGTCGATCAGGCCGGAGAGCAGGCTCACCACCTCGTCGCGCGCCATCGCCATCGCCACCCCGAGCTCCACCATCTGTGCCTCAAGCCCGTCGAGCCAGGCGGGGTCGGCCCTGCCTTCCGACAGCAGCCGGTTGCGGCTGCGCATGGCGCGTTCGTAATCGAGCGCCCGGCCGCCATGGGCCGGATCCACCGACAGCACCAGCCGGTCGAGAAACCGCCGCCTGTCGCCCGCGGGTCCGGTGAACAGGCCGTCCATCGACGGCGTCAGCCACAACAGCCGCAAATGTTCGAGAAGCGCCTCGGTCGAGCGTGCCGGCGCGCCGTTGATCCGCACCCGGCGGGCGCCGGTCTCCTCGCCACCATCGACGCCGGTGCCGATGTCCACCGGTCCGGCCATGCCCTCGAGACTGGCAAACACGCTGAATCCGGTCGCGGGCGCCGATCCGGCCTTGATCATCTCGCCATAGGCCGCGCGCCGGAACCCCCGGCCGGGCGTGAGCAGCGACAGCGCTTCCATCAGATTGGTCTTGCCCGCGCCATTGTCGCCCGCCAGCACCACATGGCGCTGGTCAAGCTCAAGCGACAGGCCCGCATAATTGCGGAACCCGGCGAGCTTCAGTCTCTCGATGTGCACCCTGGGGGCCATTCAAGTCTCCGCGCAACCGCGCCACGGCTGGCAGTCCTTTGCGGAAAAGAGAGAGCCCCTAGACCCGCATCGGCATCAGCACGTAGAGCGCGTCGTCGCCGGCGGTGTCGCGCACCAGCGTCGGCGAGCCGGGATCGGCCAGCATGAACACCGCGTCGGTGCCCGACAGCTGGTTGGTGATGTCGAGCAGGTACTTGGCGTTGAAGCCGATCTCGAGCGGATCGCGGTCATAGCCCACGGCCAGTTCTTCCGTGGCGCTGCCCGAATCGGGATTGTTGACCGTCAGCGTCAGCTGACCGTCGGCGATGGCGAGCTTGACCGCGCGGCCGCGTTCCGACGAGATCGTCGACACCCGGTCCACGGCCTGGGCGAAGGACTGGCAGTCGACGGTGAGTTCCTTGTCGTTGCCGGTCGGGATCACCCGCTGGTAATCGGGGAAGGTGCCGTCGATCAGCTTCGAGGTCAGCACCACCGAGCCGATGGTGAAGCGAATCTTGGCGTCGGAGACTTCCACCGTCACGGTGATGTCGGGATTGTCGACGAGCTTCTGCAGTTCGCCCACGGTCTTGCGCGGAATGATGATGCCCGGCATGCCCTCGGAGCCGGCCGGGGCGGTGACATCGGCGCGCGCCAGGCGGTGGCCGTCGGTGGCGACCGCGCGCAGCTTGAGCGCTCCCTCGCTTTCGATCGTGTGCATGAAAATGCCGTTGAGGTAGTAGCGCGTCTCTTCCGTCGAGATGGCGAACTGGGTCCGGTCGATCAGCATCTTGAGCTGTGTCGAGGGCAGGCGGAACGTGTGGCTGAAGGCGCCGGCGGTCAGGTCCGGAAAATCCGATTCCGGCAGGCATTGCAGCGAGAACTTCGACCGGCCGGAGGCAACCGTCATCGAGCCGCCGTCCGGATTGGTCGACAGCAGCACTTCCGAGCCGTCGCCGAGCTTGCGCACGATGTCATAGAGCAGATGCGCCGGCACCGTGGTGGCGCCCGCCTGCTCGACCATCGCCGGCGTCGCCTCGGTGATCTCGAGATCAAGGTCGGTCGCCTTCATGTCGAGAGTCGCACCCTCGGCCCTGAGCAGCACATTCGACAGGATCGGGATAGTGTTGCGGCGCTCGACCACGCGATGTACGTGGTTCAGCGACTTGAGGAGATTGGAACGCTCGAGGGTGACACGCATGATCTGGCTACCGCTTGGCTGGGGGCCCGCGCCTTGCGGGCGAAGGCCTTTCAAATTCTGTCTGTCAGGCGTCTGACTTGCCTGGGCCGCGAAGGGACGCATGCCGCGCCGGGCCCGGGCGTGCAAAATGGCAGATTATGCCACTGATATGCAACAAAAACCGGCCCGGACATTTCGGCCCGGACCCGGATTCTGGGGATAATCGGATGGGGCGGCGGATTACTCGATGATCAGCCGCTTCAGGAGCTCGATCTCGTGGCCGAGTTTGGTGTCAGAGCCGATCAGGCCCTCGATCTTGCGCACCGCATGTAGCACGGTGGTGTGGTCGCGTCCGCCGAACCTGCGGCCGATTTCGGGAAACGAGCGCGGCGTCATGGTCTTGGCGAGATACATGGCGATCTGCCGCGGCTTGACGATGACGCGGGTGCGCCGGTCGGACACCAGCTCCTGGCGCGAGACATTGTAGTGGCGCGAGACGACCCGCTGGATGTCTTCGATCCGGACCCTTTTGGGCTCCCCCGCATTGACCAGGTGGCCGAGCAGTTGGTCGACCCGCTCAAGCGTCAGGTTGGGCTCGAAACTGCGCCGGAACAGAAGCTGGTTGAAGGCGCCCTCAAGCTCGCGCCCGCTGGCGGTGATGTTCTGGGCGACATGGGCGAGGATATCCTCGCTGATGTCGAGCGTGCCATCCTCGATCTGGGCGATGGCCATGCGCTGCTTGAGCATCTCGAGCCGCATCTCGTAGTCCGGCGCCTCTATCTCGATGGCGACGCCGCCCTGCAGCCGCGAGCGCACACGAGGGTCGAGCGATTCCAGCTCCCACGGCGCGCGGTCGGCGGCGACAACCACCTGACGGGCCGAATCGAGCAGCATGTTCAAGAGATGGCAGAACTCGTGCTGGATCGACTTGCCCTGCAGGAACTGCATGTCGTCGATGACCAGCAGGTCGATGTTGCGCAGCGATTCCTTGAAGGACAGCGCATCATTGTCGCGGATCGCGGTGGCGAAGCGCCACATGAAATACTCCGCCGTCAGGTAGACCACGCGCGGATTGCGGGCGTGCCGGCTGGCGGCTGCGGCGATCGCCTGCAGCAGGTGGGTCTTGCCCAGGCCCACATTGGAATGGATGAACAGCGGATTGAAGCGCACCGACCCGGTTCCGGCCTCGGCAATGGTCTTGGCCGCGGCCAGCGCCACCCGGTTGGAGGATCCCTCGACATAGTTCTCGAAGGTGTAGCGCGGATCGAGCGGCGAGCCGATCACGGCATTGGCGGGCTGGTGCCCCTTGCCGAAGGTCGACAGATGCGCGCCCACGCCCTTGACCGACAGGTGCTGCTCCTTGCGCACGGACGCCGGGGCCGGGATCGCGGGCACCGGGCTGTCGGGCTCAGGCAGGGCGGCGTTGGGATTGGCCCGGCTCGCCGAGCGCACGACGATCTCCACCTTGAGGATATCGGGATCCTCTTCGGCAAACAGCGCGCTGATCTGGTCAAGATACTTGTTGTTGATCCAGGATTTCAAAAATGCCGTCGGCACCGACAGGCGCACGACGCTTTTGGATGCCGACTGCAGCTTCAGCCGGCCAAACCAGCTGGTGAAGACCTCCGGTCCGACCTGCGCCTTCAGACGCGCCGTCACCCGATCGAAGGCCTGGTTGTTCTTGTTCATGTCCGCCCCTTTGTCCATCGTCGGGCAAACATCGCCGCCGAGCGGTCGGGCGGTGCCTTGCACGCCCCATTCTGCCGCTTTACGCGCTGTCGTCATCTGTGTTTGCATCGCCGCTGGTCATCCCTGTTGCCGCATTCAGGCCATCGTCATGGTGGCCGCCTCTGGTGCGGAATGTCTCCGCCCTGCTCGTATCCGTTCTTGCGGCCGCCCCGCCGCGTCGTTCCTCCGTCCAGGTCCCCCCGGCGACCTCGTATCGCCGAAAAGACACATCTTCGCCATTCCGCCAGAACAGGAGTTCAGGCGGCCAATTCCCTACAGCAGGACGACGAAGCGTCCTTGCAACCGAAGGTTTATTTTAGAGTTTGCCTGACAGAAGCGCCACGCACCAAGTTGCGGATGGGAAACCACTTGCCATACTCACGAAAAGCGTCCCTGGAACCGCCCGGTTCCGTGCCCCTTGTCGAGGGTTATTTAGGCAGGATGAGAGGGTCAGATCAAGCAGCTTATTTACGAAAAAGTAACGTTTTGGGGGTTGACTCGGAAAGGTTGAAACAGGGTGCCATCGCGGCCGTTCAACAGTCGATTGGATTCATTGCCTTTTCGCGGCTTAGGGGTTTTTTTGGCGCTGAGGAAGTCTTGGATATTAAATCTAGGGCCTTGACAGCCTGCCCGGGAAATCCGTCCGGGCTGCGCCGCGCAGAATCAGGGACCTCCCGTAAGGCATTGAAATAATTAAATAAAATGTGCGACTGTGACGGAGCCGTGACAATTAAGGCGGCGGCTTTGCTTGGGTTTCGCGCAAACCATTGGGACAAAACAAAAAAGCCCGGACAAGCCGGGCCTTTAGCCGTCAAATGAAAATTTCGGCTATCAGGCGCTCAGCGCCTTGACCCGGTTCGACAGCCGGGAAATCTTCCGCGAGGCCGTGTTGGCGTGAACCACGCCCTTGTTGGCGGCGCGCATCAGTTCCGGCTGTGCGGCCCTCAGGGCTGCGGCCGCGGCGGTCTGATCGCCGGAGCTGATGGCTTCCTCGACCAGGCGAAGGAAGCTGCGGACACGCGAACGGCGTGCCTTGTTGACGTCAGTGCGGCGAGCAATCTTGCGGGTCGCCTTTTTTGCCGAAGTTGTATTGGCCATGAATGCCTCTCAAGTGTCACATGCTCAGTTCCGACCGGAAAGCGCCTCTTTCGAGGTGTGTCGCTTCGACAGCCGGAATGCGAGAAAACCACGGCGAGCCCGAAAGCTACCATTCGATGGCGGGCCTATACCGGGTATCGCGGCGTGCGTCAACGCGAAAATCGGCTTTGGGGGCGGCCCGCCGGGGCAATTCGTCACCGGTGCTTGAACTGCGCCTTGCGCTTTTCCACGAAGGCCCCCATGCCTTCCTTCTGGTCTTCCGTCGCAAACAGCGAGTGGAACAGCCGCCGCTCGAAGCGCAGGCCCTCGCTGAGCGCCATCTCGTCGGCGCGATTGACCGATTCCTTGACCATCATCGCCACCGGCAGCGAGAATCCGGAGATCTTCTCGGCTGCCTTCGTGGCCGTCGCCAGCAGGTCCGCGGCAGGCACCACGCGGGCGACGAGGCCCGAGCGCTCGGCCTCCTCGGCGTCCATCATCCTGCCGGTCAGGCACAGGTCCATAGCCTTGGCCTTGCCCACCGCGCGCGTCAGCCGCTGGGTGCCGCCCATGCCGGGAATGACGCCCAGCGTGATCTCCGGCTGGCCGAATTTCGCCGTATCGGCGGCGATGATGAAATCGCACATCATGGCGAGCTCGCAGCCGCCGCCCAGCGCATAGCCGGCCACCGCCGCGATCACCGGCTTGCGGGTCCCGGCCACCGCGCTCCAGCCCTCGAAGAAGTCCTCCATATAGGCGCTGACATAATCCTTGGACTGCATTTCCTTGATGTCGGCGCCGGCGGCGAAGGCCTTGTCCGAGCCGGTCAGCACGATGGCGCCGATCTTGTCGTCCGCGGCATATTGCGCCAGCGTCTCGCGGAGTTCGCCGAGCAGCTCCGAATTCAGCGCGTTGAGCGCATCGGGCCGGTTGAGCGTGACGATCGCCACCCGGCCGCGTGTTTCTGTCTTCAGCGTCTTCAGCATCATCGCATCTCCTCATTGGGACCTATCGGAACTCCCCTTTCGGGGATGGGTTCCCGGCCCGGATCAGTTTTTCTGGCAGCGCGGGCAGTAAAAGGTCGAGCGCCCGCCTTGCACGATGCGGCGGACCGTATCGCCACATCCGGGGCGGGGGCAAGCCTTTCCCTCGCGGTCGTAAACCGAGAATCCGTGCTGGAAATAGCCAAGCGTCCCGTCGGTGCGGATATGGTCCCTGAGCGACGAGCCGCCGGCGGCGATCGCCTCGCTGATCACGGCGCGGATCGCCTCCGTCAGCCGCACGAGCGCCTCGCGCGGCCTGCCGGTCTTGCCCACCAGCCGCCCCGCCGGCTTGAGCGGCGACAGTTCGGCGCGCCACATCGCCTCGCAGACATAGATATTGCCAAGGCCCGCGATGATGCGCTGGTCGAGAAGCGCTGCCTTCAGCGGCGCCGTCTTTCCAATAAGCCGTTTCGCCAGATCGGCGGGGTCCAGGCTGTTGCCGGTGGGCTCCACGCCGAGACCGCGGAACCAGGCGTGCTCGGCGAGGGCCGCGCGCGCGACCAGGTCCATGTAGCCGAACCGCCTGGGGTCGTTGTAGATCACCCGGGCCCGGCCCGCCGGACCTTCCATGTCGAACACCACATGGTCGTGGCGATCGTCCTTCGACCGGGCCTGGTGGAAGATCCCGGGTGTGAGCGACCCGTCTCCCGCGGTCTCGATCCTGAAGGACCCAGACATGCCGAGATGGCAGATCAGCACCATGCCGTCGTCGAGATCAGCCAGCAGATACTTGGCCCGCCGCCCCAGCGAGACGACCCGCCGGCCCTCGAGCCGGCCCGCGAACCCCTCCGGAAAGGCAAACCGGAGGTCGGCGCGGCGCTGCTCGACGCCCATGAATCGCGCACCCTGCATCACCGGTTCAAGGCCGCGGCGGACGGTTTCGACTTCGGGCAGTTCGGGCAATGGGGTCTCCTGGCAGTCTGTCGGGCGCCTTGCAGTCTGCCCCGGTGGCAATATCCCGGGGCCTGGCCTATAAGGCGGTGCGCTATGCCGCAGGCAGCCCGGTACTGCCTAGATAGCGCGGAGCGGCCCGATCCGCTATGGTCAAGGCCGAAAAGGCCGGGATCCCGGAGTGGCTTGAATTCGTCTGGACGAGATGCAGGAAAACAAGATGTCACAACAGCGCGTATCCACCGACGGCGGAATGCAGACCAGCTATGGGTTCCGCACCGTGGCCGATGGCGAGAAGCAGGTCCTGGTCAATGACGTCTTCCACAAGGTCGCCAAGCGCTACGACATCATGAACGATGTCATGTCGGCGGGCATGCACCGGATCTGGAAGGACGCGGCAGTTGCGAGCCTCAATCCGCCGCGCCGCCCCGGATTTCGGTTCCTCGACGTGGCCGGCGGCACCGGCGACATCGCCTTCCGCATCGTTGCCGCCTCCGACCGCCAGGCCACCGGGACGGTGCTCGACATCAACGGCTCGATGCTCGGCGTCGGCGCCGAGCGCGCCGCCAAGAGGGGCTATACGGAAAACCTCGATTTCGTCGAGGCCAATGCCGAGGAACTGCCCTTCGAGGACAACACCTTTGACGCCTACACCATCGCCTTCGGCATCCGCAACGTGCCCGATATCGACAAGGCGCTTCGCGAAGCCTATCGCGTGCTCCGGCGCGGCGGCCGCTTTCTCTGCCTCGAATTCTCCGAGGTGGAGATGCCGATCCTCGACCGGGTCTACGATGCCTGGTCGTTCAACGGCATTCCGGCCATGGGCAAGGCCATCGCCGGCGAGGCCGAGCCTTACCAGTATCTGGTCGAATCGATCCGCAAGTTCCCGCGCCAGCGCGATTTCGCCGCGATGATCGGGCGCGCCGGGTTCTCCCGCGTCAGCTACACCAACTACACTGGCGGCATCGCGGCGCTGCATTCGGCCTGGAAGATCTGAGCGGCATGGCAAGTCTCGTCTCGTATCTGCGCCTCCTGCGGGCGGGCTTCATCCTTGTGCGCGAGGGCGTCGTCGCCTCGCTGCCCGCCGAGGAACTGACCGGCCCGCTTCTCTTCGCCCACAGGCTGGCCGGGCTGATCGCCAAGCGCCACGCCAGGAAGGTCGAGCGCACCGACCGGCTCGCCCGCGCGGTCGACCGGCTCGGTCCCTCCTGGGTCAAGCTCGGCCAGTTTCTCGCCACCCGTCCCGATGTGGTGGGCGTCGATATCGCCAAGGACCTGTCGGGCCTGCAGGACCGGATGGCGACCTTTCCCGAGGCGCTGGCCCGCGCCGAGATCGAGGCCTCGATCGGCCGCCCGATCGAAGAGCTGTTTTCCCGCTTCGATCCGCCCGTCGCCGCAGCCTCCATCGCCCAGGTCCATCCGGCTGAAATCACCGACGCCGACGGCACCCGCAAGGTGGCCGTCAAGGTCATCCGCCCCGGCGTCCGCCAGCGCTTCAAGCAGGATCTCGAGGTCTTCTATCTGATATCGGAACTGCAGGAGCGGTTCATTCCCGCTACGCGCCGCCTCCGCCCGGTCGAAATCACCAAGACGCTCGAGCAGACCACCCGGCTCGAAATGGATTTGAGGCTCGAGGCGGCGGCCCTGTCAGAGATGGCCGAGAACACCAAGGACGATCCGGGTTTCCGGGTACCACGTGTCGACTGGGAGCGCACCGGCCGCGACGTCGTCACCATGGAATGGATCGACGGCATCAAGATGAGCGATGTCGAGGGCCTGCGCGCCGCCGGCCACGATCTCGATCTGCTGGCCGACATGCTGATCCAGTCGTTCCTGCGCCACACCCTGCGCGACGGCTTCTTCCATGCCGACATGCACCAGGGCAATCTCTTCGTCGACCCGGCCGGCATGGTGGTCGCCGTCGACATGGGCATTGTCGGCCGCATGGGAAAGACCGAGCGCCGCTTCCTCGCCGAAATCCTCTATGGCTTTATCACCCGCGATTATCGCCGCGTCGCCGATGTGCATTTCGAGGCGGGTTACGTGCCTGCCCGGCATGATCCGGCCAGCTTCGCCCAAGCCATCCGCGCCATCGGCGAGCCGATCCACGGCCAGCCGGCCGAGACCATCTCCATGGCAAGGCTGCTCACGCTGCTGTTCGAGGTCACCGAACTGTTCGACATGCAGACAAGGCCCGAACTGGTGATGCTGCAGAAGACCATGGTCGTGGTCGAGGGCGTGGCCCGCACGCTCAATCCGAAGTTCAACATGTGGAAGGCGGCCGAACCGGTGGTCGGCAGCTGGATCCGCGACAATCTCGGCCCCAAGCGCATCGCCGGCGACCTCAAGGCCGGCGCAATCGCGGCGATGCGGCTGGCCGAGCGCCTGCCAGATCTGGCCGTGCGCACCGAGCGCTTCGCCACGGAACTGGGCGACATGGCCGAGCACGGCCTGCGCTTCGACGAGGCCACGTCCGACGCCATCGGCAAGGCCGAGGCGCGCCACACCCGCTCCGGCCGGGTGGCGCTGTGGATCATTGCCGCCGCCCTGGTCTGGATAGCGCTGTCCATCCACCCCATATGGTAGGGATGGTTTCCTACCGCCCAATCTCTCTCGACGACATTGACATGCACCCCCTGGCCGACGAGGCCTGGGAGGACGGCTATCCCTTTGTCGAGCGCATGCTCGAAGACTGGAAGTCGGGCGAGGCCCGCTTCGACGGTCCCGGCGCGCGGCTGATCGGCGCCTTCGAGGACGAGCGGCCGATCGGCTTCTGCGGCCTCTGCCGCGATCCGTTCACGGCCGAAAACGTCGGCCGCCTGCGTCATCTCTATGTCGACCGCGGCCATCGCCATGCGGGCATCGCCCGGACGCTGGTGGCCAATGCGCTCGATGGCGCGGCGATCTGGTTTCCCCGCATCCGCCTGCGCGCCACCCCCGCTTCCCGCAGCTTCTACGAACATCTGGGCTTCCACACGGTCGACGAGAGCGACGCGACGCACGCGCTGCAGCTGAGGTGAGGCAAGTGCAGATTTGACTGCACTGCCTGCAATGCCTACATTGCAATCAGCAGGAATTCAGACGGCGAGGAGGCTCCCCATGGCGACCCTGACCATCTGCAATCTCGATGACACTGTGAAGCCAGCCCTGCGCGAACGCGCGGCGCGGCATGGCGTGTCCATGGAGGAGGCGCGGGTGCTGTTGCGCCGGTCCGTCAGCGAAACTGACGGCAATGAGACGCCAAAGCCTCCGAGCGAAACGTTCTATGACAGGATCATGGCCCTGCGCGAATCATAGGTTCTCGCTCGAACCGACGATAAAGATTGCATGGGATGCAGTTCATCATAAGATATGATTGCAATGAAATCATTCAGCCTCTGCGAGTAACCCATGGCAAGCCTGACAATCCGAAATCTTGATGAAACGACCAAGCAGCGACTCCGTGAGCGTGCAGCGAAAAACGGGCGCTCGATGGAAGAGGAGATGCGGGTCATCCTGACCGATCTCGAAGGCGGAAATGAACCCGCTGTAACGGACGAAGACGACGCCGCCAGTGGATCGCTCTACAAACGCGTCCGTGCCTTGGTCGAGCCGCTTGGCGGTATCGAGCTTGACGTGCCGCCGCGCGGAGACATGGCGGTGTGGCCTCTCTCAACAGTCGGAAAGACCCTTGCCGGCAAACGCATTCTCCTGGTCATCTCCGGCGGCATCGCCGCCTACAAGGCGCTCGACCTGATCCGCCGCCTGCGCGAGCGCGGCGCCTCCGTGCGGCCGCTGATGACCGCCGCCGCGCAGGAATTCGTCACCCCCTTGGCCGTCGGCGCGCTCGCCCACGACCATGTCTACACCGACCTGTTCTCCCGCGAGGACGAGCAGGATGTGGGCCACATAAGATTGGCGCGCGATTGCGACCTCGTCTGCGTCGCGCCCGCCACCGCCGACCTGATGGCCAAGATGGCCAACGGTCTCGCCAATGATCTCGCCTCCACCGTGCTGCTCGCCACCAACAAGCCCGTCCTGCTCGCACCGGCCATGAACCCCGCCATGTGGTCCCATCCCGCCACGCGCCGCAATCTCGAGACGCTGCGCAAGGACGGCATCCATTTCATCGGCCCGAGGGCGGGCGAGATGGCCGAATCGGGCGAGGTGGGCCTCGGCCGCATGGCCGAGCCGCTCGAGATCGTGGCGACCATCGAGGCGCTGCTCGACGATGCGCCAAAGCCGCTTGCCGGCAAGTCCGCCATCGTCACCTCCGGCCCGACGCACGAGCCGATCGACCCGGTGCGCTACATCGCCAACCGCTCGTCGGGCAAGCAGGGCCACGCCATCGCCGCGGCCCTTGCCCGGCTCGGCGCCTCGGTCACGCTGGTCTCGGGGCCTGTGACGATCCCCGATCCCGCGGGTGTCCGCGTCGTCCGGGTCGAGAGCGCCGCCGACATGCTCCAGGCCGTCACCGCGGCGCTGCCCGCCGACATCGCCGTCTTTGTCGCTGCCGTCGCCGACTGGCGCGTGGCGACCGCCGCCGGCGACAAGATCAAGAAGAAGGAAGGCGAGGGGCCCGCGCCGCTCGAACTCACGGAGAACCCCGACATCCTCAAGACCATCGGCCATCACGCCCATCGCCCGAAGCTGGTCGTGGGTTTCGCCGCCGAAACCGCCGACGTGATTGCGAACGCGCAAGCCAAGCTCGCCCGCAAGGGCGCCGACTTCATCGTCGCCAACGACGTCTCGCCTCAGACCGGCATCATGGGCGGCGATCGTAACCGCGTCCGCATCGTCTCGAAGGACGGCGTCGAGGACTGGCCGGACCTGAGCAAGGATGAAGTTGCCGAAAGGCTGGCGCAGCGGATTGCGGAGGCTTTCTAGATTTCAAGAAAGGCCCCTCCCCAACCCCTCCCCACAAGGGGGAGGGGCTACGCTTGCATCTTGCGTACTGCCAAATCAATGGTCAACCAAGCGGCAAGCTTGATGTAAACAAGACGGGCGGGGCCAGGTGAAGCCCCTCCCCCTTGTGGGGAGGGGTTGGGGAGGGGTATTTGCCTTGAAAGGAACCAGGTTCCCGATCACGCCACCTCGGCGATCTCCATCGGCGTCAGCTGCACCGGATTGAACCGGGCCGAAGAGATGCCTCCGTCCTTCAGCGTGACGAAGCTGCCGGCCGGAATCTCGTGCCACTTGGCGTCGGTGTCATGGAAGGGTTCGGAGACCAGGCAATGGCCGAGGCCGCCGCACATCGGCGCCGAGTAGAGCGTGGGCGCATGGGCGTCGGTGGAATAGCGGATGGCGTAGAGCGTTGCTCCATCGGAGAACGCGGCGGTGAATCGGATCAGCTCCGCAAGGCCCGCCCGCTCCGATTGCGCCAGGGCGAAGCGGATGGCCCGGGCGAAGGCCTCCGCAGGATCGGTGTCGATCCCGAATTCGATCGCCAGCAGGAACAGCAGTTCCGAATCGGTGGTGCCGTGGCGGGCCTGGTAGAGCCGGTCGGACAGGGCTGCCTCCATCGGCCGCCTGATGTGCTCGAACCCCGCGATCTGGCCATTGTGCATGAACGACCAGGTGCCGTACACGAAGGGATGGCAATTGTCGCGGCTGGTGGCACCGCCGGTCGAGGCGCGCACATGGGCCAAAAACAGCGGCGACCGGATCTGCCGGGCCAGCGATCTCAGATTGCAGTCCGACCAGGCCGGCAGCACGTCGCGGTACAGGCCCGGCTCCGGGCGTTCGCCATACCAGGCG
Organism: Hoeflea sp.; assembly: GCF_030682515.1. Classification (GTDB taxonomy): domain Bacteria; phylum Pseudomonadota; class Alphaproteobacteria; order Rhizobiales; family Rhizobiaceae; genus Hoeflea. Next base: position 21,977 of record NZ_JAUXOD010000104.1, on the reverse strand, counting down.
ATGCCGAACCCGTCGCCATTGGTGGCGGTCTTGGCCTCGGTCGCCCGGTGCGATTGTTCGATCAGCGAATGTCCCGGCGCCGAGACGATCTGCTCGAGCGGGATTGGCGTTCCACGATAGGCGGCCCAGCGGCACATAGGCGCTACTTTCTCCGATTGTGCATCCTGTGATGCATCTCGTTGATCATACGGCTTGCAGTTTTCTCAAAGGTAAACGGCAGCAGCGCATGAACGAGCGCGCAAAACCCTGCGGCAAACAGCCTGCCCGCGAACCTGCCGGCAAAGAGCAGGTGCTCGAAATAGGTTTCATCGACGGAGCGCGGATGATCGGTGAACAGGCGGGCGATCTGCTTGGCTGGCATGGCGGGTCCCTCTTGGTGATTTGATCCTGTGAGGATAACCCGGTCTGGAAGTGAAAACGTCCCGAACATCCTTTGAAAATCAAGAAAATTGGGATATATGTCCCGCATGCACCAGATTGACGATATGGATGTCCAGATCCTCGGCCAGCTCCAGCGCGATGGCACCCTGTCGGTCGACGCACTGTCGGAACGGGTCCATCTGTCGCGCAACGCCTGCTGGCGGCGCGTCAAGCTGCTTGAGGAACGCGGGCTGATCAGGGAGCGGGTGGCGATCCTCGATGCCGAGGCTGCGGGCTGCGGCCTGTCGGTGTTCATCTTTGTCCGCGCCGCCAGCCACGACGCCGACTGGCTCAGGACGTTCCGCGAGGCCGTCGGCGCCTTTCCCGAAATCGTCGGTGTCTACCGCACCTCGGGCGATCTCGATTACGTGCTCCGCGCTCGCGTCGCCGACGTCAAGGCCTATGACCGGCTCTATCAGAAGCTGATCGCCAAGGTCCGGCTCGCCGATGTCTCCGCCTCCTTCGTCATGGAGGAGATCAAAGAGACAACGGCGATTCCGCTGTCGGGACTGGGGCGCGGCACCACCGCCTGACCTATCTGGCCTTGGCCCGGGCCAGCGCCCTGTTGATCGCCGCCATGCGCGCCTCGACCTGGTCGAGATCGGCGGTGCCGCGGCCGGCCTGGCGCTCGAGCTCGAACTTCATGTCGCTGAGCCGGTTGAGTTTTTCCTCCAGGCTCAGGGTCTCGTCGTCCGGTACCTCGTCCGGATTGAACTCGGTCTCAAGTTTTGAATCGATCTTGAAGGACATCCGCATCTCCTCTGTCGTGACCTTTCCTCAACGCAGGACTTGCCCGTGGGTTCCGCACGACCCGGGGCGGGCCGGGTCCCATGAGCGCGCGCCGTCCCATGCGTGCGCCGTTGAACAATCCGTTTCCTTGCGGCCCCTTATAACCGCGCCTCAGGGCGGCTACATTGGCCTCAACGCAACTTTGCCGGCCTGCACGCCGGCCCGACACTGAGGAGACTGCCATGTCGATCAGGCCTGTCCGTCATGAATCCACCGCCGTGCCCCATCTCGAAGGTGCGGGCGTGCATCTCAAGCGCGCCTTCGGCTTCGACGATCCCTCGCTCACCGATCCGTTCCTGCTGTTTGACGATTTCCGCAATGCGAGCCCCGAGAAATATCTCAAGGGCTTCCCCTGGCATCCGCACCGCGGCATCGAGACCATCACCTATGTGCTGGCGGGCACCGTCGAGCACGGCGACAGCCTGGGCAACACCGGCACGCTGGGCGCGGGCGACGTGCAGTGGATGACCGCCGGCCGCGGCATCATGCACCAGGAAATGCCCAAGGGCGATTTCGCCGGCAAGATGCACGGCTTCCAGCTCTGGGCCAATTTGCCGTCGTCGATGAAGATGACGGCGCCGCGCTACCAGGACGTGACCTCCGCCGACATCCCTGTCGAGATCGATGACGACGGCACCACCGCGCGCATCATCTGCGGCGAGTTCTGGGGCAAGCGCGGCCCGGTCGACGGGATTGCCGCCGAGCCGTCCTATGTCGACATCTCGGTGCCGCCGGGCAGGAAGAAGACCTTCAAGGTTGACGCCTACCGCTCGGCGTTTGCCTATATCTTTGCCGGTTCCGGCACCTTCCGCGATGCCTCCAAGCCTTTCGGCGTGCTGGTCGAGAAGGAAGTCGAGGGCGAGGAGATCCAGATCCGCGACATGTCGGGCGACCGCACGCTGGTGGTGTTCGACACCGGCGACGAGGTCACCGTCCAGGCTGGCGAGCAGGGCATCCGCTTCCTTCTGGTTTCCGGCAAGCCGATCAAGGAGCCGGTGGCCTGGCACGGCCCGATCGTCATGAACACCCGCGCCGAGCTGATCCAGGCCGTGACGGAGCTGCAGAACGGCACCTTCATCCGGCCGGCCCATTAGAGCCTGGCACCATGCCAGTGACCCTGCACACTGCCGGGAGTGATCCCGACAGTATGGCCTTTTCTGCCGGCGCCCGGCTGCGTCAGGTTGAGCGCACCTGGCACGCCTCGGGCCGCCAGACTCCCCGGCGTCGCATCACGGGTCGAGATCGTTGATGATCTTTCCATCACCGCTTGCGTTGCGGGGCGGGACGGGCCACATGAGAGCATGGGGCGGGCGCTGCTCGGATTTGCCGGGTCAAACGGGTCCATGCCGGACCGATCGTAGGGAGAGTTGACGCAATGGGCACCACTTACAAGCCTGGCGACGGCTTCGTCTTTTTCAGCGAAATCAGCAAGATCGACCAGCTGGGCACAACGCTGGTCAGCAAGACCCTGCCCGACGGCGTGCACCCGTCGCATTTTGCCATTGTGCTGCATCTGGTCCGGACCGGCGATGGCGTGACGCCGCTCAGCCTCGCCAGCGCCATGGATGTGTCCAAGGCGACCATCAGCCACTCGATCCAGGTGCTGGAAAAGCGCGGCTTCATCGAAACCCGGCCGTGCGTTATCGACGCCCGTTCCAAGCAGGTTTTTCTCACCCCGGCCGGGCGTGTCTTCTGCGAGGAGGCGATCAACGCCGCGGCGCGCACGTTCAACCATATCCTGAGCGACCAGGATCGCCAGACCATGACCGACGCCTTGCCCGGCCTGACCGTGATCCGCAAGCTGCTGGAGGCAAATCGCGAGCCGGTGCCTGCCGGCGACGGCCATTCGGATGAGATGGGCAGGATCGCGGCTATGGCCATTCTGGGCGGCAGGTCGCCTGAGTGATCCGGAAGGGCTGCGGCGCGGTCAGCCCCTGCCGGCGGTCAGGAACACGCCCCCGATCATCAGCGCGATGCCCAGTCCCGCGCCCGGCGTCAGCGACCGCCGCGGCAGGCCGAACCAGCCGAAGTGATCGAACACCGTGGCGCCCGCCATGTTTCCCAGGATCACCAGCATCAGGAACAGCGTGACGCCGAGGCGCGGCACTGCCTGCATCGAGACCAGCACCTGGTAGGCGCCGAACATCCCGCCGAGCCACACCCACCAGGGCAGCCGGGCCAGTTGCCCGGCATCCGGGGCGCTCGCCCGGGTGAGGAGAACCAGCAGCCCCAGCACCAGCGTCGCCAGCCCGAAGGCCAGCAACGCTGCAAACAGCGAATTGCCGCCCAGCGCCGCCGACATGCGCGCATAGATCGGCCCTTGCGCGGCGATCAGGATGCCGCCCAGCATCGCCGCCGCTCCCATCAGCCAGGACAATCCCGGGCTCACAGCGTCTTGTACATGTATGTGGTGGCGTGCAGCGCCTGGCCGTCGGGATCGAGCGCGAAGCCGGGGATGACGCCCGCGATCTCGAACCCGGCTGCGCGGTAGAGCGGCTCGGCCTTGTCGCCGGTGCGGGTGTCAAGCGTGACCAGGCTCTTGCCCGCGGCCCGCGCCCGCGTGTCGAGAGCCTGCATCAGCGCCCGGCCGATGCCTTGTCTGCGGGCGGCTGGCGCCACCATCATCTTGGCCACTTCGCAACGGTGCGGCTGGTTGGGCGGCAGCGATGTGATCAGCTGCACCGATCCCGCAGGCACGCCGTCCAGCGTGGCCATGAGCAGGCTGCGCCGCCCGGCGCGCACCTCGGGGAAGACCTGGGCGGTGAAGAACGCGAGCCCGTCGTCGGGCGAGAACGGCTGCATGTAGCCGATCGCCGCCCCGTCCGAGACGGTCTCCGCCATGATCCGGGCGAGGGCCTCGGCCTGGGCGTCAAGCTCATCGGCGGCAAGGGCATGAATGGCAATGCGGGTCATCGGCGGCCTCAGACAAGAACGATCAGATATGTGGCCGGCTGGTCCCCGGTCTGGAAACGCGACGGGCCAAAGAGCTGGTAGCGCAGGCAGTCGCCCGCCTCGAGCACCTTCGTCTCGTCGCCGATGGTCACCGCCAGGATCCCGCTCAGGAGCACTAGATGGTGTTCGTGCCCCGGCACGGACGGCGCCGCATAGGAAATCCGCTGGTTGGCGGCAAGCGTGCAGCCCACCACTTCCGCCGACAGCCCGCCGCTCGGCGGCGACACGATGCGGCGCGAAAATCCGTTCTCGGTATCATGCCATTCTGTCTGGTCGGCGCGCCGCACCAGGGGCTGGAACGGCGTCTCGACCGGCGCCAGTAACTGCGAGATGCTCATCTGGTAGACGCTCGACAGGCTGCCCAGCGTCTCCGCCGTCGGGCTGACCTCGCCGTTTTCGATCCGCGACAGCGTCGAGCGGCTGACGGAGCTCTTCTCCGCCAGAACCTCGAGCGACCAGCCCCGCGCCACCCGGATCTGCCTGAGCCGTTCCGCCAGCCTGTCATTCAAGGTCGATGGCACGATATTCCCCAATATGAGACAGTTTCTCATATAAGGGATATGCGGTTTCTGTGTGGCCGTCAAGCGGCGTGCCGCCGGCGCGTCATGCTCGGCCCTCTCCGTCGTTATCCTCGGGCCTGTCCCGAAGATCTGCCGGCGCCCGGCCCAGAACAGCCGGACCCAGCGATCTGGGCGAGACCGCCCCGGTAAACCCTTCTTAAGCCGCGCCTGATAGACCGGAGCGCAAACCGGAGACGCCACGATGAGCTCGAGCCTGTACCTGACCCTTGCCCGGGCCAACCGCCCCGCAACCTTCAGGCTGGCCGACCTTCTGGGCGCGCTCAGCCATGCGCTCGACATGACCGAGGGCCAGCCCGAGGGCCACTGCATCCGCTGCGCCTGGATCGGCGCCCGCATCGGCGAGGCGCTGGGCCTGCCCGATCGGGAGCTCAAGGATCTCTATTTCACCCTTCTGCTCAAGGATCTCGGCTGCTCGAGCAACGCCGCGCGGATCTGCGAGCTCTATCTTGCCGACGACATTTCCTTCAAGCGCGATTTCAAGACCATCGACGGCAGCCTGTCCTCGGCGCTGCGCTTCGTCTTCGCCAGGACCGGGCTCGAATCGGGGCTCTCCGAGCGCATCCGCGCCATCGTCAACATCCTGCAGAACGGCGGCGAGATCTCGCGCAGCCTGATCGAGACCCGCTGCCACCGCGGCGCCGACATTGCCGCCCGCATGCGCTTTTCAGAAGTCGTGCAGGATGGCATCCGCTCGCTCGACGAGCACTGGGATGGCTCCGGCAAGCCCGAGGGCCTGAAGGGGGCCGAGATTCCGCTCAACTCGCGGATCGCGCTGATGGCCCAGGTGATTGATGTCTTCCGCACAGAAAGCGGCCCGGCGGCGGCGCTGCGCGAGATCGAGGCGCGTTCCGGCGCCTGGTTCGATCCTTCGCTCGTGGCGGCCTTCGCCACCGCCCAGTCCGACCCCGATTTCTGGTCCGCGCTCGCCTCGCCCGGCCTCGGCGCCCGTGTCTTCGCCATGAAGCCGGCGCTGCAGTCGGAGCCGGTCGACGAGGACTATCTCGACGACATCGCCGCCGCCTTCTCCGATGTGGTCGACGCCAAGAGCCCGTTCACCGCCGACCATTCCAACCGCGTCACGCTCTACACCGACATGATCGCCGAGGAGATGGGGCTGGGTCCCGCCCACCGTCGCTGGCTCCGGCGCGCGGCCCTGCTGCATGACCTGGGCAAGCTCGGCGTCTCCAACCAGGTGCTCGACAAGCCCGGCAAGCCCGACGAGGGCGAGTGGACATCGATCCGGCGACACCCGGCGCTGAGCGAGGCGATCCTCAACCGCGCCGAGGCCTTCGCCGACATCGCCCCGGTCGCCGCCGCCCACCACGAGCGGCTCGACGGCAAGGGCTATCCCTATGGGCTGAAGGGCGACGAGATCTGTCTGGAAGCCCGCATCCTCACGGTGGCCGATGTCTTCGACGCGCTCTCCGCCGAACGCCCCTACCGCGGCGCCATGCCGATCTCGAAGGCGCTGGCCATCCTCGACGCCGATGCCGGCACGGCCTTCGACCCCGCCTGCATCCAGGCCCTCAAATCCGGCCTCGCCCGCCTCAACGCCGAGGTCGCGGCGTAAGGTTCCGGCTTGGCGACCCCGCTCTCATGCCTGCGGATCGCCGAGAAATGTCTGCCGCAACTGGCGCAGCCGGGCGGCGGCAAACTCCATGAAAGTCTCGACCCGCCGGACCCGCTGCAGGTCGCGGTGGGTGAGCACCCAGATGCCGGGATAGGCAAACAGCCCGACATCCGGCAGCCGGGTCAGCGCCGGGTCGGTTTCGCCCAGAAAACACGGCATCCTTGTCGCGCCGATCCCGGCCCGCACCGCGCCGATCGCGGCGATCATGTCGTCGACGGTGAGCGCGATCCGGCGCTCCGGCCAGGACAGACCCAGATCCATCGGCGGGCCTGACCAATGCGAGAACCGGATCCAGTCGAGCGGCGGACGCGGATCGGCTTTCAGGCGCTCCGCATAGGCATGGCTGACATAGACAGCGGCGCGCTGCTCGGACACCTTTGATCCCACCAGCGTCTCCAACGGGCTGTCGGAGATCCGGATCGCCACGTCGGCCTGCCGCTGCGACAGGTTCAGCGTCTCGTTGGAGGAAAGCAGCGTCAGCTCGATGTGCGGATGCGCGGCATGGAAGTCGGCCAGGATCGACGCCAGCACCCGCTCGACGATAAGCTGTGGCGCGGTCACCGTGAGCGGGCCGCTCAGCCGCTGGTCGCGCGCCGCGATCGACAGGTCGAGCTTGGCGCTGGCGGCTTCCATGCTCTCGGCCGCCCGAGCCGCCTCCATCCCCGCCTGCGTTGGCGCATAGCCGCCCGGCAGCCGGTCGAACAGCACCGCCCCGCAGGCCTTTTCCGCCGCCGCAATCCGCCGCGCCACGGTCGCATGGTTGACCTGCAGCGCCCGTGCGGCACCGCTCAGACCGCCATGGCGCACCGTCTCAAGCACATATCTCAAATCACTCCAGTCAATCATCATCTGTGCAATATTGCACAGGCATTGTGCACCTGTCGCCGGTTTTCGAACAGGTTGGCGCGAGCTAATCCGGTGTCCTTGATCACGCAAAGGACCTCAACCATGACCACCCACGCCATCGTCACCATGAAGATCACCGCGCCGGAGACCCTGGCCGCCTATCGCGAAAAGGCCGCTGCGGCGCTGGCTCGCCACGGCGGTTCGGTGCTCCAGGCCTCGGCCAAGCTCGACGTGCTCGAAGGTGGTCCCGACCTGCCCGACATGGCGGCGCTGCTGGCCTTCCCCGACCGCGACGCGGCCCTTGCCTGGATCAGCGATCCCGAGCTTGCCGCTGTCCACGCCCTGCGCAGGGCGGGCGGCCATTCCAGCATCATCCTGCTCTGATCCTGACCCCGATACCGCCGCCATCCGCGCCCCGGATGACGGCGCGGATGGCCCGCGCCCACATCTGGACCGAGGGACGGGCAAGGCCCGGTTCGCCCGGTTGGGGAGGGGTCTTTTCCTTATAGCGCCTTGGCTACCTCGCCTCAGAACTCCGTCACCACCGTCACGCCGACGCCCTCGAACCGGTCCATGCCCATCAGCGCGTCGATCGACTGGGCGAGCGTGATCTTCTGCCCCACCAGAAGCTCGGGCTTCAGGGTTCCCGCCTCGATCATGGCCAGCATCGCGCCATAGCGGTGCGCCTGCATGCCGTGGCTGCCGAGAATTTCGAGCTCGTGGCTGATCACCCGCCCCATCGGCACCGGCGGAGCCGTGTCCGGCATCAGCCCGACCTGGATGTGGCGGCCGCGCTTGCGCAGGGAGTTGATCGAATTGACGCAAGTGACGACCGAGCCGAGCGCGTCAAGCGAGACATGCGCGCCGCCCCGGGTCAGGTCGCGGATAGCGCCCGCCACGTCGTCCACCTGCCGCGCATTGATCGTGGCCACAGCACCCAGAGCGCGGGCGAGCCCCAGCGCCCGGTCGGAAATGTCCACTGCCACCACCTGCGCGCCCAGCGCGCGCGCGATCATGATCGCCGACAGCCCGACCCCGCCGCAGCCATGCACCGCCACCCATTGCCCGGGCGTTGTCCGGGCCTGGTCGACGACGGCGCGGAACGAGGTGACGAAGCGGCAGCCGAGGCTTGCGGCGGTGGCGAAATTGAGGCTGTCGGGCAGCGCCACCAGGTTGAGATCGGCCCGGTGGATCGACACGAATTCCGCAAACGATCCCCAATGGGTGAAGCCGGGCTGGAACTGGTGGTCGCACACCTGCTGGTGCCCGGCATGGCATTCCGGGCAGGCGCCGCAGCCGCCGACGAACGGCACCGTCACCCGCTGGCCCACTTTCCAGCGTGTCACATGCCGGCCCACCGCCTCGATGGTGCCCGCAAGCTCATGGCCCGGCACATGCGGCAGCGCGATGTCGGGATCATGGCCGACCCAGCCGTGCCAGTCGCTGCGGCACACGCCCGTCGCCCCCACCCGCACCACGACGCCATCCGGCTCGGGCGCCGGATCGGGCAGGGTGACGATCTGCGGCGGCGTGGAAAAGGCTTCGTAGAGAACGGCTTTCATGGCTGAGTTCCGGGGTGCGAGGCTTGAGGGAAGATGGGTTTACACTGGCTCGCCGTTTCAGGGAACCGCAACCGTGGCTCCGATCGGCAGCACCCGCGCGGTCACGCCGCTCCCGCGCCCGGCCTCTTTGAACCGGCGCGCGGCCTCGTCGGGCCGGTCGGGCGACAGCGCGAAGGTGCCCCAGTGGATGCCGATCGCCAGCCGCGCCTGCACATCGCGCGCGATCTGCACCGCCTCCTCGGGATTGACATGGTCATTGGCCACCAGATCCCTCGGTTCATGGGCGCCGATCGGCACCAGCAGCAGGTCGATTGCGCCGTGCCGTCCGAAGATCTCCTTGAATGCGGGTCCGTAGGCGGTGTCGCCGATGAACAGGATCCGCGTGCGCCCGTCCGTCACCACCCAGGAAAACGCCTCGCCGGTCCTGAGCGCGGCGAGGTTGCGCCGGGTCCCGTGGTGGGCGCGTTCGGCGGTGATGGTGAGGCCATGCCTATGGAGCGCCTGTCCGAGACGGGACTGGATCACCTGCGGAAGCCGGCCGAGCGCCACCGGCCCCGCCGATCCGGGAGGCACCAGCACCTCGACATCCGGAAACCTGCGGATCAGCGCCCGGAGCGTCGGCATGTGCAGGTGGTCGAAATCGCCATGGGACAGGATGATTGCATCGATCTCCGGCAGGTCCTCGACGCGGAGAGGGATCTCGACCAGCCTTTGGGGCAGGGGGCTTGCCACTGATCTGTTGGCTTCCAGCACCGGATCGGTGAGAAGGCAGCGCCCGCCGATGTGAATGAGGGCCGAGGAGTGGCCGAGCCAGGTCACGGATGGCCGGCTGCCGCTGCAGGCGCGGCCCACGCTGGCCGCGGCGCCCGGCAGGATCTCGGCCCCGGCGCCCAGGTTCCGGGCGTGTCGTCCGAGGGCCAGATCGACATGATGGCGCGCCAGTGCGATAGCTCTCATCGATGGGGCCAGCACCGAGGCGCCGCCCGGCCCCTCCTCGCCCGTCGCGCAGCCGACGAGCATCGCCGGCGCAAGCACCAGGGACGCCAGCATCGCCCGCCATCGCGGGCCGGCCCGCCGGTTCGTCCTGTCACCCGGTGCCGCCATCACACATTCCCCGCTCCGGATCCCTATCCCACCCTGCCGCCATCCCAAGCACCGATCAAGCCCTTTTGCGCATGGCCCGGCCCGCCGGTCCTGCCCCGCTTCGACATCTCGCCACAGGCAGGACGCCTGACGGTCCTATTCGGTGCGGACGGACGGACAGGACGCTGGCGCCCGCTGCTGAAATCCACCATCATGGTCCAATGGGTGAAACGGAAATCTTCGCGCGTCTTGGCCTGGCGCTCGCCATCGGGCTGCTGTTCGGACTCGAGCGCGGCTGGCACGGGCGTGAGCAGTCCGAAGGCGGGCGGGTCGCCGGGATCCGCACCTTCGCCTTGACGGCGCTGATGGGCGGGGTCTCGGCCTGGCTGGCCGCGGTCACCTCGCCCACCGTGCTTGCCGTCGCCCTGGCCGCGCTCGGCGTCATGCTGGCCATCAGCTATTTTGGCCAGGTGAAGGCCGGCACGGACATCGGCCTGACCACCGAGATCGCGCTCTTGCTGACCTTTGTGCTGGGCGCAGCCTCGGTGCTTGGAGAGATGGCGCCGGTGGCCGCAGGCGCTGTCGTCGCGGGGTTTCTCCTGAACATGAAGGCCCGTCTTCACGGCTGGATCGCCCGCATGGATCAGCTTGAACTCGAGGCGGTGTTCAAGCTCGGGCTGATCTCGGTCGTCGTCCTGCCGCTGCTCCCCGACCAGGGCTACGGACCCGGCGGAACCCTCAATCCCTATGAGATCTGGTGGGCGGTCGTCGTCGTGGCGGGCCTGTCGTTCCTGGGCTATCTCGGCATAAGGCTGGCCGGCGCAGGCCTTGGCATCCTGATGACCGGGTTCTTCGGCGGCCTTGCCTCCTCGACCTCGACAACCCTGGTGCTTGCGCGCATGGCGCGGCAGCGTCCGGCGCTGGTGTCGGTCGCCGCTGCGGGAATCGTCGTCGCGGGCGCCATCACGTTTCTGCGCATCCTTGTCCTGGTCGGGGTGTTCGAGCCCGCGCTGTTGGCGCTGCTTTTGCCCCCGATGGCGGCGATGGCCGCGACCGGTCTGATCGGGGCGGCGCTGATCCGTGTCGTCTCAGGCGGCAATCTTGCGTCCCAGGAGCAGGTCGAAGGCATCACCAACCCGCTCGAGCTCAAGACCGCCGTGCTGTTCGGCGCGGCGCTGACGGTGGTTCTCCTGGGGGTGTATTACCTCCGCCTGTGGCTTGGCACGGCCGGCATCTATGCTGCGGCCGCAGTCTCCGGCCTGACCGATGTCGACGCGCTCACCATTTCGATGGCGCGGCTGGTCGGAAGCGACCTGTCGCCTGAGACCGGAATGCTGGCGATCTTCATCGCCGTGGCAGTGAACACCGCGGTCAAGGCCGTTCTCTCACTGGTCGCGGGCACGACCGCGCTGGGCCTCAGGGTCATCGCGGTCCATGCCGCGGCCCTGGCGGCCGGCGGGGCAAGCCTGTGGGTCGGCCTCTGACACCGGGCGTCGCAGGCGCGGAAATGCCGCTGTGTCAGACTTGGCCGTTCCGCGGAGCCCGACCATACTGGAACCGGGCGCGCAGGCGCGGCGCCAGGATCCAGGCGACCGGGAACGTGGCGAGAAAGCCCCCGACAATCACCGCCGGAAGCAGATACTTGGCCTGGTCGGCGAGTGCCGGGATCGACAGCACGGCGATCGCGCCGGCGCCGAAGATCACCGCATTGACGGGCAGCGAGATCAGCGCCGCAATCATGGTTCGGGTGCGCATGGTGTTCTCCTTTAATGACAGACCAACGCCGGGTCGGCGCTTAGGTTCCCGCAACAGCGCCTGTCGGCCGCGATGACTTCTGCCGCTCACATCCCCTTGGCGAGCATCCACACTGCCATTGCCCCCATCATCAGGTTCTCTGTGAGCGAGATGAAGCCCAGCGGCACCTTGCTGGTGCCGCCCACGCAGGCGCAGGTGAGCTCCCGCCGGTCGACATAGACCGCCTTGATCACGGAGGCTGCGCCGATCGTGCCGATGAACATCGCCACCGGCGCCGAGATCCAGGTGAGTGCCCCCGAGATCATCAGGATGCCGGCCAGCGCCTCGCCGAAGGGGTAGATCTTGGCGTATCGGAGCTGCCGCATCGCCAGAAGGTCATAGGTGATGAACATGGTCTGGAACGCCTCCAGGTCCTGCAGCTTCTGGATCGCCAGGATGCACATCGAAAACGCGATGAACCATTCGGCCGCGCGCACCGTGACCGGCGTGCCGAACGCCGCCCAGCTGGCAGCCAGCGCCATCATCGCCGCGACCGCAAAGATCGCGATCACCGGCTGGTAGCTTACGGCGTCGGGGTCATGCCTGTCCTCGCCGAAATGCGCCTGCAGATCATCGAACCCGCCGATCCTCGTGCCGTCGATGAAGGTCTGCGGCGTGGTGTCGACCCCGTGCTTGCGCTTGAAAGCGTCGGTTTCCTCGCGCGTCTTGAGCGGATGGTCCTCGACCGCGAAGCCCTTGCGTTTGAGCAGATCCTTGGACTTGAGCCCGAACGGGCAGATGTGCTCGTCCGTCACCATCCGGTAAAGCTGGGCTGTCTGGGCCATGATGTGTCCTCGCAGTGGGGAGTGTCTGATGGGCGGCGCAACGACCTAGCGGCCGTCGATCCCCGGCGTTACCGCCCGGCCGCCGTTGAGATCGGCAATCAGCGCTTCCATCTCGGCAATCTCGCGCCGCTGCGCCTCGATGATCTCGTCGGCCAGTTTGCGCACGCGGGGATCGGAGATCTTGGCGCGGGAACTGGTCAGGATGGCGATCGAATGGTGCGGGATCATCGCCTTCATCCAGGCCTCGTCGCCCACCGTGTCCTGGCTTCGCACCAGGTAGAGCGAGCCCGAGAACACCAATGCGGCAACCACGAGGATGGCGATGTTGAGCCGCGTGCTGGAATACATGCCGAGCATGAAGCCGAGCATCACGACCGCCATCGCAGACCCCATGTATAGCGCCATCCACATCCGCGTCTGGCTGAACCAGACATGGCCCAGAGCATAGGTGTTGAGGTACATCAGGCCAAACATCAGCACGGTCGAGGTGAGGATCATGGCAGCGAAACGGAGATAGGATTTTTGCATGCACGCCTCCTTGGGGATGATCCCTCAACTCTGGCGCACGCGTAATGTTCCCTTTTCCGGCTCTCAGGCCACGTCACGCTCTGGCCCGCCCTGGAGCGATGGCGTGCCATCCCGCCCCGACATGTCTTGGTGTGAGCCGCCCGCGGGATCGGCCCGCTGCGCTGCCGGCGCAACCGCATGGCGTGCAGAGACGTCCTTCACCAGGCCCGCATCGACCTGCGGCGAGAAATGGGCCGACGTCTTGCATTTTCCGATATTGGAAGTAACCAAGACAGGGCAACGAGGAAGATCGCGCCATGAGCCAGACCCCCGCCGTCACACAAGACGTCATCACGCCCGCCCGCATCTCGCAGATCTATGACCTGGTCCGGCCCCATGTCCGCCACACGCCGGTCCTGCGGGTCGACATGGCGGATTTCGGCCTTGCCGGCGGCGCTCTGGACCTCAAGCTCGAGTGCCTGCAGCATTCCGGCTCGTTCAAGGCGCGCGGCGCCTTCGCCAATCTGATGACCCGCAAGGTCCCGCAGGCGGGCGTGGTGGCGGCCTCGGGCGGCAATCATGGCGCTGCCGTCGCCTACGCCGCCATGCGGCTGGGGGTGAAGGCGACGATCTTCGTGCCCTCGGTCAGTCCGCAGGCCAAGCTCGACCGGATCCGCTCCTATGGCGCCGAACTGGTGGTGGCGGGCGATCTCTACGCCGATGCGCTGGCCGCCAGCCGTGAATTGGCCCAGACCAGCGGCGCTCTGCAAGTCCACGCCTATGACCAGGTGGAAACCCTGCTCGGCCAAGGCGGACTCGGCCGCGAGATCGAGATCGACCTGCCCGAGATCGACACGCTCATGGTGGCCGTCGGCGGCGGCGGGCTGATCGGCGGCATCGCAGCCTGGTTCGAGGGTCGGGTCAAGGTGATCGCGGTCGAGCCGGAAGCAGCCCCCACCCTCAATCACGCGCTCTCCGCCGGTCGCCCGGTGGATGCGCCGGCGGGCGGTGTTGCCGCGGATTCGCTGGCGCCCAGGCAGGTGGGGCAATTGATGTTCCCGATCGCCCAGGCGCATGTGGCCCAGTCGGTGCTGGTCAGTGACGACGCCATCCGCGCAGCCCAGACGGCGCTGTGGCGCCACGCCCAGCTGGTCACGGAGCCGGGCGGTGCTGCGGCCTTCGCGGCCCTCCTGTCGGGCCGCTATGTGCCCGCGCCTAGCGAGCGGATCGCGGTGCTTGTCTGCGGCGCCAACACCACGGCGGTCCATTTTGGCTGAGGCCGCGGGGCGAGAACCTCAGGCCGCCTTGGCCACGTGGTACTCCTTGATCGCCACCATCTCGATCATCTTCCACCGATCCGCCTCGTAGTTGAGCGAGAACTGGTCGGAGGCGAGGAACACCGGGTCGCCGTCGAGGTCGCGGGCAATGTCGCCGCGATGGCTGGTCACGAAGCGCTCGAGATCGGTCTTGTCCGCCGACGAGATCCAGCGGCAGACAGAGAACCTCGCCATCTCGAAACTCACCGGCAGGCCATATTCCGCCGAGAGGCGTTCCTTGAGCACGTCGAGCTGCAGCGCGCCGACCACGCCGACGATGGCCGGCGACCCGTCCTCGGGCGAGAACAATTGCACCACGCCTTCCTCGGCCATCTGCTGCAGCGCCTCCTTGAGCTTCTTGGCCTTCATCGCGTCCTCGAGCCGCACCCGGCGGAGGATCTCCGGCGCGAAGTTCGGCACGCCCTGGAACACCAGCGCCTCGCCTTCTGTCAGCGTGTCGCCGATGCGAAGCGTTCCGTGGTTGGGGATCCCCACCACATCGCCCGCGTAGGCCGTGTCGGCGAGCTGGCGCTGGGCGGCAAAGAAGAACTGCGGCGCCGACAGGCTCATCGGCTTGCCGGTGCGCGCGAGCCTGGCCTTCATGCCGCGCTCGAGCGTGCCCGAGCACACCCGGACGAAGGCGATGCGGTCGCGGTGATTGGGGTCCATGTTGGCCTGGATCTTGAAGACGAAGGCGGTCATCTTCGGGTCGGTGGCCTCCACCGTGCGGGTGTCGGCCACCTGCGCGCGCGGCTGCGGCGCGTATTGGCCGAGCGCATTGATCAGGTCGCGCACGCCGAAATTCTTCAGCGCCGAGCCGAAATAGACCGGCGTCAGATGGCCTTCGCGGAAGGCCTCGAGATCGAACGGCTTGCAGGCCTCGACGGCGAGCGAGGCTTCCTCGATGAAGGTGTCGCGCTCGTTTTCGGGCAAGAGCCCCGCCACCGCATCGGAGTCCGGGCCGTTGACCGGCGTGAGTTCCAGTTCCGTGTCGCCATGCCTGATCGCCGATTTGCCCAGGTGATAGGTGCCGGCGAAGCTCCGTCCCTGGCCGATCGGCCAGGTCATCGGCGCACAATCGAGCGCCAGCTTCTGCTCCACCTCGTCGAGAATGTCGAAGGGGTTGCGCGCCTCGCGGTCCATCTTGTTGACAAAGGTGATGATCGGGATGTCCCTGAGCCGGCAGACCTCGAACAGCTTGAGCGTCCGGGGCTCGATGCCCTTGGCCGCGTCGATCACCATCACCGCCGCATCCACGGCAGTGAGCGTCCGGTAGGTGTCGTCGGCGAAGTCCTCGTGGCCAGGCGTGTCGAGCAGGTTGAAGACATGGCCGCCATATTCGAAGGTCATCACCGAGGTGACCACCGAAATGCCGCGCTCGCGCTCGATCTTCATCCAGTCCGAGCGGGTCTGGATCCGGCTTTTCTTGGCCTTGACCTCGCCGGCCAACTGGATCGCGCCGCCGAACAGCAGCAGCTTCTCGGTCAGCGTCGTCTTGCCGGCGTCCGGGTGCGAGATGATGGCGAAGGTGCGCCGGCGCGCGACCTCTTCGGCGATTGTATCGGGCATCAGTGGCGGATTCCTGTTGATTGGGTTGCCTTCTACCGGCTTGCGGCCCGTCATGCAATTGACCACGGGCCGCCAAGGGTGAAAGCTCGGGTCATGACCCATCCTGATCGCCTGCCCCAGACCGTTGGCCACCACACCCCAGAGACCGGCGGGCTGCGCCGGGAACTGCGGGTCGTCCGCCTGCCGCATGGCGAAGGCCTTGAGTTGCCAGCCTATGAGACGCCGGGCTCGGCGGGTATGGATCTGCGCGCGGCGGTCGACGACGGCGCTCCGCTGGTCATCGCGCCTGGCGGCCGCTTCGCTGTCCCCACCGGCCTGATCATGGAAATCCCGGAGGGCTACGAGGCCCAGGTCCGGCCCCGCTCGGGCCTGGCGCTCAACTCCGGCGTCACCTGCCTCAATGCGCCGGGCACCATCGACAGCGACTATCGCGGCGAGGTCAAGATCATCCTCGCCAATCTCGGCGCCGAGCCCTTCACCGTCACCCGCGGCATGCGTGTCGCGCAACTGGTCATCGCCCCGGTGATCCAGGTCCGGGTCACGGTGCATCAGTCGCTTACCGACACTGCCCGCGGCGCCGGCGGTTTCGGCTCGACCGGGTCTCGATGAGCGGGCCGCTCACCGTCATCGACATGCACACCGGCGGCGAGCCGCTGAGGATCGTCACCGGTGGCTATCCCGAACTGCCCAGGGGCACCATCCTCGAGAAACGCGCCTATGTCCGCGACCATCTCGATCATCTGCGCAAGATCCTGATGTTCGAGCCGCGCGGGCATGCAGACATGTATGGCGCGCTCTTGGTCGAGCCCGACCTACCCGGCGCCGATCTGGCGGTGCTGTTCATGCACAATGAGGGCTATTCCACCATGTGCGGCCACGCCATCATCGCTTTGGGCCGCTACGCGGTGGATCAGGGCCTGGTGCCGCCCGGCACCGATGTGACCGTGGTCAATATCGAGTGTCCCTGCGGGATGGTCCGCGCCGAAGTCACGATGCGGGACGGCAGGCCGGCGGAGGTCAGCTTTGAAAGCGTGCCGTCCTTCCTGTTCGCCCGCGACCAGGTTCTCACGGTAGGCACCTGGGGCAAGGTCAGCTTCGACATCGCCTATGGCGGCGCCTTCTATGCGCTGGCCGACGCCCGCCAGTTCGGATTGAAATTCGGCCGCGATCCGGTCGCGGGTTTCGTCGAGGCCGCTGACAGGCTGACAAAGGCGGCGCAGGCGGCCATTCCCTTGAGCCACCCCGATGCCGAGGACCTGGCTTTTCTCTATGGCACGATCCTGACCGACGGCCGCGACACCTTCTCCGACCAGCCGACCCGCAATGTCTGTGTCTTCGCCGACCGCCAGGTCGACCGCTCGCCGACCGGCTCCGGCGTCACGGCCAGGCTTGCCGCCATGCACGACCGCGGCCAGATCGCGCCCGGACAGGAGCGGATCTTTCAGAGCATCATCGGCAGCCGGTTTTCCGGCCGAGTCGCCTCGGTGACCACCTGCGGCGCCCACCGCGCCATCACCGCCATCGTCTCTGGCCGCGCCTTCTATTCCGGTCGGAGCGAACTCATGATCGAGGACGACGATCCGCTGGCGGAAGGATTTCTTGTCCGTTGAGACGAATTGCGGCGGCGAGGAGAACGGGGATCCGATTTTTCTCGTCGTGTTGGAATTAAATTCCGCGGCATCGCGGTCACCGTCCCTGCGCTTGACTGGCTTCGCGCGGCCTGCGGCCCTACACTCCTCTCAAAGACAAAGGAGCATTGCCATGTCAGCCCAATCCGCTGAAACGCCCGGCCGCGGCCGCATCTACGATTCGATCCTCGACACAGTCGGCAACACGCCGATCGTCCGGCTGTCCAAGTTGGCCGCGTCCGAGGGCGTCAAGGCCGAGCTCCTGGGCAAGCTCGAATTCTTCAACCCCATCGCCTCGGTCAAGGACCGCATCGGCGTCGCCATGATCGACAGCCTCGAGGCGAAGGGCAAGATCGAGCCGGGCAAGACCACGCTGATCGAGCCGACTTCGGGCAACACCGGCATCGCGCTCGCCTTCGCCGCCGCCGCCAAGGGCTACCGGCTGATCCTGACCATGCCCGAGACCATGTCGGTGGAGCGCCGCAAGATGCTGGCGCTGCTCGGCGCCGAACTGGTGCTGACCGAAGGCCCCAAGGGCATGAAGGGCGCCATCGCCCGCGCCGAGGAGCTGCTGGGCGAAATCGAAGGCTCGGTGATGCCGCAGCAGTTCGAAAACCCGGCCAACCCCGAGATCCACCGCAAGACCACCGCCGAGGAAATCTGGAACGACACCAAGGGCGGGATCGACATCTTCGTCTCCGGCATCGGCACCGGCGGCACCATCACCGGCGTCGGCCATGTGTTGAAGGCCCGCAAGCCGGGCGTGAAGATCGTCGCCGTCGAGCCGGCAGACTCCCCGGTGCTTTCGGGCGGTGCTCCCGGCCCGCACAAGATCCAGGGTATCGGCGCGGGCTTCGCCCCCGGCGTGCTCGACACCAAGATCTATGACGAGATCGAGAAGGTGACCAATGAGGAGGCCTTCGCCATGGCCCGCAAGGTGGCAAAACTCGAAGGCCTGCCTGTCGGCATTTCGTCCGGCGCAGCGCTGACGGCCGCCATCCGCATCGGCCAACGCCCGGAAAACGCGGGCAAGCAGATCGTCGTCATCATTCCGTCCTTTGCCGAACGCTACCTCTCGACCGCGCTGTTCGACGGACTTGGCTGAGGCGCGGGCCCAGCGAAGGACCCGGGCAGGGCGTTCTTCGGAAGAAACCGCCTGAGGGACACGCATCATCGCTCCGGTGCCCGATCGGGTGACCGGAGCCATTTGCCTTCATGCCGGATGCGCCGGGACCAGCGCGTCACGAGCAATCCGCTTGAGGCCGCGCTGTCTTCTTGTGTTCAGCATGGCGGCAGCGCAGAACCGATGTGTACCCTTGTGCCAGTTGCTCCGGTCCAGCCCGCCACAGCTGCGCAGCCCCCTGAGAGCTGTCAGCCTCACGCCGCCGCCGACACCCGTTCGGTGGCAATCCGGTAGGAGATCGCCTCGGCCAGCTGGATCCGGCCGACGGTCTCCGCGCCGTCGAGATCGGCGAGCGTCCGCGCCACCTTGAGGATGCGGTGATAGGCCCGCGCCGAAAACCTGAGCTTCTCCGCCGCGTCGCTGAGCAGCGTCTGTCCGCCGGCGTCGGGCTTGGCCACCTGTTCGACCAGCGAGGTCGAGCATTGTGAATTGGTGCGGATGTCGGGACGGCCGAGTGCCCGAAAACGGGCCTGCTGGATCTGCCGCGCCATGGCGACGCGGGCCGCCACATCGGCGCTGGCTTCCGCCGGCTGCGGCCGGATCAGGTCCTGCGCCGAGACGGCGGGCACGTCGATGCGGATGTCGATCCGGTCCATCAGCGGCCCGGAGATCCGCCCCTGGTAATCGGCCTGGCAGCGCGGGCCGCGCGAACAGGTGTGGCCCGGTTCGCCGGCAAGGCCGCAGCGACAGGGGTTCATCGCCGCGATCAGCTGGATATTGGCGGGGTAGCTCACCCGGTGATTGGCCCGCGCGATCACGCTCTCGCCGTTCTCAAGCGGCTGCCGCAATGAATCGAGCACCTGCGGCGTGAATTCCGGGAATTCGTCGAGAAACAGGATGCCGTTGTGGGCGAGCGACACTTCGCCCGGCCGGGCGCGCAAGCCGCCGCCCACCATCGCCGCCATCGAGGCGGAATGATGCGGCGCGCGGAACGGCCGCCGGTCCGACAGCTTGCCGCCGGCGAGCTGGCCCGCGATCGAATGGATCATCGACACTTCCAGGAGTTCCGGCGCCGAGAGCGGCGGCAGGATCGAGGGCAGCCGGGCGGCGAGCATCGACTTGCCCGATCCGGGCGGGCCGACCATGATAAGTTTATATTGCACATAACCAATTGATGTTATACAGATTATGAATGAAAAATGATATCATTGGAAAACCAAAGGCGTACAGTTATCTTAGGTTCTCTCGACCTGAACAAGGGATGGGGGACTCATTGCGCCGTCAACTTGAGGGAGCGAGAAGATACGCTGAGCTACATGATCTTGAGTTAGATGATTCTCTGAGAGATGAAGGAATTAGCGCGTTTCGTTCGAAGAACCGCGATGATAAAAGTGCTCTCGGATCGTTTTTGAGGATGGTTAGTAATGGAACTGTGCAACCAGGTTCGTATTTGTTGGTTGAAAACTTAGATAGATTGTCACGTGATCAGGTGCCTACAGCGCTGACTCTGTTTCTCAATATATTGCAGAAGGGTATCATAATCGTTTCACTGAACGATGGGCGGTCATACTCTTGGGATTCTGTTTCCAAGTCAGAATCAGAGCTAATCATCTCAATCTCTGCAATGACGAGGGCTCATGGTGAGTCCGCGACCAAGAGCATTCGCGTAGCTGAGGCATGGGAGAAGAAAAGAGCGGAGGCTGAACGGTCTGGGAAGGCCATGACCAAAATCTGCCCTGGATGGATTATGAAGCGTCGAGATCGATACGTTCTCATCGAGGACCGGGCCGTCATTATTCGCAGAATTTTTCGGATGTGTATTGAGGGAGTGGGAACGCGCACAATTGCAAAGACGCTGAATCAGGAATCTGTCGAGCGGTGGGGAAAAGGGAAAAAGAAGGGGATTCTTTGGTATGATTCCTATATCAAGAAGATTCTGGATAATCCAGCGACATACGGTGAATTCACTTCTCGCGGAAAGCTCGCAGGTGGGTCTGACGCGACCGCATCGCCACCATTGCGAAATTACTTTCCAGCGGCGATCGACTTCAAGACATTTAAGCAGGCCCGGGCAATGCGTGAGGCTCGCGCCAGTTCGAGCGCTCGCTCGACCCCCGGAAAGCATCGTAATATTTTATCGGGGCTATTGAAGTGTGCTTCGTGCGGTGGAGGTATGCACTATATCGACAAAGGAAAAAGAGGAGGTCGTCCTTACCTACAATGTGGCAATTCGCTCTTGAAAGGCGGCTGTGATCACAACAGCAAGCACGTCTATGAGACGCTTGAAACTGACATTATCCGCCAATGTGCCTCGACGGTTGGGGAAGCTGAAAACGCTAAGACAGTTGATGAGCGAGCTTGCGCTTTGGCTTATACCGACGTTGCTGCACGTTTGGAACACTTAGTGGACGCTATCGAGCTCCACGGAATGAGCGACACATTGAAACGACGCCTGATTTCACTGGAAAAGGAAAAGGTCGAGGCTGAAAAAGAGTTGGTCACGGCGAGAAATGCGGCAAGCCGTAGGAGTGTTGCTCTTGGCTTTGGCGTTGACATGAAGGACGCTGCCACGCTTGCCATGCGTTTGCGGGAGGAACCTGAAAATTCCCAGCTACGCGCATATGCCGCAAACATGGTGCTTAGCACTATAGAGAAAATCTCGATCGGGCCAAATCGACGATACGAGACTTGGACACTTGGTTACAGTGCGTCGCAAAAAATCCCGGACGAAAAAGAAGTCATGGAATGGGCGCGCCGCTGGCTGTTTGGCCCAAAGCCAATCGACCCAAACCGGAAATACACGATGGTGACGCTACCACCGCTTTTTACTAAAGAAGAAATCGAAAACTCCTAGCGCTTTCCACATTCAAAAGGCATGACCGCTTGAGGTTGTGATAAACCATTGCCAAACTGATTGTCTTAAAACCAATTATCCAGTTTTGTTTCCAAACGATCGAGGCCTCTGTGAACGCTGTCGAAATTGAAGAAGCCATTTCCGGGCTTGCTGAGCAGCCATTCGACAGGGATCAGTTCCCCTATGCGTTCCTACAGGCATTTGGAAACAAAGACACGACGATCAAGCGCCTACAAAGCGGATCATCGAACAAGTCCGATCTGGGCGGCGTGCTGCAGACGAACAATATTCATCTGAAGGTGTGCGCGGCGGGCGATGTCACAAATTCGCTTGCGCAGCTGAAGGCCAGCCCTACGACCACCAGGGCAAAAGCGAAGTTCGTGCTGGCGACAGATGGTGCGCATTCCGGAGCATCCGGCCGGCCATTCCGATAACATCCGGCCACCTAAACCGGGGTATCCGGCCACCCTTGTTTAGTGGCTGCGAGGCCTGAGGATTGGTTATCAGTTTTGGGTGCTTTCGTCACCTGTTCCGAGTT
>NZ_JAUXOD010000095.1 GCF_030682515.1 Hoeflea sp. | reverse complement strand
GGCCGCGTCGATCAAATGTGAGCGCTCCCGCCCAGTTTTGATGGTGCATCCGCGGATGATCAACTAAAGCTGAGGACTCTTTCCGGAATCAGTTTCAGGCTGCGTCCGTCTCAAGGTCTTTTGCGATGACAAAGCCGGAATTTGCGGCGACGCGGTACTATTTCGTGACCTTCTGGACCGCCGCGGTCACGGTGACCTATCTGCCGATCTGGCTCAATGAACAGGGCATCAGCGACGCCGGCATCGGTCTGATCAACACCTTGCCGATGGCGGGAATCCTGCTGTTCAGCGTGCTGGCCGGCCGCCTCGCCGATCGCGCCTCGGACTGGAAGCAGGCGATCCTGCTCGGCACCGGATTGAGCGCGGCGGTGTCGCTGTTCCTGGGCTTCGCCGAAGGCTTCTGGATGATCCTCTTCATCTGGTCGATGATCAATCTGCCGGCCGGCCTCGTCAGTCCGGTCGCCGATGCCGCGACCATGCGGCTGTCGATGCGGCTCGGCTTTTCCTTTGGCGCGACCCGCGCCTGGGGCACGCTCGGCTATCTCGCCATGTGCTTCCTCACCGGCTATGTGATCCTCTGGTTCGGTGCGCCGTCTTTCGTCTGGCTGATCGTGTTGACCTGTGCGGCGCGGTTCCTGGTGGCGGCGGGGCTGCCGCAGATGCGCGAGAGCGGCCGGCCGCGCGCGGTGTCCGATGGCCGGCTGCTGTCGCGGGAAGTAATCGCCGCCTTCGAGCCATGGGTCCTGCTGCCGGTCATCGCCGGCGCCATCCTGTTTGCCAATCACATGGTGATGAACGCGTTTTCCTCGCTGGTCTGGAAGCAGCAGGGTCTGTCCGAGCCGGTGATCGGCGGCCTGATCGCGCTGGGCGCCGCAGCGGAAGCCGTGACCATGTTTGCCTGGAGACGGATCAACACCCGCTTTCCGGCGCGCGTCCTCATTCTCATCGCGGCGCTTGCCTCGATCCTGCGCTGGGCCGGCATGACCCTGTCTCCGCCGCTGGCCGTCATCGTCGTGATGCAGCTCGGCCAGGCGGTCACCTTCACCTTTTCCTATCTCGGATGCCTCTATTTCATCGCCAAGCGAACGACGGAAGACAGCTCTGCGGAGGCGCAAAGCCTGTTCGGCGTCATGATGCAGGGGTTTTCGATCCTGGTCGTCGCGGGCTTTGGCGTCGCCTTCGGGATCTTCGGCGTCAACGCCTTCTGGATCTGCGTGACGCTGTCGGCGCTGGCCTTGGTGATGGTGCAGATCTCGCTCAGGATGCGCAAGCCCGATTCGGCCGATTGAGCGGACGCAGGTCCCGGTCGGGTGTCAGGGAGAATCCGGGCTCTCAGAGCCCTTGACCGTGGCATTGGCCATTTCCAGCGCATGCCGGACATCAAGCGCCAGAATATCGGCGCCCGCGGCGCGCAGCTCCACCTGGCGGCTGCCCAGGCATGGTCCGCCGATCAGGATGGAGACGGACTGGTCCGGGCATGCGGCGCGGATCTTGCGGATCACGGCGCCGATATCCTCGATGGTTGACCCCACCGCGATCGAAACGCCGATGACCTGGTGTCTGCCGTCGCGCGCCATGGCATAGGCGCGGGTGCCGGCCAGCAGGCTCGGCCCGCCATCCACCATCCATCCCTCTTCATGAAACACCGAGGCGATAACGCTCAGCCCCAGCGTATGGTCGTTGCTCGGCATCCGCATCAACAGGATGCGCGGACGCTCCTCGTCATAGAACGACGGGCCTTCGACCTCCGAGAGGCTGGTCAGCAGCAGTTGCAGACGGGCCGACGCTGCGGTGATGCTGGAGAAATTCTGCTGGTCCTCGCACCACATGCGACCCAGTTCCTCGGCGACGGGAATGATCAGCGTTTCGCAGATCACCAGCAACGGAACCCGTTCGCTGCGCAGCCGGTCCAGCGCTGCCCGGAAGTGCTTGGGATCCTTCTCGAGAAGGGCGCTGAGCAGTTGACGGAAATGGATTGTTCCATTCATCGACTGGTGCGCGTCCGCATGGGCGCCGTCGCCCCCGTTTTCATGATGGAAATGGTGCCGGATTGCCTGTTCGAGCTTGCCGCGGTCTTCTGTTTCCATCTGCGGGCAGGAAACAGAACCTCCGGATATGAGCGGCGAGCGCGCCGTGGATCCTCTTGGAATATTGCTCATGTACGGTCTACCCAGAGCGAGCCGTTCATGCCCCCCTCTTTCTTCGTTACCGGACATTGCATCCCCCCGCCATGCGATTTCTACCCGCAGCGAAAAGGTTATGACGGATTTTGGGAGGAAACGAGGGCCTGTACGGCGATACTGCATCGCGGTTGTTGCCGAAACGGAAAAGGAGATTCAGGTATCCATACTGAAAGCAGGTCAATTCTATGGATGCATTCAAATAACACTATGTGACGGCAGCGAGGCGCACCGGTTTATCATGGGCCCGGGAAGCTTTCACTTCGAGACACTTCAGAGCCGCCTCCGCCAGATGCGGCGCGGTCAGACCCGAGCGGTCATACATGACGGCCGGGCTCGCATGTTGCTCGAACCGGTCCGGCAAGGTCAGCGTCCGCACCGCCAGCGAGCCGTCGAGCTGTCCGCTTTCGGCCAGATGCCGGAGCACGCTGGCGCCAAATCCGCCGCTGGCCCCTTCTTCCACCGTTATCAGCGCATCATGGCCGCGGGCCAGATCTTCTATCAGGTCAGTGTCGAGCGGCTTGGCAAACCGAGCGTCTGCGACCGTAGCAGACAATCCGCGCGCTGTCAGCAGGTCCGCGGCCGCCAGGCACTCGTCGAGCCGGGTGCCGAATGACAGGAAGGCGATGTCGCGGCCCTGGCGGACCACGCGGCCCTTGCCGATTGCCAGCGGGATGCCCCGCTCGGGCAGCGCCACCCCGGTGCCTTCGCCGCGCGGATACCGGAACGCGATCGGCCCGGCATCGTGGACGGCGGCGGTGGCGACCATATGCACCAGCTCCGCCTCGTCGGCCGCGGCCATCACGGTGAAGCCGGGAAGATTGGACAGGAAGGCGATGTCGAAGGCGCCGGCATGGGTCGGCCCGTCGGCGCCCACAAGGCCGGCGCGGTCGATGGCGAAGCGCACCGGCAGGCCCTGCAACGCCACGTCATGCACGATCTGGTCATAGGCGCGCTGCAGGAAGGTCGAATAGATGGCGCAGAACGGCTTCATGCCTGCAGCCGCCAGGCCGGCGGCGAAGGTGACCGCATGCTGCTCGGCGATGCCCACATCGAACATCCGCTCCGGATGCGCCTTGGCGAAGAGATCGAGCCCCGTTCCCGACGCCATCGCCGCGGTGATGGCGACGATGCTCCTGTCGCGGCTCGCCTCGTCGGTCAACGCCTGGGCGAAGACCTTGGTGAAGGCCGGCGCGCCGGGCTTGGACTTGGACAGCGTCCCGGTCTCGGCGTCGAAGCTGCCGACGCCATGATACTTGTCGGCGCTGTTTTCCGCCGGAGCATAGCCCGCGCCCTTGCGGGTGATGGCGTGGATCAGCACCGGCCCGTCTGCCGCGTTCTTCAGGGTCCGCAGGATGGTCAGCAGTTGCGGCAGGTCATGGCCGTCGATGGGCCCGACATAGGAAAAGCCCATGTGCTCGAACAGGCTTGAATTGCCGGTCAGCGCGCCCACGGTATGGCGCGCCCGTGCGGCGCCGGTCCGGAAAGGCTCGGGCAGCAGCGCGGCCGCCTTCTTCATCATCACATCCATGCCGATCGCCGGCGCCTGGGCGCAAAGCGTTGACAGGTGCCTGGAAAAAGCGCCGACCGAAGGCGAAATCGACATTTCATTGTCATTGAGAATGACAAAAATCCGCTGGCCCAGCGCGCCGGCATTGTTCATCGCCTCATAGGCCATGCCCGCCGACATCGCGCCATCGCCGATCACGGCCACCACGTCGCCATCGCCAAATCCGAGCGACCGCGCGGCGGCGAAGCCGAGTCCGGCTGAAATCGAGGTCGAGGAATGCGCCGCGCCGAAGGGATCGTAGGGGCTTTCGGAGCGCTTGGTGAAGCCCGAAAGGCCGCCGTCCTGGCGCAGGCCCGCCATCGCCTCGCGCCGGCCGGTGAGAATTTTGTGGGCATAGGCCTGGTGGCCCACATCCCAGATCAGCTTGTCGCGAGGCGTGTCGAACACCGCATGGATGGCGACGGTGAGTTCGATCACGCCAAGGGTGGAGCCGAGATGTCCGCCGGTGGCGGCGACCTTGGCGATGGTGTCGCGCCTGAGTTCGTCGGCAAGCCTGACAAGATCGGCGTCCGCGAGGCGGCGCAGCCCCTCCGGATGCGCGATTCCGTCGAGAATCGGCGTCGCGTTCTCCGGTCTCGAAACAATCCCCATTCTCTGCCTCCCTATGCCTCCGGCGCTCACCCGCATGGTCCGGGCTTCTGGGTTTCCAGCCGGCGCCTGCGCCTATATTCAGGGCAACGCGAAAAATGTAAATAAGCATTTACACAATAAAATGTCAATCAAAGTGGACCATCAGGTCCGGAAGCCCGGCTTGCGGCGCCGGAATCGGCCATCGCGGCCGGCAAGTCCCGGATTTCCTGACCTCGGTCCTTCCCTGTGCGGACGGATTATCGCGATTGCAAATGATCCCAGAGTGTATATTTTGATTGACGCGAACATGTACAAAATATTGGACACACGGTTCTCGCAGCCGGGTCCGCCGCGCTTGAATACCCGGCGGCATCGAGGCCGGGGCGAGCGCACAGAATGAGAGGTCACCGCCCATGGCAAAGCCCTATCCCTTCAGCGCCATAGTCGGCCAGGATGAAATGAAGGACGCGCTGCTGATGGCCGCGGTTGAGCCCGCGCTTGGCGGGGTGCTGGTGTTTGGCGATCGCGGCACCGGCAAATCCACCGCCGTGCGCGCGCTGGCCGAACTGGTGCCCGAACTCGCAGGCACAAGCGGCTGCCGCTACAATTGCGATCCGGCCCAGCCTGCCGAACCCTGTCGGGTCTGCGCCACCGCGCCCAAATCGGAGCGCATCAAGCGCCGCGCGCCGATGGTCGATCTGCCGCTGGGCGCCACCGAGGACCGTGTCTGCGGCGCACTCGACATTGAAAAGGCGCTCGTCTCGGGCGAACGCGCCTTCGAGCCCGGGCTTCTCGCCAAGGCCCATCGCGGCTTTCTCTATGTCGACGAGGTCAATCTTCTCGAGGATCATCTCGTCGACCTTCTGCTCGATGTCGCGGCCTCCGGCGTCAATGTGGTCGAGCGCGAGGGGCTGAGCGTGCGCCACCCGGCGCGCTTCGTGCTTGTCGGCAGCGGCAACCCGGAGGAGGGCGAGTTGCGGCCGCAATTGCTCGACCGCTTCGGCCTGTCGGTCGATGTCGCCTCGCCGCGCGACATCGCCTCCCGGATCGAGGTGCTCAAGCGCCGCGACGCCTACGAGCAGGACCCGGACGCCTTCCATGCGAAATGGGCCAGGGAAGAACAGCGGCTTGCGGCCAGGATTGTCGCCGGCCGCAAGGCGGTGGGCTCCGTGGTGTTGACTGAACGGCTGATGATCATGATGGCGCATCTGTGCATGCAGTTGGGCGTCGACGGCCTGCGCGGCGAACTGACGCTGATGCGCGCCGCCCGCGCCAAGGCGGCGCTTGACCGCCGCAAGGAGGCGACCGTCGAGGATGTCCTGGCGGTGGCGCCGATGGCGCTTCGCCACAGGCTGCGCCGCGATCCGCTGGACGAGGCGGGCTCGAAGACCCGTGTCGACCGTGCCATCAGCGAAGTTGCGGGAGCGCCTGCCGGACATGCCTGATCTTGGCCCCGATCCAGACCCTGCCACACCGGTCCATCCGCGGTGGGGCGATGCGCTGCTTGCGGCGCAGGTCCTGGTGGCCGGGGCCGGACTGATCGGCGGGGTGCGGCTGCGCGCGGGCGCGGGTCCGGTGCGCGACCGCTGGCTCGAGATGATGGGCCTGATGCTGGCCGCCCGGCCCGGCACCGCCCAGCCGTATATCCGGATTCCCTCGTCCTCGGCCGCCGGACGGCTCACCGGCGGCATCGACATCGCAGCAACACTGACCTCCGGGCGCCCGGTGCACGAGAAGGGCCTGCTGGCCCGCGCCGATGGCGGCTTCATCATCCTCGGCATGGCCGAGCGGCTGGCCGGCGCCAGCGCCGCCATCATCGGCCGCGCCCTCGACGACGGCGAAACGATCGGCTCCTCCGGCACGCGGCAACCGTCGCGGTTCTCGATCGTCGCGCTCGACGAGTCGACCGGCGAGGACGAGGACTTGCCTTCGGCCTTGGCCGACCGGCTGACGCTCGATCTCCGGCTCGACGGTCTGTCCATTCATGACGCAGCCTGTGATCCCGACCTTGCCGCCACCCTCGTGCGGGACCTGCCCGATGCCGCGGCGTCGGCCCAGGCCATGGGCGGCATCCCGGTTGCCGACGGCCTGCTCGAAGCCGCCGCCGCCATCAGCCTGGCGCTGCCCGGCGGCCCGATCCGGCGCGCCCTTGATCTCGTCCGCACAGCCCGGATCCTCGCCATGATCGAGCGCAGGGATGAGGTCGACGGCGAGCATCTGGCCACCGCGGTCCGGCTCTGCCTCGGCATGACCTTGAATGCGTCCGAGCAGCCGGCCGAAAGCCAGCCGACGGAAGCCGATCAGCCCGAGGACCGGGACGATCAGCCGCCGCCGCCCGAACCGCCGGGCCATGACACGGACTCGAACGGCGAGACCACAGAGGTGGACCTGTCGGATGTCGACATGATGGTGGCCGCCGCCGCTGCCTCGCGCGCGGTGCTGGCCGAACTCGACCGCCCGGACCGGTCGATGGCGGCGAAAATGGCCCGCACCGGCAAGTCCGGCGGCTTCAAGTCCGGCAGCCGCCGGGGCCGGCCCGCCGGCATCGTCTCGCGGCCACCCTACAATGAAGCGCGGCCTGATGTGGTCTCCACCTTGCGGGCGGCCATTCCCTGGCAGCGGCTGCGCAATCCGGATTTCGCGCTGAGCGCCGACGGCTCGGTGCCGAAACTGCGCATCCTGCCGTCGGACTTCCGCTACATCAGGTTCCGCCACCGCACCGAATCCACCGCGATCTTCGCCGTCGACGCCTCGGGCTCGACCGCCATGGAGCGGCTGGCCGAGGCCAAGGGCGCGATCGAACTGCTGCTCGGAGACTGCTACGTGCGGCGTGACCAGGTGGCGCTGATCACCTTCCGCGGCCTGACGGCGGAAACCCTGCTGGAGCCGACCCGCTCGCTGGTCCGGGCCAAGCGCTCGCTCACGGGGATTCCGGGCGGCGGGCCGACGCCGCTCGCGGGCGCCATCCGGCGATCGCTCGAAATCGCCGGCATGGTGCAGCGGCGCGGCCAGTCTCCGCTGATCGTCTACCTGACCGATGGCAGCGGCAACATTGCGCTCGACGGCAAGGCGGACCGCGTCCGCGCCCGCGAGGATGCGCAGATGCTGGCGCGCCAGGGCGCGGCCTTGGGCTACCGCTCGATCCTGATCGACATCTCCCGCAGGCCGCGCGAGACCACCAGGGAACTGGCCCGCTCGATGCAGGCGCAATATTGCCCGCTGCCCAATGTGTCGGCGAGCGCGGTCAACGCCATTGTCAGCGCCGAGATGCAGAAGGGCGGCGGGCAATGAAACCGGCGATCAGCCCGTCCCGCGTCTCGCCGTCCTTCCACGACGAAGCCCGCCACTGGCCGCTCCGCGAATCGAGCCGGATGGTGCGGGTGGGGCGGATCGACTGGCATGTGCAGGAGCTGGGCAGGGCGGAGGCCCCGGTGGCGATCCTGGTTCACGGAACCGGGGCGGCCACGCACTCGTTTCGTGGACTGCTGCCGCTCCTGGCGCAAGACCACCGCGTCATCGCGATGGATCTGCCCGGCCACGGCTTCACCCGCGGCGCCCAGGCCGAGGACCTGACCCTGCCGGGCATGGCGCGCGCGCTGGGCGGCCTGGTCGCGGCGCTGGGGATCGACCCGGCCCTTGCCATCGGCCATTCGGCGGGCGTCGCGGTGCTGCTGCAAACCACCCTTTCGGGCGGGATCCGGCCCCAAGTCATCATCGGCTTCAATGCCGCGTTGGAGCCCATCCGCGGCAACGCGCTGCTCTCGCCTTTGGCCAAGCTGCTGTTTGCCAATCCGCTGACGGCGCGCCTGGTCTCGTTCCAGGCCCGGATCGGCAACATGGCCGATCATCTGCTCAAGGCCACGGGAACCCGCATCGACCAGACCGGGCGCGATTGCTACAATGTGCTGTTGCGCCAGCCCGCCCATATCAACGGCGCGCTGGGGATGATGGCGAACTGGCGGCTGGAGCCGCTGATTGCCAATCTGGGCCATCTGCAGACGCCGGTCACGCTGATTGCCGCGGCCGATGACCCGATGGTTCCGGCGCGCGTGTCGCGCCAGGCGGCGACGCTCATTCCGGATTGCACGGTTGAGATCGTCGATCATGGCGGTCATCTGATGCACGAGGCCGACCCGGCCCTGGCGGCCGAGCTGATCCGGCGCGCCCGCCGTGCGTATACCGAACGATCCACGGCACCAAGGATGGGCGGCCTGAGATGAGCCCACGCAGCCGGGAAGCGAGTTCGAGCGGACAACAGAAGACGGGAGCACAGTCATGATGACCGTCCACGACCCATTGCTTGCCGGCGGGCAGACCCGTGAGAGGCGGCCCCATGCCATTGTCATCGGCGCGGGCTTCGGCGGTCTGGCGGCCGCGGTCAGGCTCGGCGCGCGCGGCTATCGCGTCACGGTGCTCGAAAAGCTCGACGAACCCGGCGGACGGGCCTCGCAGTTCCGCCAGGACGGCTTCCTGTTCGATGCTGGCCCCACCATCATCACCGCGCCCTTCATCTTCGAGGAACTTTGGGCGCTCTGCGGCCGCAGGCTCTCCGACGATGTCACCCTGGTGCGGCTCGACCCGTTCTACACCGTCCGCTTCGACGACGGAGACGAGTTCCGGGTCAATGGCGACAAGGCCTTCATGGAAGCCGAAGTCGCCCGCTTCTCGCCCGGCGACGTCGAAGGCTACCGGCGCTATCTCGCCGAAAGCGAGCGCTGTTTCCAGACCGGCTTCCTGGGCATGATCGACAAGGCCTACCTGACGCTGTTCTCCATGGTGCAGGCCCTGCCGGGACTGGTGATGCGGCGCGCGGAACGCTCGATCCACAAGCTTGTGTCGAAATACATCAAGAACGAAAAACTCCGCCAGGCCTTGAGTTTCCACCCGCTGTTCATCGGCGGCAATCCGATGCGCTCGTCGGCGGTGCTGAGCCTGATTTCCTATCTCGAGCGCGAGTATGGCGTGCACTATGCCGTGGGCGGCACCCATGCGCTGGTCAAGGGCATCGCCGGCCTGATCGCCGGGCAGGGGGGCACGATCCGCACCGGCGTCGAGGTGGCCGAAATCACCGTCGAGGGCCGCCGCGCCACCGGCGTGCGGCTGGCCAATGGCGAACGGATCGAAGCCTCGATCGTCGTCTCCAACGCCGATGCCGGCTGGACCTACACGAAGCTTCTGTCCAGGCATCCGCGCAAGCGCTGGACAGACGCCAAGGTCAACCGCGCCAAATATTCCATGAGCCTGTTCGTCTGGTATTTCGGCGTTGACCGTCGCTACGACGATGTCGCCCACCACACCGTGATGCTGGGGCCGCGCTACGACGGATTGCTGCACGACATCTTCGACGCCAAGATCCTGGCCGGGGATTTCAGCCTCTATCTGTATCGACCGACCGCCAGCGACCCGACCGTCGCGCCCGAAGGCTGCGACACGTTCTACGTGCTCGCGCCCGTGCCGAACCTGGACGGCGCCATCGATTGGTCGACGGCGGCCGAACCGTACCGGCAGAAGATCCAGGCCCATCTCGAGGCCACGCTGCTGCCGGGCCTCGGCGATCACCTGGTCACCTCGAAGCTGATCACGCCGGTCGATTTCCGCGACCGCCTGCTCTCGGTCAAGGGGGCTGCCTTCGGCATCGAGCCGGTGATCACGCAGCTCGCGTGGTTCAGGCCGCACAACCGCAGCGAAGAGCTCGAAAACCTGTTCCTGGTGGGCGCAGGCACCCATCCCGGCGCTGGCCTTCCCGGCGTCGTCTCCTCGGCCAAGATTCTCGACAAGGTGGTGCCCCATGCAAGCGCCTTCGCCTGACGCCTTCGTTCTCGATCCGGGCCTTCGCCGGGAGTGCGAGGAGGCGATCCGCGCCGGGTCGAAATCCTTCCTTGCGGCCTCGATGCTGCTGCCCGGCTCGACCCGCTCTGCCGCCCGCGCGCTCTATGCCTTCTGCCGTGCCGCCGACGACCTGATCGACGAAAGCGACGACCCGGCCGAGGGTCTCTTCGAGATCCGCGCCCGGCTCGACGCCATCTACCTTGGAACACCGCGCGATCATCCCGCCGACCGCGCCTTCGTCGCCGTGGTCGAGCACTACGCCCTGCCACGCGCGCTGCCTGCGGCCCTGATCGAGGGCTTCGAATGGGACGTCGAAAACCGCAGCTACCGCAGCTGCGACGAGCTCTGCGCCTATTCCGCCCGCGTCGCCTCCACCGTCGGCGTCATGATGACGCTGATCATGGGGGTCTGCGACCGCGCCGTGCTGGCCCGCGCCGCCGATCTGGGGCTCGCCATGCAACTCACCAACATCGCCCGCGACGTTGGCGAGGACGCGCGCCGCGGCCGCATCTACCTGCCGCTCGACTGGCTCGACGAGGCCGGCATCGACCCTGAGGCCTTCCTCGCCGATCCGCAGGCCTGCCCGGCGATGCGCGCCACCACCGAGCGGCTGCTTGATTCGGCCCATATCCTCTATGCCCGCGCCATGACCGGGATCGCCGGCCTGCCTCTGAGCTGTCGCACTGCGATCCGCAGCGCCGCCCTGATCTACCGCGAGATCGGCCGCGAGATCGTGCTCGCCGGCCATGACAGCATCACGCGGCGGGCGCACACCTCGACCCGGCGCAAGCTCGAGCT
>NZ_JAUXOD010000091.1 GCF_030682515.1 Hoeflea sp. | reverse complement strand
CCAAGGCGGTCCCGCAGGCCGACGGCAGCTACAAGATTTCGGGCCAGAAGATCTTCATCTCGGCCGGCGAACACGACATGTCCGACAACATCATCCACCTGGTGCTGGCCCGTATCGAGGGCGCGCCGGAAGGGGTGAAGGGGATCTCGCTGTTCATCGCCCCCAAATTCCTGGTCGGCGAGGATGGTACGCTCGGCGCACGCAACACCGTGACCTGCGGATCGCTCGAACACAAGATGGGCATTCACGGCAACGCCACCTGCGTGATGAATTATGACGAGGCCACCGGATATCTGATCGGCACGGAGAATGCCGGGCTCAAGGCCATGTTCGTGATGATGAACGAGGCGCGCCTCGGCGTCGGCCTGCAGGGCCAGGCGATGGGCGAGATCGCCTACCAGAACGCCGTCCACTACGCCCGCGAGCGGCTGCAGGGCCGCTCTCTCTCGGGCGCCAAGGCGCCGGAAAAGAAAGCCGACCCAATCATCGTGCATCCGGACATACGCCGCACGCTGCTGACCATCCGCGCCTTCAACGAGGCGGGCCGCGCCCTGATGCTGTGGACCGCGCTCAAATCCGATATCGCCCACCGCTCCGAAGTCGAGACCGATGTCCAGGAAGCCGATGATCTGCTGACCCTGATGACCCCGGTGGTCAAGGGCGTGCTCACCGACAAGGGCTTCGACCACGCGGTGATGGCGCAGCAAGTGTTTGGCGGCCATGGCTATATTGAAGAGTGGGGCATGAGCCAGTATGTGCGCGACGCCCGGATCGCCATGATCTACGAGGGCGCCAACGGCATTCAGGCGCTTGATCTGGTCGGCCGCAAGCTCGGCCAGAACGGCGGCCGCGCGGTGATGGCCTTCTTCAAGGAAGTGGGCGACTTCTGCGAGGAGAACCGCTCGAACGATGAGCTGGCGCTCTATACCAAAGCGCTGAAGAAAGGTCTGAACGACCTGCAGGCCTCGACCATGTGGCTGATGCAGAACGCCATGGCCAAGCCCGACAATGCCGGCGCCGCCTCCACCGACTACATGCATCTCTTCGGGCTGGTCGCGCTCGGCTACATGTGGGCGCGGATGGCAAAGGCCGCGATTGACAAGCGCGCTGGGGGCGCAGACGGCAAGGAGGAGTTCCTGGCGTCGAAGCTGCTGGTCGGCAAGTTCTACATGGAGCGCATGATGCCGGAAACCGCGCTGCGCAAGGCGCGGATCGAGACCGGCAGCGACACCATGATGGAAATGGCCGAAGCGGCGTTCTAGAGGGCCGACCGCAACGGATGGGGTCCATCCGTTGCGAGGGGCAACCTGTTGATCCGGCGGTGCGATCTGACCTGGCGAATGGGCGCCGCGGTCAGGATCGCACCCCTAGACAGCGGCCAGCGGGGCTGCAGACTGATCGGCGGGCGAGATCCTGCCCACACGAATACCGGGAGGAAGATATGGCGACTTTACCATCTGAAGTGCTTGGCGTGCCGCGTCCGGACTGGATGGACGACGACGTGGCGATGCTCGAGGACATGGCCTACCGGTGGCTCGAAGCCGAGGTCGCGCCCCACTACGACCGCTACGAAAAGCAGGAAATGGTCGACCGCAGTGCCTGGGAGAACGCCGGCGCCGCAGGCCTGCTCTGCGCCGCGATGCCGGAAGAGTATGGCGGTTCCGGCGGAACCTACGCCCATGAGGCGGTGATCGCCGAAGCATTGGGCCGTACCGGCACCGACGGTTTCGGGATCGCCCTGCACAACGCCATCGTCGCCCCCTACATCCTGCATTTCGGCTCGGAAGAGCAGAAGAAGACCTGGCTGCCGAAGATGGCCTCGGGCGAGATGATCGGCGCCATCGCCATGACCGAACCCGGCGCGGGATCGGATCTGCAGGGGATCAAGACCACCGCGAAAAAAGACGGCAATCATTACGTCATCAACGGCTCGAAGACCTTCATCACCAATGGCCAGCACGCCAACCTGATCATTGTCGCGACCAAGACCGATACGTCCAAGGGCGCCAAGGGCGTCTCGCTGATGGTGGTCGAGACCGACGAGGTCGAGGGCTTCCGCCGCGGCCGCAATCTCGACAAGGTCGGGCTCAAGGCCAACGACACCTCCGAGCTGTTCTTCGACAATGTCCGCATCCCCACCGCCAACATGCTCGGGACCGAGGAAGGCCAGGGCTTTGTCCAGCTGATGACGGAACTGCCGCAGGAACGGCTGCTGATCGCCAACCAGGGGATCTCGATGATCGAGCGGGCGCTGGCGATCACCATCGACTATGTCAAGGAACGCCGCGCCTTCGGCAAGGCCATCATCGAGTTCCAGAACACACAGTTCAAGCTGGCGGAACTCAAGTCCGAAGCGGTGATGGCGCGGGTCTTCGTCAATCACTGCATCGGCGAGCACCTCAAGGGCCGATTGACGTCGACCACCGCCTCGATGGCCAAGTACCTGGTCTCCGACCTGCAGTGCAAGGTCGTCGACGAATGCGTCCAGTTGCATGGCGGCTATGGCTACATGAACGAGTATCCGGTGGCGCGGATGTTCCGCGATGCCCGCGTCCAGCGGATCTACGGTGGAACCAACGAGATCATGAAACTGTTGATTGCCCGGAGCCTGTAGACCCATGACCGATTTCACGCTGGATTGCTTTTCGGAAAGCGGCAACGCCTACAAGGCGGCGCTGATGCTGGAACTGTGCGGCGCCGGCTGGACGCCGCGCCGGGTGGCGTTCTTTGCCGGCCAGACCCGGTCCGGCGACTTCAAGGCGATGAATGTCATGGGCGAGGTGCCGGTCATGACCCATCACAAGGTCGACGGCGACATCGTGCTCAGCCAGTCGGGCGCCATTCTCGACTACCTGTCGCGGGAATTCGACCGGTTCGGCCCCGCCAATGAAGATGAACGCCGGGAAATCCTGCGCTGGATCCTGTGGGACAATCACAAGCTCACCAGCTACACGGCGACCTTCCGCTTCATGAGCCTGTTCCAGAAGAAGACCGATGACCCGGTGACGCTGTTCATGCAGGCGCGTGCGATCAATGCCTGGAAGGTTCTGGAAGCGCATCTGGCGACGCGCGATTTCGTCGCCGGAGGCCACCCGACCATCGCCGACCTGTCGCTGTGCGGCTATCTGTTCTGGCCCGCTCAGATCGGCATGGATCCGGCCGCCTACCCGAACATCACCGCCTGGCTTGACCGCATCGCCTCCCTGCCCGGCTTCAAACGCCCCGAAGACCTCATGCCGAGCGGGCTCGACCCCGCCACGGCCACCGCCTGACACGAACACAAGAACTTTGGAGATCACTCTCATGGCTGATGTATTTGTTTATGATCACGTGCGCACCCCGCGGGGACGCGGCAAGAAAGACGGAAGCCTGCACGAGGTGCCGTCGGTGCGGCTCGCCGCGCACATGCTCGAAGCCCTGCGCGACCGCAACGGCCTCGACACCAGGAAAGTCGACGACATCATCATGGGCTGTGTCGACGCCATCGGGGAGGCCGGCGGCGACGTCGCCCGCGCGGCGACCTTCGAGGCGGGTTATGCCACCGAAGCGCCCGGCATCCAGATCAACCGCTTCTGCGCCTCCGGGCTCGACGCGATCAACCTCGCCGCGGGCAAGATCGCCCAGGGCGCCGACGAGATCGTGATCGCCGGCGGCGTGGAATCGATGTCACGCATCGGCATCGGCGCCCAGGGCGGCGCCTGGTTCATGGATCCGTCGGTCAACATCCCGGCCTATTTCATGCCGCAGGGCGTGTCGGCCGACCTGATCGCCACCAAATACGGCTTCTCGCGCGACGATGTCGACGCCTATGCGGTGGAAAGCCAGAAGCGCGCGGCGCATGCCTGGACGAACGGCTATTTCGACAAGTCGGTGGTTCCGGTCAGGGACATCAACGGGCTGACCATTCTCGACCGTGACGAGCACATGCGGCCGGGCACCGACATGCAGGCGCTGGCGAGCCTCAATGCCTCCTTCGGCATGATGGCGGAGATGGGCGGCTTTTCCGCCGTCGCCATCCAGGCGCATCCGGAAGTCGAGGCGCTCAACCATGTCCACCATGCCGGCAATTCCTCGGGCATCGTCGATGGCGCGAGCCTCGTGCTGTTGGGCTCGAAGAAGGGCGGCAAGACCATGGGGCTCGAGCCGCGGGCGCGCATCCGCGCCTTCGCCAACATCGGCTCCGACCCGGCGCTGATGCTGACGGGCCCGGTCGACGTGACCGAGAAGCTTCTGAAGCGCGCCAAGATGAAGATCTCGGACATCGACCTGTTCGAATTGAACGAGGCCTTTGCCGCCGTCGTGCTGCGCTTCCAGCAGGCCTTCGACATTCCGTCCGACAGGATCAACGTCAATGGCGGCGCCATCGCCATGGGCCATCCGCTCGGCGCCACCGGCGCGATGATCCTCGGCACCGTGCTCGACGAGCTCGAACGCCGCAACCTCAACACCGCCCTTGTCACGCTGTGCATCGGCGCGGGCATGGGCACCGCGACGATCATCGAACGCGTCTGAACTGGAGAATGACCATGAGCAGTGAAATCTACACCGTCGATATCGACAATGACGGCATCGCAC
Source organism: Hoeflea sp. (assembly GCF_030682515.1). GTDB lineage: Bacteria > Pseudomonadota > Alphaproteobacteria > Rhizobiales > Rhizobiaceae > Hoeflea. The sequence goes on along the minus strand of NZ_JAUXOD010000091.1, from coordinate 41,023 downwards.
TCGTCACCTGGGACATGGCCGGACGGTCGATGAACGTCTTCACGCAGGCAGCCCTCGAGGAGCTCGACGGACTGGTCGACCGCTTCATCGCCGACGACCAGGTCAAGGGCGTGGTGTTCACCTCCGGCAAGGCGACGTTCTCGGGCGGCGCCGACCTCACCATGATGAAGACCATGCTGTCGGGCATGGCCGAGGAAAAGCGCACCAACCCGGACAACGCCCAGAAGCTCCTGTTCGAGCAGGTCGGCAAGATGAGCCAGCTGTTCCGCAAGATCGAGACCTGCGGCAAGCCGTGGGTGTCGGCGATCAACGGCGTGTGCATGGGCGGCGCGTTCGAACTCTCGCTCGCCTGCCACGGCCGCGTAGTGGCGGATTCGCCCGCCGTCAAGCTGGCGCTGCCGGAGGTCAAGGTCGGCATCTTCCCCGGTGCCGGCGGCACCCAGCGCGTGCCGCGGCTCACCAATGCGCAGGACGCGCTGCAGATGATGACCACCGGCCAGTCGCTGACGCCCGCGCGCGCCAAGGCCATGGGCCTGGTGCACGAGGTGGTCGAGCCCAAGAAGCTCGTTGCGGCCGCCAAGGCGATGATCAAGGGCGGGCTGTCGCCGGTCGCACCCTGGGACGTCAAGGGCTTCAAGCTGCCCGGCGGCCAGATCTGGTCGGCGCAGGGCGCGCAGCTCTGGCCCGCGGCGTCGGCGATCCTGCGCCGCGAGACCCAGGACAATTACCCCGCCGCCAAGGCGATCCTGAAGAGCGTGTTCGAGGGCCTGCAGGTGCCGTTCGACACGGGGCTCCGGATCGAGCAGCGCTATTTCAGCCACATCCTGCAGACGCCGGAAGCGCAGGCGATGATCCGCTCGCTGTTCGTCTCGCTGCAGGAAATCAACAAGGGCGCGCGCCGGCCCGAAGGCATCAAGCCGACCAAGTTCCGCAAGATCGGCGTGGTCGGCGCAGGCTTCATGGGCGCGGGCATCGCCTATGTGACGGCCAAGGCCGGCATTCCGGTGGTGCTGATCGACCGCGACCTCGAGGCCGCGGCCAAGGGCAAGGCCTATTCCGAGGATCTGGTCAAGAAGGGCCTGCAGAAGGGCAAGACCACCAAGGAAGAGGGCGAGAAGCTCCTGTCGCTGATCACCACATCGGCCGATCACGCCGACCTCGCTGATGCGGACCTGGTGATCGAGGCCGTGTTCGAGGACCGCGACGTCAAGAAGGCGGTGACCGAATCCATCGAGGAGCAGATCCGCCCGACCACGGTCTATGCCTCCAACACCTCGACGCTGCCGATCACCGGGCTTGCCAAGAACTCGAAGCGGCCGAAGAACTTCATCGGCATCCATTTCTTCTCGCCGGTGGACAAGATGATGCTGGTCGAGATCATTCTCGGCCGCAAGACCTCGGACAGGGCTCTGGCCGTGGCGCTCGACTATGTCGCCGCCATCAAGAAGACGCCGATCGTGGTCAACGACACGCGCGGCTTCTTCGTCAACCGCTGCGTGCTCCGCTACATGAACGAGAGCTACAACATGCTGGCCGAGGGCGTGCCGCCGGCCATGATCGAGAATGCGGCGAAAATGGCCGGCATGCCGGTCGGCCCGCTGTCGCTCAACGACGAGGTGGCGATCGACCTCTCGCTCAAGATCCTGCGCGCCACGGTGGCGGACCTCGGCGAGAAGGCCGTCGATCCGCGGCACCTGGCGCTGGTCGAGCGCATGGTCGAGAAGGAAGGCCGGCTGGGGCGCAAGAACGGCAAGGGCTTCTACGACTACCCCGCCAAGCCCGCCAAGAAGCACCTCTGGCCCGAGCTCAAGACGCTCTATCCGCAGCAAGACCCGGCCAAGGTCGATGTGCAGGAGCTCAAGAACCGCTATCTCGCGGTGATCGCGCTCGAGGCCGCCCGCACGGTGGAGGAAGGCATCGTCACGGATCCGCGCGAGGCCGATCTCGGCACCATCCTGGGCTTCGGCTTTGCGCCCTATACCGGCGGCGCGCTGAGCTACATCGACTCGATGGGCGCGAAAGCCTTTGTCGAGATGTGCAAGGGCCTGGCGCGCAAGTACGGCCGCCAGTTCCGCGCGCCCAAGCTCTTGATCGAGATGGCCGAAAACGGCGAGACCTTCTACGGGCGGTTCAATCCCTACCGCGACGTGAAGGCCGCGGCATAATCCGCAGCGCGACGCCTCACCTTCAAGACGGGCCTTCGGGCCCGTTTTTCGTTTTGCGGTCATGACAGCAAGACTGCCCCCATCCCCATAGCCGCCGCGCAAACGGCCTCGCAAGATCGGCCGGCAGCCACCGTCCCGCCCCCTTCCCGATCGCGGGAGGGCGCGCATGGGCGTGAAAAAGCCTTGCCCGGACGCACGGTCTTGTCCAATGTCAGCCAATTGCAGGGCGCGTTCAAGTGGATTGATTTGAACGATACCGGCGATGCATTGATGAAATGGGAGACAGCGACCCTTGCCCGTCCGGATGGATGCGCGGCGCTGCAGGAGGACCGTTCGATGGCTGAAATCGACTATTATTTCTACTGTGCGTCGCCGTTCACCTATCTGGGGCACAACAAGATCTGCGAGGTCGCGGAACGGCACAAGGTGCAGCTCAACTACAAGCCGGTCAATCTGAGCGCGCTGTGGGAAATATCGGGCGCCGTGCCGCCGGGCCAGCGCCCGCCTGTGCGGCAGCGGCAGCGGCTGGTCGAACTGCAGCGGCTTGCCGCCTGGCGCGGCGTGCCGATCAAGACCGAGCCGAAGCACTGGCCGGTCGACGCCTCGCTCGCCGACCGTGTCATCATCGCGCTGGTCGAGGACGGGCATGACCCGCGCTATTTCATGGCCAAGGTGCTGGCCGGCGTCTGGGCCTATGACGATGACATCGCCGACGAGGCGGTGCTGACCTCCTACCTGTCCCAGGTGGGGCTCGACTCCATGCCTGCGCTCAAGGACGCCAAGACTGCCGCAATCGCCGCGATAAGGGACCGCAATTCCCAGGACGCCATCGCCGCCGACGCCATCGGCGTGCCCACCTATGTGCTCAACGGCGAGGCGTTCTGGGGCCAGGACCGGATCGAGCTGCTTGAGCAGGCGCTGATCACGGGACGGCAACCCTATCGGCCGCACTGACCCGGGACGCTCGGGAGATCCGCGGGAAGGGTGAGGATATTTTTCCTATCTCTCTTTACGCACCCCCGGCCGATCATGTAAAAAGGCTGCATCCGGGGCCGTGTCGCGCCCTGTCCTTATAGCGGGAACCTCGACCATGCTCTCGCATGACCGCATCTGGTCGGCGCTTGACGCGCTGGCCGAACGCCACGGGCTCACGGCCTCGGGCCTGGCCCGCCGCGCGGGGCTCGATCCGACCGCGTTCAACAAGTCCAAGCGCTGCGGCGCGGACGGCCGCGACCGCTGGCCCTCGACGGAATCGCTCGCCAAGGTGCTGGACGCCACAAACTCCTCTCTCGAGGAGTTCATGCGGCTGGTGCGGGGCGACCGGGCTCCGGGCGACGGCGCCTTTCCCGAAGGCGCCTTCCCGCCCCAGGCCGGCTCGATCCCGCTCCTGGGATTTGCCCAGGCGGGATCGGGCGGATTCTTCGATGATGGCGGCTTCCCTGCGGGCCAGGGCTGGGATGTGGTGGATTTTCCGGTCCAGCCCTCGGAAAAGCCCGGCGTCTATGCGCTGGAGGTGCAGGGCGACAGCATGCTGCCCTTGTACCGCGACGGCGATATCCTCGTGGTCGAGCCCGGGGCTCAGATCCGCCGCGGCGACCGGGTGGTGGTGCGTTCGCGCGACGGCGAGGTGATGGCCAAGGTGCTCAGCCGGCAAAGCACCAAATCCGTCGAGCTGGTCTCGCTCAATCCCGACCACCCCAACCGCAGCTTCGAGCTGAGCGACATCGACTGGATGGCGCGCATCATCTGGGCAAGCCAGTAGGGCGCAGGCAGGGTGACCGCCGACCGTGCCTGCCGTGCCGGCCTGACCGGGTGCGGCGGATTGGCCAAATCCGCTTCGCGCAGCTTGTGAAGCGCGGCCCGAGTTCTTATTGTCGCGCCACATCAAGAGGAACTTTGCCCCATGCCTTCGCGTATCTCTGCCCACGACGCCCTCATCTATCTCATGGTCACCATGTCCGCCGTCGACAAGGCGATGAACGATGCGGAACTGGCGCGCATCGGCCGGCTGGTCACCTTCCTGCCGGTGTTCGACGGCTTTGACGAGGAGCGGCTGATCGAGGTCACCCGCGCCGCGGCCGAGCTGCTCGCGGGCCCCGAAGGGCTCGACATCGTGCTCGAAGTGGTGCGCGACGCCGTGCCGCACAAGTTCTACGACACCGCCTATGCGCTGGCGGTCGAGGTCGCGTCGGCCGACTACAACATCCAGCAGGAGGAAATCCGGCTCTTGCAGATGCTGCGCGACCGGCTGGGCCTCGACAAGCTCACCTGTGCGGCAATCGAGCGCAGCGCCATGGCGCGGTTCAGAAACGCCTGATTTCATGGCATAAACGCCGCCGGCCGGCGCCGCGTGCCCCGCCTCACCAAATTGTGTGTCGCGTGCCGATCCGGGCTGTGGCATGACATATGCGAATTTACGCATAGGAGACGGCAGCATGACGCTTTTCGGCCTGTCCGAGCCGGTGATCCGGCTTCTGGCATTTTCAACGATTTTCATCGCCCTGACCCTGGTCGAGCTCTGGGCGCCGCGGCTTGAGCGCGAGGAGATGCGCGGCGCGCTGAAGACCCGCCGCTGGGTCACCAACCTTGCCATGGTGGTGCTGTCCTCGGTGGCGCTCCGGATCGTCTTTCCGCTGGCCGCAGTCGGCACCGCGCTGTGGGCGCAATCGGCCGGCTACGGCCTGTTCCCGCTCATGGGGATGCCGATCTGGGTGGCGGGCATCCTGGCCTTCGTGATCCTGGATTTCGCGGTCTGGCTCGAACATGTCGTCAGCCACAAATGGGCCTGGCTGTGGCGCATCCACCGGATGCACCATGCCGACACCGGGTTCGACCTGACCACGGCGCTGCGGTTCCATCCGCTGGAAATCGTGCTGTCGATGCTCTGGAAGGCCGCCGTCATCATCGCGCTCGGCGCGCCGCCGGTGGCGGTGCTGGTGTTCGAGGTCGTGCTCAACGGCGCCGCCATGTTCAACCACGCCAATATCCGGCTGCCCAAGGCGGCCGACGCGCTGCTCAGGCTCCTGATCGTGACGCCCGACATGCACCGCATCCATCACTCCACCGACCCGCGCGAGACCGATTCGAACTACGGGTTCAACCTGGCGATCTGGGACCGGATGTTCTCGACCTACACACAATCGCCCCGGCGCGGCGACACCGGCATCGAGATCGGGCTGTCGGAATGGCGCGACGGCCGCACCGCCAATCTCGGCTGGGCGCTGGCCCTGCCCTTCGTGGCCGGGCCAAAGCGCAGCAGGCCGTCGGACGCCGGTCAGTAGAGGCCGTTGGGGAACCAGCGCAGATAGAGCTCGGTGAAGCGGCCGTTCCGGGTGAGCGCGGCGATGGCGTGGTCGAAGGCGGTGGCCAGCGCCTCGTTGCGCGGGTGCACGGCGATGGCGAGCCCTTCGCCCAGATGCGCCTGGGAAAAATACGGCCCGTCAAAGAACCGGCAGCAGGCCTCGGCGCGCTCACTCGACAGCCAGAACGACAATTGCAGCCCGTCGCCGAACACGGCGTCGACCTTGCCCGCCTTCAAGGCATCGAACATCCATTCCGGCCGCGAGAACGTGACCGGCCTGATGCCGTCGAACCAGTCGCGCAGCATGGCTTCATGGGCGGTGCCGCCGATCACGCCCACGCGCCGCCCTTCCAGGCTCGCGGCGCCTGAGCCGGAGACAGAAGTGTCGGTGCGCACGGCGAACCGCGCCGGCAAAGCGAGATAGGGCCGGGTGAAGCTGTGGTTCGCCCGGCTGTCGGGGGTGATCGCCAGCCCGGAAATCATCGCCTCGGCCTGGCCCGCCATCAACGCGGCGTCGAGCTCGTCCCATGGCAACGCCTGAATCTGGCACCTGGGCAGGACATCCAGCTCGGCGCAGATCGCCCGCGCCAGGTCGACATGGAAACCGGCCAGGCGGCTGGTCTGGTCGAGGAAACTGAAGGGCGGGAAATCGACCGTGGTCAGAAAGCGGATCCGGTTGACCGATTGCAGGTCGGGAACCTGGATGCGCTCGCGCGGATCCATGTAGTTGGGCACCAGGATGTCGGCGGCGCTCGCCACCGGCCGCGCGGCGCCACAAAAAACAACCAGAACGCAAGCAATTCGAAAAATACCCTCAATGGATAGGGGTGCATTCATACGCGTTTTCACTACCATAGATTTAGTTTCCCGGTGTCTCCGCTGTGTGTTTATCAGAGTCATGGCCCCAAGCAAAACCAACGAGCAGCGTCTCTCCGGCAGTGCACCGCCAGGCTTGCGGCTGGTCCGCGACGACGGTCGCCGCGCGGGCCCGCGGCCCACGACAGCGCCGCGCGACGGGGGTGGCGAGGACTTCGACGAAGCCCGGTTTTTCGTCAGTTGCGGCATCGGCAAGCCGCATGTCGAGGCGGCGGCCCGGGCCGCACGGACCCACGGGACCACGATCGAAAAGGAACTCATGGCGCGGGGCCTGATCGAGCCCGGTCTCTACTATCGCTGGCTCGCCGGCGAACTGGGACTCCCGCATTTTGACCGGATCGACCCCAACCAGGTGGTCCGGCTGCCGACGATGGACGTGCTGCTGCGCCGCGATGGCCCGCTCAGGCTGTCGCGCCCGGACGGGCAGATCACCGTGATCGTTCCCGAAGCCCGACTGCTCGAGGCGCAGAAGGCGCAGCTTGCCGCAAGGCCGGGGTTGCGCGGGGGGCTGGCGGTCGCTTCGCCCGCCACCATCCGCGAAGCCGTGTGGCAGGCTGGCGCCGACGACAGGGTGCGGCGGGCGACATTCGAGCTCGATCAGGATCCGCGCGACATGAGCGCCCGACGGGTGATGACCGCCGCCCAGGGGTTCGCGCTGGCGCTCGCGCTGTGTTTCGCCGTCACTGGAGTTCTGGTCTGGCCGTTCCTGGCCTTCACCGTGCTGCATGTGGTGCTGACCGTGTTTTTCTCGGGCGGGATCCTGCTGCGCCTGACCGCCCTGGCGGCCGCCGTGCTTGCGCCCGCGCCGGCGCGCCCGCCAATGGGGGCGGAGGACACGCCGCTGCCGGTCTACACGGTGCTGATCGCCCTGCGCAACGAAGCGGCGATGGCGCCGGCGCTGGTGTCGCGGATTTCGGCGCTCGACTGGCCCAAGAGCCTGCTCGACGTCAAATATGTGTGCGAGGCCGACGACACGGAGACGATCGGCGCGCTGCAGGCGCAAGGCCTCGGGCCGGAATGCGAGATCGTCCGCACGCCGCACTTCGGGCCGCGGACCAAGCCCAAGGCGCTGCAATATGCGCTGCAGGGCGCGCGCGGCTCGCTGGTCGCGGTCTATGACGCGGAGGACAAGCCCGCGCCGGGCCAGCTGCGGGAGGCCTGGGCAGCATTCCGCCACGGCGGCGCGCAGCTGGGCTGCCTGCAGGCGCCGCTGGCGATCGCCAATTTCCGCTCGAGATGGATCCCGGAACTGTTCGCGCTGGAATACAGCGGCTTGTTCCGCGTCCTGATCCCGTTCCTGGCGCGCGCCGGCATGCCGATTCCGCTCGGCGGCACCTCCAATCATTTCAGGCGCTCGGCGCTCGAGCATGTCGGCGGATGGGACCCGCACAATGTGACCGAGGACGCCGATCTCGGCCTGCGGCTTTATGCGCATGGCTACCGCACCGGAACGCTCCGGAGCGCGACCGTCGAAACCGCGCCGGCCCTGCGCGAGGTCTGGATCAAGCAGCGCACGAGATGGCTCAAGGGATGGGCGCAGACCTGGCTGGTGGCGATGCGGCGGCCGCTGCGGACCTTCGGGGCGCTGGGCGCCGCCGGGTTCCTGGTGTTCCAGCTGATGATCGCGGGCATGCTGGTGTCGGCACTCGCCCATCCGCTGATGTTCGTGTTCATCGGACTGACGCTGGCCTGGCTGGTCTCCGGCACGGCGACGCCGGTTCCTGCCTTCCAGGGCGTGCTGATGTGGATCGACTTCGCCAACATCACCGGAAGCTACCTGACCTTCGTCGCCATGGGCTGGTGGGGCTTCACCCGCCACGAACGCACGAGGCTCAGGAAGCGATGGCTGCTGCTGACGCCGGTCTACTGGCTCATGATGTCCTATTCCGGTTGGCGCGCGCTGCGGCAACTGGCGACCGACACCCACCTGTGGGAAAAAACGCCGCATTGCCCCAAGGCCTGACGGCAAGGGATCGGAGCTCGGTCAAGGAATTGTCGGGGGTGGAGCGGGTGAAGGGAATCGAACCCTCGTCGTAAGCTTGGGAAGCTTCTGCTCTGCCATTGAGCTACACCCGCGCGCGACTGATCCTTGGCGCGCACCGGGCAAACTGTCAAGCACCAAGAGCGGCCTCGCCAGCCGGCGCGGACGGCTTGACGGAGCGCGGGGCCGGCCTCATATGACGGGCGCCTTCCACACCAACATGATTGCATCCCATGGACCGTCTCAAAGCCCTGCTCCTGTCCCGGCGGTTTGAAACCGTCATCACCATCCTGATCGTCATCAATGCGATCACCCTCGGACTGGAAACGGTGCCCGAGGTGATGAACCGGTTCGGACCGCTGCTGCAGGTGCTCGACAAGGGCATTCTCACGATCTTCGTGCTCGAGGTCGCGGCCCGGCTCCTGGTCTGGCGGCTCGATTTCTTTCGCGATCCGTGGCGGGTGTTCGATCTGCTGGTGGTGGGCGTGGCGCTGATCCCGGCGACGGGAAGCCTCTCCGTTCTCCGGGCGCTGCGCGTGCTCAGGGTGCTGCGCATGATCTCCATGGTGCCCTCGCTCAAGCGCGTGGTCGGCGGCCTTGTCGCCGCACTGCCGGGCATGGGATCGATCATGCTGCTCTTGACGCTGGTCTTCTATGTCTTCTCGGTGATGGCGACCAAGCTTTATGCCGCGAGCTTCCCGGACTGGTTCGGCTCGATTCCGGCCTCGGCCTATTCGCTGTTCCAGATCATGACGCTCGAAAGCTGGTCGATGGGCATCGTCCGGCCGGTGATGGAGGTCTATCCCCTGGCCTGGGCGTTCTTCCTGCCGTTCATCCTGTGCACGACGTTCACGGTGCTCAATCTGTTCATCGGCATCATCGTCTCGGCCATGCAGGCCGAGCATGACGCGGAAGCGTCCGCGGACCGCGAGGCGCTGGCCACCGAACAGGGCACGATGCTCAAGGAGTTGAGGGAGATCCGCAAGGACATCGCCGAACTGCGGGCCTTGCAGGCCGGACCGGCGCGGGCGCCGGAATAGGGCGCGGACGGGGCCTCACTCAGGCGCGAAAGTGCTTGGACAGCTTCAGGCCCTGCGCCTGGTAGTTGGATCCGAGCCCGGAGCCGTAGAGCGCCGCAGGGCGCTCGAGCATGTGCTCATAGACCAGGCGGCCGACGATCTGGCCGTGCTCGAGGATGAACGGGACTTCGTGGCTGCGCACCTCCAGCACCGCGCGGCTGCCCGCACCGCCGGCCTCGGTATGGCCGAAACCTGGATCGAAAAAACCGGCATAATGCACCCGGAATTCGCCCACCAGCGGATCGAACGGCGTCATCTCGGCGGCATAGAGCGGCGGCACATGCACCGATTCCCGGCTTACAAGAATGTAGAACTCGTCCGGATCGAGGATCAGGTCGGCCGAGCCGCGGTTGTGCAGCGGCTCCCAGAAATCGAAAATGTCGTGAACGCCGCGCTTGTCGACATCGATGACGCCGGTGTGGTGCTTGCCGCGGTAGCCGACAAGGCCGTCGGTGCCCTGCCCCTTCAAATCAATCGACAGGGCGATGCCGCCGCCCGACACATTCGGCGTCTCGGAGGCGACCAGCGTCTCCTCCCGGTGGAGGCGCGACAATTGTTCCTCGTCCAGCACCGCGTGGCCTTGGCGGAAGCGGATCTGCGACAGCCGCGAGCCGGTCCTGGCCACGATCGGGAAGGTGCGCGGGCTGACCTCGAGCCAGAGCGGGCCGTGATAGCCGGGCGCGATCTTGTCGAACTCCTGGCCGTAGTCGGTCATCACCCTTGTGAAGATATCGAGCCTGCCGGTCGAGCTCTTCGGATTGGCGGAGGCCGAGATCGCCTCGGGCAGCGCCAGGCTTTCGAGCAGCGGCACGATGTAGACGCAGCCGGTTTCCAGCACCGCCCCGGCGGAGAGATCGATCTGGTGCATGCTCAATCGCGCGAGCTTGTCCTCGACGCGGGCGGTGGGTCCCGGCAGGAAACTGGCGCGAACCCGGTAGGCGATCGCGCCGAGCCTCAGATCGAGGCTGGCGGGCTGGATCTGGTCAGCATCGAGCGGCGCCCCGGAAGCAAGCTTTCCGCCATCAAAAAGCGCCTTGATCGCGCGGTCCGAGAGAATGCCGGCGCCCACTGTCTGCCCGCTCCGTTTCACTTGTGCCTTGATGGCAAGGCGGGGCGATTGACGCAAGCGCGGCGAGGCACTAAAAGGCACTTTATCCCGTGGTGATTTGGCCGACCGGCTTGCAGCCACGTTAAACAAGTCGCTAAAAAGGTCGGGTTGCAAAACCGGCTGGCGACTTCGCAGGCCGGTTTTTTTGTTGGATCACGACGATGACAAGCAACCGACCCCTCCGCCCCGCCACCCAGCTCGTCCATGGCGGCACCACAAGATCAGGCTTTGGCGAGACATCCGAGGCGATCTTCCTGACGCAGGGTTTCGTCTATTCGAGTTCGGAAGCCGCCGAGGCGCGCTTCAAGGGCGAGGATCCGGGCTTCATCTATTCCCGCTACGCCAATCCGACCAACGACATGTTCGAAAAACGCATGTGCCTGATGGAAGGCGCCGAAGACGCCCGCGCCACCGCCTCGGGCATGGCCGCCATCTCGGCGGCGCTGCTGTGCCAGCTTCGCGCCGGCGACCATGTGGTGGCGGCCCGCGCGCTGTTCGGCTCCTGCCGCTGGGTGGTGGAAACGCTGCTGCCCCGCTACGGGATCGAGTCCACGCTGGTCGACGGCCGGGAGCTTGCCAATTTCGAGACCGCCATCCGCCCCAACACCAAGGTGTTCTTTCTCGAAAGCCCGACCAACCCGACGCTCGAGGTGGTCGACATCGAAGGCGTCGCCAGGCTCGCCAACCAGATCGGCGCAAAGCTCGTGGTCGACAATGTGTTCGCCACGCCGCTCCTGCAGAAGCCGCTCGAGCTTGGCGCGCATATCGTGGCCTATTCCGCGACCAAGCACATCGACGGCCAGGGTCGGTGTCTGGGCGGCGTGATCCTGTCGGACAAGGACTGGATCGACGAGCATCTGCATGATTATTTCCGTCATACCGGCCCGTCGCTGTCGCCATTCAACGCCTGGACGCTGCTCAAGGGCCTCGAGACCCTGCCGCTCAGGGTTCGGCAGCAGAGCGAGAATGCCGCCCGCGTCGCCGATTTCCTGGCCGATCATCCGGCGGTCGCCCGGGTGATCTATCCCGGCCGGGCCGATCACCCCCAGGCCGAGATCTGCGCGCGCCAGATGAAGGGCGGCTCGACCCTGGTGGCGTTCGAGCTCAAGGCCGGCAAGGCTGCCGCCTTCGCACTCCAGAACGCGCTCGAAATCACCAGGATTTCCAACAATCTGGGCGATTCCAAGAGCCTGATCACGCATCCGGCGACGACCACCCACAAGAGCCTCTCCGACGAGGCGCGCGACGAGCTCGGGATCAGCCCCGGCATGGTCAGGTTCTCGGCCGGGATCGAGGATGGCCAAGATCTGGTCGAGGATTTCGAGCGCGCCCTCTCAGGCCTCTGAGAGGTCGTCGGAAAACTCCGCCCGCGCCTGCATGATTCGCGACAGCGCCGTGTAGAGGCAGATGGCGGCGAAGAGCCAGGCCACCGGCGAGAACCAGTCCGGCCACAGGCAGAAGATCGCGAAGACGAGGAAGGTCTCGCTGGCTTCGGCGAGGCCGGTGGTGAAGTAGATCGACTTGACCCCGCGCTGCGTCGTGGTCAGGCGGTGCTTCTCGGCGAGGATCGCATAGGCGAGAAAACTTGCGCCGTTGACATAGAACGAGAAGATCAGCACGGCGCCGGCGAGCCCGTTGGCCGCCGGGTCGTGGAGGACGAAGCCCAGGGGAATCGCCCCGTAGAACACGAAATCCAGCGTGATATCGAGATAGCCGCCAAAATCGGTCTTTCTTGTCGCCCGCGCCACCGAGCCGTCGAGACCGTCGCAGATCCGGCTCACGAGGATCAGCGCCAGGGCCGCGATCATCGACCCCATGGCGATCAGCGCGGCCGCGGCGAGGCCCAGGCCGCAGGCCAGGAGCGTCACATGATCGGCCTTCACTCCGCGTCGCGCCAGCCAGTGCCCGGCCCGGTCGAGCCCTGGCTGGATCACTCTGCGCGCGGTTCCGTCGATCATGCCGGGATCTCCTTGTCCAAGGCTTCCTGATAGCGCGGCCCGGCCTCGTCGTCACGCCCCCGGGCCGGCTGCGGCCATCACAATCAGGTCAGGACAAAGCGCCGGGTCGTCCGATGTGACGGCGTCGAAATGCTTGACGCAAGCACGGCGCTGTACAATGAGTGTCGCAAGGAGTGGCAGATGTACCGCGCGCTGACCCGTGATATCGAAGTGACCGTCGAACCCTATTACCTCGAGGACCAGTCGGACCCCGAGGACGGCCGCTATGTATGGGGCTACCGCATCGTCATCGCCAATCATTCCGACCAGGTGGTCCAGCTCAGGAGCCGGCACTGGAAGATCACCGACGAGAACGGCCTTGTCGACGAAGTGCGCGGGCCGGGAGTCGTGGGCGAACAGCCGGTGCTCGGGCCGGGAGACACCTATGAATATTCCTCCGGCTGCCCGCTCGATACGCCCTCGGGCGTGATGGTCGGCTCCTACCAGATGCAGTCCGCCGCCGGCGAGTTCTTCGATGTCGAGATCCCCGCGTTCTCGCTGGACCTGCCGGGAATGGCAAGAACGCTGAATTGACCGCGCTCGCGGATTTCCGGCCGGTCATGCTGGTGACCGGTGTTCTGGTCGGCACGCTGGGCGCAACCATGGTGTTGCCGGCTCTGGTCGACCTTGCGGCCGACAATGACGACTGGATGATCTTCGCCAGCGCGGGCATGGTGACGACGCTGTTCGGCCTGGGGCTGTTTGCCGCCAGCCGCGGCGCGCCCAAGGGTCTGTCGACCCGGCAGGCCATGCTGATGACGGTGATCTCCTGGACGGCGCTTGTGGCCTTCGGCGCCCTGCCGTTCCACTGGTCGGGAATCGTGCCGAGCTACACCGACGCCTTCTTCGAATCCATGTCCGGATTGACCACCACCGGGGCCACGGTGATCACCGGCCTCGACACCGCGCCGCCGGGACTTTTGTTCTGGCGCGGGCTCTTGCAATGGCTCGGCGGTCTCGGGATCATCGTCATGGCCATTGCCGTGCTGCCGATGCTGCAGATCGGCGGCATGCAACTGTTCAAGGCCGAGGCCTTCGACACCGCCGAGAAGATCCTGCCGCGCGCCACCCAGATCTCGACCTCGATCACGCTGGTCTTCATCGCCATGACGGGGATCTGCGCCGTCTCCTACATGGTCGCCGGCATGGCGGCGGACGATGCGGTGATCCACGCCATGACCACGGTGGCCACCGGCGGGTTTTCGACCAAGGACGCCTCCATCGGCCATTTCAACAACGCCGCGGTGGAATGGATCGCGATCGTGTTCATGTTTCTTGGATCGATCCCGTTCCTGCTCTATGTACAGATGCTGCAGGGACGTTTCCGCCCCATCCTTGCCGATGACCAGGTCAAGGCCTTCACAGGCTTCATCGTTGTCTCGGTGCTCATCGGCTGGGTCATGGCGCATTCCAGCGAAAATCATCTTGGGCTCGAAGGCCTGCGGCACGCGGCCTTCAACGTGATCTCGATCGTCACCGGAACCGGCTACGCCTCGACCGACTACGGTCTGTGGGGACCGCATGCGGTGGCGTTCTTCTTCCTCATCATGTTTGTCGGCGGCTGCGCAGGCTCCACCTCCTGCGGCATCAAGATCTTCCGGTTCCAGGTTCTGGTCGAGGCGGTGCGCCAGCACATCTCGCAGGTCATGTATCCGAACGGCGTGTTCCGCGCCCATTTCAACGGAAAGCCGATCGAGGATCGCGTCGTCGCCTCGGTGATGAGCTTCTTCTTCCTGTTCGTGGCCTCGTTCGTCGTTCTGGCGACCCTTCTCAAGCTGAGCGGTCTCGACACGCTCAGCGCCTTGTCGGGAGCGGGCACGGCGCTATCCAATGTCGGCCCGGGACTGGGCGAGATCATCGGCCCGTCGGGCAATTTCCAGCCGCTCAGCGACACCCAGAAATGGCTGCTGGCGGCGGGCATGTTGCTCGGGCGGCTGGAACTGTTCACCGTGCTGGTGCTGTTCCTGCCGCGCTTCTGGCGCTCCTGACCCGGGGTCAGGACTGGCGCAAGGCGGGGCGCCGGCCATAGAGCGACGACAAGGCGCGGGTGAAATCGTCGCCGATGCCGACCAGCGCCGGCACCAGGAACAGCACCAGAAGCGTGGTCATGGCCAGGCCGAAGACGATGGTGATCGCCATCGGCAACAGGAACTGGGCCTGGAGGCTGGTCTCGTAGAGCAGCGGCAGCAACCCGCCGATGGTGGTGAGCGAGGTGAGCAGCACCGCCCGGAAGCGGTCGCGGCTGGCGCCGACCGCGGCCTCGGCGAGCGTGTCGCCGGCGGCGCGGCGCTCCTCGAGCCGGGCCACCAGGATGATGGAATCATTGACCAGGATTCCGGCCAGGCCCAAGAGCCCGATGAAGGACAGGATGGTGAGCTGGTAGCCCAGCAGCCAGTGTCCGAAGATCGCGCCGACGACGCCGAAGGGAATGATCAGCAGCACCGCGATCGGCCGCCAGTAGCTGGCAAACACCCAGGACAGGATGATGTAGATGACGCTCAGCGCCACGGCCACGCCGAGCCGCAAGTCGGTAAACGCGTTCTCCTGCTCCTCGGACCGGCCGCCGAAGCTGTAGCCCACGCCATGGCGGGCCGCGATCAGGTCGAGACCGCCGCCCGCGTTGAGCTGCTCGACCACGCCGCCGGTGGTCGTGACCGCGGTGTCGATGTCGCCCGTCACCGAAATGGTGCTCTTGCCGTCGCGGCGCTGGATGGCGGAGAACCCCTGGCGCTCGGTCATGAGGACAACCTCGGACAAGGGCACGAAGGTGCCGCCCGGGCTGCGGAGTTCGAAGTCCCTGAGCGCCTGGGAGCCGGGCGACGCGGGTTCCTGGACCAGGCGGACGGTGACCTCGTCATTGCCGCGCGGGAAGCGGAACGGCATCGCGCCATCAAAGGCGTTGCGGATCTGCCGGCCGACCTCGGCGATGGAGAAACCGAGCGCCGCGCCGTGCGGGGTCAGTTCCATCACCAGTTCCGGCTTGCCCCAGGGCAAGTTGTCGTCGAGACCGCTGACCCCGTTGATGCCCGAGAGCAGCGCGACGACGTCGGCGGCGGCGGATTTCAGCGCCGCGACGCGCTCGCCCTGGATCCGCACCTCGATGTCGCGGCCCGGGGGGCCGCCGCGGAACTGGGCGATCGTGAAACGGCTGACGCCGGCGATGTCCGGCGCCGCCTGGCGCCAGGCGTTGACCATGTCGGGCGTGCGCACGTCGCGCTCTTCAGAGGTGGTCAGCTGCACCCCGATGCGGGCCGTGGCGCTGCCGCTGCGGCTGGACGCGCCGAAGGTGGTGAACACCGCCCGGATCGAGGACGGCCCGTCCCCCGAGAGGGCCTTGTCCGCATCGCGCAGGGCCTGCTCGTGGGCGGCGATGGCCTTGAGCGCCGTCTCCTCCGGCAGGCCGGCATTGAAGATCAGGGTGCCGGTGATGTTCTCGGCTTCGGGCGAGGGGAAGAAGACGAACTCGACGCGGCCCGACCGCGCCAGGCCGATGGCCAGCACCATCACCATGGCGATGGCGATCGACAACGTCACATAGCGCCAGTCCCAGGCGAGCTGCACCAGACGCTGGAACGGGCCGTCGCGGAACAGCTCAAAGCCGGCGTCGAAGCCGCGGCGGAAGCGGCTGTCGCCCGGGCCGATCGGCGACCCTGCGGCGAGGCTGTTGCGGCGGCGCAGCGCCAGGAGAGCCCATTCCACGAGCGTCGCCAGCACGAGCGAGACCGCCACCACGATGGCCATGCGCACCCATGACGGCAATCCGGCGAAGTCGCCGGCCAGCGCGCGCAAGCCGCCCTCGCCGAGGGCGAGATCGACCGCCAGCCGCCCGGCGAGGCCCGAGAGGAACACCAGAAGCACGAGGGCGATGAGGAACTGGCGCCACCAGGACCAGCCCGGCGGCTTCTGCTGGCCGAGCGAAATGGCGAGATGCCCGGGCAGGACGAGGAAGCACTCGAGCAGGCTGGCGATCAGCACCGCGATCACCACCATCGGCAGCACGGCCATCATCTGGCCGGTGGTGTCGCCGATCAGCAGGATCGGCGCGAAGGCCGCCAGCGTCGTCGTCATCGCCGCGATCACCGGCGTGAACATCATGTTGACGCCGTTCTCGGCCGCCGTCTGCGGATCGTCGCCCATTTCGAGGCGGGTCGCGGTGTGCTCGCCCACCACGATCGCGACGTCGACGATGATGCCGAGCATCATGATCAATGCGAACAGCGACATCATGTTGATGGTCTGGCCGGAGACATACATGATGCCGATGGTGGCGAACATGGCGACCGGGATGCCGGCCGCGACCCAGAAGGCGATGCGGGCATTGAGGAACAGAAACAGGATGAGGACCACCACCACAAGGCCGCCCAGCCCGTTCTTGACCAGGAGCCAGATCCGCGCCGCGAGCGCGTCGGACGCCACTTCATAGGTGGCGATCTCGATGCCGGGCGGCAGCTGCGGGCGGATCTCGTCGATATAGGCCGACAGGATCGAGGCGGTCTGGAGCGTGTCGGCCGTGGGTGCGCGCCGGACATCGAGCTCGATCGCCGGCGAACCGCTGGCCAGCCCGCGCGTATCATCGGCGTCAAAACCGTCCTCGATGCGGGCGATGTCGCCGAGCAGCACCTTCTCGCCACTGGCGAAGGATCTGACCTCGACATCGCCAAGCTGGCGCGCGCCCTGCGCATCGGCAAGCGTGCGCAGCTGGCGCTCCACCGCCCCTGCCACCGTTCCCGACGGCAGGTCGCGGCTGTTGGCTGCGATCGCGGTCGAGACGTCGGCGATCGTCATGCCGAGCCGCCGGAGCTCGATCTCGGGCACCTCGATGCGGATTTCCGCGTCGCGCAGGCCGGTGAAATTGATCCGGTCGATGCCCCGGTCGATGAGGTCGTCGCGGATGCGCTTGGCCCAGGCGCGCTTGACCGCCTCGTCGGAGCTGCCGTAGACGGCGAGCTTGGCGACGCTGTCGAAGAACACCGACCTCGAGATCGTCGGGTCGTCGGCGTCCTCGGGCAGGTTGGTGACGGTCTTGACCGCAGTTTCGACGTCGGTCATCGCCTGGGTCATGTCTGTGCTGTCGTCGAATTCGAGCCGCACCGTGGCCGAGCCTTCGGCGGCGGTGGAGCTCATCCGGTCGACGCCCGAGACATAGCGCACCCCCGGCTCGATCAGCGCCAGGATGTTGGTCTCGACGTCCTCGGCGCTGGCGCCCGACCAAGCCACGCCGATGCTGATCGTCGGCCGGTCGATGGTGGGGAAGAACTGGGTGTTGATCCGGGCAATCGAAAACGCGCCGAACAGGATCATCAGCACCATCAGCAGATTGGCCGCGTTGGGGTGGCGGATGAAGGTGGAGACCAGTCCGCCGCGGGAGAACCCCGCCGGGCCGGCACCGGGAAAGCCGCCATTGCTCATGGAGCGGGCTCCCCGCCCGCGGCTGGCGCCTCAGTCGCGTTGCCCGGTGCCGCGGGGGCGGTTGACGGCTCACGCACCTTCACGCCCTCGGAGGCCTCGGTCAGCCGTGTCGCCAGGACGAGATCGCCCTCCTCGAGATCGCCCTCGAGGATGGCGTCCTCGCCATCCCAGGCGATCAGCCGGACGTCGCGGCGCCTGAGCTCTCCGTCCTCGACGATGAAGACATGATCGGAGGAGCGCAGCGCGGTCTCCGGCAGCCGGAACGTGCCCGGCCAGATCCGGTCGGGGACGCTCAGCGCGACGAAGGCGCCGGGCCGGAGCTGCACCGGATTGTCCGCGGGGCCGATCCGCGCATAGACCTCGACGCCGCCGCGCTCGGCCGTCACCCGGGCGCCGATGCGGTCGATGATCGCTGGCCAGACATAGTCCGTGACGCCGACCCGCCAGATCACCTCCACCTGGCGGCCGACCAGCGGATCCGCATCGGTCGCCATGCGGCCATACTGGGCATTGGTCAGGGTGAACCGGACCTCGAGCGCCATGTCGTCATAGATCGAGACCACCACCTCGTTGGCGCTGACCGAACGGCCGGTCTCCACCGTCTCCTCGGAGATGACGCCGTCAAAGGGGGCGATCAACGCGGTGTCGCCCAATCTGCGTTCCGCCTCGCGGATCTTCCAGGCGAGCCGCTCGGCATTGGCTTCCTGCTGGGTGCGCTGGGCCTCGGCGATCAGCAGCGCGTTGCGCGACTGGCTGACGGCCTGCTGCCGCTGGGACAGGATCAGGCGCCGTGCGTCGACTTCCTTTCCGGTCAGCGCGCCAGACTGGGAGAGTTGCAGCGCGCGGTCGAGATCGGCGCTCGCCAGCTGAAGCTGCTCGCTGGCGGCCTCGAGCTGCTCGCGTTCGGAGGCGAGCCTGGCATCGATCTCGGCAAGCGCGCCCTCGATGGCGGCGAGATTGGCGCGGGCTTCGACAAGCGCGCCCTCATAGGCAAAGGGGTCGATCCGCAACAGCACCGCGCCCTCGCTGACGCGACGGCCGGCGACAAGGTCGGGATGAATCTCGACCACGTCGCCGCCCACCGCCGCGCGCAGATCCACGGTGCGGCCGGCGCCGACCTGGCCGTAGAGCCTGATCTCGGGGCGGTTGTCGGCGCGGGCGGCAATCGCCGTTTCGACCGTATAGACCGTCGGCGAGAAGCTGCGGGGCGTGCGTTCGACCTTTGAGGCGGCAAGACGCTCCATGGCGATGTAGGCCCCGGCCAGCACAAGGGCCATGAGGGCTACCTGCACCAGCGGCCGCAGATAGCCGCGCCGGGCCGGCGGCGGCATGCCGCCGCCAGGTGGCGCCTGTAACTCCGCACGTGTGTCCGCCCTGTCAAGCATCGCGTTGCTCCGTTGTGCTTCAACAGGTAAAGCAACGGCGGCGCATGGCAAATTAAAGTTTGGTCATCTTTTGCGATACCGGCAACGCAGCGCCGCCGGACGGGCCAGACCGCCTGTCAGGCGCCGAATTCGGACGGATCGAACCGGTAGGCAGTCGAGCAGAACTCGCACTGCACGGTGATCGCGCCGTCCTCGACGCTGTTGCGGATCTCCTCGGCGGAGAATCCGCGCAGGACTTCGCCCAGCCGCTCGCGCGAGCAGCTGCACTTGTCCAGCACCGGGACCGGCGGATAGATCTTCGCGCCGCGCTCGTGAAACAGCCGGTAGAGCAGGCGTTCGGCGCCCACTTCCGGATCGGTCAGTTCGCCCGGCTGGACGGTGCTGACAAGCGCCTTCGCCTCGGCCCAGCTGTCGTCGTCGTCATGGAGACCGTCGTCGTGGCCTTCCGGCGCGTCGCCGCCCGGGAGATCGGGCCCGCGCATCCGCTCGGGCGCCTGGGGCAGGAACTGGACGACGATGCCGCCGGCGCGCCAGCTGTGCCGGGGCTTGCCATCGGCGTCGCGGTCGATCAGTTCGGCCACCGCCAGCCGGACAATGGTCGGGATCTGCTCGGACTGGCGGAAATAGGTCTCGGCCATGGCTTCCAGCGTGTCGCCGTTCATCTCGACGATGCCCTGGTAGCGCTGCATGTATTCGCCCTGGTCGATGGTGAAGGCCAGCACGCCGCGGCCGAGCAGTTCGGCCGAACCGGTCAGGCCGGCAGCCTGGGCTCCGGCAAGCCGATCGGCGTCATACCTTGCATAGGCCCGCACGTTGCCCGGCGTGGAGAAATCCGCGACAAGCATGTCGACCGGTCCGTCGCCCTTGGTCTGGACGATCAGCTTGCCCTGGAACTTGAGCGAGGTGCCGAGCAGGACGGTGAGCGCGATGGCTTCGGCCAGCAGCCGCGCCACCGGCTCGGGATAGTCGTGGCGGCTCAGTATGGCGTCGATCATCGGGCCAAGCTGCACGGCGCGGCCGCGCGCATCGAGGCCATCGACCTCAAACGGCAGGACGCGGTCGTCACCGGCGAAACGCGGTCCGCCGTGGGTTTGGATATCGGTGTCCATCATCTTTCCCGATTGCTCATGGTGGGGCGCAACACCGTCGTCAGGCGCGAGCCGCATCCGTATTTCAAACGCCGCATATAGGCGTTGACCGGCGTCCGCACCAGAGGCGTCACAAAACGCCCATGCACCAGCGCATCACCGCCTTCTGGGCATGCAGGCGGTTCTCGGCCTCGTCGAACACCACCGATTGCGGTCCGTCCATCACCGCGTCGGTGACTTCTTCGCCGCGATGGGCGGGCAGGCAGTGCATGAACAGGGCGTCGGGATTGGCCTTCGCCATCAGCGCCTCGTTGACCTGGTAGGGCAGAAAGACATTGTGGCCGCGCGCCCGGTGCTCCTGGTTCATCGACACCCAGGTGTCGGTGATCACGCAATCGGCGCCGCTGATGGCGCGGTCGGGATCGGCGCTGATGTCGATCTCGGCGCCCTGCCCGCGCGCCCAGTCGACGAATTTGGCGTCCGGTTCGGATCCCGCCGGCGTGGCGACCTGCATGCGGTAGCCGAACTGCGCCGCGCCCTCGATCAGCGAATGCAGCACATTGTTGCCGTCGCCGGTCCAGGCCAGCGTCCTGCCTTTGATCGGGCCGCGATGTTCCTCGAAGGTGAGGATATCGGCCATGATCTGGCAGGGATGGGTGTCGTCGGTGAGCGCGTTGATCACCGGCACCGTGGCGTGCTCGGCGAGTTCGAGCATGCGGTCATGGTCGAGCGTGCGGATCATGATCATGTCGACATAGCGCGACAGCACCCGGGCGGTGTCGGCAATGGTCTCGGCGCGGCCGAGCTGCATTTCGGTGCCCGACAGGAACAGGGTTTCGCCGCCGAGCTGGCGCATGCCCACGTCGAACGACACGCGCGTGCGGGTCGACGGCTTCTCGAAGATCATCGCCAGCATCTTGCCCGCGAGCGGACGGTCGTTGCCGGCAGACGCCTTGGCTGCATGCGCCGCATCGAGAATGGCGCGCAGATCGGCCGCGCTGACCGCGGAAAGATCGAGAAAATGGCTGATGCCGACGGATTTTGTCTGGGTCATGGATCCGGTCCGGTTAGGTGTCTTTGCGAGACAGCATGTCGAGCGCCGCCTCCAGTCTCGAAAGCGCGTCGCGGGCTTCTTCCGCGGTCACGATCAGGGGCGGAAGCAGGCGGATCACGTTGTCGCCGGCGGGCACCGTCAGTAGATGCTCGTTGCGCAGCGCCATCACCAGATCGGCATTGGATCTGGCGCATTTGATGCCGAGCATCAGCCCGGTTCCGCGGATCTCCTCGATCAGGCCGGGATAGCGGTCCTTGAGCGAGGCCAGGCCCTGGTTGAGAACCAGGGCGATATCATTGACATGGGTCAGGAACCCGTCCTCAAGGATCACGTCGAGCACGGCGTTGCCCACCGCCATGGCCAGCGGATTGCCGCCATAGGTGGTGCCGTGGGTGCCCACGGTCATGCCGTCGGCGGCCTCGGCGGTGGCGAGGCACGCGCCGAACGGGAAGCCACCGCCGATGCCCTTGGCAACCGCCATGATGTCGGGCGTGATGCCCGCCCATTCATGGGCGAACAGCTTGCCGGTGCGGCCGACGCCGCACTGGACCTCGTCGAGGATCAGCAGGATGCCGTGTTCGTCGCACAGCTCGCGCAGGCCGCGCATGCACTCCTTGGGCAGCGGGCGGACGCCGCCTTCGCCCTGCACCGGCTCGACCAGGATGGCGGCGGTCTCCTCTGTGATGGCAGCCTTCAGGGCCTCATGGTCGCCGAACGGCACCTGGTCGAAGCCTTCGACCTTGGGGCCGAAGCCCTCGAGATACTTGGCCTGGCCGCCGGCGGCGATGGTGGCGAGCGTGCGGCCGTGAAACGCGCCCTCGATGGTGATGATGCGGTAGCGATCGGGTTGTCCGTTTATATAGAAATGCCGCCGCGCGGTCTTGATCGCGCATTCCAAGGCCTCGGCGCCGGAATTGGTGAAAAACACCTTGTCGGCGAAAGTCGCCTCGGTCAGGCGTTTGGCAAGCCGGGTCTGCTCGGGAATTTCATGCACATTGGACAGGTGCCACAGCTTGTCGGCCTGAGCCTTCAGCGCCGCGACAAGGTGGGGATGGGTGTGGCCGAGCGAATTGACCGCGATGCCCGCGGCGAAATCGAGATAGCGTTCGCCGGTCTGGGTCTCCAGCCACACGCCATGGCCGCGCTCGAACACCATCGGAGCACGGTTATATGTGTCGTAAAGCGGCTTGGCGTCGGCCATAGCGCTCATCTCCCCAATAGACCAGAGATCGGTGGAGACCGAGACCTGGCGGTTGCTGTCAAGACCCGCCCAGCAAACCTGTGCCGGAAAACCAAAATGCCGCCCTTCCGGGGCGGCGAGGGCACTATTTACATTTCGGTCTGGCCTGTCAATGAGACAAGCTGCCCGCCTTATCGACGCCGTTTTTCGGTCGCTATTGGTCCCCTGGGGCGGATGGATCCATCTGCTTCAGAAGCGAGCCCATGCGCAGTGTATCGGGCGGAGCACCATGACCTGACAGACGGGAACCGTCGGTCGGGATTTCGCCCCTCGGACGCCAGCTATCAAAATTGACCCGGCAATCCTTGGCGAGTGGCAAGGCGGGAGACCGGACTTTCCCTGTAAGTTGGGGAAAACCACGAAAAGGAATCACCATGATTCGGCTGACTCTTGTCACGGAGTCAGGCGCCCACTAGGTTGTGGCCATGAAATAGACGTTCGCGGCGGACACTATTCACCTCACAGTAACCGAGCGTTTGAGTCCCGGCCATCCGGGGCATCGGTGAGGGATTCTGCCATCCCGTAGCACGGGGTACAGGGAGAGCAAGGCATGAACTGGACTGATGAACGGGTTGAAAGACTCAAGAAACTCTGGGCGGACGGGCTCAGTGCGAGCCAGATCGCGGCCCAACTGGGCGGCGTCAGCCGCTATGCCGTGATCGGCAAGGTGCACCGGCTGAACCTGCCCGGCAGGGCCAAGAGCGGCGGCCAGGCGTCGGTGCGCACCAAGCGCACGACGGCAGCGCCGCGCGCGCCCAACTACGCCGGACGCACCGCGACCCAGACCACCCGCACCGTCAGCCGGTCGAGCGGCGGCGCGCAGCTCAAGCAGGATCTCGACGTCGTGGCCGTGGAAGATCTCGACACCCGTCCCGTGGAAGACGTGGTGGTGCCGATTTCGCGCCGCCTGTCGCTGGTGGAACTGTCGGAGCGGACCTGCAAATGGCCGATCGGCGATCCGCTGCAGGAGGGCTTTCATTTCTGCGGCAATGATTCCGGCGACGCCTCGCCCTATTGCGGCTATCACGCCAAGCTGGCCTTCCAGCCGTCGAGCGAGCGCAAGCGCTCCCGCTGACATGGATCCCACCGAGACTTCCGGAACCCGGGCCCGACGCCCGGGTTTTTTTGTGTCCCGGAGGCAGGTTTTCCGAAAACGGCCTTCTTCCCGCATGCCCGCACGCGGCACGACGGCGCGCGCTCCGGTTGCCATGCCGCGATTTCTGTCGCACCTTCTGATCGCCAGGACCAAGCCCAGCCGGAAAAGGACCTATCGATGCGCCAGAGCTTGATGATCGTTGCCAGCCTGATGGCAGCCATGGCGCCGGCTGCGGCGTCGTCGGGGGACGCCTGGGCGGACTTCGCCGAGACCGTCCGCACGCAGTGTCTTGAAGCCGCGGCACCGGTCCTGGAGGCCGCCGAAATTGTCGTCGACCCGTTCGGATCCGAGAGTTTCGGCCTGGCGGTGCTGTCCGGCAAGGCCAGGGGTGCGGAGGCCACGGTCAGCTATATCTGCGTCATGGACAAGCAGTCAGGCGCCGTCGAGCTTGGCAGCGAACTGCCCGCGGAGATCCTGTCCGTCGACGTGCCGTGACAAGAGGAAGAGCCTTCGCGCCGCCGGCGGGCCTCTCAGCCTGCGGCCAACAGGGGCGGCTTCAGCTCTCGATCGAATAGCCGGCGCCGCGCACGGTGCGGATGATGTCGCGCATGCCCGAAAGATTGACGGCCTTGCGCAAACGGCCGACATGCACGTCGACCGTGCGCTCGTCGACATAGACATCGTGGCCCCAGACGCCGTCCAAGAGCTGCGCGCGCGAATAGACCCGGCTCGGCGAACTCATCAGATATTCCAGCAGGCGGAACTCCGTCGGCCCGAGCTTGACGTCGCGGCCGCGCCGGCGCACCCGGTGGGTCTCGCGGTCAAGCTCGATGTCGCCGACCTTGAGCAGGCTGGAGATCACCTCGGGCCGGGCGCGACGCAGCATGGCGCGAACCCGGGCCAGCAGTTCGGGCGTGGAGAACGGCTTGACGACATAGTCGTCGGCGCCGGTCGCCAGACCCCTTACGCGCTCGCTTTCCTCGCCGCGCGCGGTCAGCATGATGATCGGCAGCCGCTCGGTCTCGGGCCGGGCGCGCAGGCGCCGGCAGAGCTCGATGCCGGAAATGCCGGGCAGCATCCAGTCGAGGATCAGAAGATCCGGGACGCGTTCCTGCAGCCGGATCTCGGCCTCGTCGCCGCGCAGCACGGTATCGACGTCATAGCCTTCCGCCTCGAGATTGTAGCGAAGCAGCACCGAGAGCGCTTCCTCATCTTCAACAACGGTAATACGCGGGCTCATCGCCATGGGTCATGCACTCCGTATCGCGATCACGCCGAACCGGGCGCCGGCGCGATCATGCTGGCAGTTTCATCGTCCTTGGGGCGGTCGCCGGCAATTTGCTCGCCGGTGGCGACATAATAGACCGTCTCGGCGATGTTGGTGGCATGATCGCCGATGCGCTCGATGTTCTTGGCGCAGAACAGAAGGTGGGTACAGGCGGTGATGTTGCGCGGGTCTTCCATCATGTAGGTCAGCAATTCGCGGAACAGCGAGGTGTAGATCGCGTCGATCTCCTCGTCGCGCTCGCGGATCGAAGTGGCGAGCGACGGCGACCGGGTGGCGAAGGCATCGAGCACTTCCTTGAGCTGGGTCAGCGCCAGTTCGGCCAGGTGCTCGAGACCGCGCACCAGCTTGCGCGGCTGCGCCATGGTGTGAACCGCGATCACCCGCTTGGCTATGTTCTTGCCGAGGTCGCCGACCCGCTCGAGATCGGAGGCGATGCGGATCGAGCCGATGATCTCGCGCAGGTCCGACGCCATCGGCTGGCGCTTGGCGATGACCAGCACGGCCTTGTCGTAGATTTCGCGCTCGCCATTGTCGAGCAGCAGGTCTTCCGAGATCACCCGCTGGGCGAGCGCCGCATCGGCGTTGACGAGTGCGGCCACGGAGTCGGCGACCATGCGCTCGGCAATGCCGCCCATTTCCGACAGGCGGCGCACAAGAAAGCGGAGTTCGTCATCATAGGAGGAAACGGTATGGGCATCGGGCATGACTTCAATCCTTCAATCTTGTAAGAGCGCTGCCGGGATGTGATCGCATCAGCCGAAGCGGCCGGTAATGTAGTCCTGGGTCAGCTTGGTGTCGGGATTGGTGAACATCTTGTCGGTGGGACCTTCCTCGACGAGATTGCCCAGGTGGAACATGGCCGTGCGCTGCGACACGCGCGCTGCCTGCTGCATCGAGTGGGTGACGATGACGATGGTGAAGTTCAGCCGAAGCTCGTCGATCAGCTCCTCGACCTTGGCGGTGGCGATCGGGTCGAGCGCCGAACAGGGCTCGTCCATCAGGATCACTTCCGGGCTCACGGCGATGGCGCGGGCGATGCAGAGTCGCTGCTGCTGCCCGCCCGACAGGCCGGTTCCCGGCTCCTGCAGGCGGTCCTTGACCTCTTCCCAGATCGCGGCCTTGCGCAGGCTCGATTCGACGACCTCATCGAGTTCGGCCTTGGTCTTGGTCAGGCCATGGATCCGCGGTCCGTAGGCGATGTTCTCATAGATCGACTTCGGGAACGGGTTGGGTTTCTGGAACACCATGCCGACACGCGCGCGCAGTTCCACGACATCGATCTTCGGATCGTAGATGTCTTCGCCGTCGAGCGTGATATCGCCCGTCACCTTGCAGATGTCGATCGTGTCGTTCATCCGGTTCAGACAGCGCAGGAAGGTTGACTTGCCGCAGCCCGAGGGGCCGATCAGCGCCATCACCGCGTTGCCCGGCACATCCAGGTCGACGTCGAACAGCGCCTGCTTTTCGCCGTAGAAAACGTTCACCTTATTGCCGCGCATCTTGATTTTCGGATCATTGGCCATGGCAGTCAGTTTTTTCTCGATTGTCGTATCGGTGAGCATATTCATGTCCTTTTACCTTTTTACCAACGACGCTCGAAGCGTTGCCTGAAGAAAATCGCGATCGCGTTCATCGTGATGAGGAAGCTCAGAAGAACCAGGATAGCGGCGGAGGTACGAGAAACAAAGCCGCGTTCCGGGCTGTCGGCCCAGATGAAGATCTGGGTCGGAAGCGCAGTGGACGGCTCCAGAAACCCTGCGGGCGGGCTGGTGATGAAGGCGTTCATGCCGATCAGCAGCAGCGGCGCGGTTTCGCCAAGTGCCTGGGCGAGGCCGATGATGGTTCCCGTCAGGATCGTCGGCATCGCCAGCGGCAGGATGTGATGCAGGATCACTTCGTGCTTGGACGCGCCGACACCAAGTGCGGCCTCGCGGATGGATGCGGGAACGGATTTCAGCGAGGCGCGGGTGACGATGATGATCGTCGGCAGGGTCATCAGCGCCAGCGTCATGCCGCCGACAAGCGGCACCGAGCGCGGCATTCCAAACCAGCCGATGAACACCGCCAGGGCCAGCAGGCCGAAGACGACCGAGGGCACCGCGGCAAGGTTGTTGATGTTGACCTCGATGAGATCGGTGAGCCGGTTCTTTGGTGCGAATTCCTCAAGATAGATCGCGGCGGCGATGCCTGCCGGGAAACTGATCAGGAAGCAGACCAGCAGCGCCCAGAAGGAGCCTGAGATGGCTCCGGCCAGGCCGGCGAGTTCCGGGAAGCGGCTGTCGGCATTGAAGAACAGGCTCCAGTTGAACGGCACGCTGATGGCGCCTTGCTCGCTCAATTTGTCGTAAAAGGCAATCTGCACATCGTTCACGCGGCGCAATTGCTCCGGCTGATTGCGGTCGATATTGCCCTTGGACAATTGATCCACGGGGTCGGCGACAGGGAAGGTGAAGGACACGGTCGTGCCGATCAGCTGCGGGTTCTTCACCACCTGATCGCGCACCAGGAACTGCGCGTTGTTGGTGAACAAGGCGAAATAGTCGCGTTCCTGCGACGCTTCGAGCTCCGGCGTCAGCTTCTTCAGCGAATCTCGCAGGATTGTGCGCCAGTTGGCGCTGAACGGATCTTCCCGGTCGATCTGGTCTTCCCTCAGTTCGATCGGCACCGTCACCATGGTCTGCGTGAAGGCGGAATATCCGGTGCTGATCAGCGAAGTCACCAGGATCGCCAGCAGCCCCAGGGCAATGACGATGGCGCCCATGCCATAAAATTGCAGGCGGCGGTCAGCGGCGTAGCGGCGCTTGCGGAAGCGCGTGACCTCGACCGACCGCCAGTCCACGGCAGGCCTTGCAGTTTCGTTGGCGATGCTCATCAGTATTTCTCCCGGTATTTCCGCACGATGGTCAGCGCGAGCACGTTGAGCACCAGAGTGATCAGGAACAGCATCAGGCCGAGCGCGAAGGCGGACAGGGTCTTCGGATTGTCGAAGGCAGAGTCGCCGATCAGCAGGGTGACGATCTGGACCGTGACGGTGGTGACGGAGTCAAGCGGGTTGATGTTCATGGAGGCGATCAGACCGGCCGCCATCACCACGATCATGGTTTCACCGATGGCGCGGCTCAGCGCCAGCAGAATGCCGCCCATGATGCCGGGCAGGGCCGCGGGCAGCAACACCTTGCGGATGGTCTCGCCCTTGGTGGCGCCCATGGCGTAGGAGCCCTCGCGCATGGCGCGGGGCACGGCGGCCAGGGCGTCGTCGGAGAGGGAAGAGATGAACGGGATCAGCATGATGGCCATCACGCCGCCGGCCGCCAGGGCGCTGCGCGGCGCCACGTCGAGGCCGAGGCCCGTGCCGAAGTCGCGGATCAGCGGCGCCACGATCAGCACCGCGAAGAAGCCGTAGACCACCGTCGGCACGCCGGCGAGGATCTCCAGCAGCGGCTTGATCGTCGCGCGAACCCGGTGGTCGGCATATTCGGTGAGATAGATCGCCGTCAGCAAGCCGATCGGAACGGCGAAGACCATGGCGATGGTGGCGATGACGAAGGTGCCGACAAACACCGGGATCGCACCAAACGCCCCGAGACCGGCCACCTGGTCGGCACGCAGGGGGATTTGCGGTTCCCAGCGAAGGCCAAAGAAGAATTCGTAGGCCGGCACCATGGAGAAGAACTGGTAGGATTCATAGACCAGCGAGGCGATGATGCCGATCGTGGTGAAAATTGCCACGAAGGAACAGAAAATCATGAAGGCATTCAGCGAGCGCTCGACGCTGTAGCGCGCCCGAAACCGTGGCCCGATGGCGCGCAGACCAAAAGCCACGCCTGCGAGACAGGCGGCGAGCACGACAGCGAACATCGACGCGCGGGCAATCCAGGTCCAGTCGTTGAGCTTCTGCGCCGCGGCCAGAACCATGTCTTCCGGCGTGCCGAAGATACGGCCGGCCGCGATCTGGCGGATCTCGCTGATCAGCAGCGACTTGTCGGCACTGGTCATCGCTTCGATTCGGGACGGCTCGAACAGGCCGAGGAGCAACTGGTTGATGACGGTGTTCTGGAACATCAGCCAGAAAAGGATAATGATGAGCGCAGGAACACCAGTCCAGATGGCGGCGTTCACGCCATGATAGATCGGCCGCGAGTGCATCTGCGCACCCACCTTTTCCAGCACGGATTTCGCATGGATGCGAGCCGCGACATAGCCAACGATCGTCAGCAAAAAGATCACAAGAAATGTATTGGCGACCATGTCCGCTCTCACCATGTGCCGGATAATGAAAACCCGGCCGCGAGAAACATTCTCGCGGCCGGATGCTGGTTCAGAAGATTACATTCCGAACTTCTTGCCGGTGACGACGGCGTCACGAACTTCTGCAAGTTTCTCGGTCGAAAGCGGGGTCAGGCCGCGCTCGGCCAGATAGCCGCCCGTGGCAAGCGCTTCATCCGAGACATATTCCGCGAGGAATTCCTCGAGGCCCGGAATGACGCCGCGATGGGCGTTCTTGACGTAGAAGTAGAGCGGCCGAGCGACGGGGTAGGAACCGTCGGCGATGGTGTCGAATGTCGGTTCGACGCCATTGATGCTGACGCCCTTCAGCTTGTCGAGGTTCTCATAGAGGAACGAATAGCCGAAGATGCCAACAGCGTTCGGGTCGGATTCCAGCGACTGGACGATCAGGTTGTCGTTCTCGCCGGCTTCGATGAACAGGCCGTCCTGGCGGACGCGCGAGCAGACTTCATTCCACTTGTCGGCATTGTCCTTCTTGATGGCAGCGATGGCCGGGATGGCGTCGCAACCGTCATGCAGGGTCAGTTCGACGAAAGCATCACGGGTGCCCGATGTCGGGGGCGGTCCGATGACGACGATCTTGAAGGCCGGAAGCGACGGGTCGACGTCGGACCACATCTGGTTCGGGTTGGCAACCAGTTCGCCAGCCTCGTTCGGCAGTTCGGCGGCAACGGCGCGGAAGATCTGCTCTTCGGTCAGGTCCCACGCAAAATCATTCTTGCGCGACACGGCCATCGACAGGCCGTCATAGCCGATCAGGGCTTCGGTGATGTCGGTGACGCCATTGGTGGTGCAGAGCTCGACTTCGGAGCTCTTGATGGCGCGCGAAGCACCGGTCACGTCCGGATGGTCGGGGCCAACGCCGCCGCAGAATGCCTTGAAGCCGCCGCCGGTGCCGAGCGACTCAACGACCGGCGCAGGGTTGCCGGACTTGTTGGCATATTCTTCTGCGGCTGCCTGCGAATAAGGGAAAACGGTTGACGAACCGACAACCTTGATCTGGTCGCGGGCGACAGCGGCGCCAGCGAAAGCCGTGGAGGCCACAAGTGCGGCGGCGGCGAATTTGAGTGCGTTCATAGAGAATCTCCCGTCATGGGTCAGGGTGGCAAGGCCCTTTTGCAGGACCATGGTTTCAGCCAACTAAGGCTGGCTCTTTCTAGGCCCTTCGAGATTCCGTTTTATGACAGTATCATCACTGTTTTATGACAGTCTATCCAATTGTTTTTATTGGTATATTTCTCTCGCCGCCTTGGCCTTCGCCGGTTCTGTGCGACTGAATTTGACAGTGAAGGCCGATCCTTCCCCCGGAACCGAGCGGATCACCAGCCGGGCGCGGTGCCGGGCGAGGATGTGCTTGACGATGGCGAGCCCCAGACCGGTGCCTTTCTTGGTCCGGCTGCTCTCCACATCGACCCGGTAAAAGCGCTCGGTCAGCCGGGGCACATGTTCCTTGGCGATGCCGGGGCCGGAATCCTGGACGGTGACCTGAGCCCCGTCCGCATCCGGGTTGGCGACCGTGACCAGAACGCGCTTGCCGCTCTGGCCGTATTTGCAGGCATTCTCGATCAGGTTGGAGAAAACCTGGATCAGCTCATCCACGTCGCCGGTGACGACGACCGGCTGTTCAGGCACGGCGAGCTCGATCACCACGCCCAGATCATTGGCCATCGGCTTCATGGTGTCGACCACATGGGTGACGGTCCGGCCCAGATCGACCTCGCCCTCGGGCGCCACATGCGCCCGCATCTCCAGCCGCGACAGCGACAGAAGATCATCGATCAGCCGCGCCATGCGCTGCGCCTGTTCGAGCATGATGCCGAAGAAGCGCGTGCGCGCGGCCTCGTCGTTGCGCGCCGGTCCCTGCAGGGTCTCGATGAAGCCCATCAGCGAGGCGAGCGGGGTTCTGAGTTCATGGCTGGCATTGGCGACGAAATCGGTGCGCATCCGGTCCATGCGCCGCGCCTCGGTCAGGTCCCTGAAGGTCAGCACGTAAAGCCGCCTGTCGGGCTCGGCGCGAGGATTGACCGGCGCGACGCGCACCTCGTGCCAGCGTTCGGAGGGAACCCGCTCGGCGTGCTCGACGCTGTCGGGGAGGCCGCGATCCACCACCCGCGCGACAAGCTCGAGAATTGCCGGCGACCGGATCCGCGCCGACAGGGTCGCCCGCTCGGGATAGGCGCCGACCAGCGCCTGGGCGGAGGAATTCTGGCGAAGGACCTGGGTTTCGCGATCGAACACAATGGCCGGCAGGTCGAGCGCCTCGATCACCGCGAAATCCGGGTGGACCGCATCGGCTGCCCTGCCCTTGTCGCGGCTCCGCGCCGCCTGCCCGCCCGAGGGCCAGAGCAGCAGGGCCGCGGCAAAGGCGCCATAGCCTGCAATCGCCTGCCAGGGCGCCAGACCCGCCGGGATGGCGGCAAGCGCGAGCGCGGCGCCAACGCCCAGCGGTCGCGCCAGCGCGCCTGCGCGGGCCGCAAGACCATCCGCCGCCTGCGGGTCAGCCTTGGCCTCTTGCCTGAAATCGGTCATCTGCCGGTACGCCCTTGATGTCGTGGACTTGCTGAATCTGTAACTTGTTTACCCGCACTGCTTGAAATCACAATGACGATGTGGCCCTTTCTTCGTTCGAAGCAGGTCAAAGCAAAGGAACAGCCCGTGGCAAAAGAGCAAAGCAGCAGCGCCGTGGAATTGACCATCAACGGCAAGCAGCGGGTTTTCGACATCGACGATCCGAAACTGCCGGACTGGGTGGAGGACGCGGCCTTCTCGTCCGACAATTATCCCTACAAGAAGAAGCTCGACTGGGACGAGTACGAGGAGGCGCTCGAGGCGCTGCAGATCGAGCTGGTCAAGGTGCAGTCCTGGCTCGGCGAAACCGGCAAGCGCGTGATCTCGGTCTTCGAGGGCCGCGACGCCGCCGGCAAGGGCGGAGCCATCGGGGCGACCCGGGCCTTCATGAACCCGCGCTCGGCGCGCATCGTCGCCCTGCCCAAGCCCACCGACACAGAACGCGGACAATGGTACTTCCAGCGCTATGTCGATCATTTTCCGACGTCGGGCGAGTTCATCCTGTTCGACCGCTCCTGGTACAACCGCGCCGGCGTCGAGCCGGTAATGGGGTTCTGCACGCCCGAGCAGCACGCGCATTTCCTCGAGGAGGCCCCGTCCTTCGAGCGGATGCCGGTGAAGGAGGGGATCTATCTCTTCAAGTTCTGGCTCAATATCGGCCGCGAGATGCAGATCAAGCGGTTTCACGACCGCCGCCACTCCCGGCTCAAGTCCTGGAAACTGTCGCCCATGGACATCGCCAGTCTCGACAAATGGGATGACTACACCGAAAAGCGCGACCTGATGCTCAAGGAGACCCACTCCGGCCACGCGCCCTGGACCGTGGTGCGCGCCAATGACAAGCGCCGGGCGCGGCTCAATCTCATCCGCACGATCCTGGCCGAGCTGCCCTACACGGGCAAGGACAAGGGCGCGATCGGCGAGCTGGACGAGGTCATTGTCGGCGCGGGCCCCGGCGTGCTCAAACGCTGACAGGCACGCCCGCCGCAGGCGAGGCAGCAGACCGGGCGCCCCTTGAAGCAGAGCGCTCGCGTGGTCGCAACGGCTCAAATCACGGGTTTTCGCGGATATTTTTCGTCCGAAAACTTACGTTTACGTCAAGGGAAGGCATTGCAACGGGAGCGGGGGCACTTTAAATCTTGTGTCAGCATGGACGCAGGGAAGAGGAGCCCCGCGGCAAACGGAAGATCGCGTTCGCGTCCGGACTAGAGGGAGAGACACTCATGACAAACACCGCTGCCGCAGACCGCATCTGGCTCAAATCCTATCCACCCAACACCCCCGCCGACATCGCGCCGCTCGCCTATCCGTCGGTCGCAGCCCTGATCGAGGATTCGTTCAAGCGCTACGCCAGCCGTCCGGCCTTCACCTGCATGGGCAAGACCATCACCTATGGCGACATGGAGAAGCTCTCCACCAAGATCGGCGCCTGGCTGCAATCGCTCGGACTTGAGAAGGGCGACCGGGTGGCGCTGATGATGCCGAACGTGCTGCAGATGCCGGTGGCGATGGCCGCCGTGCTGCGCGCGGGCTTTGCCGTGGTCAATGTCAATCCGCTTTACACGCCGCGCGAACTCGAGCACCAGCTCAAGGATTCGGGCGCCAAGGCGATCATCATCCTCGAGAACTTCGCCGTCACGCTCGAGCAGGTCATCGCCCGCACCGACGTCAAGCATGTCTGCGTGGCGACGATGGGCGATCTCCTCGGGCTCAAGGGCCATATCGTCAATTTCGTGGTCCGCAAGGTCAAGAAGATGGTGCCGGCCTGGCAGCTTCCCGGCCATGTGAGCTTCAAGGCGGCGATGGCTGCTGGCGACGGCAAATCGCTCAAGCCCGCTGCCACCAAGGCCGAAGACGTGGCCTTCCTGCAATATACCGGCGGCACCACCGGCGTCTCCAAGGGCGCCACGCTGTCCCATGCCAACGTGCTGTCGAACGCGGCGCAGAACGACCTCTGGCTCAAGGCCGCCTTCATCAACAAGCCCAAGCCCGAAGTCCTGGTCTATGTCTGTGCATTGCCGCTCTATCACATCTTCGCACTCACCGTGAACGCGCTGATGGGCATGCAGCAGGGCGCGCACAACGTCCTCATTCCCAATCCGCGCGACATTCCGGGCTTCGTCAAGGAACTCAAGAAGATCGAGTTCAACGTCTTCCCCGGCCTCAACACGCTGTTCAATGCGCTTTTGAACAATGACGACTTCAAGACGCTCAACTTCAAGCCGCTGCTGCTGACGCTCTGCGGCGGCATGGCGGTGCAGCGCCCGGTGGCCGAACGCTGGAAGCAGATGACCGGCTGCGTCATTTCGGAAGGCTACGGCCTGTCGGAAACCTCTCCGGTGGCCACGGCCAACCGCTTCGACGCCACGGAGTTCACCGGCACCATCGGCCTGCCGCTGCCCTCGACCTTCATCGACATCCGCGACGAGGACGGCACTGCCGTCGCACTGGGCGAAGTCGGCGAGATCTGCATCAAGGGCCCGCAGGTGATGGTGGGCTACTGGAACCGCGACGACGAGACCCGGAAGGTGATGACCGAGGACGGCTATTTCCGCTCGGGCGACATGGGCTTCATGGACGAGGCCGGCTTTACCAAGATCGTCGACCGCAAGAAGGACATGATCCTGGTCTCGGGCTTCAACGTCTATCCGAACGAGGTCGAGGAGGTGGCGGTGTCCCATCCCGGCATCGCCGAGGCAGCGGCCATCGCCATTCCGGACGAGAATTCCGGCGAGGCGGTCAAGCTGTTCGTCGTGCGCAAGGACCCCACCCTCACCGAGGCCGACGTCAAGGCCCATTGCGCCAAGGGGCTCACCAACTACAAGCGGCCCAAGGTCGTCGTCTTCAAGGACGATCTGCCCAAGACCAATGTCGGCAAGATCCTGCGCCGCGAACTGCGGGATCTGTAACCGGGAGCTGGCCCTGCCGCCCGGAGTCCCGACCCGCCGCCTCGGCGCGGCGAACGAGTGACGACGCCACACGGGGGCCGCGGAAACCTTGATTTTCCGCGGCCCCCGCCGCATAGGTGGGCAACCCAACACGGAGGCCCGCCCCTTGTCGAAACCCGTCGAACTGGCTCTGTCCCGCCTGAAATCCCATCGCGGCGCCGCATCCGGCACTCTGCGCGCGGCGTTTCAAGCCGACCCCGATCGCGCCCGCCGCTTCACCATCGGACTTGACGATCTCAGCATGGATTTTTCCAAATGCGCCGTCAGCGAGGAGACGCTCGGCCTGCTCGGCGCGCTCGCCGCGGCGGCGGATGTGGAGGCAAAGCGCGACCGAATGCTTGCTGGCGAGGCGATCAATGCGACCGAAGGGCGCGCCGTGCTGCACACGGCGCTGCGCGCTGCAGCGGACGCCGACATCCGGGTCGACGGCGAGAACGTGGTGCCGGGGGTGTACGCGGTGCTTGAAGCCATGGGGGCTTTCTCGGACGGGGTCCGCGACGGCTCGATCCGTGGCGCCACCGGCAAGACCTTCACCGATGTCGTCAATATCGGCATCGGCGGCTCCGATCTCGGCCCGGTGATGGCGACGCTGGCGCTCTCGCCCTATCATGACGGCCCGAGACTGCACTTCGTCTCCAATGTCGACGGCGCGCATATCGCCGACACGCTCTCGGGCCTCGATCCGGAGACGACGCTGGTCATCGTCGCCTCGAAGACCTTCACCACCATCGAGACCATGACCAATGCGGCCACCGCGCGGGACTTCATTGTCTCGAAGCTCGGCGAAAGCGCCGTGGCGAGCCATTTCGCCGCTGTCTCGACGGCGCTCGACAAGGTGGGCAAGTTCGGCCTCAATGAAACCCGCGTGTTCGGGTTCTGGGACTGGGTCGGCGGGCGCTATTCGCTCTGGTCGGCCATCGGCCTGCCGCTGATGATCGCCATCGGGAAAAGCGCGTTCGGCGAGTTCCTCGCCGGCGCGCGCGCCATGGATGATCATTTCAAGTCGGCCCCGGTCGCCCAGAACCTGCCGATGATCCTGGGGCTTCTCGGCGTCTGGCACCGGCTCGCCTGCGGCCATCCGAGCCGGGCGATCATTCCCTATGAGCAGCGGCTGTCGCGGTTCCCGGCCTATCTGCAGCAGCTCGACATGGAATCGAACGGCAAGTCCGTGACCATCGACGGCGAGCCGCTGACGACCGCCTCGGGCCCCATTGTCTGGGGCGAGCCGGGCACCAACGGCCAGCACGCCTTCTTCCAGCTGCTGCACCAGGGCACCGACGTCATCCCGGTCGAGTTCATCATCGGCGCCAATGGCCACGAGCCGCATCTCGGCCACCAGCACGAGCTGCTGATCGCCAACTGCCTGGCGCAATCGGAAGCGCTGATGCGCGGCCGCAGCCGCGACGAAGCCCGGGCGCAGCTGATCGCCGGCGGCGCTTCCGACGCGGAAGCTGACCGGCTCGCGCCGCACAAGACATTCCCCGGAAACCGGCCGTCGATCACGCTGGTGCATGACAAGCTGACGCCCTATGCGCTCGGGCGGCTGATCGCGCTTTATGAGCACCGGGTGTTCGTCGAGGCGCAGATCTTCGGCATCAATGCGTTCGACCAGTGGGGCGTGGAGCTCGGCAAGGAGCTGGCGACAGCTCTTTTGCCGGTGGTCAAGGGAGAGAGCCAGGGCGGCAACCATGATGCCTCGACGCTGATGCTGGCCGAGACCATCCGCGGCATGCGCAAGCAGAGCTGATCAGAAACCGATCAGAGTCCGATTTCGCGGGCCCAGGGCGGATTGGCGCCGGGCCGGGAGACGGTGACGGCGGCTGCCTTCG
This sequence comes from Hoeflea sp., assembly GCF_030682515.1. Lineage (GTDB taxonomy): Bacteria > Pseudomonadota > Alphaproteobacteria > Rhizobiales > Rhizobiaceae > Hoeflea. The sequence goes on along the minus strand of NZ_JAUXOD010000091.1, from coordinate 4,324 downwards.
CGCCAAGGCGCAGCGCATTGCCAATCTGGTCCGCCGACAGCAACCGGATCGCGGCCCTGTCCAGAACGCCGTCGCGCCTGAGCGACGCCAGGATGCCGGCGTTGAACGTGTCGCCCGCGCCCACCGTGTCGGCGACGGTGACCTTCTCGCCGTCGACCTCGACCCGGTGATCCCTGGTGAACCCGACAGCGCCCTTCGGTCCCCGCGTGAACACCACCAGGCTGGGGCCATTGCCGAGCCAGGCTTTTGCAGCGCTCTCCATGTCGGCCATGCCGAACCATTCGAGATCCTCGTCCGACATCTTGAGGATGTCGCTCATGGCGATCATCCGGTCGATGCGGGCCCGGTGCGCGGCCTTGTCCGGAATGAAGCCCGGGCGGATGTTCGGATCGAGCGAGATCACGCGCGCGCCGCATTCGCGCCGCATCAGGCTTTCGTAAGTCGCGCCGCACGGATCCGGGATCAGGCTGATCGCGCCGAAATGCAGCGCCTCGACCTCCGCGCCGAATTCGGGCAGATGCGCTTCGGTGATCATCCGGCCCGCGGTATTCTCGTCGAAGAAGGCGTAGCTCGCCTGGCCGTTCGTCAGCCGCACGAAAGCGAGCGTGGTGTGCAGGTCGAGCGTGGCGCAGAAGCCGTGGTCAACGCCGCTCTTGCCCAGCACGTCGCGCAGCACATCGCCGAACATGTCGCTCGAAAGCCCGGTGAAGAAGCCCGTCGGCAGTCCCAGCCTGCCAAGCGCGATGGCCGTGTTGAACACGGCGCCGCCGGCATAGGGCGCGAAGGCGTCTTCGCCCGCCGTCGTCGTGCGCGGCAGCATGTCGATGAGGGCTTCCCCGCAACAGATGATCATGTCCGTATCCTCCCCGCGTCGGCCCTCGGGCCGCGCCTGTGTTACTGCCCCGGAAGCTCGGAGACGCCGCCATGCTCGCCCGACCATGCGAGCGGCGCGTCGAGGAACGCCTCCACTGACGCCAGCGTCGCCTTGTCGAAAGCCTGCTTCCGCGTCGCCGCGGCCAGCACGTCGCGCCAGGTGGCGAGATAATGCAGGGTCACGTTACCGCCCGCGAAGCGGCTCTCGGCTTCTGCGAAAATACCATAGTAAAACAGCGCGATGCCGTGATCGACGGTGCAGCCGGCCTCGCGGATGGCGTCGATGAAGGTGAACATCGAGCCGCCGGCGGTGGTCAGGTCCTCGATCACCAGCACGCGCGAGCCTTCGGGCAGTTCGCCCTCGATCTGGGCGTTGCGGCCATGGCCCTTGGGCTTCTTGCGGACATAGATCATCGGCAGGCCCAGGCGTTCGGCGAGGAAGGCTGCAAAGGGAATGCCCGCGGTCTCGCCACCGGCGACGCAGTCGAACTGCTCGAAGCCCGCTTCGGTGAGGATGGTGGCGGCGGCGAAATCCATCACCGCAGAGCGGATGCGCGGATAGGAGATCAGTTTGCGGCAGTCGATATAGACCGGGCTCCGCATGCCGGACGCCAGCTTGTAGGGCTCGGTGGCGTTGAAATGCACCGCCTTGATTTCCAGCAGCTGGCCGGCGACGATCTCGGCCATCTTCGCCTTGTCGGGGAATGTGTTGGAAAACATCGGCGGCGCTCCCGGCTCAAAGGTCTGGGCGATCCGAATACCAGCTTCACCGCAGGCGCGAAAGGCTCTCAGGCAACTTCCCAGTGGATGGGCAAAAGCGGATCGAACACGGTGACCGGCCCGTCGCCGGTGAAGATCCTTTCGGGCCAATGGACCGGCGTCTCGCGCCGGACCAGCGTCACCATCGCCTCGTTGACCGGAAGCCCGTACCAGGCCGGCCCGTTGCGGCTGGTGAACCCGGCCAGATGGTCGAGCGCGCCTTCCTCCTCGAAGACATGGGCCAGGCAGGACAGCGTGTTGATCGCGGTGAAGATGCCGGCGCAGCCGCAGGCGCATTCCTTGAGCGGATCGACATGGGGCGCGGAATCGGTGCCCAGGAAAAACCGCTTGTCGCCCGAGGTCGCGGCCTTGCGCAGCGCCAGGCGATGGCTCTCGCGCTTGGCCACCGGCAGGCAGTAGTAATGCGGCTTGATGCCGCCGACGAGGATGGCATTGCGGTTGATCATCAGGTGATGGGTGGTGATGGTCGCAGCCAGATTGGCGTCCGCGCCCATGACGTAATCCACGCCCTGCGATGTCGTCACGTGCTCGAGCGTGATCCTGAGCTCCGGCACGCGGGCGCGCAGCGGGTCGAGCACGGTGTCGATGAACACCGCCTCGCGATCGAAAATGTCGACCGCCGGATCGGTGACCTCGCCATGGATGCAGAGCGGCATGCCGATTTCGGCCATCTTTTCGAGCACCGGCATGACCTTGCCCAGATCCCGCACGCCGGAATGGGAATTGGTGGTGGCGCCGGCCGGGTAGAGCTTCACAGCGGTGACCAACCCCGAGGCATGGGCGCTGGCGACATCGGCCGGATCCGTGCCCTCGGTCAGGTAGAGCGTCATCAGCGGCGTGAAATCAAGATCCTTGGGCAGCGCCGCAAGGATGCGGTCGCGATAGGCTGCCGCGTCGGCGCCGGTCACCACCGGCGGCACCAGATTGGGCATGATGATGGCGCGGGCGAAATCGCGGGCCGAATAGGGCAGCACGCCTTCGAGCATGGCGCCGTCGCGCAGGTGCAGGTGCCAGTCATCGGGCCTGGGAATGGTGATTTCGGTCACTGTGGCTTTCCTCGCGTTCCGCCGCGAACTTTATCGGGCGGGTTGACCTTTGCCGCCTCTGCGGCGACCTATGGGGCAAGGCTTTACTGCATAATTCCCCAAACCGGAATCGATTTGGGCGAAAAATATGCTCCATTGTAAAGCGCAACAGGCAAGCAAGGAAAGACATCATGGATCTCGGATTGACAGGAAAACGGGCGCTGGTGCTGGCGTCGTCGCGCGGGCTTGGGCTCGGCGTGGCCGAAGCGATCGCTGCGGAAGGCGCCGATGTGATGATCTGCGGCCGCGACGGCGCCCGGCTCGAGGCCGCCGCAAAGGCGATCAACGCGCGCGGCACCGGCACGGCGCGCTTCGTCGTCTGCGATCTGTCCGACAAGGCCACTCCGGCCCTGCTTGAGGACAGCGTGAGCAAGGAATTCGGAGAGCTCGACATTCTCGTCAACAACACCGGCGGTCCGCCTGCCGGCCTGATGAGCGAGGCGGATCTCACGGTCGTCCACCGCCAGTTCGAGATCATGGTGCTGAGCGTCATGGACGTGACCGCGCGGTTCCTGCCGGGCATGCGGGCGCGCGGCTGGGGCCGGGTGCTGACCATCGCCTCCTCCGGCGTGATCCAGCCGATCCCCAACCTGGGGCTCTCGAACGCGCTTCGGGCGTCGCTCGTCGGCTGGTCGAAATCCATGGCCAACGAGACGGCGGGCGACGGCGTCACCTTCAACATGCTGCTGCCCGGCCGGATCGACACCGACCGACTCAAGGAGCTCGACGCCGCCAACGCCAAGCGCTCGGGCAAGAGCCTGGACGAGGTCGCCGATGCGGCGCGGGCACAGATCCCGGTCGGCCGCTACGGCGCGGTCGACGAGTTCGCCGCTGCCGCCGCGTTCCTGGTCAGCGCGCGGGCGAGCTACATCAACGGATCGATGATCCGCTGCGACGGCGGCGCGATCAAATCGGTCTGAGCTGTCTCGAAAGCCGGGCCGGCATGGCCCGGCAGATCCTCAGAGCGCGCGTTTGAGGCTTTCTTCGAGATAGGTTTGTCTCAGCCCCAGCGTCACCGGTCCGGGCTTGCCGCCCGAGAGCTCGACGCCGTCGATGGAGACCACCGGCCCGACAAACACCGACGCCGAGGTGATAAAGGCCTCGGCCGCGTTGCGTGCCTCGTCGATCGAGAATTCGCGCTCCTCGATCCGGGTGCCGCTGGCGGCGCAATAGGTCATCAGCGCCGCGCGGGTGATGCCGGGCAGGATCGACGGCGAGAGCGGCCTGGTGACGATGGCGCCGTCCCTGGTGACGATGAAGGCGTTGTTGGAGGTGCCTTCGGTGACCATGCCGTCGCGGACCATCCAGGCATCGTCGGCGCCGCGGGCCTTGGCCTCCATCTTGCCGAGCGAGGGGTAAAGCAGCTGCACGGTCTTGATGTCGCAGCGGCCCCAGCGCAGGTCGGGGATCGAGACGATTTTCAGGCCGTTCCTCGCCACCGCCGTGTCGATGAGCGCGCGGGCCTGGGTGAACAGCACCAGCGTCGGCGTCAGTTTATCGGTGGCGCAGGTGTATTCGCGGTCGGCCGCGCCGCGGGTCATCTGCTGGTAGACGACGCCCTCTTCCGCGGCGTTGCGGCTGGCGAG
>NZ_JAUXOD010000079.1 GCF_030682515.1 Hoeflea sp. | reverse complement strand
CGCCGGCGACCAGCTTGATCAGGCTCGACTTGCCGGCGCCATTGGGGCCGATCAGGGCGTGAATCTCGCCGGGCCTCAAATCGAGGTCGACGCCGTCGGTCACCTTCAGCGCGCCGAAGGACTTGGTCAGGCCCTTGATCTCGAGCACCGGTTCAGTCATGGCGCGCCCTCCCCGCCACCAGGCCGATGAAGCCGCCGCGGGCAAACAGCACCACGCCCAGGAGCGCCGCACCCAGGAAGAACTGCCAGTGCGTGGTGAAGCTGCCGAAGGCATGCTCGAACAGCACGAACAGGCAGGCGCCGACCACCGGGCCGAACAGCCGGGCGACGCCGCCCAGGATGATGAACACCATGATCTCGCCCGACAGGTGCCAGGACAGCATCGAGGGGCTGACGAAGCGGTTGAGATCGGCATAAAGCGCGCCGGCGAGGCCGGTGACCATGCCCGAGATCACGAAGGCCGCGAGCTTGATCCGGTAGGGCGAGAGCCCCAGCGCCGCGACCCGGCCCTGGTTCTGGCGGACGGCCTGCAGGGCGATGCCGAAGCGTGCGCCGGTCATGCGCCATTGCGCCAGCAGAACCAGGATCAGCACCCCGTAGCAGAGCAGGAAGAAGTGCAGCGGCTTCAATGTGTTGATGCCGGGGAACGAATTGCGGACATAGATCGACAGCCCGTCCTCGCCGCCATAGGCAGGCCAGGAGATGGCGAAGTAGTAGATCATCTGGGCGAAGGCGAGCGTGATCATGATGAAATAGACGCCCGATGTGCGAAGGCTGAGCGCCCCGATCACCAGCGCCGCCAGGCCGCTCGCCAGCACCGCCACCAGCCACAGCACCAGCATCTGGTTGGAGCCATTGATGACAAAGGGCCATGTCATCAGCGGCACGTAGGTTTGGTGATGGCTCGCCAGAATGCCCACGGCGTAGCCGCCGAGGCCGAAGAAGGCGGCATGGCCGAAGGACACCAGCCCGCCGAGCCCCAGCGCGATGTTCAAACCGACGCCGGCGAGCGCCAGGATGGTGGCGCGGGTGGCGAGCGTGACCAGGAAAGGCTCCTCGGCAAAATGCGCCACCAGCGGACCGCCGAGCAGGATCAGCGCCAGCACGATGTTGAGACGGTGTTCGGTGACGAGATCACGCATTTTGGGGAAACAACCCTCTCGGCTTGAACACCAGCACCACGGCCATCAGCAGATAGATCAGCATCGAGGCCAGCGCCGAGCCGACGCCGCGGGCGGCGGAGGCTTCCATGACGCCGGAGAGCAGCGTCGGCAGCAGGAAGCGGCCCATGGTGTCGACGAGGCCAACGATGAGGGCTGCCACCAGCGCGCCGCGGATCGAGCCGATGCCGCCGATGACGATGACCACGAAAGCCAGGATCAGCACCGGTTCGCCCATGCCGATCTGTACCGACTGGATGGCGCCGACCAGCGCGCCGGCAAAGCCAGCCAGCGCTGCGCCCAGCGCGAAGACGACCGTGTAGAGAAAGCGGATATCGACGCCGAGCGCCGCGATCATCTCGCGGTCGGCCTCGCCGGCGCGGATCTGCATGCCGAGCCTGGTGCGGCTGATCAGCAGGCCGAGACCGGCTGCGACCGCGAGGCCCGCGATGATGATCGCCAGCCGGTAGGCCGGATAGGGCAGGCCGCCGGGCAGGATGACCGGACCGGCGAGAAACGCCGGGGGATCGAGATAGAGCGGGAAGGAGCCGAAGAAGAAGCGCACGCCTTCGGAAAACATCAGCACGAGCGCGAACGTCGCCAGCACCTGATCGAGATGGTCGCGGTCATAGAGCCTGCGGATCACCACGATCTCGACAATTGCGCCAAGGGCGGCGGCGGCGGCGAGGCTCGCCACCAATCCGAGCCAGAAGGATCCGGTCCAGGCGGCGACCGCGGCGCAGACGAAGCCGCCGACCATGAACAGCGAACCATGGGCGAGATTGATCAGCCCCATGACGCCGAAGATCAGCGTCAGGCCCGCGGCCATCAGGAACAGCATGACCCCGAGCTGCAAGCCGTTGAGAATCTGCTCGAGGAAGAGGGCGACGGTCATTGTCTACCGGGCTCGCATGACAACGCCGCACCTTGTCCAGACGGTGCAAGGGACGCTGCAAAGGGTGACGTGAGTCATGTCCGTTGCCGTTCAGATGAGCTCATCTGAACGCGACATGCCTCGGTGCGAAGTCTCGGTCCGGGCAGCGCAGGGCGCCGCCCGGACCGGATGAGGATGGATTACATCTTGCAATCGGCGGCGTAGGCGTCGCCATGGTCTTCCAGCGCCACGCCCACCAGCTTGTTGGTGTAGATGTCGCCTTCCTTGACCACTTCGCGGACATAGATGTCCTGGATCGGGTGGTTGTTGGTGTTGAACTTGAAGTCGCCTCGGGTGGACTTGAAGTTGGCGGCCTTCAGCGCTGCGCGGAATGCGTCCTTGTCGGAAATCGAGGCCGCGTCCATGGCTGATATCAGCAGGTTGGCGGTGTCGAAGCCCTGGCTCGAATAGAGCGAAGGCAGACGGTTGTATTCCGCCTGGTAGCTTTCGACGAAGGCCTTGTTGGTCTCGTTGTCGAGATCCTTGGACCATTGCGAGGTGTTCTTGACGCCGAGCGCCGCATCGCCAACGGCCTGCAGGATGTTCTGGTCGAAGGAGAAGGCAGGTCCGAGCAGCGGCACGTCGACGCCCGCGCCGGCATACTGCTTCATGAAGGCGATGCCCATGCCGCCGGGCAGGAAGAAGAACACGCTGTCGGCGCCCGAGGCGCGGATTTCGGCGATTTCGGCGGCGTAGTCGGTCTGGCCGAGCTGGGTGTAGATCTCCTTGGCGATCTCGCCCTTGAAGAAGCGCTTGAACCCGGTCAACGCATCCTGGCCGGCCGGATAGTTCGGCGCCAGGATGAAGCTCTTCTTGAAGCCGGCAGTGGTCGCATAGGCGCCCATCGCTTCATGGAGGTTGTCGTTCTGCCAGGCGACGTTGAAATAATTGGCGTTGCAGCCCGCTCCTGCCAGAGCCGAAGGGCCGGCATTCGGCGAGAGGTAGATCTTGTCCTGGGCAACCGCGCCCGGAATGACGGCCATGGCGAGATTGGACCAGATGATGCCGGTCATCACATCGACCTTGTCGGACTGGATGAGCTTGTCCGACAGCTGCACCGCAAGATCGGGCTTCTGGGCGTCATCCTCGACGATGAGTTCGATGTCGGTGCGGCCCGACTGCTTGATCGCGAGCTGGAAGCCGTCGCGCACGTCGATGCCGAGCGATGCACCGCCGCCGGAGAGCGTCGTGATCATGCCGACCTTGACAGGATCGGCCGAAGAGACCGCGGCGCTGGCGATCAGCGCAAGGGCAGTTGTCAGTCCCAAAAGCATCTTGTTCATTGAATGTCCTCTCTGTGTTTGATGCCGGGCCGGCCTTGTTTCGGTCCGTTCCCTGCAACATTATCCCCGTCGGGCCCTTTGTCGGCCGTTCCGGGTGAGCTTATCAGCCAAATCGGAGAATTCCAGTGCTTTTTTTAAGCTTAAAGTATTTCCGCCCGGATTGGCCCCTTGCACAAGCCGCGCGGGCATGGTTCCAAGAGGGATCAGCGATGCCTGGACAGAGACAGGCGAAGACCAAAGGAGACCGGCGATGCAGTGTTTTTTCGTGGAGTTTCAATGCAAGCTCGGACAGGCCTATCCGGTGGCCGAGGAAATCGCCAACCGCGAGATCGCGTCCGAAATCTACTCGGTGAGCGGCCAGTTCGACCTGATGGCCAAGTTCTACATCGAGGATGACGTCGATATCGGCCGCTTCATCGCCGACAATGTGCACACCATTCCCGGCATCGAGCGGACGCACACGATCCTGACCTTCAAGGCGTTCTGAGCGGGTCAGATCCTGTCGAGAGCCGGCGCGGGCGCACCCGAGAGTGCCCGCTTTACCATCAAGTCCTGCAAGGGAAATGGTACGATTGGGTGGGCTCGAACCACCGACCTCCGGATCCACAATCCGGCGCTCTAACCAACTGAGCTACAACCGCACATCAAGGGGCATGGATCCTGTCCAGGCCGCCACTTGCCGCTCACATACGGCGGCAGTTGCGATTTTGCAAGAGGGTTTTGCCCCGACCGGGTCATTTTGGGGTGGGCAGAAACCCGCAAAGCAAAAGGCCGGATACGGGATCCGGCCTTGGCTTGTCTTCAGTGTCGCGGGTGGGCGAAATCAGGCAGCCTTGATTTCGCTCATGGCCTTTTCGGCAACGGTCTTGACCGGCTTGGACACGTCTTCCACCAGCTTCTTGGCGGCTTCCTGCATCATCTTGGTCTGGTCGACCATCATCTCGGCCTGCTTGCGGAAGAAGCTCGTCTGCAGTTCGATCATCTGGGCGACCGACTTGACGCCGAGCAGGGCTTCCATGTGCGACAGCGAATGCTCGACATTGCCGCGGGCTGCGTCGATGGCCTTGAGGCTCAGTTCGACAGTGCCGGCCTGGGCGGTTTCGAGCGTGGTTTCGATCGCCTTGGTGGCGTCTTCGGCAGCGACCTTGGCCTTGGCATAGGCTTCCTTGGTCTGGTTGACCGACTTGTCGGCCATTTCGCGGTAGCCATCGGCCATCTTGGTCATGTCGAATGCTGGGAATTCAAAAACGTCTGCGGTTGCGGTTTTCTTGGTCGCCATGTCACTTCTCCTTGAAGTTTCTTGGGACCGTCGCGGCCCCGTTTCGATTTCAAAGGGACCATAGCACGGGTTATGGTGCATTGCAACATATATTGTGCAACGCACCATGCGTTAACCTTTTCTTCACAAATTGCCCCTGCGGAACCGGGGTTTGCTGGACCGCCGACCGCGCGAAAGCTATTAATTAAACCTTAATACGCCCGTACAAAGGGCAAGATCTGGCCAAAACTGGAATCCAGCCCATGCAGGCGCATCTTTATCCGTTCATAGATCTGGCCGTTCACGCCTCGATCCGGGACCGCTTCGCCAGCGGCGACGCGGTTGCGGTGCTGAGCGCGGACCTCGGAGAGCTGCTGTGGGCCAATGGCGCGGCTGCCCATCTGTTCGGCTTCGGCAATATCTACGATGCGCTGGATGAAGGCCTCGCCGGCCAGACCGCGACGCGGCGACAGATCGAAAGCGCGCTCAGCGGCCTGCGCCGCACCGGCAGGCCGCAGGGCTTCATGATGCGGCTGTCGTCGGGATTTGCGCGATCGATGACGCCGGCGACCCTGGAGGACATCACCCTGCCGGACGGCGCACAGGCGCTGCTCCTGGTGAGCCAGGCCGCGCAGATCCTGCCGCCGGGCGCCCGTGCGCGCCAGATCATTTCCGGGTTCGAAGGCACCGGCACCCATGTCGGGGTGGTGGACGGCGACGGCAAGGTGCTTGCAGCCTCGAGCACGTTCGAGGCGATCGGCCTAGCCGCGGACGACATCGCCCTGATGATCGCCGATGTGGCGGGCGAAGCCGACCGCCTGGTCAAGCGCATGACCGAGGCGCGCAGCGGACCGGTGCCCACCGCCATGGGCAGGCTCGCCGACGATCCGGCGCTGCATCTTCTGTTTGCCGTGGAACCGGCCTCGTTCGACGAGCCGGAGGACGAGACCGGAGATCTTTCCGCGGCATACCCTGGCGAGACAGCGCAGGCGGAGGACACCGCGTCCGAAACGACGACTGCCCCGGCTGCCGGGATTGCGGTCGACAGCGACGTTGGCCTTGAGCCGGAGACCGGCAGCACGGACGAGGCGGCGGATCTTGAACCGGAAGCCATGGACGGCTCGGCTGGCATGGACGAGGGCGACGCGGCCTCCTTGAGCGGCGACGACGCGGCCAGCGAGGGCGAACCGGACGACGACGCCACCGGGAGCCGTGAGCCCGCCGCCACGAAGGCCGCCTACCAGCCCGTCCGGTTCGACACCAGCCGGATCCGCGACGAACTCAACGCGCGGCTGGCAAAGCTGCGCGCCGACGAGGCGCGTGCGGACAGTGTCCCCCTGCCCTTCGCCGATGCGCGCAATCTCGACACCGACGCCGCTGCCCGGACCGACGCCGATCACGACACGGGCTTCCAGCCCGATCACCGCACCGACAAGGCGGCGGATATCCCCGCCGATCACGACACGGGCCCGGCGAAGTCGGTGGAGTCCGGTCCAGACGACGCATCACCCAAGGCGGATGATGCCGACACCATGGCCGACGAGCCCACGCACCCGGTGCACGAGGATTGGCAGGATCAAGCGGCGCACGCGGAAGCGCCGGAGCAAGGGGCCGCCCATGACTCGGATACGGGTCCGAAGGCCGATGACGACATGGACCGGGACGCTGATCGTGGTGCCGACCCGGACACGGCGCCGGCATTGCTCGAAACCTCCGGCGCTGCCGAAACGAGTGCCCCGGCGGATGAAACCGATCTGTCGGCCGGTGAGGCGGATCTGGCCGATGCGGGCCACGCAGTCACCGAGGACCTCGCCCCGGCCTCCCCTCCTGAGGACTCCGCCGCGGCCGGGCACGGCTTCCGGTTCGACGCCAACAGCAAGCCGGTTCGGTTCGTCTGGAAGATCAGCCGCGACGGCAAGTTCAGCGACGTCTCGCCCGAGTTCGCCGCAGCCGTCGGGCCGCATTCCGCCGACATTGTCGGCCGCAGCTTTCCGGACCTGGCGCGGGTGTTCAATCTCGACCCGGATCATGTGATCGCCGACCTCCTGAACCGCCGCGACACCTGGTCGGGCAAGACGGTCTACTGGCCGATCCAGGGCACCTCGCTGGTCACGCCGGTGGATCTGGCAGCCCTGCCGACCTACACCCGCGACCGTCAGTTCGACGGCTTCCGCGGCTTCGGCATCGTGCGGATGGGCGAAACCCGGGAAGACCCCGAGGCGCTGGGGCTTGCCCTGGTCCCGGGCGCGCGGCTCAGGACGATGGACCAGTCCCCCCGCGACGAGGCCCGCGCGGGAGCCGACGACAGCGAGGCGGGTTTCTCCGGCGGGTCCGGCTCGACCATGCTGAGCGCCGAGGATGAAGCCGATCTCGAGATGCGCAGTCTTGAACGCGACATCGAGGAGCTTTCCCTGATGGACCGCTCGGACGAGCCCGGGGATGAGGATTACGACACAGTTGACGACGACGGTTCGGACGAAACCGGCGAGGCTTACGCCGACGCGGAAGACCCGTTCCGGGGCGAGCGGCCGGCCATCCGGCTGGTCGAAACCCCGATGCGGCGCGACAGCGACAAGATCATCGACCTGGAAGCGCGCAGGGCGCGGCCGCGCGACGGATTGTCGCCGGGCGAACAGGCGGCGTTCAAGGAAATCGGCGCGCGGCTGACGACGGAAGCATCGCACCTTGGTACGGAAACGGCGGACGCGGAGTCCGCCGCACCGGTGCAGCAGGACGAGCGCCCGGCCTTCGGCAAGCGCCAGTCGCCCGCGCCGGGCGACATCGAGATCGATTTCACCGCCGGACCTGACGCATCCGCGGTGGACGCGGACTCTGCTGCCGATGACGAAGCCCGCAACACCGCGGACGCCGCAACATCAGCCGAAGCGCCAATAGATCACCATGCGGAAGACCTGCCGGACGATGCCGCGGAGAGTGCGTCCGGGACGCCGCCTGAGGATGCCGACTGGATTGAAGCCCCGCTGAGCGAGCCCATGCCCTCAGCCTTCGCGCTGCCCGCAAGGCAGGTGATGCAGACCGGCCTCGATGCCGGCCTGGTCGACGCCATTCCCGCGGCCCTGCTGGTGCATGCGGGCGATGAACTGATCCACGCCAATGCCGAATTCCTCGACCTCACCGGCTATGGCTCGCTCGCCGAGCTTGGCGCGGATGGCGGGCTCGACCACCTGCTCGACCGCTCCGACGAGCGCGACATGGGCGACGGCGGCATGATCATCCGGCGCGCCGATGGCGGGACGCTGAAGGTCAACGCCCGGCTGAGGTCGGTCAACTGGGGCGACGGCCAGGCGCTGCTTTTGGCGCTGTCGCCGGCGGAGGCCGTCTCGCCCGGGCCGAACATGGCAGCGATCACCCCGGCTGAAGCCGAGGCGCTGGCCGAGACCGCTGAACCCGAGGCGCCCTCGCCCCGGGCCGGCGAACTCAACGCCGCGGTGGATCAGGCGGCCGCGCTCAAGATCGAGACGCAGGAACTCCGCTCCATCCTGGAGACAGCCACCGACGGCGTCGTCATTCTCGACAATGACGGCACCATCCGCTCGATGAACGGATCGGCCTGCGCGCTGTTCAACTATGACGAAGGCGAAACCCAGGGCCAACCCTTCGCCATGCTGTTTGCCCATGAGAGCCAGCGCGCGGTGATGGACTATGTCTCCGGTCTCGCCGACCACGGCGTCTCCAGCGTGCTCAATGACGGGCGCGAAGTGATCGGCCGCGAGGCCTCGGGCGGCTTCCTGCCGCTGTTCATGACCATCGGCCGGCTGTCGGGCTCGAACGGCTTCTGCGCGGTGTTGCGCGACATCACCCAGTGGAAGCGGACCGAGGAGGAGCTGCGCACCGCCAAGCGCGCCGCCGAGACCGCCAATTCGCACAAGTCGGATTTCCTGGCGCGCGTCAGCCACGAGATCCGCACGCCGCTCAACGCCATCATCGGCTTTTCCGAGATGATGGTGGAGGAACGCTTCGGCCCGATCGGCAGCCCGCGCTATCTCGAATATGCCCATGACATCGGCAGTTCGGGCAAGCATGTGCTCGACATCGTCAATGACCTGCTGGACATCTCCAAGATCGAAGCCGGCCAGGAGCAGATGGAGTTCGTCGCCGTCTCGCTCAACGAGCATCTGGCCGAAAGCGTCTCGCTGCTGCAGCCGATGGCCAACAGCCAGCGGGTGATCATCCGCACCAGCCTGTCGGCGAGCGTGCCGGAAGTGGTGGCCGACCGGCGCTCGATCAAGCAGATCGCGCTCAATCTCCTGTCCAACGCCATCCGCTTCACCCCCTCGGGCGGACAGATCGTGGTCTCCACCTCCTACGAGCCCTCGGGCAACGTCATCATCCGCATCCGCGATACCGGCATCGGCATGAACCGCAAGGAACTCGAGCAGGCGATGAAGCCGTTCGGCCAGGTCGGACCGGGCCCAAGGCAGCGCGGCGACGGCACCGGGCTCGGCCTGCCCTTGACCAAGGCAATGGTGGAGGCCAACCGCGCCCAGTTCGACATCGTCTCGACGCCGAGCGAAGGAACCCTGGTCTCGATCTCGTTCCCGCCGCAGCGGGTGCTGGCCGACTGACCGCACCTGCGACCGCCGGGGACGGCGGCTGGCTGGCCAAAAAAAACGGGAACCCGCGAGGGTTCCCGTACAATCTGCATCTGTGCTGACCAACGGTGTGGAGAGCTGAGCTATCCAAACGTTGAGCAAACAATGCGACAAAACTGTTACCGGGACCTTGCCGGACTGCCTAAGATTTTACCGATCATTCATACATCGCCGGGCGTGGTTAAAATCGGCGGCAAGGTCCGGTTAACCATGGCGGGGCGACAAGCGCGCGGCTGATGCCTTTCCGGCGCGCCGGGAGCGTGTTGCACGCCACCGCGCCTGCGGGAGATCAAGGTGCCTGCGCGCGGCGGCGCCCATTGCGGCAGGAGCGCGTCACCTCGCCGCCTCGACGGGCGACGGCAAGTCCGTTACCGTCCCGCCTGGTCCTTGCCTTCGCGGGGCGGGTCTTGTCGTATCTATGCAGGGTTTTGGAGACTTAAAGGAATGTATCCGGATTATTCAAGGTTGGAACGGGTTGCTGACGGGAGCATGCACGCCATCGGATTGATCGGCGCAGTTTCCGGGGCCGTGCTGCTGCTTGTCTGGTCCAGCCAGGTGGCCTCGCCCTGGGAAATGACGGCCATCGGCATCTACGCGATCACGCTGATCGCCACTTTCGCGGCGTCGGCCTTCTATCACATGACACCCTGGGAAAGCATCCGGCCGGTGTTGCGGCGCCTCGACCATGCGGCGATCTATCTGAAGATCGCCGGTACCTATACGCCTCTGGTGGCGATGATCGGCAGCGGCCTGGCCTATGTGATGCTTGGCATTGTCTGGGCCCTGGCGATCCTCGGCATCACGCTCAAGCTGTTGTTCTGGCGCACGCCTGGCCGCATGGGCCCGGCGCTGTACCTGATCATGGGCTGGATGAGCATCGTGCTGATCTGGTCCGCGTGGTCGGAGGTGCCGATCGGCTTCATCATCGCCGGCGGGTTGCTCTACACCGTGGGCGTGGTGTTCTACGCCGCCAAGAGGATGAAGTTCTCGACCGCCATCTGGCATGGGTTCGTCATCGCCGCCTCTGCCTGCTTCTTCGCCGCCATCACGATCGGGGCGGCCCAACATGGCCTGGTGTAGCCGCCGTCCAGGACAGGATCGGCAGAGGTCCCGGGCCGCGCGCGCGGCCCCTGAGGCGCCGTGCAGCAGACCCATGAAAAAGAAATCCCTCGGGACCCGGGCCGGCTGATTGACTCGGATTTCGCGGCGGCTGATCCTGCTTTCGTCCGCCGGGTTGTCCGGGCGGGGTCAACAGGGGTTCGACACATGAAGAAACTGATCTTTGCAGGTCTGGCGGCAACGCTTTGCATGGCAGGCGTCGCGCAGGCGGACGTGGCCACCGGCACCTACACGGTCGAGGGCACCAATCTCGACGGCAGCAGCTACAGCGGCACAGCCACCATCACGCTGAGCTCCGACACGACCTGCCACATCCACTGGAGCACGGGCAGCGAATCCGACGGCATCTGCATGCTCTATGGCAATGCCTTCGCCGCGGGCTATGTGTTCAAGACCGGCGGTGTCGGGCTGGTGGTCTACGAGGTGATGGACGACGGCTCGCTGGAAGGCGTCTGGACCATCGACGGCCAGTCCGGCGCGGGCACGGAGATCCTGATTCCGCAATGACCGGGGCCTGAAACCCCGACAGGGCGGACCCGCCGGACGTCAGACCGCCGCGAGGAACCGGCGGACATAGTCCCGCAACTCGTCGCGGGCGGGCAGCTCCAGCGGCAGATGCGAGCCGTTGGTCAGCACGACGAACTCTTTGGGGCCTGAAACCCGCTCGAAGGCGGGGCGGCTCAGCTCCGCCGGCGTCCAGGCATCGGCGCCGGGATGGACCAGCAGGAGCGGACATCCCGGCGCGAGCGCCGCCAGCTTGCGCGCATGCATCGTCCGGAACAGCCGGGACGACACCCAGAGCCGGCCCAGCAGCGCGTCGTTCCGGAAGTACTCCTGCATCGCCGGGTCGGACGACATCGCCTCCATCGGCGCGACCAACCAGAGCGGGAAGGAAATCCGGTCGACGAGCTCCGGCATCAGCCGGAAGCCGAGGAGCGAGGCCGCGCCCAGCCAGCGCCAGCGGGCAGCCACGCGAAAGACCCCTGGATCGCCCATGTCCAGCAGCGTCGTGGCGATCACGCCAGAGACATTGTGCGACGCTTCCGCCGCCAGCGCCGCCGTCATGCCGCCGACGGATCCGCCCAGCAGGACCACCGGCCCCTCGGTTTCATCGGCCATCTGCGCCACGATCGCGGGCCATTCATCATAGTCCCAGCGAAACCCCGGGGCGGGCTCGGACAGACCGTAACCCGGAAGGTCGGGCGCAAGCGCGGTCCAGCCGAGACCGGCCGCGACATCGGCCAGAGGCGCCAGAACGCGACCGTTTCCGCCGCCGCCATGGACAAGGATCACGGTTCCCTTCGACGGGCCCTCAGGCTGCCAGTGATCGATATGGATCCTGTGTCCGCGGATCATCCGCCAGGCTTCCAGCGGTTCGCGCGTCAGGCTGATCCCGAACCTGTCTTGCAGCAGGTCGCGGTACCGGGTCCAGGAGTGCGAGGTCTTGTAGGATGTCATGACGGGCAATTCCGTGCCTGGTGCGACAGCATGCTTCTAAACCCTGCGAACGCCAATCGGCGTTGTCCCGGGGCCGTGCGATTGCAAGCCGGCCCGGACACTCCACTTTCCACGCCGCGGCGAACGACGGCGCGCGCCGCGGCCCGGCCGATCAGACCTTGAGCTGTTCCAGATCCCTGAACAGCTCCAGCGCCTCGGGATTGGCGAGCGCTTCCTGGTTCTTGACCTTGCGGCCGTGGACGATATCGCGCACGGCGAGTTCGACGATCTTGCCGGATTTGGTGCGGGGAATGTCAGTGACGGCGATGATCCTGGCGGGCACATGCCGGGGCGAAGCGCCGGTGCGGATCTTCGTGCGGATCCTGGCCTCAAGCGCCGCGTCGAGGCTGGCGCCCGCGGCAAGCCGGACGAACAGCACGACCCGAACATCGTCCTCCCAGTCCTGGCCGATGCAGATGGCTTCCAGCACCTCGTCCATCTGCTCGACCTGGTTGTAGATCTCGGCGGTGCCGATGCGCACGCCGCCAGGGTTGAGCGTGGCGTCGGAGCGGCCATGGATGATCATGCCGCCATGCGGGGTCCATTCGGCGAAGTCGCCGTGGCACCAGACATTGGTGAAGCGGTCGAAATAGGCGGCGTGGTAGCGCGACCCGTCCTCGTCCTTCCAGAAGCCGATGGGCATGGACGGAAACGGCTTGACGCAGACCAGTTCGCCCTTTTCGCCCTTGATCGGCTGGCCATCCTCGTCCCAGACATCCACAGCCATGCCGAGGCCGGGACCCTGGATCTCGCCGCGCCAGACCGGCAGCGCCGGATTGCCGAGCACGAAGCAGGCGGCGATGTCGGTGCCGCCGGAAATCGAGGCCAGGTGCACGTCGGACTTGATCCCGTCATAGACGAAGGAAAAGCCCTCCGGCGACAGCGGCGAGCCGGTCGAGGCCAGCAGCCTGACCGAGGACAGGTCGTGATCCCGGCCGGGCTCGAGGCCGGACTTGCGCACGGCGTCGATGAACTTGGCCGAGGTACCGAACACCGAGAACCGCGCTTCGGCGGCGTAGTCGAACAGCACGTTGCCATCGGGTTGAAACGGCGAGCCGTCATAGAGGCAGAGCGTCGCGCCTGCGGCGAGGCCCGAGGCGAGCCAGTTCCACATCATCCAGCCGCAGGTGGTGAAGTAGAAGAACCGCTCCCCCGGCTGGATACCGCAGTGGATGCGCTGCTCCTTGAGATGCTGCAGCAGCATGCCGCCGGCCGAGTGGACGATGCATTTGGGAATGCCGGTGGTGCCCGAGGAGAACAGGATGTAGAGCGGGTGCGAGAACGGCAGCGGCTCGAAGTCGACAGCCCGGGCCGGATAGGCGGCGATGAAATCCGCGAGCGTCACTCCGCCTGTGACCGCGCCGGCAACGGCTTCGGCATCGTCGAGCAGCGGCACGATGAGGGTCGCGTTCGGCTGGAGCGAGGCGGAGATCTCGACGAGCTTGGCGGTCACCTCCTGGCGTTTGCCATTGTACCAGTAGCCGTCAGACGCGATGAACAGCTTGGGCTCGATCTGGCCGAAGCGGTCGAGCACGCCCTGGACGCCGAAATCGGGCGAGCAGGAGGACCAGATCGCGCCGATCGAGGCGCAGGCCAGCATGCAGGCGATGGTCTCGGGCATGTTCGGCATCATCGCCGCGATCCGGTCGCCCTTCTCCACACCCCTCGCGCGGAACGCCTGCTGAAGGCGCGACACCAGCGCCGTCAATTCATCCCAGCTCATGGAGCGGCGCAGCTTGTCCTCGGCCCGGAACAACAGCGCCGGTTCGTCGCCGGTGCGGGTGAGAAGGTTCTCGGCGAAATTCAGCGCCGCATCCGGGAAGAACCGGGCGCCGGGCATGGCGTCGGCATTGTCGAGGATGCGCGCGCCCTTGACGCCGCGCACGCCGCAAAAATCCCACACCGCCGACCAGAAGCCTTCCCTGTCGCTGACCGACCAGGCCTGCAGCGCAAGCGGATCGGCCAGCGAAAGGCCGGAGCGCTCGCCCGCGAACCCGGCGAACGCCATCCAGGGGCTGTCCTGCAAAGCCTGCGGGTCCGGGCGCCAAAGCGGTGTGTCGGTCATTGTCTGCTCCTGCTTGATCCTGACGGTGGTTTAGTAGCACCGGCACGGCATGATGCAAACAGACCTTGAGGCCGGGGTCCCGGCTTCTCCAGCTCCGTGGACGCTCCGCAATTGCATTCGCCCGCGGCAGGCATTAACCAGAGCATCGAGACAGCGCTTCGGGAGGTCGGGGATTGAAATTCATAATCGCGCAATGGTCCTTGCGGCGCGCGGCGATCACCGGCGTTCTTGCCGTGCTCGCCGTGGCCCTGGCCATATTCGCGAGCCTGCCGCTGGCGGTGTCGAGCGGGGTGGTGCGCGACCGCCTGGAGCGCGACATCGGCGCCTGGGCCGGCCATCCGGTATCGCTCGGCAATGCGCCCTCGCTCGACTTCTGGCCGACGCCGACCATCACGCTCGACAATGTCGATATCCGGCCGGCGACCTTCGCAGGCGGCGACCCGATCCTCAGCGCCGACAGAATTGTCGCCAATTTCAACCTGTTCTCGGCGGTTCTGGGCGCGCCCAGCTTCTCGCAGTTCAAGCTGATCCGGCCGACCTTCAATGTCGAGCTGTACCCTGACACACGATCGAACTGGTCCTCCTCCTCCGGCGAACTGGCGCAGGGCATCGCTGCCGCCGTCGCACGCGATCTCGCCGCCCAGGCCGGCGCCGCGCCGCCGATGCCGGCAACCATTCCCGATTCGGCGGCGCTCGGCACCGTGACGATCGAGGACGGCACCGTCACGCTGATCAGCGACCCCGGCGCTCCGGCGGAAAAGTTCACCGCCATCAACGGCACGCTCGCCTGGACGGCGCCCACGGCGGTCGCCCGGGCCAATCTGGTGGCGATCTTCCGCGGCGAGCAACTGACGCTCGTCGGGTCGACGGCGGCGCCGCTGCTGCTCCTGGGCAAGCGCCTGGCGCCGGTGGAGCTCAAGGTGAGCTCGGCGCCGCTCACCTTCAGTTTTGTCGGAAAGGCGAGCCTGGGCGCGGGCATTTTCGTTTCCGGCGCGCTCGATCTCAAGAGCCCGTCGGTGCGACGCGCGCTCGAGTGGTCGCGCGCCGACATCAAGCCCGGCGAGGCGCTCGGCGCGCTCGAACTCACGGCCAAGGTCACCGCCGAGCCGACCAAGGCCAAGCTCGACGACCTGATCGTAATGATCGACCGCAACCGCGGCATCGGCGTGCTGGATATCACGCTCAGCGACGCCGCGCCGCCGCTGGTGGCGGGCACGCTGGCGTTCAACTCGCTCGACATCGGATCCTTCCTGCAGGCGTTCACACCGCTGCCGCTCACCGGCGCCGACATCGCCTCGACCATCGACACGCGGTTCCTGCACCAGATCGGGCTCGATCTCAGGCTGTCGGCCCAGTCGGCCAATCTCGGGCCGGTGGTGCTCAGCAATGTCGCCGCGGCGGCGCGCGTCGACCAGGGCCGCGCCAATTTCGATGTCGGCGACGCCACCGCCTATGGCGGCAGCCTTCTCGGCCGCATCGCGCTGTCGGAAAAGGGGATCGAGGGCGGGGTGAAGGTGCAATTGTCGGCGCGCAGGATCGATGTCGGCAGCCTGTTCGATGCGATCGGCCTGACCGGTCCGCTGCCGCGGGGCATGGGGTCGCTCGATATGGAAGTGACGTCGCCCTATCCGACATGGGCCACGGCGCTGACCGATCTCACCGGCAAGGTTGCCCTGAGCGTGGAGAAGGGCGTCGTGCCCGGCCTCAACCTGCAGAAGTTCCGCGAACTCGCCAAGACCGAGCGCTTCTTCGATCTGGAGCAATTGGGCCAGAGCACCGGCTTCTCCTTCGCCTCGGCACAGTTCGAGGCCACGATCGCCGCCGGCGAGGCCGATCTGAAGACCGCCGAGCTCCTGGGCGAGCGGCAGATGATCTCGCTGTCGGGCGTCATTCCCTACTCCCGCTCAAGCCTCGCCATTGCCGGCGTGCTGGCGCCGATCGCGGCGGCGGAGGGTGCAAGCGCGGCCTCCGGCCCTGTGCTGGAAACGCTCAAATTCTTTGTCGGCGGCTCCTGGCCGCAGCCGGTGATCTCGCCCGTGACGCCGTGAAGCGCCGGGCCTTGCAGCGTGCTGCGACCATCCGGTCGGATGGGCGGCGCGGGGATCTTGCGGATTGCCGCGGATTTGGCGACACTTGATGCATGTTGCGTTCAGGTGGACTGATTTGAACGATAACGTACATGCATTGAATCAAGGGGCTACAGCGTCCTTTGCGCATCCAGTTGGATGCAGGGCACTGTAGGCAAATCAGTGCGTCGACCGGGCTTGCGGCCCTGTCGGCCCTGAGAGGGGATGGGGTGCATCATGATGCGGGTGATTTCGGCCATGGTGAAGATCGGTCTGGCGTCGCTGATCACCGGCGCGGTGCTCTCGGCGCTCAACCTGTCGGCCGCCGAGCTTCTGGCCGAGATCGGGCTCACGCCAGACCGGGTGCTTGCAGCACTTCAGGAAGGCGCCGCCTGGGCGATCCCCAACATCGTGCTCGGCTCGCTGGTGATCGTGCCGATCTGGTTTGTCACCTATCTGTTGCGGCCGCCCCGGAACTGAAGGCGTCCGGGCCTCCCCGGTCAGTGATTGGCAAAGGCCGCCTGCTCGTCACGCTGGCGCTTGACCTCGCGGCTCTTGTTGAGGATCGAGGTGATGATCACGCCGATGGAGACCGCGCCGATGAGCAGCGTGCAGACCGCGTTGATCTCCGGCGTCACGCCAAGGCGGACCTGGGAGTAGATCTTCATCGGCAGCGTGGTCGCGCCCGGGCCCGAGGTGAAGCTCGCGATCACCAGATCGTCGAGCGACAGGGTGAAGGCCAGCATCCAGCCCGAGATCACCGCCGGCAGGATGACCGGCAGGGTGATCTGCAGGAAGGTGGTGACGGGTCCGGCGCCCAGGTCCATCGCCGCTTCCTCGAGCGAGCGGTCGAAGCTCATCAGCCGCGACTGCACCACCACCGCGACAAAGCACATGGAGAAGGTGATGTGGGCCAGCGTCACGGTCCAGAAGCCGCGGGGGAAGTTCACCGCCACGAACAGCAGGAGCAACGACAGGCCGGTGATCACCTCGGGCATCACCAGCGGCGCGAAGACCATGCCGGAGAACAGGATGCGGCCGTTGAAGCGCGTGTAGCGCGTGAGCGTCAGGGCTGCGAGCGTGCCGAGCACGGTGGCGACGGAGGCAGAGACGAGGCCCACCCGGACCGTCACCCAGGCCGCATCCATCAGGCCCTGATTGTTGAACAACTCGCGATACCACTTGGTGGAGAACCCGGTCCAGACGGTGACGAGGCGGGATTCGTTGAACGAGAAGATCACCAAGAGCACGATCGGCAGGTAGAGAAAGGCGAAGCCGAAGACGACCGAGGAGATGTTGAAGCGCGACCAGCTGGGGTTCATGGGTGTGTCCTCATCGTCCGCTCTCCTGGGCCTTGGCCTGCGCCTGCTGGAACAGCATGATCGGCACGACCAGGATCAGCAGCAGCAGCACGGCCACGGCCGAGGAGACCGGCCAGTCGCGGTTGTTGAAGAATTCGTTCCACAATGTCTTGCCGATCATCAGG
Organism: Hoeflea sp.; assembly: GCF_030682515.1. Taxonomy (GTDB): domain Bacteria; phylum Pseudomonadota; class Alphaproteobacteria; order Rhizobiales; family Rhizobiaceae; genus Hoeflea. The sequence continues at coordinate 20,588 of NZ_JAUXOD010000079.1, read as the reverse complement.
GTGCGCGAGCCGCCAAGCAGATCGGGGATGACGAACTCGCCCACCGCCGGGATGAACACCAGCATGCAACCCGCCACGATGCCGGGGATGGCCAGCGGAAAGGTGATCTTCCAGAACGCGGTGATCGGCGGGCAGCCCAGATCCTGCGCCGCCTCGATCAGCGTGTAATCCATCTTCTCGAGCGCCGCATAGATCGGCAGCACCATGAACGGCAGGTAGGAATAGACGATGCCGATATAGACGGCGGTGTTGGTGTTCAAAATGATCAGGGGCGTGTCGATGACACCCAGGAAGAAGAGGAACTGGTTGAGCAGGCCTTCCGGTTTCAGAATGCCGATCCAGGCGTAGACGCGGATCAGGAAGCTGGTCCAGAACGGCAGGATCACCAGCATCAGCAGCGTCGGCCGCAGCGAGGTCGGCGCCCGGGCCATGCCATAGGCCAGCGGAAAGCCGATGAGCAGGGTGAGGACGGTGGAGATGAAGGCGATGGTGATGGAGGAGATATAGGCGTTGATATAGAGCGCATCCTCGGTCAGCCAGAGATAGTTGGAAAAACTGAACTGCCGGAATGCCTCGATGATGCCTGATATCCCGTCGGCCATGTCGAAGGTTGGCGCATAGGGCGGCATCGACATCACCGGTTCGGACAACGATATCTTGAGGACGATGAGGAACGGCACCAGGAAGAAGATCAGCAGCCAGGCATAGGGGATGATGATGACCAGGCGGCGGGTGATGGCGGAGATGATTTTCACCGGGAAGCCCCCAACGACTTGACGATGGCGCGCAGGATCAGACCCGCCATGACGATGGAAAACAGGACATAGATCATCGTCCCATGCAGGTCGATGAGCTCGGGCGCTCCGATCAGGGTGGCCACGAAGCCAAGGGTCGCCGCCGACACATAGGCGGCGAAATTCTGCTGCCGCACCGGGGCGGGCTTGACGAAGACTCCGTAGCTCTTCGCCAGACTCAGGACATAGACCGAGATCCCGGCAGAGCCGAGGTAAACCAGGGCAAGGTCCGGGCGCAGCAGCAGCAGGACCGCCGCGGTAACGGCCGTCATCCCGATCGCTACCAGCCTGTTCGCCTTGAAGGCGCGTTCCAGATCGGCCTGGCCGGATTGCTCAACGGACACCATGGCCATCCCTCACCGGCTCAGCACGACGCCAGAATCGGCATCGAAGGAAACCCAGATCTCCTCGTCATAGGCGAAGGGATCTTCCACGGTGCGGACCGCGTTGAGCTGGGAGGCCTTGACCACCTCGCCGCTCTTGAGCTTGACATGAAAGACGGTCATGTCGCCCAAATAGCCGATGTCCCAGACCTCGCCTGCCGTGGCGTTGATCCCGCCCTCGGGTCGTTTGCGCGAGACGCGGAGCTTTTCCGGCCGGATGGCGAAGCTGGCCTTCTGGCCGCTCTGCAGGGCCTCGGGCGTCGCCGTGCGGATGACCATGCCGTCGGGCGTCTCGATGTCGATCGCGCCGCCATTCGCGCCGGTCACCTCGCCGCGGAAGATGTTGATGTCGCCGATGAAGCTCGCGACGAATTCCGAGTTCGGCGCCTCGTAGATTTCCGCGGGCGTGCCTATCTGGACGATGCTGCCCAGATCCATCACCGCGATCCGGTCGGCCATGGTCATGGCCTCTTCCTGGTCGTGGGTGACGACGACAAAGGTGAGGCCGAGATCCTGCTGAAGGTCCATCAGCTCGAACTGGGTTTCCTCGCGCAGCTTCTTGTCGAGCGCGCCCAGCGGCTCGTCGAGCAGCAGCACCTTGGGGCGCTTGGCGATGGAGCGGGCGAGAGCCACGCGCTGGCGCTGGCCGCCCGAGAGCTGGTGCGGCTTGCGCTTGCCGAACTGGTCGAGCTTGACCAGCTTGAGCATGTTGTTGACGCGGTCGTCGATCTCGGACTTGGCCATGCCGTCCTGCTTGAGGCCGAAGGCGATGTTCTTTTCCACGCTCATGTGCGGAAACAGCGCATAGGACTGGAACATCATGTTGACCGGGCGGCGGTAGGGAGGAACGCCCGCGAGGTTCTCGCCGTCGAGCAGGATCTGCCCGCTCGTCGGGTTTTCAAACCCCGCCAGCATCCTGAGCAACGTCGACTTGCCGCATCCCGAGCCGCCGAGCAGGGCGAAGAACTCGCGCTGATAGATGTGCAGCGTCAGGTCCTTGACGGCGGTGAAATCGCCGAACTTCTTGGTGATGTTTTCGAAGGCGATGTAGGGGCGCTGGTTCGGATCGTTCCAGGGTTCGAAACTGCGCCTGATGCTTCCCAGAGATTTCATGACCAACTGCCCCCATGATCAAGACCAATGCGTGTCGCATTCAGTTCTTCTTGCTCGACTGATGACGGACATGCCTTCTTTCAAGCTGCGACAGCGGCGTTTCGCACGCCCCGCCGGACGCGCCGGCGCTGTCGTGAAAACCCCCGGCCCTTTCGGGCCGGGGGCGAAGCCTTTCGTCACTGTCCGGTGACGACCTTGGTCCAGGTCCGCGTCATCAGGCGCTGGGTGCGCTGATCCTTGGGCGAGGTGGAGTAGAGCCGCCCGACGGTTTCGTCATCGGGGTAGATGGCGGGATCGCCGATCACGTCTTCGTTGAGCAGCGGCTTGGAGGCCAGGTTGCCGTTGGCGTAGTAGACGTAGTTGGACGCTTTCGCCATGACGTCCGCCCTCATGATGTAGTCGAGGAACGCGTGCGCGGCCTCGACGTTCTTCGCGTCGCCCGGGATCGCCATGTTGTCGAACCACATCAGCGCGCCCTCCTTGGGGATGATGTATTCGATGGTGACGCCCTGGCTGGCCTCGGCGGCGCGGTCGCGCGCCTGCAGGATGTCGCCGGACCAGCCGACGGCCAGGCAGATATCGCCATTGGCGAGCGCATTGATGTATTCCGAGGAGTGGAACTTCTTCACGCTCGGCCGGATGGTGAGCAGCAGTTCCTCGGCCTTGGCAATGTCGTCAGGCGAGGTGGAATCCGGGTCAAGGCCGAGATAGTTGAGCGCCGCCGGAATGATCTCCTCGGAGGTGTCGAGCATGTAGACGCCGCAATCGGCGAGCTTGGAGATGTTGGCCGGATCGAACACGATGTTCCAGGAATTCAGGTCCATGTCGCCGAGCCGTTCCTTGACCTTGCCGACATTGATGCCGATGCCGGTGGTGCCCCACATGTAGTTGATGGCGTATTCGTTGCCGGGATCGTATTTCTCGAGCCGAGAGCTGATCGCCGGATCCATGTTGGCGAGGTTCGGCAGCTTGGACTTGTCCAGTTTCTGGAACACGCCGGCCTGGATCTGGCGGGCGAGGAAGGTGCCTGTCGGCACGACGATGTCATAGCCGGTGGAGCCCGCCAGCAGCTTGGTTTCGAGCACCTCGTTGGAATCGAAGACGTCGTAGACCACCTTGATGCCGGTTTCCTTGGTGAACTCCTCGAGAATGGATTCATCAATATAATCGGACCAGTTGTAGACATTGACGACGCGCTCCTGGGCATTGGCAAGCACAGTCGATGCAGCAAACACCAGGGCTGCTGAGATTAGACGGGTTTTCAGGGTCATTCCTGTTCCTCTCGTTGCTTTATTCTCTTGATCAAACCGCGCCAATGGTCTTGCGCCAGCTTCGGGATGATGCGGTTCCGCGCTGACGCCGACGGAGACGGGCTTGACGGAACCCTAACCCTAAGAAGGAATTGCCGGACTCACAAGAGGGGAATGCGCGATCCCGGGTTTTTGTGCTGCACCGCAATCCGCGCGCCGGGACGGATGCTCAACCTCGCGAACCGGGCGTCCTACTGAAAATCGAAGGCCGAGAGGCCGGTCACCATCTCGTCGAGGCCGAGCGGGCGTGTGATCGGCGGTTCGGCGCGCGCCAGGCAGCCCGAGCGCTCGCACAGGCGGCAGGCGGGTCCCACGGGAATGGCGAGCGGTTGCGGGGTCTTGCCGGCGGTCATCGGCAGGGCCGCGCCATAGACGATCTCGTCGCGGAAGCCGATGTCGCAGCCGAGCAGGATGGCGGTGCGGCGCGGCCGTTCGGAGAATGCGCCCTGCGGCCCTTCGAGTGTGCGCGAGACGGTGATGAACTCGGCCCCGCCGGGCAGTTCGACCGCCTCGACCAGGATCTGAGCAGGCTGCGAGAACGCCGCATGGATCGACAGTTTCGGACAAAGGCCGCCGAAGCGCTGCTGCGGGAAGCCTTGCGCGCCGGCGCGGCGGAAGCGGTGGCCGGCGACATCGACCTCGAGCATGAAGAACGGCACGCCCTGCATGCTGGGCCGGCAGAGCGAGGTGACACGGTTGGCGGCCTGTTCGAACGACACGCCGAAACGCGATTTCAGCACGTCGACATCGTAGCGGGCGCGCTGGGCCGCGGCATGGAAGGCCTGATAGGGCATCATCAGCGCATGCGCCGCGTAGCGCGCAAGCTCGAAGCGGGCGATGCGGCGGGCCTCGTCGCTCGACAGTTTCAGCGCATTGATGCCCGCGGCCACGGCGACATTCATGCGGATCAGCGCCGCTTCCATGGCGACCTCGCGCAGCTGGTCGAAGGGCGACAGCCGCTCGGAGAGGAACAGGCGCTGGGAATGGCGGTCGTAGCGGCGGCGCCAGTTGGGCATGGTGGCCACCGGCAGCGAGCGGACGACGATGCCGTGCTCGGCCTTGAGCCAGGCCTTGAGCGCGCCCATCAGGTCGTCGCCGGGCTTGAGCAGATGGTGGAAGGCCTCGGCCTCCTCCTCCAGCGCCGGATGGTGGTTGGGGCTGGATTCGAGAACCTCGCGGACCTCGTCCATCGGCAGTTTCGCCCCCGCCATCGAGGTGGAATGGCCCTCGCGGGCGAGCATCGCCGAGAGATCGGACAGGCGCTCGGCCTGCTCGCGATAGGCGCGGTAGAGCTTGAGGATCGCCGCACTCGCATTGGGGGCGGCCTCGGCGATCTCGACCACTTCCTGGTCGCCGGGCAGTTCGCCTGACAGCAGCGGGTCGGCGAAAACCTCCTTGAGGCTTGAGAGCGCGCCGCCCGCCTCGCCCTGCAATTCCTCGACGTCGACCTTGTAGACGGCCGACAGCTTCAGGATCAGTTGCACCGTCAGCGGCCGCTGGTTGCGCTCGATCAGGTTGAGATAGGAGGGCGAGATGCCGAGCGCCTCGGCCATCGCCGTCTGGGTCAGGCCCTTGGCGTTGCGGATGCGGCGGATGCGGGGTCCGGCGAAGATCTTCTGGTCGGCCATCGGGCGATCTTTACATCTTTTTACAGAAGTCGGCGGCAGTTCCCGACGATTCAGTTTTTACAATTGTGACAGATTTACAGCCTGGATTGGTCAAAGACAAGACAGCGTGACCTGAATCTTTCGCCGGATTTGTTGAATTTTCTCGGCATTGGGTGCGCTGCAATGTAAATCCAGTCATATCGACGGCGGGTCAATGGCTCCCAGGCTGATCCGCCCGAAACCGAATTCTGTATCTTGGAGAGAAGCCATGACTGATTTTTACAATCTCGTTCCGACCGCCCCCGAAGGCCGCTATGACGGCGTTGAGCGTCCCTACACGCCGGAAGACGTGCAGAAGCTGCGCGGCTCGGTCAGCATCAAGTACAGCCTCGCCGAAATGGGCGCCAACCGGCTGTGGAAGCTGATCCACGAGGAAGATTTCGTCAATGCACTGGGCGCCATGACCGGCAACCAGGCCATGCAGCAGGTCCGCGCCGGACTGAAGGCGATCTACCTCTCGGGCTGGCAGGTCGCGGCCGATTCCAACACCGCCTCGTCGATGTATCCCGACCAGTCGCTCTACCCGGCCAATGCCGCGCCGGAGCTTGCCAAGCGGATCAACAAGACGCTGCAGCGTGCCGACCAGATCGAGACCGCGGAAGGCAACGGCCTGTCGGTCGACACCTGGTTCGCCCCGATCGTGGCCGACGCGGAAGCCGGTTTCGGCGGCCCGCTCAACGCGTTCGAAATCATGAAGGCCTTCATCGAGGCGGGCGCGGCTGGCGTCCACTACGAGGACCAGCTGGCTTCGGAAAAGAAGTGCGGCCATCTGGGTGGCAAGGTGCTGATCCCGACGGCTGCCCATATCCGCAACCTGAACGCAGCCCGGCTTGCCGCCGACGTGATGGGCACGCCGACGCTGGTGATCGCCCGGACCGACGCCGAGGCCGCCAAGCTCTTGACCTCGGACATCGACGAGCGCGACCGTCCCTTCGTCGACTATGATGCCGGCCGCACCATCGAGGGCTTCTACAACATCAAGAACGGCCTCGAGCCCTGCATCGCCCGCGCCGTGGCCTATGCGCCCTTCTGCGACCTGATCTGGTGCGAGACATCGAAGCCGGATCTGGCGCAGGCCCGCAAGTTCGCGGAAGGCGTGCACAAGGAGCATCCGGGCAAGCTGCTCGCCTACAACTGCTCGCCGTCGTTCAACTGGAAAAAGCACCTCGACGACGCCACCATCGCCAAGTTCCAGCGCGAGTTGGGCGCCATGGGCTACAAGTTCCAGTTCATCACGCTCGCGGGCTTCCACCAGCTCAATTACGGCATGTTCGAGCTCGCCCGCGGCTACAAGGACCGGCAGATGTCGGCCTATTCGGAGCTGCAGGAGGCGGAATTCGCATCGGAAGTCAACGGCTACACCGCCACCAAGCACCAGCGCGAGGTCGGCACCGGCTATTTCGACGCCGTGTCGATGGCGATCACCGGCGGCAAGTCCTCCACCACCGCGATGGGCGAATCCACCGAGCACGACCAGTTCAAGCCGGCGGCCGAATAAGACTGCAATTCCCCTCGCCCGCCTGGCTGGCGAGGGCTTCCCTTCACAAACCCCGACAGAGGAGAAATGCACATGGCACCCCAGACCCGTGTTAAGGAACGCGCCGAAGAGCAGTCTTCCGCGATGGATGCAGACCAGCAGGCGGCCATCCGCATGCTTGCCAACGACCTGCACCGCCTCAACCACTCCGTGATGAAGGCCGTGGACGCCGGCGTCTCGGTGGAGCTCGTCCGCTCCGCCCGCCACCACGGCGGCGACGGCAACTGGGGCGACCTGCTGATCCCGGTGATCGTGACGCAGGGCCGGTAATCCGGCACTGACGGTTCCGCCAGGAGCTTGATCGACCCCGCCGCGAGACAATCGCGGCGGGTTTTTTGTCTGCCTCAGGCGGCAGCGGGGATGCGCCGGCGGCGCGCCGACTGGGTGAGCCGCATGGCCAAGAACGCCAGAGCCGCCGAGAGCGCGATTGCGCCGACCATCGGCAGCGGCGTGCCGTCGAAGAACGGGCCCGCCAGCATGGTGAGCACCCCGCCCGAGAGCATCTGCAGCATGCCGCCCAATGACGAGGCCAACCCCGCGATGTCGCCATGGTCATCGAGCGCCATCACCATCACTGTGGGGATGACGAGGCCCAGGCAGGCATTGGCGCAGATCAGCATCGCCACCAGCAGGGGAAAGGAGTCGATGCCGCCCGAGACGAGCGCCAGCAGCGCCAGCGTGGAGACGAGAAAGCCGGTGACGGCGAGCGTGACCACGCGTTCGGCTCCGTATCTCTCGCCCAGGCCGGCGGCCGCCTGCGAGGCGGCGAAGAAGCCCGCCGCATTGATGGCGAAGGCCAGGCTGAACCCGGTGGGCGTGAGCCCGTAATGGCCGGTGTAGACGAAGGAGGCGGAGGCCAGGAAGACGAAGAAGCTCGCCATGCCGAAGCCGCCAACAAAAGTGAGACCCATGAACACCGGATCGGTGACGAGCGTCCGCACGCCGCGCGACAGGGCCGACAGCCGGACCGGGACGCGATGCTCGGGATGAAGCGTCTCGGGCTGCAGGAGGAGGGTGACGAGGATGCTCATGAGGGCGGCCACCGCGAGCAGGGCGAAGATCGCCCGCCAGCCGGAGACAGCGATGACGCCCGAGCCCGCGAGCGGCGCCAGCATCGGCGAGACCGAGATGATCAGCATCACCAGCGCCATCAGCCGCGTGGCCTGGGGGCCGGTGTGCATGTCGCGGATGATGGCGCGCGGGATCACCATGGCGGCGGCCCCGCCCAGCGCCTGGACGATGCGGGCGGCGATCAGCCAGTTCATGTCGGGGGCGAGCGCGCAGCCGACGGAGCCCACAAGAAACAGCGCGAGGCCGGCGATCAGCGGCGGCTTGCGGCCGACCATGTCGGCCACCGGGCCATAGACCATCTGCGCCAGGCCGTAGGCGATGAAATAGGCGGTGATGGTCAGCTGCGCGCCGGCCATGGTGCCGCCGAGGCCTTCGGCGATGCGCGGCAGCGCGGGCAGATACATGTCGATGGCGAGCGGGCCGGTGGCGCAGAGCAGGCCGAGGACGATGGCGGAACGGAAGAACGGAGACATTTCTGGCAACCTCATGAAAGACGCGACGGCATCCGGCATCGGCCGGGGATGCGGCGTCCAGCGATTAAGAGAATTCACTGACAATGACTGGCAGCAGCCCCAACCCTCGCGCCCTCCCGCCTGACAGACGGATGGTTGCGGGGCGCCGGACGGCGCTGCGGAATGGGTGTCGGAGCGAAGGCGGGAAGTCCGTCGGGGCCAGCATTCAGGCTGATCTAACAGCGCCTGCGGCTGGGCCCCGGATTTCCGGCTTCGCTAGCGGACAATGGGAAAACTGTTCATGGGTCCTACTCCCGGATCGGGTGTGCGGCATTCTCCTTACGCCCGCTCAGGGCCGCCGCCCAGTAAAACCTGCGCGGCGGATGAGCGTTTTGCCGGCGGCTGTTGCGCGGATGCTACGGCTCGGCGCGGCCGGGCGTCTCGCGGTTGCGCACGTAGCCCCGCATGCCCTCGAACGGCGGCAGCCAGGGCTCGCGCCTGATGGTCCAGAGCTCATAGGTGGGCGTGAACCGGCCGGGCTCGTCGAGCGCGCCGAGATTGACCTCGACCTCGTCGCCCGAGCGGCCGAAGATCGGCGAGCCGCAGGCGGGGCAGAAGAAGCGGCCCGTGTGATCCCGCGCCTCGCCGCTGACCGTGACCGCGGTCTCGGGGAAGATCGCCGAGGCGTGAAACGGCGCGCCGTGATGCTTGCGGCAGTCCAGGCAATGGCAGATGCCGACCCGGTAGGGCGCGCCCGTGGCGGTAATGCGGACTTTGCCGCAGCGGCAGCCGCCGGTGACGGTGTCCATGGCGCTCTCCTTCGTCGGTCCTGGGTCCCAAGGAGTACACCCGGCGCCGCCGGGGATGCAACCGGCGGGCCTCGTCCGCCGGTGGCCCCGGCACTTTCCAACGGAGGGAGAGGGATGGCACGCGCCCCGCCCCCTTCTTCCTCCTCGGCCCCCGAGCCGAGGATCCATTCCGTGATGCTTCCATTGACCGCGGTGAGGAGAGATCACGGAATGGATCCCAGGCTCGGGGGCCTGGGATGACGAAGGTGGGGGTGACGGGGTGTGCGGAGGGCGGGCCGCGGGTCTCGCCCGTCCTTCGGACCCCGCCGCAAGGGGGGAGGTGAACCGGCGAGACGGCAATCGGCGGACACCCCCTCATCCGCCGGCTGCGCCGGAACCTTCTCCCCCGGGGGAGAAGGGAGAAGTGGCCTCACGCGGCCCTTGCCGTCTCCATCCGCCGGGCGTCCTGCGCATCCAGGCGGAAGTTGGCGACAAGGGCGAGGAGCTGGGCTGCCTCCTGGGCGAGCGTGTGGCTTGCGGCGTTGGATTGTTCGACCATGGCGGCGTTCTGCTGGGTCATCTGGTCCATCTGGCCGACAGCGGTGTTGACTTCGCCCAGGCCGGTGGCCTGGTCGCGGCTGGCGGTGGCCATGGCGGCGACGTGGGTGGAGATGTCCTCGATGCGGGCGATGATGCGGGTGATGGCCTGGCCGGTCTCGGCCACGAGGCCGACGCCGGCGCGGACCTCCTCGCCGGAGGCGGCGATCAGCTGCTTGATCTCCTTGGCGGCGGTGGCGGAGCGGCCGGCGAGCTCGCGCACTTCCTGGGCGACGACGGCAAATCCGCGGCCGGCCTCGCCGGCGCGGGCGGCCTCGACGCCGGCGTTCAGGGCGAGCAGGTTGGTCTGGAAGGCGATCTCGTCGATGACGCCGATGATGCGGGAGATCTTGGCCGAGGCCTCCTCGATGCGGCTCATGGCGTCGACGGCGCGGGTGACCACCTCGCCCGAGGCGCGGGCGTCGCCGGCGGTGTCGCTGGCGAGACTGTCGGTCTCGGCGGCCTGGCCGGAGGCGGTGCGCACGGTGGCCGAGATCTGGCCCACGGCGGCGGCGGTCTGTTCGAGCGAGGCCGCCTGCTGCTCGGTGCGGCGGGCCAGATCGTCGGCCGCGGTGCGCAGCTGGCCGGAATTGCCGCTGATCGAGCGGGCATTGTCGCGGATATGGGCCATGGTGTCGCGCATGCGGGCGATGGAATCGTTGAAATCGAGGCGGAGACTGTCGAGCTCGCCGCTGAACGGCGTATCGATGGTGGCGACCAGGTCGCCCTGGGACAGGCTGCGCAGGCCGGCGCCCAGCGCCCGCACGGCTCTCGCCAGCTCGGCATCGGCCTCGGCCTTGCCTGCATCGGACTGGCGGCGGGCGAGCGCTGCGGCCTCGCGGTCGCGGCTGATCTCGTCCTCGACCCGGATCTTGTCGAGGGCGCCCGACTTGAAGACATCGAGCGCGCGGGCCATCTCGCCGATCTCGTCGGCGCGGCCGGTGTCAGTGACGGCGACCTCGAGATCGCCCGAGGCCAGGTCGCGCATGGCGGCGGCAAGACGGCGCACCGGGCCCTTGAGGGCTGCGATGAGCAGGATGGCGGCGGCAAGGCCGAAGCCGCCGATGACGAGCGCCGCCGAGAGCGTGATGGAGCTGGCGCGGTCCTTGACCGCTTCGGCGCCCTGCTGCTGGCTGCCGGCGAAGGCGAGCACGCTGGTCCAGGCCTCGTCGATGCGCGTCTGCGCCTGAGCGAACAGGGCGGTCTCGGCCTGCTGGCGGGCCGTCAGATCGGCCATCAGCGCCGGGATGGCCAGCGCTCGGGCGCTCCAGTCGGGACCGATGGCGTCAAGCACGGTCTGCCCGCCGGCCGACAGCGCGATCGTGCCGATGCTGTCGTCCACGGCGCCGAGCCGCGCGGCGACCTGATCGGCATGGAGCTGGGAGGGCATGGCGACGAAATGGACCAGCGCCAGTTCCAGCGCCGCGAGGTGGGCCAGGAAATCGCGGCTGCCGGTGATGGTCTGCTCGCCCTCGAGAATGGAGGCGTCGAGCCTGCCGAAGGTTTCGGTCGCCTCGCGGGCGACCTGGGAGGCGAGGCCCTGCAGCATGATGCCCGCGGGGCGCAGCGCATTGGCGAATTTCTGCAGCTCGATCAGGCCGGCCGGGCCGGAAGCGCCCTTGTCGAGCGTGGCGAGCAGACCGCCCATGTTGTCGGCGATCATGCTCTTGACCGCCGGCTTGCTGTCGGGGATCGCCCGGGGCAGATCGACGCTCATGGCGGTGATGATGGGCCTGAGGCCTTCGGCGGCCTCGAATGCAGCCTCCGGGGTGGTCGCCGCCGAGATGGCGCCCGAGATATCGACCACTCTCAAGGCGCCGCTGGTCAGCAGGTCGGCGGCACGCAGCTTCATCTTGGTTTCGTCCTCGGCGGCCGCGAGCGCCGCGCCGACGGTGGCGATGCTGCCATCGAGGCGGTCGCGCACCGCGCCGATCTCGGTGAAGGTGTCGCTGAAGGCGCCGTGAATCGCCAGGACCTCGCCATGGAGCGCCCAGAGCGCCTCGACATCGCCGCGCAGTTCGCCGGCCAGCTCGGTGGAGCGGCGGATGGCCCGGGATTCGCCGGGATTGTCGGCGAGCGCGAGCACCGTGTCCATGCGGGCCAACTGCTCATCGAGGCTTTGCAGCACGGCGGCGCGCTTGTCCTCGTTCTGGTCGTGGAGGAAATTGGTCATGCCGGCATAGGCCTGCTTGAAGCCGCTCAAGGTGTCGATGCTGGCGCTGGCGCCGGTGAGCCGGCCACCCAGCAGCGCACCGGTGTAGAGGTTGATCGCGGCCAGGCCCGCCATGCCCAGGATCAGCGGCATCACCAGAACGACGACCTTGGTCTGGATGGAGAAGCGGGCGAGCAGCCTGTCGATGGTCATGGAGCGATTCCTGGAGGAGGGCCGGGGCACATGCGGGCAAACCGCGAGACCAGGGCGCATCATGCAAAGCCCGCGCCGGCTTGCGCCGGGCGAGCGGTCTTCCCCATCGCCCGAAGGTGGCAGCGCAGGGTTAACGCCACCTGAAAGATCACCTGCGAAATGTTCAGGTGAAGCTCGCGATTTCCGGCGGCCGGACGGTCGCGCGGGTTGGCCCGTTCAAGAGCAGCCGGCACCGCCGGGGCCGGGCGTGCCGGCCTGCGGCAGGGGTTAAGCCGGTCGGCGACCGGTCGGCGACTGGCGCAACGGCGAAAAATCCTTATGATCGCGCCATCAATGGCAAGAACATGGTGATTTATGGCATCGCGAAAGTCCGGCAAACCGGCGTCCTCCAAACCGGCGGCGCGGCCGGCTGCGCCGAAATATCTCGACGTCAAGCGCGGCGTCGCCAACTGGACCCAGGCCACCGAGTGGCTGAGGGTTCGCGGCATCGAGGACATCGAGTGCATCACGCCGGATTTCGCGGGCGTGGCCCGCGGCAAGATGATGCCGTCGTCGAAATTCACCTCCAACACCTCGCTGTCGCTGCCGTCAGCGGTGTTCCGGCACACGATCTCCGGCGAATATCCCGAGGAAACCGGCGATTTCCGCTATGATCCGCTCGACGGCGACCTGAAGCTGGTGCCGGACCTGTCGACGCTCTCGGCGGTGCCGTGGGAGAGCGACCCGACGGCGCAGGTGATCTGCGACATGGTCAACACCAAGGGCGATCCGGTCAGCTACACGCCGCGCAACGTGCTCAAGAAGGTGGTCGAGCTCTACACCAAGCGCGGCTGGAAGCCGGTGGTGGCGCCGGAAATCGAATTCTACCTGGTGGCGCAATCGGACGATCCGGACTATCCGCTGCAGCCGCCGAGGGGCCGGTCGGGCCGGACCATCACCGGCGGCCAGTCCTACTCGATCGCCGGCGTCAACGAGTTCGACGAGCTGGTCGACGACATCTACGACTTCTCCGACAAGCAGGGGCTGGAGATCGACACGCTGATCCACGAGGAAGGCCCGGCCCAGCTCGAGATCAACCTGCGCCACGGCGACCCGATCGAGCTGGCCGATCAGGTGTTCCTGTTCAAGCGCACCATCCGGGAGGCTGCGATCAAGCACGGCATGTACGCCACCTTCATGGCCAAGCCGATGCAGCAATATGCGGGCTCGGCGATGCACATCCACCAGTCGGTGGTGGACGCCAAGACCGGCAAGAACATCTTCTCCAAGGAGGACGGCGAGCCGAGCGAGGCCTTCTTCAATTTCATCGGCGGCATGCAGACCTATATCCCGAAGGCGCTGGTGATGATGGCGCCCTATGTGAATTCCTACCGCCGGCTGACGCCCGACATGGCCTGCCCGGTCAACAATGCCTGGGGCTATGACAACCGCACCACGGCGTTCCGGGTGCCGCATTCCGAGCCGGTGGCGCGGCGGGTGGAAAACCGCCTGCCCTCGTCGGACGCCAATTCCTACCTGGCGCTCGCGGCCTCGCTCGCCTGCGGCTATCTCGGCATGGTCAACGGCATCGTGCCGAGCGATCCGGCGTACCACGCGGTCAACGAAGGCGCGGTCGACCTGCCGCGCGGACTGCTCGAGGCGGTGTCGCTGCTCGAAAGCGAGCCGGCCTTCACGGAAGTGTTCGGCAAGGAATTCATCAACACCTATGCCGGCGTCAAGCGCGGCGAATTCGAGACCTTCATGCAGGTGATCAGCCCGTGGGAACGGGAATTCCTGCTGCTCAATGTTTGAAAAGTGCACATCATGACGTACCAGAGTCCCATCGCGCCGGGCATCTCCTTCTATGAGGCGACCCTTGGCGATCGTCCCGCCTATGCCCCGCTTTCGGGGCCGGCCACGGCCGATGTGGTGATCGTCGGCGGCGGCTTCACCGGCCTGCAGGCGGCCTATCACCTGGCGGCCAGCGGCAAGGACGTGGTGCTGATCGAGGGCGCGCGCTTCGGCGACGGTGCCTCGGGGCGCAATGGCGGCCAGCTCGGCACCGGCCAGCGCGCCTGGGTGGAGGAGATCGAGGCGGATTTCGGCCGCGAAGGCGCCAGGGCGCAATTCGCCGTGGCGGAACGGGCCAAGGCGCATCTGATGGCGTTCGCATCAGCCCACGGGATCGAGACCGACTACCGGCCGGGGCTGATCTCGGCGGCGCACAAGAAGGCCTTCGTCAAGGATTACCGCGACCATGCGAGGATCATGACGGAGGAGTTTGGCTATCAGGGCCTCAGATTCCTCGACCGCGACGAACTGGCGACAAAACTCGGCTCGACGCGCTATCACGGCGGCACCTATGACGCGGCGACCGGGCACATCAATCCGCTGAAATATGTGGTGGGGCTGGCGCGCGCGGCGGCGAGTGCCGGCGCACGGCTCTTCGAGACCACAAGGGCGCGGGCGATTTCGAGTGCGGGCGGCACGGTGACGGTGACGACCGACGCGGGCACGATCACCGCCGGCCGGGCGCTGATTGCCTGCAACGCCTATATCGCCGGGCTTGAGCCGGTGACGAGCGCGCATGTGATGCCGATCCGCTCCTTCATCGGCGCCACCGTGCCGCTGGGGGACGCGAGCCCGGTGATCCCGGGCGGGGAGGCGGTCGACGATTCGCGTTTCGTGGTGCGCTATTTCCGCAAGAGCGCCGACGGACGGCTCTTGTTCGGCGGGCGCGAGGCCTATACCGCGGACAATCCCGACGACATTTCGACCCATATCCGGCGGCAGATCGTCGAGGTCTATCCGGATCTGGGCGATGTCGAGATCACTCATGCCTGGGGCGGCTCGGTGGGGATCACGCTCTCGCGCCGGCCTTTCGTGCGCGAGGTCATGCCCAACGTCACCTCGATCGGCGGCTTCTCCGGCCACGGAGTGATGCTGTCGAATTATTGCGGCAAGCTCTATGCCGACTTTGTCAATGGCGGCTCGGAGGATCTCGAGGTGATGCGCAATCTCAAGGTCGGCCCCTTCCCCGGCGGCGACCGGCTGCGCAAGCCGCTGTTGTTCCTGGCGCTGACCTGGTTTTCGTTGCGGGACAGGTTTTAGGGGGCGCTTCTGCGCATTCACTTGCTCCCCTCTTGCATCATCCCGGCCACCGTGCCGGGATCCAGTCAGACCAAGTCCTTGAGCTGAAAGGGTCCAGCGACCCGGCCCCCGCGCCGGGTCGCTGGACCCCGGTGCGGGCCCGGGCTGAAAGAGAGAATGGGCACGCCATCAGGTGAACGGCAAAGGACGGCGAAACGTTTCGTCATGACGTTGCCACCCGCGGTTCACGACATACGTTGACGAGTGACTTTGACCTATCATATTGATAGGCGCATGACTGAGACACCTCCCCGTCATCTGTCGGCTAGCGCCGCCTTGCGGATTGTGCGGGATATTGCCTCAGACACCGGCAACATCATTGTCGTAACGCATGCGCGCAAGCGACAGAGGGAGAGAGGGATCACCCGACGGCAAATCGAGCTGTGCGTGCAAAGGGGCACCGTTACCGAAGGCCCGTTCATGAACACGCATGGGAATTGGCAGGTGACCCTGTTTCGCCACGCTGCGGGCGAGGAACTCAATTGCGTTGTCGCCATTGATTGGCCCAGCAGACTGGTTGTGGTGACCGCGTATTGAAAGATGAGGAGACAGAGATGGCTTACCATTACACCGAAAGCGGTCTCGACACTGTCTGGCTCGAGAACGGCTACACGCTGCACCAGACCGCCTATGGCGAAGGCGTTTCCATCGGCGACAGCGAAGGGTTGCACAAGGCCATCGGGGGCTGGCTCGTGACCGCCCCGAGACCGTTCAGCGGGGCCGAATTGCGCTTCATCCGGCTGGAAATGGAGCTGACACAGCGCCAGCTGGCCGACATGCTGGGCGTGGAGGAGCAGGCCGTGCGCCGGTGGGAAAAATCGCGGGGTAAGGGTTTCCATGGGGCAGCGGACCGGCTTTTGCGGGCGATCTATGCGGAATATCTCGACAAGACCGGCTCGGTCCGCAGAATGGTCGAGCGGATGACAGGAGCCAATCAGCTTGAGGCTGCCGAAGGTCATTTTCGACATACGTCCAGCGGCTGGAAAACCAGTGGCCGCATGGAGGCCGCATAAAGCGCGCCTCCGCGGTCTCGGAGCTCGTGTGTCTGCCTCCCCTCCCATTGAACAATGGAATTGAATCAATCCTCCCCTCCGCCCTAGCTTTATCTAATCGATTAGATTAAGGATACCGCACCATTCACGCACGGGATGCCACGCATGAGTCAGATCATTCCGGTCGATCCGTTCGACTATGTCGTCTTCGGCGGCACCGGGGACCTTGCCGAGCGCAAGCTTCTGCCGGCGCTGTATCACCGGCAGCTCGCGGGGCAGCTGACCGAGCCGACACGGATCATCGGGGCGTCGCGCTCGGAGATGGATCATGACGCCTATCGCGAATTTGCCCGCGAGGCGCTGAAGCGGCATCTCAAGGGCGACGAGTTGAAAGAGGACGATGTCCGGCAGTTCCTGGCGCGGCTGTTTTATGTCGCCGTCGATGCGAAATCCGACAAGGGCTGGCCGGAACTCAAGGCCCTGCTCGAGGAAGGCCATGACCGGGTGCGGGCATTCTATCTCGCCGTCGGGCCCAACCTGTTCGGCGACATTTCGGAGCGGATCCGCTCGAACGGGCTGGTGACCGACCAGACACGGATCGTGGTGGAGAAGCCCATCGGCCGCGACCTGCAGTCGGCGCGGGAACTCAACCGGACCATCGGCGAGGTGTTCGCGGAAGAGCAGATCTACCGCATCGACCATTATCTCGGCAAGGAAACGGTGCAGAACCTGATGGCGCTGCGCT
Source organism: Hoeflea sp. (assembly GCF_030682515.1). Lineage (GTDB taxonomy): Bacteria > Pseudomonadota > Alphaproteobacteria > Rhizobiales > Rhizobiaceae > Hoeflea. The sequence continues at coordinate 3,645 of NZ_JAUXOD010000079.1, read as the reverse complement.
TCGCCAATGCGCTCTACGAGCCGTTGTGGAATTCGGCCCATATCGACCATGTGCAGATCACCGTGGCGGAATCGGTGGGGCTCGAGGGCCGCGCCGGCTATTACGACAAGGCGGGCGCGCTCAGAGACATGGTGCAGAACCATATCGCCCAGCTTCTCTGCCTGGTGGCAATGGAGCCGCCCTCGTCGATGGATGCCGAAGCGGTGCGCGACGAGAAGCTCAAGGTGCTGCGCTCGCTCAAGCCGATCAATGAATCCAATGCCGACACGGTGACCGTGCGCGGCCAGTACAAGGCCGGCGCCTCGGCCGGCGGGCCGGTCAAGGGCTATCTCGAGGAGTTGGAAGGCGGGGTGTCCAGCACCGAGACCTTTGTCGCCATCAAGGCCGAGATCAACAACTGGCGCTGGGCCGGCGTGCCGTTCTACCTCAGGACCGGCAAGCGACTGAGCGAACGGATCTCGGAGATCGTCGTCGCCTTCAAGCCGATCCCGCATTCGATCTTCGGCTCAGGCGCCGGACGCATCACCGACAACAAGCTGGTGATGCGGCTGCAGCCCGACGAGGGCGTCAAGCAGTGGATCATGATCAAGGACCCGGGTCCGGGCGGGATGCGGCTGAGGCATGTGTCGCTCGACATGAGCTTTGCCGACCGCTTCGCCCAGCGCAACCCTGATGCCTATGAGCGGCTGCTGCTGGACGTGATCCGCTGCAACCAGACCCTGTTCATGCGCCGCGACGAGGTGGAAGCGGCCTGGAACTGGGTCGATCCGATCCTGACCGCCTGGCAAGAGACCGGCCAGTCGGTGCAGCCCTATACGGCAGGCACCTGGGGACCGAGCCAGGCGATCGCGCTGATTGAACGCGACGGCAGGACCTGGCATGAAAGCGACTGAGGCGCCCCCGGTCCGGCTCACCGTGTTCGACAGCGGCGCGGAGCTGGCCGCAGCACTGGCGCGCAGGATCGCCGGAACACTGACGCTCGCGCTTGCGGCCCGCGGCCAGGCGACGCTCGCGGTGTCGGGCGGCTCGACGCCCAAGGTGTTTTTCGCGGCGCTGTCCAAGGAAGCCATCGACTGGGACAAGGTGACGGTGACGCTGGTGGACGAGCGCATGGCGCCGCCCGGCGACGCGCGCTCGAACCAGCGCCTGGTGAGCCTCAACCTGTTGCAGAACCACGCAACGGCGGCGAAGTTCGTGCCGCTCTACAGCGCCGGGGCCGAGGCGCCGGCGGTGGCGGCGCGTGCGGCAGAGGCCATCGACGCCCTGCCGCTGCCGTTGGATGCGGTGGTGCTGGGGATGGGGACCGACGGGCACACCGCCTCCTTCTTCCCAGGCGGCACGACGCTCGCCCAGGTTACCGATCCGGCCTGCGCCACAAGCGTGATGGCGATGGAGGCGCCCGGCGCCGGAGAGCCGAGGCTGACGCTGACCCTGCCGCGCCTGGTGGAAGCGGGGCTGGTCGTGCTCCATATAGAAGGCGAGGCCAAGAAGGTGGTGCTCGCGCGCGCGCTCGAGGACGGACCGGAGACGGAGCTGCCGGTGCGCGCGGTGCTGCGTCACGCCACAACGCCGGTCGAGATCTACTGGGCGCCCTGAGCGCCCGGGCTTGCGCTCGGTGCTGACCGGGCGGCGACGGGGCCCAGGGAATCTTGGGGGCCCTGACCCAATTCGAACAGAAGGATGCCAGCCATGACTGTCGATCCCCGCATTGCCAAAGTGACCGCCCGGATGGTCGAGCGGTCCCGGCCAAGCCGCGAGACCTATCTCGGACGACTGCGCCAGATGGCCAGCAAGGGCCCGTTCCGCTCGACGCTGTCCTGCGGCAACCTCGCCCACGGATTTGCCGCCTGCGGGCCCGGCGACAAGGCCAATCTCGCCGGCGACGTGGTGCCGAACCTGGGCATCATCACTTCCTACAACGACATGCTGTCGGCGCATCAACCCTTCGAGACCTATCCGGAGCGGATCCGCCAGGCCGCGCGCGATGCGGGCGGCGTGGCGCAGGTGGCGGGCAGCGTGCCGGCCATGTGCGACGGCGTGACCCAGGGCCAGCCCGGCATGGAGCTGTCGCTGTTCTCGCGCGACGTGATCGCGCTATCGGCGGCCGTCGGGCTGTCGCACAACATGTTCGACGCGGCGGTCTATCTTGGGGTCTGCGACAAGATCGTGCCGGGGCTGGTGATCGCGGCCCTGAGCTTCGGGCACCTGCCGGCGGTGTTCATCCCGGCCGGGCCGATGACGACGGGGCTCTCCAATGACGAGAAGGTGCGGATCCGCCAGCTCTATGCCGAGGGCAAGGTCGGCCGGGCGGAACTGCTGGAGGCCGAATCCAAGTCCTATCACGGGCCGGGCACCTGCACCTTCTACGGCACCGCCAATTCCAACCAGATGCTGATGGAGATCATGGGGCTGCACACGCCGGGCTCGTCCTTCGTCAATCCGGGTACGCCGCTCCGCGACGCGTTGACCGTGGAAGCCGCCAAGCGGGCGCTGGCGATCACCGCACTCGGCAACGAGTTCACCCCGGTGGGCGAGATGATCGACGAGCGCTCGGTGGTCAATGGCGTGGTCGGGCTGCATGCCACGGGAGGCTCGACCAACCACACGCTGCACCTGGTGGCGATGGCGCGGGCCGCAGGCATCGCGCTCACCTGGGAAGATATCTCGGATCTCTCGGACGCGGTGCCGCTGCTGGCGCGGGTCTATCCGAACGGGCCGGCCGACGTGAACCACTTCAATGCGGCGGGCGGCATCAACTTCATGATCGACCAGCTTCTGTCGGTGGGCCTGCTGCACGAGGATGTGCGCACGGTCTGGGGCAAGGGCCTGTCGGCTTACGCGGTGGAAGCGAAGCTCGGCGAAAACGGCGCGGTGGTGCGCGAGCGGGTCGCCAAGGTCAGCGGTGATCCCAAGGTGGCGGCGACGGCGGACACGCCGTTCCAGCCCAATGGCGGGCTGAAGATGCTTACCGGCAATCTGGGCAAGGCGGTGATCAAGATTTCGGCGGTGAAGCCCGAGCGCCATGTCATCGAGGCGCCGGCGCGGGTGTTCAACGACCAGGAGGAGATGCAGGCGGCGTTCAAGGCCGGCACGCTCGTGGGCGATTTCGTGGCCGTGGTGCGGTTCCAGGGGCCCAAGGCCAACGGCATGCCGGAACTGCACAAGCTGACCCCGCCATTGGGCGTGCTGCAGGACCGCGGCCAGAAGGTGGCGCTGGTGACCGACGGGCGCATGTCGGGGGCTTCGGGCAAGGTGCCCGCGGCCATCCACGTGACGCCGGAGGCCAAGGATGGCGGGCCGATCGCTCGTATCCGCGACGGCGACATGATAAGGGTGGACGCGGTGACGGGATCGCTCGAGGTGCTGGTGCCAGCAGCCGAGTTCGCGGTGCGCGAGCCGGCCACCGCCGATCTGAGCGGCAATGAATGGGGCCTGGGGCGCGATCTGTTCGCCCGCTTCCGCGAGAATGCCGGAACCGCCGACGAGGGCGCCAGCGTGCTGTATTATACCAATTCTCATAGTTTCTGACTCACGGGATTCCCAAAAGTGATCGAATCTGAATCGATGGTGCAAACGGGAGGTTTGCGATGGGTTCAGCGGTTTCTTTACGGACAGACTTTGATGGGGAGAGGCTTCGCCTTTTGG
>NZ_JAUXOD010000074.1 GCF_030682515.1 Hoeflea sp. | reverse complement strand
GGCCGGCTCCCTTGTTCCCAGATCCGGACGGACCCATCTGCTCGAGCAGCAGCCGTGCGGCCGAACCGCCGGCCTTTTCCAGAGCCGGTCGTCCACCGGTGGCGTAGGCCGCCACCGCGCGCAGCAGCGCCGCAAGTTCCGCGGCCGCGTTCTGGTCGAACCGGACATAGGCGCCGCCGGTGACGCGGGCGATTTCGCGAAACCCCAGCGCGGCGGCGGGATCATGGCCTTCATGGAACATGAAGCACGGCACCTTGCGCAATGCCAGTTCGCCCGCGATCACCGCCAATTTGTCGATTTCCTCCTCCATCGCGTCGCCGATATAGACCAGCGCGCTGACGGGGCGCGACTTCGCCTCGTCGGCGACATGGCGCAGCACGCGGCCGATCTGGGTCTGGCCGCCGCGGCAGTCGATGCGGCTCATCAGATCGGCAAGCTGGGACGTGTCGGTGACCCAGCGCGAGGCGCGGCATTCGCCCAGGCCGCGGAAATAGACGAGCTGGACCGAGAGTTCGGCCGTCTTGCCGACTGCATCGAACATCTCGGCCTGCAGCTTGCAGGCGCTGTCCCAGGTCGGCTGCCGGCTCATGGTGGCGTCCAGCGCAAAGGCCAGGCGCCCCGAGCCTGCCGCGCCCGGCACCAGCGATTTGGCGGCGTTGAGAAAGGCTGCGATCTCGGATCTGGAAGACGCGGGCGCGGCATCGGGCACAGCGGCTCCGCCGCGCTTCGATACCGCCTTGTCGGGTCGGGTCGTGTCTCTGGTCATGGTTGCCGTGTCTTACCCTCGGACTGGATGCTGCGCCCCGGCCACCGCGTTTTTACGCCGCCAACCCGAGCCTGTGCGTTCAATGTGGCGTTTTGCGCACCGAACACAAGTCCCTCGCGACGCCATGCCGCTTCACAGAAGGCCGAGTCCCGCCAGCTCGCGCTTGAGTTCGGCCGGGAGATCGCCCGCGTCCGCGCCCGAGGCGCTCAGATCCGGCGGCGCATCGCCCGGATCGAGATAGCGCCAGCCCTGGAAGGGACGCCGCGGCGCCCACGAGGTCTCGTGCAGCACCGGCTCGAGCACGAGATTGCAGCGGGAAATGCCCTCGGCATCGGTAAAGGGGCGGATATCGAGCAGCCGCTGCCGGGCCTGGATATTGCCCTTGATCACCCAATAGAGCGATCCGCCGTCGACGAGTTCTGCGGCGCGCTTGGGCAGCATGCGGGTGGTGTGGAACTGTTCAGGCGCCTGCCCCGCGGCTTTCATCACCGCCAGCCGGCGTGTGATCCAGTCCTGCAGATCGTCGACACTGTCGGCGCCGACGCAGAGTTTGAGAAGGTGAAGAGCCATACGGGATATGTCGGGCGCACGTCGCCCCGGGTCAACCCGGCCCGGGTCGAATCCCCAAGCCGTCCACAGGCTCGGCCCCGCGCGTGCGGCTCAGCACTCCACCACATTGACGGCGAGCCCGCCGGTGGAGGTTTCCTTGTAGCGCTCGTTCATGTCGAGCCCGGTCTGGCGCATGGTCTCGATGCAGGCGTCGAGCGGCACGAAATGGGTGCCGTCGCCCTTCATCGCCAGGGACGCCGCCGTGACCGCCTTGACCGCGCCCAGCGCATTGCGCTCGATGCAGGGAACCTGCACCAGCCCGCCGACCGGGTCGCAGGTCATGCCGAGATGATGTTCGAGCGCGATTTCAGCCGCGTTTTCAATCTGTTCGGGCGTGCCGCCCATGACCGCGGCGAGGCCCGCCGCCGACATTGCGGCCGCCGATCCGACCTCGCCCTGGCAGCCGACCTCGGCGCCTGAGATCGAGGCATTGTGCTTGATGATGCCGCCGATGGCGGCGGCCGTGAGCAGGTAATCGCGCACCGACTGCTGGTCGGCGCCGTCGTGGAACTGCAAAACATAGCGGATGGTGGCCGGGATCACGCCGGCGGCGCCGTTGGTGGGCGCCGTGACCACGCGCCCGCCTGAAGCGTTTTCCTCGTTGACCGCCATGGCGTAGACGCTGAGCCAGTCATTGGCGAGCAGCGGATTGCGCCGGTTCTGCCGCCATTCCTCCTGGAGCTTGTCATGCAGGAGCCGTGCGCGGCGGCGCACCTTGAGCCCGCCCGGCATGATGCCCTCGCCGCCCAGGCCCCGGTCGATGCAGCCGCTCATGGCGGTCCAGATCCGGTCGAGGCCTTGGTCGAGCTCCTCGCGGCTCATCTGGCTTTCCTCGTTGGCGCGCTTCATCTGGGCGATCGAAAGACCCGAACGCGCCGCCATCTCGAGCATCTGTTTGGCGTTGGCGAATGGATAGGGCACCGTCTTGCCGCCATCCGCCTTCCGGTTGGTCTTCATCGCCTCAAGTTCGGTGTCGGTGACGACGAAGCCGCCGCCGACGGAATAGTAGATCCGGCGCAGGAGCATGGCCCCGTCGCGGTCGAAGCCGGTGAAGGTCATGCCGTTGGCGTGGCCGGGCAAGGGATGCTTCTTGTCGAAGACCAGATCCGTCCTGGGGTCGAACTCGTAGCCGGGATGGCCGGGAGGGCTGACCCTGCGGCTCGCCTCGACGCCGGCAATGATCGACTCGATCAGGTCCGGATCGACCGTGTCGGGCTGCTGGCCGGTGAGGCCCAGCACCACCGCCCTGCCCGTTCCGTGGCCGATGCCGGTGAAGGCAAGCGACCCGTGCAGGCTGACCTTGATGGCCGTCACCTTGGCCCCGGCCGGGCGCGGCCAGTCATTGCCGGCGATTTCATCCAGAAAGCGCACCGCCGCCGACATCGGCCCCATGGTGTGGGAGCTCGACGGACCGACGCCGATCTTGAAGACATCAAACACTGAAAGGAACATGGGGGGCGGCTTCTCCGGTGAAGATGGCCATCTTACATGCGCATGCGCTGCACAGCCGTCAATTCCCCGACCTGTGATGCCGCGCAAGCGACAGCGGCGCCGGGGCGCCACCGGTGGCCTGATCACAAAGAAAAGCAGCGCCGACCGGTTCGGTCAGGCGCTGCCTTGTCTCATGCACTTTTTCTTGTTGCGCGTCGTCTTATTGCACGTTCGCTCAGATGCCGCCGAAAAGGTAGGCCAGTGCGAGGATTCCAGAAAAACCGATCACTGCGCGGGCGGTGATGCCCCAGCACGATTTCTGTACGGTGTCTTCCATGGTTACTCCGGTTCATGTGCCAATATCAGGCCGCGGCATCCTCACGGACTCGCTCGGCGCAGAGCCGGGTGTTTAACGAAGTAGTAATCTTTTCGCAACTGCAAAAAAGGCATTTCTGTGGCCGAATGTTCACATCTGCCCTACGCTTTTTGCATGGCTAGGCGTGAAATCAAGGACTTACAGGGGATCGCCCAAATCCTGCCCGCGTCCAGCATCCACAGTCCGACCACAGGCCTTAAGAAAACGGTTAACGCGGGCGGCCGACGGAAGGCTTTGCCAAGCGGGCGCGCGCATGCCAAAAGCAGATCATGACAAACTATGATTACCTGGCGATTTCCTGGTTCGCGCTGTCCTGGTTCCTGTTCTCGCTGGCGTCGAACAATCACCTGCCGATCAAGCGGGTGAGCCTGACCACGGCCATGAACCAGCACCGCACGCGCTGGATGAGGGTTGCCGCCCGGCGAGACCTCAGAATGATCGACACCGCCATCATGGCGGGCCTGCAGAACGGCACCGCCTTTTTCGCCTCGACCACCATCTTCGCCATCGGCGGATGCTTCGCGCTGCTGGGCGCGACCGAACGGGTGCTGGCGATCGCAAGCGACCTGCCGATTCCGCTCGACGCCGATCCGGCCGCCTTCGAGCTCAAGGTGTTCGGGCTGATCGCCATCTTCGCCTATGCGTTCTTCAAGTTCGGCTGGTCCTACCGGCTGTTCAACTATTCCTCGATCCTGTTCGGCGCGATCCCGATGAAGGGCGACCTGCCCGGGGACGAGATCGAACTCGATGCCGCCGCCACACGGGCCGCATCGCTCAACATTCTTGCCGGACGGCATTTCAATGCCGGCCTCAGGGCCATCTTCCTGTCGATCGGCTATCTCGGCTGGTTTGCCGGCCCCTTCGTGCTGATGGGCTCGACGACGCTGGTGATTCTGGTCCTGCTCCGACGGCAGTTTTTCTCGAATGCACGCACCGCGATTCTCAAGGACACACTCACCCCGTGACCCATTCCAGATCTCCCCAGCCGGTTCCGGTTCCGGGACCCGCGGCGCTGCGCGCGGCCATCCTCGAGCTTCTTGAAGCTGCCGGCCCGGGCAAGAGCATCAGCCCGTTCGACGCCGCGCGCGCCCTGGTGGGGTCGGACGAGCGGCAATGGAGCCGGCTGATGAAGCCGCTACGCGCCGTGGCGGTCGAGATGGCGAAGGCCGGCGAGCTCGACATCCGCCGCAAGGGCAAGAACATCGATCCCTCGGGCTTTCGCGGCGTCTACCGCCTCGCCCTCCCCAATCCGGACGCAGGCCAGGACACGGAATGAGCCAGGTTCAGGCCTTGCGGGCGCCCACCCGCGTGGACATGGCGCTGATGCTGCTGACGGCGATCATCTGGGCGTCGGCCTTCGTGGCGATCCGGGTCGCGGTGCCGGAGGCCGGACCGGTGTGGCTCGCGGCAATCCGGGTGGGTTTGGGCTTTGCCGTGCTGCTGCCCTACGCGATCTGGCGCGGCATGGTCTGGCCGGCCTCGCGCCGGCAATGGCGCCTGATCGGCGGCATGGCTGTGCTCAACATGGTGATCCCGTTCTGCCTGATCGCCTGGGCCGGCAAGACGCTCGACGCCGGGGTGCTGTCGCTGCTGATGGGGACCGGGCCGTTCCTGGCGCTGATCGGCAGCCACATCCTGACCGACGACGACCGGCTGACGCCGCGCAAGCTCGTCTCGGTGATCCTGGGCTTTGGCGGAATCCTCGTCGTGGTGGGCCCGAGCGCCGTGGCGGGCCTGGGCGCGGGATCGCTCGAAGCCAAGCTCGCAGCCCTTGGCGCGTCGCTGTGCTACGTCACGGCCGGGCTGCTGATCCGCAAGATCGACATGCCGCCGGTGCGGCTGGCCTGCCTGGCGCTGGGGCTCGGAACGGCGGCGCTGATCCCGATCGCGCTGATCACGTCCGGGGCTCCGCCGACGGGCCTGAGCGCCGCCACCATTGGTGCGCTCATCTATCTCGGCGTGTTTCCCACCGGTCTCGCCTATATTATGCGCTTCCACCTGATCCGCACCATCGGCTACACGCGGTTCTCGCTGTCGATCAACCTGATCCCGGTGTTTGGCGTGGGCCTTGGCGTGCTGATCCTGGGCGAGCCTTTGTCGCTGACGCTGATCGCGGCCCTGGCGCTGGTGCTGGCCGGGCTGTTCGTCGCCGGCGGCGGCAAGCGCGCGTCCCTGAGCGAGACCGGCGGCAGCGCCTAGATCAGCTGCGGATCGGCACGCCTGCGGCAATCGTGATCCCGCGCCGCCTGCCTTTCGAAGATGCATCGGGCCGGGCTTTTGCTAGGGTTGGAATTGTGAGTCGGCGGCGATACGGGCCGTATGTTTTGAGGAGAGATCAAGGTGAGCGAAGCTGCCGGCACGGATTTGCCGAGGCTCCAGGCGGGACGGCGCATCGAGGCGCTCGACCTCGCCCGAGGGCTCGCGCTGTTTGCGATGGCGAGCTATCATTTCTCCTGGAATCTCGAGCAGTTCGGCTATCTTGAGCCGGCCACGACAACGCAGGGGCTGTTCCGGCTCTATGCCAGGTCGATTGCTGGGAGCTTTCTGTTCCTTGCCGGCGTCAGCCTGATGCTGGCCCATGGCCCGGGGCTGCGGCGCCAGGCCTTTCTCAAGCGGTTCGCCATGGTTGGCGGGGCGGCGGCGCTGATCACCGTGGTCACGATCTTTGCCACGCCCGGCAGCTTCATCTATTTCGGCATCCTGCATGCGATCGCGGCGGCGAGCGTGGTCGGGCTCGCCTTCCTGCGGCTTCCGGGCGTGATCACCATTCTTGCCGGGGCAGCCTGCCTGGTGCTGCCGCAGTTCTATCGCGACGAATTTTTCAATCCGGTCTGGCTCAACTGGATCGGCCTGTTCACGGTTCCGCCGCGATCCAACGACTTTGTGCCGCTGATGCCGTGGCTCGGGCCGTTCCTGATCGGCATGGGATGCACCAGGATCGCGATGCGTACCGGGCTGACCGCGCGCCTTGCCGGCGTCGGCACAGGCAGCAATGCGGTCTCGCGCGCCGCCCGTTTTTCAGGCCGTCACAGTCTGGCCTTTTATCTGGTGCACCAACCGGTGCTGCTGGCGTTGATCTGGATCGCGTCGCAGGTCGCTCCGCCAGCGCAGGTCGATCCGCTGCCAGGTTTCATCGCGGAGTGCGAAACCGGGTGCAGCGCCGACAACAGCGCGGAATTCTGTACGCGGTTTTGCGGGTGCGTCACCGATGAGCTCTTGTCGCAGGAACTCCTCACGCCCTTCCTGGCGGGCGAAATCGATCCGGCTCAAGATCAGCGCATCCCGGCCATCGCCGAGCAGTGCACGGCGTTGGCAGCCGAACCGTAAGCCGTTATGGTGTCAGACTTAATGACCTATGGCCCGCGATATTTAAGGAGCCGATCCGCATGAACCCCTATCGGACGAGACCGAATCTGATTCCCTGGCCGCCGCTGCTGCTTGTCGGGTTGAGCCTGGCGGCGATCGGGCTGAACCTGGTCACGCCGCTGCAGGTTGATTTCCCCGGCGCCCGGACGCTCGGCGGCGCGTTGATCGGCGGGGCTCTCGGCATAGACCTGTGGGCCATGAAAACGCTGCACGAGGCCCATACCACCATCCTGCCCAATCGCGGGTCCAGCCATCTGGTCACCCACGGACCATTCGGCTTCAGCCGCAACCCGATCTATGTCGCCAACATGGTGCTGATGATCGGCATTGGACTGCTGTCGCTCAATGCCTGGTTCCTGCCGCTGGCACTGGTCAACGGGATCCTGACCTACATGCTGGCCATCCGCCGCGAGGAGAACCATCTCCATGCCAAATTCGGCTATCAGTTCGAAACCTATTGCCGCAAGGTGCGGCGCTTTATCTGAGCGACCCAGCCCTTCCGGCGGTGATGGCCTGCCCCCACGATCTCCGGCCCTCGCCAGGGCAGAGGGCCTGACTGACCCGAAACGCACCGCGTGGCTGCCCAGCGCAAGGCGTGCAAACCGAACAATCCGGTTCAATTTTAAGGAATTGTTTAAACTTTCCTACAGCCCCCGATACGTACCATTTCCCCGGACTTCAACTGGTCATGCAGATCGTTGCATGCACGCGACCGGAACCCCCGACGGGTTCCACCGATGGAATGAGTGAGGCATGGCACGACACTGGTTGTCTGCGGGTTTGTCTAGAGGCGCGAATGACCTGGCGACTTGATCACATCTCCCTACGCAGGCTTTCATCATTCATGTATGATGAAGAACCCAGATTTCCGTTCAAGGCGACCCAGAACGCGGCGCATATCGAGTATTCACGCCGCGGGCTTTCGTTGCTGATGCACCAGCGGTGCGCGCTCAAGAACATCTCGCGGGCGGGCGCGATCATCGAGATCACCAGCGGCGTCGAGCCCCCGTCCGCCCTCACCCTTGACGTGCCGGACTCCAACGCGGGCAAGATCGGCTGCGTCAGGTGGGGCGGCAAATCGGCGATCCACCGCGGTGGGAAGATCACGCTCCGGGTCCGGTTTCTCAAGTTGCTGAGCGAGCGCGAGATGTCCAACATCCTTGCCCACAGCAAGCTGATCGGCGAGCAGCGTGATGTCTGCTTCTTCGTCTAGCGACGCCGGGGCTCAGTCTTGGTGACGCGGGTCAGGTGTTGACGCCGATTTCGGCGAGGCGCGTCAGGCAGGATTCCTCGATATTGTCGAGTTCGACCAGGGTCTCGTCGATATCCTTGCGCTTCTGGCGCAAATCCTCGCGCTTCTCCTCGACCTTGCGCATCAGAAGCCGCAATTGCCCTGCTTCGCCGGGCGGGTCCTTGTAGACCTGGATGATCTCGCGGATTTCGGCGACGGTGAAGCCGATGCGGCGTCCGCGCAGGATTTCCTGGAGCAGTCGCCGGTCGGCCGAGCGGAACAGCCGGGTGCGGCCGCGGCGCTCGGGCTGGATCAGCCCCTCGTCCTCGTAGAACCGCAAGGTCCGGGTCGAAATGCCGAACTCGCGCGTCAACTCGGTGATGGTGTAATACTTGTCCAATTGCGGATCATTCCTGGAGTATGCGGTGCCGACTTACCTTTACGTATAAGTCAAAATTCCAGGCATGACCACCGCGCGGCTCGGGAATTCACGCGAACGACAACCACCAGCCGGCAAGGCCAAGAAACGCGAAGAAGCCCACCACATCGGTCACGGTGGTGACGAACACCGCCGAAGCGATGGCCGGGTCGGCGCCGACCTTGTCGAGCAGCAGCGGCAGCAGGATGCCGGCCAGCGCCGCGGCGAGCATGTTGATGACCATGGCGGCGGCAATGATGCCGCCCAGGCCGGGACTGGCAAACCAGGCGCCGGCGACCGCGCCGATGATCACCGCGAACAGCAGTCCGTTGATCATGCCGACGGCGGCCTCGCGCCTGATGATGCGGCCGGCGTTGTAGATGTCGAGATCCCGCGTGGCAAGCGCGCGCACGGTCACCGTCATGGTCTGGGTGCCGGCATTGCCGCCCATCGAGGCCACGATCGGCATCAGCACGGCGAGCGCCACCATCTGCTCGATGGTTGCGTCGAACAGGGCGATCACGGCGGAAGCCAGGATGGCGGTCGCCAGATTGATCAGCAGCCAGCTGAAGCGGGAGCGCACGGTCGACAGGATGCTGTCGGAGAGTTCCTCGTCGCCCACGCCGCCGAGCCGCTTGATGTCCTCGTCGGCCTCCTGGTGAATAACGTCGACCACGTCGTCGATGGTCAATACGCCCACCAGCCGCTCGTTCTCGTCGACCACGGCGGCGGAGAGAAGGTCGTACTGTTCAAACAACTGGGCCGCTTCTTCCTGGTCCATTTCTGCGTTGATGCGGTAGCGGGTCTCGTCCATCACCTCCTCGATGCGGACCAGGCGCTTGGTGCGCAGGATGCGGTCGAGGTTGACGGCGCCGACCAGCTTGAAGGTCGGGTCGATGACGAAGATCTGGCTGAAACTGTCGGGCAGATCCTCTTCGTCGCGCATGTAGTCGATGGTCTGGCCGACCGTCCAGAACGGAGGAACGGCAACGAATTCGGTCTGCATGCGCCGGCCGGCGGTGTCTTCGGGATAGTCCAGCGAACGGCGCAGCCGCACCCGTTCGGTGAAGGGCAGCGCCGCCAGGATTTCCTTCTGGTCGGCCTCGTCGAGATCCTCGAGAATGTAGACCGCGTCATCGGAATCGAGCTCGCCCAGCGCCTCGGCGATCCTGGCATTGGGCAGCGCCTCGATGATCTCGAGGCGAATGGCCTCGTCGACCTCGGTCAAGGAGGCAAAGTCGAAATCATCGCCCAGCAGCGCAACAAGCGCGCGGCGCTGCGCTGCATTGATCGACTCGAGCAGGTCGCCCAGTTCGGATTCATGCAGGCGAACCACATGTTCGCGCAGGAACAGCGTATCGCGGTCGGCTATCGCCGCGCCGATGGCGGCCAGATAATCCTTCCGAATCGATCCGTCCTCGCCATAGATCTCGTCATTGTCCATCACTCCGGGAGCCTGGGGCGTGATGATGTCTTCGTCGCGGTCGGCGGGATCTGTCATGGCCAGGGCTCGCGGATGGCTGGCGTCTGCCGGTGCTGGCAGACTGGTTTCAGGCGTGGATGGCGTGGGACATCATAGGTGCTTTCGCAAAGGCACACAAAACGTCGCCGGTGCGTATTCGCACAGGCTTTTGTGTCTAATTGAAGCTAGCCCGAAAGGACAGGCAATTTTTGGAGGCAGAGCGTCCCTGATGGCATCGGCAAGGCAAAAAGTGCGCCGGCCGGGGCCTCGGGTGAAGGCCTGCGAAAAACAAGCGCCGCCGATCCGGGCTGGTAACTTGCGCGAAACTTGTCGCACTTCCGGGCGCTGTAGACAACCGCCTCAGAATCATTGAATTACAGTATGACAGTTGCAAGAAGTTCAGTAATGCAGTCGCGTGATATGAGTTCTTTTGACATCAACTCCTGTCAGGACGCACACATGACCCATGCAATTCGACTGGCGAGGCTGCAGAAAATCCACGCCGAGAAAGCGCCCGAGATCATCCAGCTCGCTTCGGACGCCAATACTTCCACCCGTCGCAAGCAAGTCATTTATGGATGCTTGAACAATATGTGCCAGATATCGGCGCGGCTGTTCGGCGACCTTTCGTCGGTCCCGGGCAATTATGACTTGCTTGAGCAGGCCGCCGCGCTGGACAAGGAACTGCTGCAACTGCGCAGCCTGGTGGGCAGCCAGATCAGCATGAGACTGCAGCACGCCGCCTGACAGCGCTGACGGATCGCCTCAGGCGCTGACGCTGGCGGATTCGGAGCAGCGCGGCAGCCGCTCCGGACCAAGCTTCAAGATCGCTTCCAGGCCGCAATTTCCGCGCACCAGGTCCTCGAGCGTGATCATGTCCAGTTCGTGATAAAACGCTTCCACCGCCCGATCGATGAAGCCGCGCAGCCGACACTCGGCGGTCAGCGGACAGGTGTTGTCGACGCCCGCGAAGCATTCGGCGAAGGGAACGGAGGATTCAAGGATCCTGAACACCCGTCCGATGCTGATCTCGCGCGGGGCGAGGCCAAGCTGGAGCCCGCCTGCCCGGCCGCGCACGGTCTCGACGAAGCCGTGCTGCTGGAGTTGATGGATGACGTGGCCGACATGATTGCCCGAGGCATTGCAGGCCTTGGCAATGTCGGACGACCGGACCAGATGACCGTCATTGACAGCGCAGTACATCAACACCCGCGTGGCAAGGTTTGTTCGTGTTGTCAGACGCATGGCGCGATTCCACAGAATTTGGGCGAGTTTCCTCATTATACCCGTTGCGCCGGAAGCGACTTGATCCAGATCACGGGGTCAGCCGGATCCGATGTATCGGGTCCTTCGCCTTGCTGTCGGGCCTTCGCCCCGCCGCCCGCAAAACGCCGCGCAGCGTCCTCCTTCTGGCGAGGACCTTTCTTTCTATAAAAGAATGTAAATATACGAATGTATATTGATGCAAATCAAATCCAGGCGCGCATTCCTGTGGCACAGATGGGGAATAGTTCCGGAGGAGACGCAGAATGGACCAATCAGATTTCGCCGCCTCAAGGCGCATGTTCCTGGGCCTTGCCGCCGCTGGCGTTGCCGCGTTGGCTACACGGGCGCCGGCGCAGGCAGCCCAGATCAAGACATCGGCCCGCATTGTCATCATCGGCGCCGGCGCCGGCGGGACGGCTCTGGTCAACCGTCTGGTCGAACGTCTCGACGGCGCCGCGATCACCATCATCGACGCCCGCGCGGAGCATCTCTACCAGCCGGGCCTTTCGCTCGTGGCGGCGGGGCTGAAACCCGCCTCCTACACCGTCAGCAAGACCACCGACTGGCTGCCCAAGGGGATCAGCTATGTCAACGAGGCAGCTGCAGGCATCGATCCCCTCACCCGCACGGTGAGCACGTCGGGCGGCCAGAGCATCGGCTATGACTATCTCGTCGTCGCCCCGGGGCTGGTGCTCGACCATGGCGCCATCGAAGGGTTCTCGCTCGACCTGGTCGGCACCAACGGCATCGGCGCGCTCTATGCCGGCCCCGATTACGCCGCCAAGACCTGGGAGGCGGCGCGGAAATTCACCGAGGAAGGCGGCGTGGCGCTGATGACCCGGCCGACGACGGAAATGAAATGCGCCGGCGCGCCGCTCAAGCACGCCTTCCTGATCGAGGACATCGCAAGCCGCACCGTCGGCGCGGGCAAGTACCAGATTCACTACACCGCGCCGCAGGCTTCGCTGTTCGGTGTGCCGATCGTGGCCGAGAAGGTGCGGATGCTCTTCGGCGAGCGCGGCATTTCCACCCACATGCAGCACACCCTGCTGTCGATCGAGCCCGGCAGGAAGCTGGCGCGCTTTGAGAAGACCGGGGTTGATGCCGTCACCAAGGCCGAGGTCAAGTCAACGGTCGAACTGCCCTACGACTACCTGCATGTCATCCCGCCGCAACGGGCGCCGGACGTGATCCGCCAGTCGGGTCTGTCCTGGGCCGACAAATGGACCGACCAGGGCTGGGTCGAATGCGACCAGAAAACCATGCGCCACCTGCGCTACCCGGAGATCTTCGCGCTCGGCGATGTGGCGGGCGTGCCCAAGGGCAAGACGGCGGCTTCGGTCAAATGGCAGGTTCCGGTCGTGGAAGACCATCTGGTCGCAGCCATCCAGGGCAAGGAAGGCACCGAGACCTACAATGGCTACACCTCCTGCCCGCTGATCACCCGGGTCGGCCGGGCCATGCTGGTCGAGTTCGACTATCAGAACAATCTCGTCCCGTCCTTCCCCGGCGTCATCGCGCCGCTCGAGGAATTGTGGATCAGTTGGCTGATGAAGGAAGTGGCGCTGAAAGCCACCTACAACGCCATGCTGCGCGGCAAGGCCTGAGGAGAGAGCGATGAAAGAGCTGACATTTACGACCCTGATCGCGGTATTCGAGGAAATCTTCGGCCCGGGCCTGTTCTGGGCCATGGTGGTGGCGGCCGTGCTGGTCACCGCCGCCTATCTCTATGTGCTGGTGCGCGACCGCTCGATGTCGATGCGGAAATTCCTGCTGGCGCAATTGTCAATGCCGTTCGGCGCGGTGACGGCGGTCTTGTTCGTGCAGGCGATGACGAGTTCGGGATTCCGCGACATCGGCGGGCCGATCGACCTGATCGTGCTCTTGGGCGTGGCGGTGCTGGGCGCCGTGGGCCTCGCGGTTCTGGTCTACACGCTGCAATCGCTGACACGCTCGTCCAGGGCCTGAGGAGGCCATCGCAGGGATGCGAATTCCGGCTTTGTAAGTCTCTGGTGGCGCAGCTTCATTTTTGCGATGAATGCGCTTGTGCAGCTGAGGTCCATTTGCTACATGCAGCGCGCCGGACAGGTTTCGGCTCTACCACGTGCGGTCGTGGCGGAATTGGTAGACGCGCAGCGTTGAGGTCGCTGTGGGGCAACCCGTGGAAGTTCGAGTCTTCTCGACCGCACCATCAAACACCCGCTTCGGCGGGTTTTTTTGTGCCGCGCCGGTTCGTCCGTCCGGGGCCCGCAGGCTGACCACCCGCCGCAGTCCGGCACAACCCCGCCCTGTTCCCTTTGCCATCAAACGGTTCTAGAGAGATCCCATGAACCAGCGCGACACTCTCGAGACCCGGTTTTTACCGAAGGATGGCAGCCCGCCGGTCAGGTGGCGCATCTCCGAGGGGCTGACCCCCTACAAGGACGCCGTCGACCTGATGGAAGCCGAGGCCGAGGCCATCGCCTCGGGCCAGGCCGACGAGCTGGTGTGGCTGGTCGAGCATCCACCGCTCTACACCGCCGGCACCAGCGCGAAGGCGCAGGATCTGGTGGCGCCGGACCGGTTCGAGGTGCACCAGACCGGCCGCGGCGGCGAATACACCTATCACGGTCCCGGCCAGCGGGTGGCCTACGTCATGCTCGACCTCAAGCGCCGCCGGCAGGATGTGCGCGCCTTCGTCTCGGCGCTGGAGGCAGTGATCATCGGAACCCTGGCGAGCATGAACGTCACCGGCGAGCGGCGCGAGGACCGGGTGGGCGTCTGGGTGCGCCGGCCCGACAAGCCGCGGCTCGCCGACGGGTCGATGGCCGAGGACAAGATCGCCGCCATCGGCATCCGGCTGCGCAAATGGGTGAGCTTCCACGGGCTGGCGATGAACGTGGATCCCGATCTCGAGCATTTCTCCGGCATTGTGCCCTGCGGCGTGCGCGTGCACGGGGTGACCAGCCTCGTCGACCTCGGCCTGCCCGTCCCCATGCACGAGGCCGACATCAGGCTGCGCGACGCGTTTGAAAGCGTCTTCGGCCCGACACGCGACGACCGGCCTGCGTGAGGCGCGCACGTCCGGCGCGCGCGCATCGACGGCGAATGGCCCAAAACCACGTCCCCTCGGGCGCGTGCGGGAAGAAAACCTGGCGTAACACTGGACTGTGCCGGCACAATCGCCGATAGTGCAGCCGCCGGGACAGAACCACTGACCCCGATCAGCAAGGACCGGCTTTCACAGTGTGTGAGACAATGACCGGGGCGCGACCGGAATTCCGGTTTGCGGTGTCTCACCCCGCCTGACGCGCCACCGCATGGGTTCCGGCCAGCCATTGACGGCACCGGCGCGGATCCCGCAGTGGCATTCCCTTGACGGGGCCCCGCCCGCGCCAGATCGCGCTGCCCTGGGCCCGGTTCAATGACCTGAAGGACTGATAGCCATGACTGGAATGACAGCGCACACCCATGCCGAAGCCTTTGATGACGGCGACACGCTGGGCGGCCGAATCACCCGCGCCCGCGATCTCGCCGGGCTCACGCTCTCGGACGCGGCATCCCATATCGGCGTGACCGATGAAACGCTCGGCGAATGGGAGTCGGACCGTTCCGAGCCGCGCGCCAACAAGATCATGACGCTGGCCGGTGTTCTTGGCGTGTCCCCGGCCTGGCTGATCAGCGGCGTGGGCGAAGCGCCGCAGGCGCCGGGAATGTCCGTGGCGGTCGATGAGATGTCGGGGGAAATCAACCGGCTGCGCGAGCTTGCGCTGCAGATCACCGCGACCGTGGAAGTGCTGGAAAGCCGCCTGGCGACGCTCACGCGCGCCGCCAATGAATAGGATCGGCCTTTCGATCCTGATATTCATGTGATCGACCGAATCGGACTTGAGCCGGACCTGCCGCTCTGGCAGGTTCGGCGTCCAAAGCACACCAAGACAAGACCCGGGAGCATGGGAATGGACGTTCGCGCAGCCGTAGCTTTTGAGGCGGGAAAGCCGCTTGAAGTCACCACCGTCCAGCTGGACGGCCCGCGGGCCGGCGAAGTGCTGGTCGAGATCAAGGCGACCGGCATCTGCCACACCGACGAGTTCACGCTCTCGGGCGCCGATCCCGAAGGCATCTTCCCGGCGATTCTCGGCCATGAGGGCGCGGGCGTCGTGGTCGATGTCGGACCGGGCGTGAGGTCGCTCAAGAAGGGCGACCATGTGATTCCGCTCTACACGCCGGAATGCCGCGAGTGCGAATACTGCCTCAATCCCAAGACCAACCTGTGCCAGGCGATCCGCTCGACGCAGGGCCAGGGTCTGATGCCCGACGGCACCTCGCGGTTTTCGGTGAACGGCAAGCCGATCTTCCATTACATGGGCACCTCGACATTTGCCAATTTCACCGTGCTGCCGGAAATCGCGCTGGCCAAGATCCATCCCGACGCGCCCTTCGACAAGGTCTGCTACATCGGCTGCGGCGTCACCACCGGAATCGGCGCGGTGATCAACACCGCCAAGGTCGAGATCGGCTCCAAGGCCATCGTCTTCGGCCTGGGCGGCATCGGGCTCAACGTGCTGCAGGGCCTGCGGCTTGCGGGCGCCGACATGATCGTGGGCGTCGACCTCAATCCCGGCAAGGTCGAGATGGCCACGCGCTTCGGCATGACCCATTTCGTCAACCCATCGGAGGTCGAAGGCGACCTGGTGCCCTACCTCGTCAACCTGACCAAGGGTGGCGCCGACTACACCTTCGACGCCACCGGCAATGTCAAAGTCATGCGCACGGCGCTCGAATGCGCCCACAAGGGCTGGGGCGAAAGCATCATCATCGGCGTGGCGCCGGCTGGCGCGGAAATCTCCACCCGGCCGTTCCAGCTGGTCACCGGCCGGTCCTGGCGCGGCACCGCGTTTGGCGGCGCGCGCGGGCGCACCGACGTGCCCAAGATCGTCGAGTGGTACATGGAAGGCAAGATCGAGATCGACCCGATGATCACCCACACGATGGGGCTCGAAGGCATCAACGAGGCCTTCGACCTGATGCACCGGGGCGAGAGCATCCGCAGCGTGGTGGTCTACTGACAGGTTTTTGCGCGCGAGCCTGATAGGCGACGCCGAGGCCCCCAGCCGACTTGAGACAGCCGCGCCCAGGCGAACCTTTTCGGGCGCGGCGCGTTCTCCGGTCAATCACGATGACACATTCCGAACCGGACGACGCCCATGAAGATCATCTCGGAAGCCAAGGCCCATGGCGGACGCCAGGGCGTTTACTCGATGGAGTCGGAGGCCTGCGGCTGCGACATGACGTTTGCCGTGTTCCGGCCGATCCAGGCCAAGGAACAGCTCTGCCCGGTGGTCTGGTTCCTTTCGGGGCTGACCTGCACCCATGCCAATGTGATGGACAAGGGCGAATATCGGCGGATGGCGGCCGAGCTTGGCCTGATCATCGTCTGCCCCGACACCAGCCCGCGTGGCGACCATGTTCCCGACGAGCCGGACAACTGGCAGTTCGGCAAGGGCGCCGGCTTTTATGTCGATGCGACCGCGGCCCCCTGGTCGCATCACTACCGGATGGAAACGCACATTCTGGATGAACTCACGAACCTGGTGGCGGGCCATTTCGCCGCCGACATGGGCCGCCAGGGCGTGATGGGCCATTCCATGGGCGGACACGGCGCGCTCACTTTCGCGCTCAAGCATCCCGACCGGTTCAGGAGCTGCTCGGCCTTCGCGCCGATCGTGCAGCCGTCGACGGCGGACTGGTCGCGCCCGGCGCTGGAGAAGTATCTCGGCCCGGACCCGGCTGCCTGGCGCCGGCACGACGCCACGCTGCTGATCGAGGATGGGGCGCGTTTCCCGGAATTCCTGGTCGATCAGGGAACCGCCGACGGCTTCCTTGAAACCGGCCTGCGCCCCCTGCTTCTGGAAGACGCGTGCAACAAGGCCGGCATCGGGCTGACGCTGAGGATGCAAGAGGGCTACGACCACTCCTACAACTTCATCTCCACCTTCATGGACGACCATTTAGCCTGGCACGCCGCACGGCTGGGGTAAGATCCGCCCGCGGGCCCAATCGGTCAGAGCGGAGAGGTGTCGATCCGGCGGCTACCGGCCGTCGGGATCGCTGCAATCATTGTCGAGCGTGATGATGCAGGGCTCGTCGCCGGTTGCCGATGGCGCCGGTGCGGGGTCTGCCACAATCGTGGGCGCGGTGGCGGGCAGCTCGAAGGTCTTGGGCATATTGACCGGCTTGACCGGTGCGACCGGCGCTATGGCTTGTTCCGGCAGCGGCTCTTCCGCAGGATCGGGAGTCAGCAGCGGTCTCGACAGGTCCAGCGCGGGTTCGGCCTTGGGGGCGAGGTCCAGACTGGTCGTGGTCGGGGTCACGGTTCCGTTGAGCAGCGGATCGGCGAGCCGCGCAGCTTCGTCGAGATCATTCGTGTCCATCGTCTCGGGCTTGAGTTCGGGCCATGCGACGGCGCGCTTGATCCCGCCTACCGGATAGGGTGGTGCGCCGGACAGGCCGAGCAGCGTCCTTATGTCGGTCACCAGCCTGTCAACGAGCAGGGTCTCGGCGGATTGACCATAGCGGGACGCAGTGCTCCCGCGCACGACGCTGCTCCTCAGGACCTGCCCCGTCGCGGCGTCGATGACGGCGATGTCGAGGGTGGCTGACCGGGACGAGGCATTGAAGAACCACCCCTGGCCCGTCTCCGCGCTCCGGTCGAGCACCACGATCGTCAGGATGGAGGCAAGACCGGCGCCGGAGGTGGCGCGGCCGGCCGTGGCGTCAAGTTTCTGCTGCAGGCGGTCGGCAAAGCCGGAATCCGTCATGCTCTGGGTGGTCACCCTGACTTCCGTGACCGTGAAGGGGATGGTGGCGTCCAGCGGCTTGGGCCTGCCGGCGCAAGCCGTCAGAACCGCGGCGACGCAGACAAACAGCAGCGCCTGCACAAGACGTGAGATGAAATGCTTGCCTGGTCCCACGCCGTTTCTCCGGAACATCACAGATGATCTTTCCGGAATTTCGCAGTTTATGGTTAGCGCTTGGTTAAGCCGGCAGAATTTGCCGGAATTAAGTTCCTTGAGACATGCGGATGCTTTGGCCTTACAGGGGGCCTTGGCGTGCGGATGGTCGGTTCATCCGGCCTGAAGGATCAGCACCGCCGCCTCGAAATCGATCAGCCGCTTGGCGCGCCGGGCGGCGGCCTCGAAGTCCTCGCCCCACTGGGAAATGGCATAGTCCTCGTCAGCATGGGCGGCGGCCCAGATGTCGGACGGCTCCCCCTGCCCCTCGGCCAGCGCCAGCGCCAGCACCAGCGATCCGGTGAGCGAGGTGATGGTGTGCAGCGCGGTGAGCTCGAGCGGCGTCGCATAGCGGCGCAGGAGGGCTGCCATCGCACGGATCGCCTCGGGGGGCTGTTCGACATGGACAATGCCCTCCGACAGGATCAGCCGCGCGCCCCTCTCAGCCGCCCAGTCGAGATAGGGATCCCACAGCTCGCTTTCCATGGCCACCAGCGCTTCGGGTTCTGCTGCGCGGTAGCACAACAGATCAGAGCCGGCATAGCGCAGGATGTCCTCGAACACTTCCTCCGCAGCCATGGCGACGCCGTCGAGCGCCGTGTTGACCAGCCGGGTGAGCGGCATGGTCGCCGGATCGATCCTGTCTTTCTGCGCCTGCCACTCCGCCGCGATCGCCTCGGCCAGGGCCGGACTGGACACGCCGAGTTCCCGCCGCGAGGGCGTGCGCACCGTCTTGCCGTCGAGGGCCACGACGAAGCCGCCCTCGGCCCCCGGGATGACCGAGGCCTCGGTGTAGAATCGCTTGGGCAGGGCCTTCTTCAGGCCGGCCTGGGTTTCGCGGACCGGATCGGACAGCTTGTCCTCGCCGAGATCAAGATCGCTGAGAATGTCGCGCATGACGCGTCTCCATCATTTCAAACTGGGTGAGCGGCAGTCACGGACCCGAGGGGATGGCCGGCGCTGCCGAAGAGGGCGGCGATTTCGTCGGCATGACTGACCACCTGGCTAGCCCCTGCCGCCTTCAAGGCGTCGACGGGTCCATAGCCCCAGGAGACGCCGATTGCCGAGGCGCCGGCGCTGACCGCCATCTGCATGTCATAGACCGCGTCGCCGATGACGAATGTCTGCGCCGGGGGGACGCCTGCCTCCGCGCAGCATTCGAGCACCATCGCCGGATGCGGCTTGGACGGGCAGTCATCGGCGGTGCGTGTGGTGAAGAACGAGCTGGTCAAGCCATGATGCGCGAGGATGGCATCGAGCCCGCGGCGCGACTTGCCGGTGACGACGCCCAGGATCACGTCGTCGCGCGCGGCGAGCCCCGCGATCAGGTCCATCAGCCCGTCATAGACAGGCTCAAGCGCCCCGCCTGCCTCACGGTAGAGCATGAAGTGCTCCTTGTAGCGCGCTGTCATCGCTGCGATTTCCGGATCAAGCGGACGAGAGAGCATCTGCGCGATGGCGATGTCCAGCGTCAGGCCGATGATCGATTTCGTATGATCGAGCCCGGGCCGGGCGATGCCGAAATCGTCGAAGGTGCGCTCCATGCAGGCATGGATGATCGCCGCGCTGTCGACGATGGTGCCGTCGCAATCAAACAGCGCCAGCTTCATTCGTCCCGCTCCCCGGCCGTGGCTTCGTCGAAGCCCAGCAGGTTCCAGGTCTGCACCATGTGCGGCGGCAGCGGCGCCGTGACCGACAACCGCCCGCCATCGGGATGGGGCACCGAGATATGGCGCGCCAGGAGGTGCAGCCGGTTCTGAATGCCGCTCGGGAACTCCCAGTTCTTGTCGAACTCGAAATATTTCGGATCGCCGATGATCGGATTGCCCAGATGCTGGCAGTGGATGCGCAGCTGGTGGGTGCGGCCGGTGTAGGGTTCGAGCTCGAGCCAGGCGAGGTTCTGCGCCGCCTGGTCGATGACCCGGTAGTAGGAGACGGCGTGATCGGCGCCCTCCTCGCCATGCTTGGCGATGCGCATCCGGTCACCGTCGTCGGTGGCTTCCTTGACCAGCCAGGTCGAGATCTTGCCTTCCTTGACGCGCGGCACGCCCTTGACCAGCGCCCAATAGGTCTTCTTCGTCGTGCGCTCGCGGAAGGCTGCCGTCAGCGATTGCGCCGCGCTGCGGGTCCGCGCCACCACCAGCACGCCCGCGGTGTCGCGGTCGAGGCGGTGCACCAGGCGCGGCTTCTCGCCCTTCTTGTTGCGCCACGCCTCGAGCATGTCGTCGACATTGCGGGTAACGCCGGAGCCGCCCTGCACGGCAAGGCCTGCGGGCTTGTTGAACACCAGCACCTTGGCGTCTTCGTGCAGCAGCATCTGCTTGAGCACGTCGTCGTCGTCGCGGTTCTTCATGGTGTTGGAGGTGAGCGGGCCGTGCACCTTCTCGTCGACGCCCATCGGCGGGACCCGCACGGTCTGGCCCGGCTGGATTCGCGTGTCGGACTTGACCCGGCCGCCATCGACGCGAATCTGCCCCGACCGCAGCAGCTTCTGCAGCTGGCCGAATCCGAGTCCCGGGAAATGCGTCTTGAACCAGCGGTCAAGACGCATGCCAGCCTCTTCCGGATCCACCTGTATGAGCTGTACGCCCGCCATATCGATTATCTCTTTGAACTCGGGTCTCAGAGCTGGCGCGCCAGCCACAACCCGCCAAACAACGCCAGGATCGACATTGTCACGCTGGCAATCACATAGGCTGCCGCCGCCGTCAACGCGCCGCGCTCGTAAAGCACCACCACATCGAGTGAAAACGCCGAAAAGGTGGTAAAACCGCCCAGAAACCCGGTCGCCAGCAAAAGCCTGAGGTGGGCGTCGCCGCCCGAGCGGCGCGCGAGCCAGGCGATCAGAAGCCCCATCGCCAGGCAGCCGGCGATGTTGACCACCAAGGTTCCCCAGGGAAAGCGAATGCCGGCCACGCGCATCACCGCCATTCCGGTCAGATAACGCGACACGGCGCCAAGGCCGCCGCCAAGGAAAACGAGAGCAAGAGCATTCATGGGGGCTGCATAGCCGAAAACCGCGCGGCAATAAAGCTGCGCGCGCAGTTCACAGCGGATTTGGCGCCCGGCGGTGGCGCATCAGGGTCTAGGCTCTCGCCGCGAGGGAAATGTCGTCGGCGAACTCCTGCAGAAACGTGTCCAGCGCCGCCCAGTCGGTGAACTCATGGTCGCGGCTGGTGTCGACCGGACCGCCTTCCTTCGACGCGATCTGGCGCATCAGCATGCGCTTGAAGAAATCATATTCGAGGTATTTGAGCGCGCCCGCGGCATGATGGACCTTGGGGATGTGAAACCCGGTCTTCTTCTCGAGGTGTGCCGGATAGCCCTCGGCCTCGGCGCGGTCTTCTGCGATGCCGCTCCTTATGGCGAGCGTCACCGACACGAGCGCGGTCGGCACTTCCGCGAGCGCGGTCTTCCAGTCGAGGATGAACTGCGCCACCGAGGCAGGATAGCGCCCCATATGCACCGGCGCACAGAGCAGCACTCCATCGAACCGGCCCGGAATGGCAAACCCGGGTTCGCGGACATCGCCGACCACGACCCCGTGGCCCATCTTCTCGAGGTGTGCTGCGGCATATTCGGCGATCTTGCGGCTGTGGCCTTCAACCGTGGCGTAAAGAACCAGAATGCTCATGGCGTCTCCTCCTTGATCAACGAGATGATCATGCCTTTCAGCGGGTGACGCGGCATTGATGCACGTCAATTGGCGCTGGGGCGATCGACTTGGACACTCGGTCGGGCGCTCATCGCTTCCGAAGCCAGCTCAAGCAAGTCCACTCCAGGCATTTTTGGAGAAGCTCCGGCCGCGAAGGCCGCGTCGACCAGGCGGCAGATCACGTCGTTGACCGGGGCTGTGCGTCCGTGCGCCCTGGCGAGGGTTGAGACGGCGCCGTTGAGGAACCGGGTCTCGGGCGCCCTGCCCGCCTGGAGATCGTCCCAGGACGAGGATCGGGCGGTGTCGTCCATCCTGAGCTGCTGGCGCGCGACGATGCGGAACAGCCAGGTCGGCAGCCGCAGCACCTTCGGGATCAGCCGCGGATTGGTGCGGGTTGCGCCGACCGCCCGGATCCCCGCCGCATCGAGTGCTGCGAGCAGTTCCTCCATGGCCATGGCCAGCACATGGCGGTAGCCCGGATCCTCGAACTGGCGCCGGAGCGGCAGGCCGGAAAGCACATTGAGGCCGTTGTTGAGGTTGAGCAGCAGCTTGCCCCATTGCACCGCATCGATGTCGGCGCGAACCTGCAGTTTCAGGCCGGCGGCATTGGCGACGGCCTCCAAGCCGACAGACGCCCCGGACGGGCCGACCAGCACCGCACCCTCCATGGAGCAATGCACGGCGTTGGGCGACAGCCTGACGACGTTGAAGGGAACCGTGCCAGCGACAATCTCGTGGTCCGGCAACAGCGACCTCAGAAGCTCGACATTGCCGACGCCGTTCTGCAGGCTGATCACCGTCGCGCCGGGCCTGATCGATGCAGCGAGATCGCGGGCGGCGGCCTCCGTGTCGCCGGACTTGGTGCAGAACAGCACCACGTCGCAGCCTGCCAAGGAGTCTGCAGGACCTGCCGCATAGCGGTTGGGCTTGAGTTCGGCCTTGAAGCCGTCATGGCGCGACACGGCGAGCCCGCGGCCCAGCGCTTGAAGCGTGCGCCCGCGCGCGGCGAACGCCACCCGCGCGCCGCCCTGTGCCAGCATGCCGCCGACATAGAGCCCGATGGCGCCCGAGCCCATGATGCCGATGTCGGGTCCCTGCCCGGATTTTGCGCTGGCCATGCCGTCCTACCCCTTGTCCGCGCGTTCTTTCCTCAGCCGCGCCCAGAAATCCAACCGCTTGCGGAGGTCGCGTTCGAAGCCGCGTTCGGGCGGATCGTAGAAGGTCTTGCGGCCCATGGCCTCGGGGAAATAGTCCTGGCCGGAGAAGGCGTCGGGCTCGTCGTGGTCGTAGCGGTAGCCTTCGCTGTAGCCTTCGGCCTTCATCAGCTTGGTGGGCGCGTTGAGGATGTGCCTGGGCGGCAGCAGCGAGCCGCCCTCCTTGGCGGCGCGCATGGCGGCCTTGTAGGCCTTGTAGACGGCGTTGGACTTGGGCGCGGTGGCGAGATAGACGCAAGCCTCTGCGAGCGCCAGTTCGCCCTCGGGCGAGCCCAGAAAATCATAGGCGTCCTTGGCGGCATTGGCGATGACGAGCGCCTGCGGGTCGGCCAGCCCGATATCCTCCGACGCCATCCGCACCAGCCTCCGGCCCAGGAACAGCGGGTCCTCGCCCGCGTCGAACATGCGGCAGAGATAATAGAGCGCGGCATCGGGATCGGAGCCGCGGACTGCCTTGTGCAGCGCCGAGATCAGATTGTAATGGCCGTCCTGCCCCTTGTCATAGACCGGCGCGCGGCGCTGGACGACCTGGACCAGCGCTTCGGTGTCGAACAGCTCGCCCTCGCGGGCGGCGCGCCAGACCTCTTCGGCGAGCGTCAGCACCGCGCGGCCGTCGCCATCGGCCATGCGGAGCAGGCTCGTCCGCGCGCCTTCGTCCAGCGGCAATGGCTTGCCGGTCTCCTCTTCGGCACGCTTCAGCAGGCTTTCCAGGCTCTCCTCGTCATGCGGCTTGAAGGTCAGCACGCGGGCGCGCGACAGCAGCGCCGCATTGAGCTCGAAGGAGGGATTTTCCGTGGTGGCGCCCACAAGCACGATGGTGCCGTCCTCCATCACCGGCAGGAAGCTGTCCTGCTGGGCGCGGTTGAAGCGGTGGATCTCGTCAACGAACAGCAGCGTCTGGCGGCGGCCCATGCGTCGCGCCCGGGCGGTCTCGAACACCTTCTTGAGATCGGCCACGCCCGAGAAGATCGCCGAGATCTGATCGAAGGCGAGATCCGTTTCCCCGGCGAGCAGCCGCGCGACCGTGGTCTTGCCGGTGCCCGGCGGCCCCCAGAAGATCATCGAGCCGAGACTGCCCGAGGCGACCATGCGGGTGATCGCGCCATCCGGCCCGGTCAGGTGCGGCTGGCCGGTGACTTCGGACAGCGTCTTCGGCCGCAGCCGGTCGGCAAGCGGACGATGCCCGCTCGGGGCCGCACCGGCAGTGGCGAACAGATCACTCATGGCTCACCTTATGACCTGGCGGATGCGCCGGCCGTCGCGGACGATCTCGAACCGCCAGAAGCTCGCGCCTTCCGACAGGATCTGTTCGAGCGTCTCGACGCTGGCGATGTCGACGCCGTTGACTTCTGCAATCAGGTCGCCGGGGCGGAAACCGTAGCGGCCGGCGATCGTGCCGCCCGGCACCTCGGTGACGATGACGCCGCGCAGCGCGGGCGGCAGCCTCAACGCTTCGGCGATCCGCGGGGTGATGTCGGAGACAACGGCGCCCGAGAAGGGATTGCGGCCCTCAAGCTCACGGCGGGCGCGCGGATCGTCGGCGGGCGGCGCAGCAAGCACGATCTCGTAGGTCTTGCGGCCTGCGCGGCTCAACACGTCGAGACTGGCGGTCTTGCCCACGCCGGTGGTGGCAAGGCGGTAGCCCAGCGCATCGGGATGCTCGATCGGCTGGCCGTTGAAAGCAAGCACGATGTCCCCGGCGCGCAGGCCCGCCGCGGCGGCGGGTCCGTCGGCCTCGACCTCGGAAATCAGCGCGCCGGTGGCGCGGTCGAGACCAAGGGCGTCGGCGATGTCGGGCGTGACGCTTTCGAAGGTGGCGCCGATATAGGGGCGCTCGAACACCTCGCCGCCCGATTCGGCGGTTTGGGCCACGGCGCGCACCAGATTGGCGGGAATGGCAAATCCGATGCCGTTGGAGCCGCCGGAGCGGGTGAAGATCGCGGTGTTGATGCCGATGAGGTGGCCGTTCATGTCGATCAGCGCGCCGCCGGAATTGCCCGGGTTGATGGCGGCGTCGGTCTGGATGAAGAAGCCGAAATCGGAGACGCCGACGCGGTTGCGGGCAAGTGCGGAGACAATGCCGCTGGTCACGGTCTGGCCGACGCCGAAGGGATTGCCGATGGCGAGCACAAGATCGCCGACCTCCAGCGCATCGGTGTCGCCGAACTGGATGGCCGGAAACGGGCCGTCACCCTCGATCTGAAGAATGGCGAGATCGAAGCGCTCGTCCTTCAGCAGGATCCGGCTGCCAAATTCGCGGCCGTCGGCGAGCGCCACGCGAATGTCGTCGGCGTCCTTGATGACATGGTTGTTGGTGACCACGATGCCGTTGCCCGCAATGATCACGCCGGAGCCGAGCGAGGATTGCCGCTCGGTGCGGTTGGGCATGCGCTGGCCGAAGAACTGCTCGAAGAACGGATCACCGGCAAAGGGCGACAGGTTGCGCTGGACCAGGCGGTCTGCATAGACATTGACGACGGCGGGCGCGGTGGCTTTGACCAGCGGCGAGAAGGACTGCATCATGTCGGCCTGCGAACGCGGCGGCTCGCGGCGCAGCTCGGTCATTGGCGCGGGTGGGGGCGCGGGTGGGGACGCGGTCGGTGGCGCGGGCGCGGCCTTGTCTTCAGTGCCGCCGAGCACATCCCGGAAGAGCTTTCCGATGCTGTCGGTCAGCGAGTCCTCGCTCGGCGCCGTGGTCTGGGCCAGCGTCTGGGCCAGCGCCGGCGCCGACACCGGCAAGCCCAGCACAGACAAGGCCAGCAGACTGAACAGGACGACGCGGAACCGCGAGGGAGCTGGAATCATGACGGAAATCCTCGGTGATTTGGGCCAGGCCCGATGTGCATAGCAAAGTCACCCCAAGTTTGACAGCTTCAAGGCAGCGCCCGCCAGGCGACACACCTCCGGGCGCAATCCCGGGTCTTGCGGGCGCGTGACAAGGTGATCATCCGCTTTACACGAAAACGTGGTCGCGAGGCGCTTTGCCTCGCCGGTCAATCGTATATCCTTATCGGCAGATGCCGCGATCCTCGAAGGATCCGCCTGTCGCGAGGAGTAGAGACCCATGCCGCCCTATCGCCCCATCATCGCCATTCCCGGATCGGAGATCACGCCCGAGTCCGCCTATCTTCAACGACGCGACATCCTGCGGCTCGGCGCCGCAGGCGGCCTGGCGCTGGCCTCGCCGTCGCTGGCGTTCGGCGCCACGGACCTGCCCGCCAAGCCCGGCGGCTATGATCCGCAGGAACAGGCGACCCCCGAGGCCGACGCGACCAGCTACAACAATTTCTACGAGTTCGGCACCGGCAAGGCCGATCCCGCGGCCAAGTCCGGCGATTTCAAGCCGCTGCCCTGGACGCTCACCGTGGACGGGCTCGCCGGCAAGCCGGCTACGTTCGATCTCGATCAGTTGATGGCGTTCGAGCTCGAGGAACGCATCTACCGGATGAGGTGCGTGGAGGGCTGGTCGATGGTGATCCCCTGGATCGGATTTCCGCTCTCGGCCCTGCTCGACCGGGTCGAGCCGCTTGCCAGCGCCAAATACGTGGCGTTCGAGACCGTGGTGCGGCCCGAGGAAATGCCCGGGCAGCGCGGCGCGTTCCAGCCCCTGCCCTGGCCCTATGTCGAGGGCCTGAGACTCGACGAGGCGCGCCATCCGCTCACCATCCTGTCGCTCGGCATGTATGGCAAGACGCTGCCCAACCAGAACGGCGCGCCGGTGCGCCTGGTCGTGCCCTGGAAATACGGCTTCAAGGGCATCAAGTCGATCGTCCGGATCACACTGACCGAGGAGCAGCCGGTCACCACCTGGAACCGCTCGGCGCCAGGCGAATACGGCTTCTACGCCAACGTCAATCCGGAGGTCGATCATCCGCGCTGGAGCCAGGCCACGGAAAACCGGGTGGGCGGCGGCGGCTTCTTCGGCTCCAACGACCGGCCGACGCTGATGTTCAACGGCTATGACGAGGTCGCAGGCCTTTATGCCGGCATGGACCTGAAGGCGAATTACTGACCATGAGCCTGCCCGCGCTGCCCAGGCGCTACCACGCCGCCTCGATCTGGCTGCTGTACGCGATCGGCTTCGTTCCCGCAGCCTGGACCTTCTATCTGGGCGCCACCGGACAGCTGATCGGCAATCCGGTCAAGATATTCGAGCATCTCTTGGGCGAATGGGCGCTTCGGTTCCTGATCCTGACGCTCATGATCTCGCCATTGAGGGATCTCGCAGGCATCAACTGGCTGCGCTACCGCCGCGCGCTCGGGCTGCTGGCGTTCTGGTATGTGGCGATGCACTTCCTCGCCTACATGATCCTCGACAAGCGGCTGGCCGTCGATGTGATCTTCGAGGACATCACCAAGCGCTGGTTCATCACCATCGGCATGGCGGCGCTGGTGATGCTGATCCCGCTGGCGCTCACGTCCAACCGCTTCTCGATCCGCAGGCTTGGACCGGCCTGGAGCAAGCTGCACCGGCTGATCTACCCGGTCGCGGCGCTGGGCGCCTTGCATTTCTGCCTCGCGGTCAAGGTGATCGGGCCGGAGCAGCTGATCTATGCCGGGCTGGTGGCGGTGCTGATCGGCTGGCGGCTGGTTCGGCCGAAATACATGGAATGGAAGCGGTCAATCGGCCACGCAAAAGGCCGGACGCGCGAGGCGTCCGGCCTTTGATCTTCAGCTTCGTCAGATGAAGCGCTTACGCGGCTTCGTCTTCGGCGGCGGCTTCGGCGGCGACGCGGGCGCGGTCCTTGGCGCCGCGGGCGTCAACGTCGCGGTCCACGAACTCGACCACGGCCATCGGCGCGTTGTCGCCGGTGCGGAAGCCGGCCTTCATGATCCGGATGTAGCCGCCGTTGCGGGTGGCGTAGCGGGTGGCAATGCTGTCGAACAGCTTGCGCACGGCGTCGTTGTCGCGGATCTGCGAGATCGCCTGACGGCGGGCATGCAGGTCGCCGCGCTTGCCCAGCGTAACAAGCTTTTCGACGATCGGACGGATTTCCTTGGCCTTCGGCAAGGTGGTCACGATCTGCTCATGTTCGATGAGCGAAGCCGCCATGTTGGCGAACATCGCCTTGCGGTGGCTCGAGGTGCGGTTCAGCTTGCGGCCTGAATTTCCGTGGCGCATGGCCTGTCTCCTTCACATGCAGGCACGGCCTGCCGTTTGAATAGTTTACTCTGCTGACGCAAATCCCGGGGAGAAGGCGGAACCCGCCCTCCCCGGAGCTCGCGGGTTAATACTGGTCTTCGTAGCGCTTGGCGAGATCTTCGATGTTTTCCGGCGGCCAGGACGGAACTTCCATCCCCAGATGCAGGCCCATGGAAGCCAGGACTTCCTTGATCTCGTTCAACGACTTGCGGCCAAAGTTCGGAGTCCGGAGCATTTCGGCTTCGGTCTTCTGGATGAGGTCGCCGATATAGACGATGTTGTCGTTCTTCAGGCAGTTGGCCGAGCGGACCGAAAGCTCCAGCTCGTCGACCTTCTTGAGAAGCGACGGGTTGAAGGCGAGTTCGGCGACGGTTTCCTCGTGGACTTCCTTCTGCGGCTCGTCGAAGTTGACGAACACGCCGAGCTGGTCCTGAAGAATGCGGGCCGCATAGGCCACGGCATCCTCGCCGCTCACAGAGCCATCGGTCTCGATGGTCAGCGTCAGCTTGTCGTAATCGAGAACCTGTCCTTCACGGGTGTTTTCCACCTTGTAGGAGCACTTCTTGACCGGCGAATAGAGGCTGTCGACCGGGATCAGGCCGATCGGCGCATCTTCGGCGCGATTGCGGTCGGCCGGCACATAGCCCTTGCCGTTGTTGACGGTGAATTCCATGCGGATTTCAGCGCCCTCGTCGAGCGTGCACAGAACATGTTCGGGGTTCAAGATCTCGATGTCGCCCACGGTCTGGATGTCGCCGGCGCGGACAACACCAGGACCCTGCTTGCGCACGACCATGCGCTTGGCCTCGTCGCCTTCCATGCGGATGGCGATTTCCTTGATGTTCAAGATGATGTCGGTGACATCTTCGCGCACACCCGAGATCGAAGAGAATTCATGCAGCACGCCGTCGATCTGCACCGCGGTCACGGCAGCGCCGCGCAGCGAGGACAGAAGCACGCGGCGCAAGGCGTTGCCGAGCGTCAGGCCAAAGCCGCGCTCGAGCGGTTCGGCAACCACGGTCGCCTTGGTCCGGCCGGTGGTGTTGAACTCGACCTTGCTCGGCTTGATCAATTCCTGCCAGTTTTTCTGAATCATGTTGCTTGCCTTCCTGTTGCCGCACCATCCAATCGTGCGGCCAAGTGAGAAGAAGATCGGACGGGCGCAGGCTGGACCTGGCCCGTCGAAAATCCGGAATGTCGCTTAGACGCGGCGCTTCTTGCGCGGACGGCAGCCATTGTGCGGGATCGGCGTCACATCACGGATCGAGGTGATGGTGAAGCCGGCGGCCTGCAGCGCGCGAAGCGCCGACTCACGACCCGAACCGGGACCGCAAACCTCGACTTCAAGCGACTTCATGCCGTGGTCCTGCGCCTTCTTCGCGGCGTCTTCGGCAGCCATCTGGGCTGCGAACGGGGTCGACTTGCGCGATCCCTTGAAACCCTTCGAACCCGCCGACGACCACGAGATGGCATTGCCCTGCGCATCGGTGATGGTGATCATGGTGTTGTTGAAGGTCGAATTGACGTGGGCGACGCCCGACGAAATGTTCTTGCGTTCGCGCCGTTTGACGCGCTGGGCTTCCTTAGCCATATCAATGTATCCTTTCGAGATATCAGCACCGCCGTAGTACCAGCGGCTCCACCGGGATGTTCCTGCCCTTGGGCCCGAACCCGTAGGCGGTGGAAACCCACCGCCCTTAAGCTCAAGCCGCCGGTCAGGCGAACCCCATAATTACTTCTTCTTGCCGGCGATCGCCTTTGCCGGACCCTTGCGGGTGCGGGCATTGGTGTGGGTGCGCTGACCGCGCACCGGCAGGCCACGACGATGGCGAAGACCGCGATAGCAGCCCAGATCCATCAGACGCTTGATGTTCATCGAATTCTCGCGGCGAAGATCGCCTTCGACCTGATAGTCGCGGTCGATGGTTTCGCGGATCTGCAGCACTTCGGAGTCCGAAAGCTGGTTCACGCGGCGGTCGAGCGGAATACCGACCTTCTCCACGATCTCGGCGGCGAACTTGCGGCCAATGCCGTGAATATAGGTCAGCGCGATGATGACGCGCTTGTTGGTCGGGATGTTAACGCCTGCTATGCGGGCCATATGCTTCTCCATGTGGGCCGGGACAGATCTGATCTGGCCGGCGGGTTATCGTTGACCCGCGTCCGGTGGAGGCCGGCCCTTGCGGGTTAGTCCAGTTGCATGCGCCGGCCAGACCAAAGGTCGGAACGGCGCAAGTTTCATTCAATATCCCGGCACGCTTAAAAGCGACCAGAGCCGGTTCCCCGAGCCTTCGGGGAATCGCACCGATCGCTTGCATGTCGCGAGTTGCGCGGGTCATAGCGGAAACGGCAGGCTTTCGTCAACCTCTGCCGCAGGCTATTTGCGCGAAAAGCCGCGCAAAAGGCCGGCCTCACAGTGGAATGCCGGCCTTTTGAAGATTTGGAGCCAGTCAGAGCGACGCCAGGACGGATTCGATCTCGGCGGTCACCGCGTCGACGCTGCCCATGCCGTTGACGGTGCGCAGGGCGCCCTTGGCGTAGTAGTAGCCGGTCAGCGGCGCGGTCTTCTTGTAATATTCGCGCAGCCGCTCCTCGAACACTTCGGCATTGTCGTCCTTGCGCACCGGCTGGCCCGCGGCCGCGGCTTCCTCGGCGCGCTTGATGATGCGACCGACAAGCGCCTTGTCATCGACCACCAGCTCGATCACCGTATCAAGCTTCAGTCCCTTGCCGGCCAGCATGGCTTCGACGGCATCGGCCTGCACGAGCGTGCGCGGATAGCCATCCAGAATGAAGCCGCGGGCGCAATCGGGCTGGTCGATACGTTCCGAGACGATGGCGTTGACGATGTCGTCCGACACCAGTTCGCCCGCATCCATGACCGCCTTGGCGCGCTTGCCGACATCGGTGCCGGCGGCAACAGCCGCCCGCAGCATGTCGCCGGTCGACAATTGCGGGATCCCATGTGTCTCCACCAGACGCTGAGCCTGGGTCCCCTTCCCCGCGCCTGGCGGGCCCAACAGTATTAGTCTCATCGTCCCTTCTTGCCTCCCCGAAGTTTGGACTTCTTGATCAGCCCCTCATATTGCTGGGCAATCAAATGTCCCTGAATCTGCGCAACCGTATCAAGCGTCACCGATACGACGATCAAAAGCGATGTTCCACCTAGATAGAACGGAACGCCGGTCCGCGCGATTAGAAATTCGGGTAAGAGACAGACAAAGATCAGGTAGAGCGCGCCGATCACGGTGATGCGCGTCAGCACGTAGTCGATGTATTCGGCGGTGCGTTCACCGGGGCGGAAACCGGGAATGAAGCCGCCATGGCGCTTGAGATTGTCGGCGGTGTCCTTGGGATTGAACACGATCGCCGTGTAGAAGAACGCAAAGAAGCCGATCATGGCCGCGTAGAGCAGCATGTAGGCTGGCTGGCCGTGGCCAAGCGAGGCCAGAAGCGACGACGCCCATCCCGGCAGATCGGAGGTGTTGGCAAAGCCTGCGATCGTCGCCGGCAGCAGCAACAGCGACGAAGCGAAGATTGGCGGGATCACGCCGGCGGTGTTGAGCTTCAGCGGCAGGTGCGAGGTATCGCCCTGGAACATGCGCGAGCCGACCTGGCGCTTGGGATACTGGATCAGCAGTTGCCGCTGGGCCCGCTCGATGAAGACGATGAAGGCGATCACGGCGATGGCGACGACGATGACAGCGATGATCAGGCCGGTGGACAGCGCGCCGGTGCGGCCGAGCTCAAGGGTTCCGGCAATCGCCGACGGCAATGCCGCGACGATGCCCGCGAAAATGATCAGCGAAATGCCGTTGCCGATGCCGCGCGCGGTGATCTGTTCGCCGAGCCACATCAGGAACATTGTGCCGCCGACGAGGGTGATGACAGTGGCAATGCGGAAGAACCAGCCCGGATCGGTGACGATGCCGCTGCCCGATTCGAGACCCACGGCAATGCCGTAGGCCTGGACGGTGCCGAGCAGCACGGTGCCGTAGCGGGTGTACTGGTTGATGATCTTGCGGCCCTGCTCGCCCTCTTTCTTGAGCTGCTCGAGCGTCGGAATGACCGAGGTCATCAGCTGGATGATGATCGAGGCGGAAATGTAGGGCATGATGCCGAGCGCGAAAATCGCCATGCGCTCGACCGCACCACCCGCAAACATGTTGAACAGGCCGAGAATGCCGCCCGACTGGCCTTGGAAGGCCTGGGCAAATGCATCGGGATTGATCCCCGGCAGCGGAATATAGGTCCCGAGCCGGTAGACAAGCAGAGCGCCAAGGGTAAACCAGATCCGCTTTTTCAGATCATGCGCCTTGGCAAAAGCGCCGAAGTTCAAATTGGAAGCGAGTTGTTCGGCTGCAGATGCCATTGCGTTCTCCGCGCGGCCCATCCGGCGCCTGATGAACCCAATCATCTCCGGAGGGTCTGAGTTGGTTTCACCGGGCATTGCAACCTGGCAGAATGATGAGCCTGGCGCGTGCCCAAGCCGTCGCGTCTTACCGCACCGGCTGATCCCATATGGGACGAAAACCGCCCGATGTGAAGCACCGGGCGGTCATAATTTTCTTACTCTTCGGCAGCGGCCGGAGCCGGCGCCGGGGCGAGAAGCTTGACGGAACCGCCGGCCTTCTCGATCTTCTCGATAGCCGTGCGCGAGGCGCCCGCCACTTCGAGGGTCAGCTTGGCCTTGACGTCGCCGTCGGCGAGAATGCGCACGCCGTCCTTGATGCGACGGATCACGCCGGCAGCCTTGAGCGCTGCTGCGTCGATCGAACCCTTGCCGTCGAGCTTGCCCGCGTCGATGGCGGCCTGGATGCGGCCAACAGCGACGACGTTGAAGTCGGTCTTGAAGATGTTGGTGAAGCCGCGCTTAGGCAGACGGCGGTAGATTGGCATCTGGCCGCCTTCAAAGCCGTTGATGGCGACGCCGGAGCGGGCCTTCTGACCCTTGACGCCGCGACCCGCGGTCTTGCCCGAACCCGAACCGATGCCGCGGCCTACCCGCTTGCGGTTCTTGGTTGCGCCTTCATTGTCGGTGATCTCATTGAGTTTCATGACAGTTCACTCCCACTCACTGCTCGTCGACGACGCGAACGAGGTGGCTGACCGAACGGATCATGCCACGAACGGACGGAGTGTCCTCGATGGTCCGGCGGCGGTGCATCTTGTTGAGGCCCAAACCGATCAGCGTCTGGCGCTGGACGTTCGGACGGCGAATCGGGCTGCCGATCTGTTCGACGGTGACCGTCTTGCCCTTTTTATTGTCAGCCATGATCTTGGCTCCCTAATACGAATAAGGCGGACGCCCGATTACTCTTCGGCGCCGGCGGAAACTCCGCGGCGTTCCTGGAGCGTGGAGTACTTCATGCCGCGCTGGGAAGCGATGTCCTTGGGGTGGACCTGGTTCCTGAGTGCGTCAAAGGTTGCGCGGACCATGTTGTAGGGGTTCGAGGAACCCGTCGACTTGGCCACGACATCCTGCATGCCGAGCGTTTCGAACACGGCGCGCATCGGACCACCGGCGATGATGCCGGTACCGGGCTTAGCGGCACGCAGAAGCACCTTGCCGGCGCCGTGACGGCCATGCACATCATGGTGCAGGGTCCGGCCGGAGCGCAGCGGCACGAAAATCAGATCGCGCTTGGCCGATTCAGTGGCCTTGCGGATTGCTTCCGGCACTTCGCGCGCCTTGCCGTGACCGAAGCCAACGCGACCCTTCTGGTCTCCAACAACCACCAGGGCTGCGAAACCGAAGCGACGGCCACCCTTGACGACCTTGGCGACGCGGTTGATGTGTACGAGCTTGTCGACGAATTCGCTGTCGCGCTCTTCTTCCCTGCCGCGATTTTCGCGGCGACCTTCCTTGGCCATTGTCCTTTTCCTTATTCTTTTCCGGAATCAATCGGCTGGTTGACTTAGAAGCTGAGACCGCCTTCGCGGGCTGCTTCGGCGAGGGCCTTGATGCGGCCGTGATAGATGAAAGCGCCGCGGTCAAAAACCACGTCCGTGACGCCCGCCTCGGTCGCACGCTCGGCAATCAACTTGCCAACCGCAGCTGCGGCGGAGACATCAGCGCCGGTCTTGAGTCCGCCACGAAGGCCGGCGTCAAGCGTCGATGCTGCAACAAGCGTACGGCCTGCGGCGTCATCGATGATCTGCGCATAGATGTTCTTCGACGAGCGATGAACCGACAGGCGCGGACGGCCGTTGGCCACCGCTTTAAGATGGCGGCGGACACGATCGGACCGACGCGTAAGGGATTGTTTCCTGCTAGCCATTTCGCGTCTTCCTTACTTCTTCTTGCCTTCTTTGCGGACAATCCGCTCTTCAGCATACTTCACGCCCTTGCCCTTGTAGGGCTCCGGACCGCGATAGCCGCGGATCTCGGAAGCCACCTGGCCGAGCACCTGCTTGTCGATCCCGGTGATGACGATTTCCGTCGGCTTCGGGCAAGCAATGCTGACGCCTTCCGGCGGCTGATAGACGACATCATGGCTGAAGCCAAGGGCGAGCTGGAGATTGCGGCCCTGCATGGCCGCGCGATAACCAACGCCGTTGATTTCGAGCTTGCGCTCGTAGCCATCCTTCACCCCGGTCAGGATGTTGGAGATCATGGTGCGCGACATGCCCCACTTGGAGCGCGCGCCCTTGGAGTTGTCGATGGGGGTGACCACGACCGAATTGTCTTCGAGCTTGATCGAGACTTCGTCGTTTGCAACGAAGCTCAGTTCACCCTTGGGACCCTTGGCGACCACTTTCTGGCCGTCGATAGTCGCTGTGACGCCGGCCGGAACCGGGACGGGCTTTTTACCGATACGAGACATTGTTCAACCTGTCTGTTCGAGTTGGAGATCCTGCCTGATCAGAAGATCGAGCAGAGAACCTCGCCACCAACATTGTGCTCGCGCGCAACGTGATCGGCCAAAACGCCCTTCGGAGTCGAAAGGATCGTGATGCCGAGGCCGTTGGCGACCTGCGGAATGGATTTCACGGAGACGTAGACACGCCGGCCGGGCTTGGAAACGCGGGCGATCTCACGGATCACCGGTGCGCCTTCATGGTACTTGAGCTCGATGCTCAGTTCCGCCTTGCCATTGTCATACGCCACTTCGGTGTATCCGCGGATGTAGCCTTCGGCCTGCAGCACGTCGAGAACGCGGGCGCGCAGCTTCGAAGCCGGCGTGGACACGGACGACTTGCGGCGAGCAACGCCGTTGCGGATGCGTGTGAGCATATCGCCCAGTGGATCAGTCATTGCCATATTTCGCGCTCCTTACCAGCTGGACTTGACCAGGCCAGGCACCTTGGCCATGGACCCGAGATCACGCAATGCGATACGCGACATGCCGAGCTTGCGATAATACGCACGCGGACGGCCGGTCACCTGGCAGCGGTTGCGAATACGGACCTTGGCCCCGTTGCGCGGCATCTCGGCCAGCTTCAGGGTTGCACGGAAGCGTTCCTCGATGGGAAGCTCCTGGTTTTGCGTGATCGCCTTGAGTGCGGCGCGCTTGGAAGCGTCGCGAGCGACCAGTTTACGGCGGCGCTGGTTCTTTTCGATTGCGCTGACTTTCGCCATGATCAGTTATCCTTTTTACGAATGCCGTTACGATTACTGGCGGAAGGGGAAGTTGAACTCTTTCAGGAGAGCCCGGGCTTCGTCATCCGTCGGCGCCGTCGTGCAAACGATGATGTCCATGCCCCAGATCTGGTCAACCTTGTCGTAGTTGACCTCCGGAAACACGATGTGCTCCTTGATGCCCATGGCGAAGTTGCCGCGGCCGTCAAAGCTCTTCGGGTTCAGGCCGCGAAAGTCACGCACGCGCGGAAGCGCGATGGTGATCAGGCGGTCCATGAATTCATACATGCGGGTGCCGCGCAGCGTGACCTTGGCGCCGATCGGCATCATTTCACGCAGCTTGAAACCGGCGATCGAGGTACGGGCGCGGGTGATGACCGGCTTCTGGCCGGCGATCGCCGCAAGATCCTCAGCCGCAATGGCGGGCTTCTTGGAATCGGCGGTGGCTTCGCCAACACCCATGTTGATCACGATCTTGTCCATGCGCGGGATCTGCATTTCGTTCGCGTAGGCGAACTGGTCCTGCATGGCCTTGCGGATGCGCTCGTTGTAGTCCTGCTTGAGCCTGGGCTCGTATTTTGCGTCAGCCATCGATGACCACTCCCGAACGCTTGGCCACGCGCACCTTCTTATCGCCCTCGATGCGGAAGCCGACGCGGGTCGGCTTGCCGTCCTTGGGATCGGCAACCGCGAGGTTGGAGAGGTGAAGCGAGGCTTCCTTGTTGATAATGCCGGCTTCCTGGGTCTGGGTCTGGCGCTGGTGGCGCTTGACCATATTGAGCCCACGGACAACCGCACGGTCTTCCTTCGGCATCACAGCCAGGACTTCGCCGGTACGGCCCTTGTCCTTGCCGGTAAGAACGACGACCTTGTCGCCTTTGCGGATCTTTTGCATCGGTTCGTTCCTTACAGCACTTCGGGAGCCAGCGAGATGATCTTCATGTGGCTCTTGGCGCGCAATTCGCGCGGAACCGGTCCGAAGATGCGGGTGCCGATCGGCTCTTTCTTGTTGTCGATCAGGACGGCGGCATTCCGGTCGAACCGGATCACGCTGCCATCGGCGCGGCGAATGTCCTTGGCTGTACGAACGACAACCGCCTTCATCACATCACCCTTCTTGACGCGGCCGCGCGGAATGGCTTCCTTGATCGAGACAACGATGATGTCGCCGATGGAAGCATATTTCCGCTTGGAACCGCCCAGAACCTTGATGCACATGACACGACGGGCGCCGGAGTTATCCGCGACGTCGAGGTTTGTCTGCATCTGAATCATATCAGGCCGCCTTCTTGTTGTGACCGGCACGGTTGGGCGCAAAGGCCCCCTATGCCAGCTTATGAGTCAATACTTCTTGCGCGGGAAGGATGTTGCCAAGGTGGTTTCCCCGAGGGGACCTTCCGTGCGCTGAAAGCAGAAGAACGCCCGCTACCGGGGCGTTCCGTGCCAATGGCCTGCTTCATACAGGATTCTCGGCAAGGTGCAAGTGGCCCCTCGCCTCAAATCAATTCATTAGGCCTGGACAGCCGCAACGACGGTCCAGCACTTGTCCTTGGAAATGGGCGCGCATTCCTGAATGGAAACCTCGTCGCCCACCTTGTACTGATTGTTCTCGTCATGCGCCTTGTAGTTCTTGGTGCGACGGACAATCTTTTGCATGACCGGATGCGCGAAACGGCGTTCCACGCGGACGACCACGGTCTTCTCGTTCTTGTCACTGACAACAGTGCCCTGCAGAATGCGTTTTGGCATTTTTCTTCGGTCCTTAGGCCTTGGATGCCGCCTTCTGGCGGGCAATAGTCTTGATGCGGGCGATATCGCGGCGGACTTCCTGAACGCGCGACGTCTTTTCGAGCTGGCCGGTGGCGCCCTGGAAACGCAGGTTGAACTGCTCTTTCTTCAGCTTGGCAAGCTCGTCATTGAGTTGGTCGACGCTCAAGGCGCGAACATCTGCGGCTTTCATGATCCGTCTCCTTACTCTGCGATGCGCTGTACGAAGCGCGTCTTGACCGAGAGCTTGGCCGCGCCGAGGCGCAGGGCTTCACGGGCGAGCTCTTCGCTGACGCCGTCAATTTCGAACATGATCCGACCGGGCTTGACCTTTGCAGCCCAGTAATCCACCGAGCCCTTGCCCTTACCCATGCGGACTTCCGTCGGCTTGGAGGTGACAGGAACA
The DNA here is from genome assembly GCF_030682515.1 of Hoeflea sp. Classification (GTDB taxonomy): domain Bacteria; phylum Pseudomonadota; class Alphaproteobacteria; order Rhizobiales; family Rhizobiaceae; genus Hoeflea. The sequence continues at coordinate 4,872 of NZ_JAUXOD010000074.1, read as the reverse complement.
TCCGGGAAGATGCGGATCCACACGCGGCCTGCACGCTTCATGTGACGCGTGATGGCCCGGCGGGCAGCTTCGATCTGACGCGCGTTGACGCGGTCAGGCTCTTGTGCCTTCAAGCCGAAGGCGCCGAAATTCAAGTCAGAACCGCCCTTGGCGACTCCCTTGATGCGGCCCTTGAACTGCTTGCGGTACTTGGTACGCTTTGGCTGCAACATTGTCTAATTCTCCGAATTGTCTGCTGGCGCAAAATCAGGCGTTTTCGCGCCGGCGATTGCCGCCCGATGCGTCGCCTTCAGTCGCACGCCGTTCAGACGCCATTGGATCATGCTCAAGGATTTCGCCCTTGAAGATCCAGACCTTGACGCCGCAAAGTCCATACGCGGTCTTGGCTTCCGCCGTCCCGTAATCGATATCGGCGCGCAGCGTGTGAAGCGGAACCCGGCCCTCGCGGTACCATTCCGTCCGCGCGATTTCTGCGCCGCCCAGACGGCCGCCGCAGGTGATCTTGATGCCTTCGGCGCCAAGACGCATGGCCGACTGGACCGAACGCTTCATGGCGCGGCGGAACGCGATGCGGCGCTCCAGCTGCTGGGCGATCGACTGGGCCACCAGAACAGCATCGACTTCCGGCTTGCGCACTTCGATGATGTTCAGGTGCGTTTCCGACTGGGTCATCTCGCCAAGCTTCTTGCGCAGCTTCTCGATGTCCGCGCCCTTCTTGCCGATGATCAGGCCAGGACGGGCAGCGTGGATGCTGACGCGGCACTTCTTGTGCGGACGCTCGATGACGACCTTGGAGATGCCGGCCTGCTTGAGCTCGTTGAGCAGATAGGCGCGGATCTTCAGGTCTTCGTGCAGCAGCTTGCCATATTCGGCATTGTCGGCGAACCAACGGCTGTCCCAGGTGCGGTTAATGCCGAGGCGGAAACCGATCGGATTGATTTTCTGACCCATTACGCGGCCTCCCCTGTGGCTTCCACTTCACGCACGACGATGGTCAGGTGCGCGAAAGGCTTTTCGATGCGCGAGGACCGACCGCGGCCACGGGCATGAAAACGCTTCATGACGATGGACTTGCCGACAAATGCCTCGGCAACGATCAGCGAATCGACATCGAGATCGTGGTTGTTCTCGGCGTTTGCGATCGCCGATTCAAGCGTCTTCTTGACGGTCGAAGCGATGCGCTTTCGCGAAAACTCAAGCTCAGCCAGCGCACGGTCAACCTTCTTGCCGCGGATCAGGGCCGCGACCAGGTTGAGCTTCTGCGGGCTGATACGAATGGTGCGGGCGATTGCCTGCGCTTCGTTACCCTTGAGCCGGCGTTCGGTTTTTGCCTTGCCCATGATTACTTCCTCTTCGCTTTCTTGTCGGCGCCGTGGCCATAATAGGTCCGCGTCGGGGAATATTCGCCAAACTTCTGGCCAACCATGTCCTCGGACACATTGACCGGAATGTGCTTGCTTCCGTTGTAGACGCCGAAGGTCAGGCCGACAAACTGCGGCATGATCGTGGAGCGGCGGCTCCAGGTCTTGATAACTTCACTGCGGCCGCCTTCGCGCACCTTCTCAGCCTTCTTGAGAAGATAGCCGTCAACAAACGGACCTTTCCAAACTGAACGAGCCATTGGAGACTTCCTCTCTTATTTCTTACGCTGGTGGCGCGAGCGCATGATGAACTTGTCGGTCGACTTGTTCGAGCGCGTGCGCTTGCCCTTGGTTGGCTTGCCCCAGGGGCTGACCGGGTGACGGCCGCCCGATGTGCGGCCTTCGCCGCCGCCATGGGGGTGATCGACGGGGTTCATGGCCACGCCGCGGACATGGGGGCGTTTGCCCTTCCAGCGCGAACGACCGGCCTTGCCGTCGTTGATGTTCATGTGGTCCGGGTTCGACACCGCGCCAACCGTGGCAAGGCAGGCGCCCTGCACCAGGCGCTGCTCACCCGAGTTGAGACGAAGGATCGCCATGCCCTGGTCGCGGCCGACCAGCTGGGCGTAGCCGCCAGCCGAACGGGCGATCTGGCCGCCCTTGGCGGGCTTCATCTCGATGTTGTGGATGATCGTGCCGACCGGCATGAACTGAAGCGGCATGCAATTGCCCGGCTTCACGTCCACGGCCTTGTCCGACGAAATCACCTTGTCGCCGGCGGTCAGGCGCTGCGGCGCGAGAATGTAGGACTTCTCGCCGTCGGCATAGGTGATCAGCGCGATGAACGCGGTGCGGTTCGGGTCGTACTCCATCCGCTCGACGGTGGCTTCGACATCGAACTTGCGACGCTTGAAATCCACCATGCGGTAGGTGCGCTTGTGACCGCCACCGATCGACTGGGCTGTCACCCGGCCATAATTGTTGCGGCCGCCCTTGGAATGGAGACCTTCGGTCAAGGACTTGACCGGCTTGCCGCGATGAAGACCCGCACGATCAACGATGACCAGCTGTCGCTGGCTCGGGGTCGTCGGATTGTAACTTTTCAGTGCCATTTTCCTGTTCCCTTTTGGGGGCTTATTCCCGCGCGATCCTTACAGACCGGTGGAGACGTCGATTGACTGGCCTTCGGCAAGCGTCACATACGCCTTTTTCACATCCGACTGGCGACCGGCGATACCGCGAAAGCGCTTGGTCTTGCCCTTGCGCAGCAGCGTGTTGACCGCTGTCACCTTGACACCGAACAGCGCTTCGACCGCGGCCTTGATTTCAGGCTTGGAGGCGCGCCGGGCGACATTGAAGACGACCTGGTTCTGTTCCGACACCAGGGTCGACTTTTCGGTGATCGCCGGAGAGACGATCACATCATAATGGCGAAGATCCGTCATTTGAAGCGCTCCTCCAGAGCAGCAACCGCGTCCTTGGACAAGACCAGCTTGCCGCGGCGCAGGATGTCGTAGACGTTGATGCCCTGGACCGGCAGCACATCCACGTTCGGGATGTTCTTGGCCGCAAGGCGGAAGTTGTTGTCGAGCTCGGCGCCGCCGATGAAGAGCGCGTTGGTCAGGCCCAGCTTCGACAGCGAACCGGTCAGCGCCTTGGTCTTGGCTTCCGACGCGGTCAGATTGTCCACGACAATGATGTCGGACGCCTTGGCCTTGGCGGAGAGCGCATGGCGCAGAGCCAGAGCCCGCACCTTCTTGGGCAGGTCATGGGCATGGCTGCGAACAACCGGGCCGTGAGCCTGGCCGCCGCCGCGGAACTGCGGAGCGCGAGCCGAGTGGTGACGCGCGCGGCCGGTGCCCTTCTGCTTGAACATCTTGGCGCCGGTGCGGGCGATGTCGGCTCGGCCGAGCGCCTGGTGGGTGCCCTGCTGCTTCTTGGCGAGCTGCCAGCGCACGATGCGCTGGATCAGGTCCTGGCGCGGGTCGAGGCCGAAGATCGCGTCGGAAAGCGAAATCTTTCCTGCGTCCTTGCCCTCAAGCGTGGTGACGGTGAGATCCATTATTCGGCTCCCTCATTCGATACGGTGGCTGCCGCGCGAAGCGCTGCAGGAAGAGGCGCATCAGCCGGGATGCCGGACTTGATTGCGTCGCGAACGACGATCCAGGTTCCCTTGGAGCCCGGGACCGCGCCCTTGATCAGGATCAGGCCGCGATCTGCATCGGTCGACACAATCTCGAGATTCTGCGTGGTCACGCGGGTCTGGCCCATGTGGCCGGCCATCTTTTTGCCCTTCCAGACGCGGCCCGGATCCTGGTTGGAACCGGTCGAGCCGTGCGAACGGTGCGAGACCGAAACGCCGTGGGTTGCGCGAAGACCGCCGAAGCCGTGACGCTTCATGGCGCCGGCGAAGCCCTTGCCCTGCGTGACGCCGGACACGTCGACCAGCTGGCCGGCAACAAAGTGCTCGGCCGTGATCTCGGCGCCCACATCGATCAAATTGTCCGAGCTCACACGGAACTCGACCAGCTTGGCCTTGGGTTCGACATTGGCGATGGCGAAGTTTCCGCGCATGGCCTTGGACGTATTCTTAACCTTGGCAACGCCGGCGCCGAGCTGGACGGCGGTGTAGCCGTTCTTCTCTTCGGTACGCTGGGCCACCACCTGGCAGTTTTCCAACCGCAGGACGGTTACCGGGACATGCTCGCCGGCGTCATTGTAGACCCGCGTCATTCCCAACTTTTGTGCAATCACACCTGAACGCATCGGTTCATTCCTCTTGAGATGAGCCTGTCGGGGCCCTGCCCCTTCATGCCTCGTTCCCTGCCTTCAAGGCCTTAAGCCTTAAAGCTTGATTTCAACATCAACGCCTGCGGCAAGATCGAGCTTCATCAGCGCATCCACCGTTTGCGGCGTCGGATCAACAATATCGAGCAAACGCTTATGAGTGCGCATTTCGAACTGTTCGCGGCTCTTCTTGTCGATGTGCGGCGACCGGTTGACCGTGAATTTCTCGATCCGGGTCGGCAGCGGCACCGGGCCACGGACGCTTGCGCCGGTCCGTTTTGCCGTCGACACGATTTCACGCGTGGAGGCGTCAAGGATCCGGTGGTCAAACGCCTTGAGGCGGATGCGGATGTTCTGGCCGTTCATTCGACTTGTCCTTGCTTGTGTGAGAACCGCATGGCCTGGATCAACCAGACCATGCGCCCTGACCCAGTTTGTTATTCGATGATCGAAGCGACGATGCCGGCGCCGACGGTGCGGCCGCCTTCGCGGATGGCGAAGCGCAGCTTTTCTTCCATCGCGATCGGCACGATGAGCGACACTTCAGCCGAGATGTTGTCGCCCGGCATCACCATTTCGGTGACTTCCGGCAGCGTCACGATGCCCGTCACGTCCGTCGTGCGGAAATAGAACTGCGGACGGTAGTTGGTGAAGAACGGCGTGTGACGGCCACCCTCTTCCTTGGTCAGGATGTAGGCTTCGGCCTTGAACTTGGTGTGCGGCT
>NZ_JAUXOD010000052.1 GCF_030682515.1 Hoeflea sp. | reverse complement strand
CGCGCCTCCCCGCCCGACAGGGTCTGCGGATCGGCCGCGCCGTCGAGACCCAGATGCTCGAGCAGGTAAGTGACCCGGTGCGGATCGTCATTGGGTCCGAGGCCGGCCTCCGCATAGGCCTGCACGGTGGCATGGCCGTCGAAATCCGGAGCCTGCGGCAGATAGCGGATGGTCGCGGACGGATGCCGGAAGATCTCGCCCGATTGCGGCTCCACCTGTCCCGCGGCAATCTTGAGCAGGGTCGATTTGCCCGAGCCGTTGCGCCCGACCAGGCAGATCCGGTCCCCCGGTTCGACCTGCAGTTCGGCGCCATCGAGCAGCGGCGCGCCGCCAAAGGAAAGAGTGATGCCGTCAAGTTTAAGAATGGGCGGCGCCATGCTCAGGCTCCTGAAAAATCATGGGGACGGGCGATCACGAGCGCGCGCCCGGATGCGAGGCTGGCCGAGACGCGGCCCTCGGCCACATTGGAAATGGTGCGGGATGCGCCGAAACCGATATCGGCGTTGTCGAGGGGATATTTCACGTTTTGCAGGCTGAGCCCGGTCAGCGCGGTGAAGCCGATGACCGAGAACAGCGACCCCACAGGCAGGTCGAGCTCGAGGCCTCCCGGCAGCAGCGGCGTCGCCTCCTCGGTCCCCGAGGTCAGCACGACGTCAAACCCGCGCTCGGCCAGCGCGACCGCCTGCATGAGATGGCTAAGCGCATGATCGCTGCGCGCGCCGCCGAAGGCGCCGACCAGCACCAGTCGCGAGGCCCCGCGCGCGATCGCCTCCTCGATGGCGAGTTCGCCGTCGGTGAAGTTCTTCTCGGCCGGAAACGGCAGCCGTTCGGTGGCGGCGAACCGGTCCGTGAGATCCGGCGAGGTGGAATCGAAATCGCCAACCCACAATTCGGGCGCAAGTCCAAGGGCCTGCGCATGGCCAATGCCGCCATCGGCGGCGATGGCGCGGGCACCGCCGGTGAGCGCGCGCACGCGGTCGTCAATGGCGAGCGTCCCGCCGAGCAGGATCGCAAATGTTGAAGCAGCTGTCATGGCGGACAGCCAATAGCAGCTTTGCGCGCACTTGCCAGCGTCCCGAAGAAATTCTATGTCTTGTCTCGCTCTAACGGGGTGCCCGGTAATTCGACCGTGCTGAGAGGCCAGATGGCCAACCCGAAGAACCTGATCCGGTTTGTACCGGCGGAGGGATTAGACGTGCTTCCCGCGCCTATTCCTGTTTTTTGAACTCAAAGGAGGCGCGAGCAATGCGCAGATTTCATATTATCCCGGTGGCCCTTCTGGCCTGTCTTCCGCTTGCCGCAGGCCCTGCCGCCAGCGCGGACAAGACGCTGACCGTCTACACCTATGAGAGCTTTGTGTCCGAATGGGGCCCCGGCCCGAAGATCGAGGCCACGTTCGAAGCCCAGTGCGGCTGCGATCTCAAATGGGTCGGCGTCTCCGATGGCGTGGCGCTGCTCAACCGGCTCAAGCTCGAGAGCGGCCGCTCCGAAGCGGGCGTCGTGCTCGGGCTCGACACCAACCTGGTAAGCGAGGCCAAGGCCACCGGCCTGTTCGAGCCGCACGGTCTGCCCACCGACGCGGTCTCGGTTCCTGGCGGCTACAGCGACGAGGTCTTCATCCCCTATGATTACGGCCATTTCGCCGTGATCTACGACACCGAGACCATCGCCAATCCGCCGACGAGCCTCAAGGATCTGGTCGAGGGCGATCCCAACCAGAAGATCGTCATCCAGGATCCGCGCACCTCGACGCCGGGCCTCGGTCTGTTGCTGTGGGTGAAGTCGGTCTACGGCGATGACGCGGCCTCCGCCTGGGAGAGTCTGAGCAAGCGCGTTCTCACCGTCACCCCCGGCTGGTCGGAAGCCTATGGGCTGTTCACCTCGGGCGAAGCGCCGATGGTGCTGTCCTACACCACCTCGCCCGCCTATCACATGGTGGCGGAGGACACGAAGCGCTACCAGGCGGCCGAGTTCTCGGAAGGCCATTATCTGCAGATCGAAGTGGCAGGGCTGCTGGCCAATGCGCCCGACAAGGAACTGGCGCGGCAGTTTTTGGCCTTCATGATGACGCCCGGTTTCCAGGACGAGATTCCCACCAACAACTGGATGATGCCAGCCGCCGCGGTCAGCATCGACCTGCCGGAGGCCTTCTCGACACTCGTGTCGCCTGAGAAGACCTTTCTCTACTCCTCCGACGACGTGGCCGCAAACCGCGCCGCCTGGATCGAGGAATGGCTCGGCGCCATGAGCCGTTGACCGGGGTCTTGTCCCCATGCTGACCCGCTCCGAGCACCGCGCATCCACGGCGGGCGGCGTTGCCGCGCTCGCGGTCATCGGCCTGGCGCTGGCGGTGCCCGTCATGGTTCTGCTGTCCCAGGGCACGGGCACGGGCGTGTCGGCGAGCCAGGGCGCCTATATCGCCCGGATCACCTGGTTCACGCTGCTGCAGGCGGGCCTCTCGACGCTGCTCAGCGTCGGCTTCGCGGTGCCGCTGGCCCGGGCGCTCGCCCGCCGCCCCTCGTTCCGGGGGCGGCGCTGGCTCATCAGCCTGTTTGCCGTGCCCCTTGGCCTGCCGCCGCTGGTGGCGGCGCTGGGGTTGCTCGAGGTCTGGGGCCGCAACGGCGTGGCCAACCGGGGACTGGCGCTGTTTGGCGTCGAGACGCCCTTCTCCATCTATGGGCTGAGCGGCATTCTCATCGCCCATGTGTTCTTCAACCTGCCGCTCGCCGCTCGGCTCATTCTGCCGGGGCTCGAAAGGCTGCCGCCGGAATACTGGAAGACCGCCGCCAATCTCGGCATGGGTGGCCTGAGCCTGTTCCGCCTGGTCGAGTGGCCGGCGATGCGCCGGTCGGCGGGCGCCGCCGGGGGTCTTGTGTTCATGCTCTGCGCCACCTCGTTCACGCTGGTGCTGGTGCTGGGCGGCGGACCGGCGGCGACCACGCTGGAAGTCGCCATCTATCAGTCGCTGCGCTTTGATTTCGATCCCGGCCGCGCCGTGCTGCTCTCGGCCATCCAGATCGGTCTGACGCTCGCCGTCATGCTGGGCCTCAGGCTGATCTCCCTGCCAACGGAAGCTGGCGACACCAAGGGCGGAGCCACCAGCCGTCCCGATGTCGCCCGCGGCTGGCGCAGCCTGCCCGACGTGGCGCTGATCGGGGCCGCCGGTGTCTTTGTCGCCGCGCCGCTTGTCGCGGTGGTGGTGTCCGGACTCGCAGCCGATCTCGCGCGCCTGCTCACCGACGCGCTGTTCTGGCGGGCGGCCGCAACCAGCCTGGCGATCGGCCTTGCCGCAGCCTGTGTCGCCGTCAGCCTTGCCGGCCTGATGGTGCGTGCGCGCTTCTCAGTCGGCGAGCGGCCCGGATCGCCCGGCCTCGGGCTGTTGTCGGGATTGGCTGCCGCGGCAGGCTCGCTCACGCTTCTGGTGCCCCCCGTGGTGCTCGGCGCCGGCTGGTTCCTGATGCTGGGCGGCGGCGCCGGTCAGCTGCTCGCGCCACTCTCAGTCATCGTCCTGATCAATGCGCTGATGGCCCTTCCCTTCGTCATGCGGGTGATCGAGCCGGCGCATCAGGGCGCCATGGAGCGCAACGGCAGGCTGGCGCTGTCGCTCGGCATCACAGGGATCAACCGCATCCGCCAGATCGATGTCCCCGCCCTGCTGGCGCCGCTGGCGACCGGTTTCGTTTTTGCGGTGGCGCTGTCGCTGGGAGATCTGGGCGCGATCGCACTGTTTGGCAGCGACCGGATTGTCACCCTGCCTTGGCTGCTCTACCAGAAACTGGGGAGCTACCGCACCGCCGACGCGGCCGGCCTGGCGCTTCTGCTGGGGGCGGCCACCATGGCACTGATGATCGTTGCCGACCGGCTCGGAAACCGCTCCGGGGCCGCGCCCTTGGCAGGAAGACAGCTGCGATGACCCAACCGCCCGCCATCGAATTCGACACTGTTGCCTACGGGATCGGCGAGTTGAGCGCCGAGTTCACCTTCGAGCGCGCGCCCGGCACCGTAACCGCGATCCTCGGGCCATCGGGAGCTGGCAAGTCGACCCTGCTCAATCTCGCCGCGGGCTTTCTTGAGCCCCGCACCGGACGGATCCTGCAGGGTGGCCGGCCGGTCAATGGCCTGCCGCCGTCGGCGCGCGGCGTCTCGATGGTGTTCCAGGACAACAACCTCTTTGCCCATCTCGATATCCGCACCAATATCGGTCTCGGTCTCGACCCGGCGCTCAGGCTCGACGCCGGCACATGGAAGAAGGTTGAAACGGCGCTGGAGCGCGTCGGCCTTGCCGGTTTCGGCCGCCGCCAGCCGGCTTCGCTGTCGGGCGGCGAGCGGCAGCGCGTGGCGCTCGCCCGCGCCTTTGTCCGCCGCCGGCCGCTGCTGCTGCTCGACGAGCCGTTTGACGGCCTGGGTCCGGGCCTTGCCGCCGACATGCTCGGCCTGATGCTCGAGATCCGCGCCGAGGTGGGCGCCACCGTGCTGATGGTCACCCACGACCCGGACGAGGCCCGCGCCGCGGCCGACCAGATCCTGCTGGTGAGCAAGGGGCGCATCGCCGCCGACGCCCCGGCGGAGGGGTTCTTCGACCGCCATGACCTGCCGGAGCTCGAGGCCTATCTCGGCCGCAATGCCGGGCCATAGGGCGGCGTTTCACCCTGTCCTTTTGACCGCGCCGCCACCGGCCTCCAAACCAAATGCGATTGCGCCACAATTTCGACGCGCGCGTTTGCCACTGGAGAACCGGCGTGAAGTGAGATAGACCGAAAGCCGTCGCCCCGGCCTACGAAGCTCTCAAGCCTCCGTCCCGGCATGAAACTTCAGACCCTGCACCCGGACCATGGCCCACATCGCACCGCCCCAGCCGATCATGACAGTTCCAGCGAGACGCCGATGCAGGATCGCCATGGCGCTCCTGTGCGGCGCGCTTGTGCTGTCGGGATGCCAGACCCTGGGCGAGGATGTCTATGAGTCCAGCGTCAAGCCGTCCGACACACCGCAGACCGCCGAGAAGGCCGGAGCTTCAGATCCGCGCACCCGCATCGGCGCCAATGAGCATCCGCGCATTCTGGCGACCTATGGCGGAGAGTTTTCCGACGCCAAGACGGAGCGCCTCGTGGCACGCATCGTCGGCGCCCTGACCCTGGTGTCGGAAAACCCGCAGCAAGCCTACCGCATCACCGTGCTCAATTCGCCCGCCGTCAACGCATTTGCCTTGCCCGGGGGCTTTCTCTACGTCACCCGCGGCCTGCTGGCGCTCGCCAACGACGCCTCGGAAGTGGCTGCCGTGCTGTCCCACGAGATGGCCCACGTCACCGCCAATCATGGCCTGGAACGCCAGAGACGCGAGCGCGAAGTCGAGCTTGCCGGCCAGGTGGCGGAGGAATTGTTCTCCAACTCCCTCACCGGACGCCAGGTGATTGCCCGCGGCAAGCTTTCGCTTGCCGCCTTCTCGCGCAATCAGGAGCTTCAGGCCGATGTAATCGGCGTGAGGATGCTGGGCGAGGCTGGCTACGATCCCTACGCCGCGGCGCGTTTCCTTGACTCCATGAACGCCAACCAGCGGTTTGCTTCCGTCGAGCCCGGCATGGATGCGAGCCTCGACTTCCTGGCGAGCCACCCGAACGCGCCGCAGCGGGTCGAACTTGCCAAGAGCCATGCAAGGGCGTTCGGGCCGGAGGGCGTCGGCGATCGCGGCCGCGACTACTATCTTGACGGCATCGACGGACTGCTGTTCGGCGACAGTCCCAATGAAGGTTATGTCCGCGGCACCGAGTTCCTTCATCCCGTGCTCGGCGTCAGGTTCTCCGTGCCGTCCGGTTTCAGGATCGACAACAATGCCGACGCAGTGCTGGCCACGGGTCCCGGCGAACTTGCGATCCGCTTCGACGGGGTCACCGACAATGGCCGGCAATCCCTGACCGCCTACATGGCCAGCGGCTGGGTCACCGGGCTCGACGAGAGCTCGATCCAGGAAACCCGCGTCAACGGCCTGCCCGCGGCGACGGCACGCGCCAGCGCCGACCGCTGGGATTTCGACATCACCGTGATCCGGCTCAAGGACCGTATCTACCGGTTCCTCACGGCCGCACCGCGCGGCAGCGCCGAGTTGGCCGCCACCGCCTCCGCCGTCCGGGCCGGTTTCCGGCAAATGTCGGCAAATGAGATAAAGGCGCTGGAGCCCTTGCGGATCCGCATCGTCACCGTCGCGCCGGGGGACACGCTGGGTTCCCTTGCAGGGCGGATGCAAGGGGTGGAGCGCAAGGTCGAGCTGTTCAGGCTGCTCAATGCGATCGCGCCGGGCGAAGTGCTCGTTCCGGGTCAGCGGGTCAAGATCGTCACCGACCGCTGAACCCACCGGCCCGCCGGCGCCTCTGGCTTCCGCGCGCGCTACGCCGGATCAGAGACTGGCGATTTCGGGCGTCTGGGAGGTGAGCACGGCGCGCAGCTTCTCGAGCGCCCTGTTTTCGATCTGCCGCACCCGCTCCTTGGAAATCCCCAGGGCCGTGCCGAGCGATTCGAGCGTCGCCCCGTCTTCCGCCAGCCGGCGCTCCCTGATGATCCGCAGTTCGCGCGGGTTGAGCGTGCTGAGCGCGTCGCCGAGCCAGAGATTGCGGCGTTCCTCGTCGATGATGGTGGAGACCTGCTCGTCGGGCAGAGGCTCATCGCTCTTGAGGAAATCCATCCGGTCCGACGAGGCGCCGGATTCACCGTCCGACATCGGTGCGTTCAGTGATGAATCCGAGCCCGACAAGCGCGCATCCATCACCGCTACATCCTTGGCGTGAACGCCCAGCGTGTTGGCGATCTGGGAATGGATGGCGCTTTCGGTCAGGGTCGGGTCGTCCTGTGCCAGCCGCGCCCGGAGCCGCCGCAGGTTGAAGAACAGGGCCTTCTGCGCGGAGCTGGTGCCGCCGCGCACGATCGACCAGTTGCGCAGGATGTAATCCTGGATCGAGGCGCGGATCCACCAGGTGGCATAGGTGGAGAAGCGGACATCGCGCTCCGGCTCGAACCGGGCCGCGGCCTCGAGAAGCCCGACATGGCCTTCCTGGATCAGATCATTCATCGGCAGGCCGAAATTGCGGAACTTCGCAGCCATGGAGATCACCAGCCGCATATGCGCCATGGTGATCTGGTGAAGCGCGTCCTGGTCCTTGTTGTCCTTCCAGCGCACGGCCAGGTCATGTTCCTGTTCGCGTTCAAGATAGGGCGCAGCCATTGCCGCGCGCACCATTTGCCTGTCTGCCGAGATCGCTTTCATGACATTCTCCTGTCATTGCCGTCTTGCTGTTCAGTTCCCTGTCCTGCTAAAAAGTTACGCGTTCCAGCGGGAATTGGATCATCACACTCGATGACATCGGCGTGATCGCCCCGCGGAGCCAACGCCCTCTTCTCCGGGTGATTACACATTATCCCGCAATGAGATCACGATGCCGCCACTGCCCGACTGCTCTTGATGGCTGTCCGGCTGCGCTGGATCCTCAGGACGTCGCAGGCCAATCCCGTGCGCCATGAACCTGTTGCGTCACTGTCCTTGGGCAAACAATCGGTGCATGAAGCATCCGTCCTTCATGTAGAACAGCTCACGCCTGTTTTCGTTCCACACTTAGAGTCCGACTCAAAACTAATACGCATTGATTTCAAGCCCTTGCGATGAGCCTTGCGGTGCGTCGGATGGAGGCGATGAGCAACCATGCGTCGGAGGATGCGATGGTTGTCTCCCAGTCTTTTGCGAGACGGCGGCAG
>NZ_JAUXOD010000072.1 GCF_030682515.1 Hoeflea sp. | reverse complement strand
GCCTTGAGCACGTAGTCGCGCGTGGCCTCCTGCGCCGCCGAGGCGCCGTCGTCATAGAGCGGCCGGACGCCGGAATAGGTCCAGACGATCGTGCCGCGCTCGATCGGCTTTGCGAAATACTCGCTCGCCGCCGCGCACAGATAGTCGATTTCCGCGTCGCTGATCGCCACGTCCTTCGGATCGCCCTCATAATCCTGGTCGGTGGTGCCGATCAGCGTGTAGTCCTCCTCATAGGGCAGCGCGAAGATGATCCGGCCGTCGCCGTTCTGGAAGATATAGGCCCGGTCATGGCCGTGCAGCTTCGGCACGACGATGTGGCTGCCCTGCACCAGCCGGACATTGTGCGCGTCATTGCGCCCGACGGCGCCCGCAAGAATCCGGTCCACCCACGGCCCGCCGGCATTGACGATGAGCCGCGCCCGGACCTTCTGTTCCGTCTCGGGGCGGCCTGCCCGGGACCCGTCGCGCAGGGTGATCTCCCAGACGCCGTCCTTGCGCTCGGCCTTGATGACTTGCGTGCGGGTGCGGATGTCGGCGCCGCGTTCGGCCGCATCGACCGCGTTGAGGACGACCAGGCGGGCATCGTTGACCCAGCAGTCGGAATACTCGAAGCCCTTGAAAAACAAGGGCTTCAGTGGCGCGCCAACCGGCGATGATCTCAGGTCAAGGGTCTTTGTCGCAGCCAGCAGCTTCCGCTCGCCGATATGATCGTAGAGGAACAGGCCGAGCCGCAGCAGCCAGGCCGGACGCAGCTCCTTGTGGTGCGGCAACACGAAGCGCATCGGCCAGATTATGTGCGGGGCGTTGGACAGCAGCACCTCGCGCTCGGTGAGGGCTTCCCGGACCAGCCGGAATTCATAATGCTCGAGATAGCGCAGGCCGCCGTGAATGAGCTTGGAGGACCACGACGAGGTGCCCGACGCCAGGTCGTTCATCTCGGCCAGGCACACCGAATAGCCGCGCCCGATGGCGTCGCGGGCGATGCCGCACCCATTGATGCCGCCTCCGATGACGAACACGTCATAGAGCCTGTCCTGCGCCATTGGCCTCTCCCGTCCTGCGGCATGCAAGAGGCATTTTCTATTTCGAAACCATTACGAATGTCAAAAGAAAATAAACGAAAGCAAAACAAAAGTCCTGAAGACACCCGGATCCTGCGTCACAACACCGCCTCGACGATGAGCAGCCAGACCCCGGTCGTCACTGCGGCCATGGCGGTGCCGAGCGTCATGGCGGTCGAGGCCAGCCGCTCGCCGGTGCCGAGCCGGTTGGCGATCAGCCAGGAATTGACGCCCGCGGGCAGGGCTGCGGCGGCGACCGCGACCTTGAGCGGAAGCTCCGGCAGGCCGAGCGCCAGCCCCATGCCGAGCGCCACCGCGGGCATCAGCAGGAGCTTGAGCGACACCATGGCCAGCGCCTGGCGCACCTGGCCGCGAATGCCGTAGCCGTGAAGCGAGATCCCCATGGCAAACAGCGCGAGCGGTCCCGCGACGCCGGCAAGGCTCGCGATCACCCGGTCGACGACGCCCGGAAGCGCCAGGCCCGAGAGCCTGACCGCGAGGCCCGCGAAGATGCCGATGATCAGCGGGTTGGTGACGAGCTGGCGCAGGAATCCTGTCACCAGCGTCACCGCGGATTTGGGCTGCGCCGCCGGGTTGTCGCGCTTGACGGCCCATTCGAACAGGATGATCGAGGCGCCGAGCATGATCGGCAGATGGATCGACACCAGCTGCGACAGCACCGCGAGCCCCGGCTCGCCGTAAAGCCCCGACATGAACGGAATGCCCAGGAGCACCAGGTTTGAAAACGCCGCCGTCACGCCCGCCACCACGCCCGAGCGCGCATCGCGGCCGAAGCCAGCACGAATGATCAGATGCGCCGAGCTCCAGGTCACGAGTACCGCGGTAAAATAGGTGATCCACAGCGCCCAGGGCGCGCCGTGATCGAACGTCGCCGTGGCGATGGTGCGAAACAACAGGAGCGGCACGGCAATGGTGAAGACGAAATCCGACAGCCCCTCGCCGGTGGCAGGCCTGAGCAACCGCACCGCCGCGGTCCCGTAACCGATCGCGATCAGGGTGAAGACGACGAGGATGGTTTCGACAAAGGGAGGCATCGGGGACTCAGGACGCGGAGGGGTGGCGGGGGCTTCCGTCATAGACCGTGCGGGGGCAGACGCAAAGCGCGGGGTTGGAATGTGGGTCGGGAACCCCAACCTCCCCCTTGATGTCCGGATGGGGGTATGGATGCGACGCGAGGCGCCAATCTCCACCCTTGCGGGGGAGATGTCACGAAGTGACAGAGGGGGTGGTGTCTCGCCACCCGCCGGCTTTACCTCCCTGACGCGCGACCACCCCCCCTCTTTCGGCTACGCCGACATCTCCCCCGCAAAGGGGGAAATTGGGGCCGACGCGCCCCACTTGCCGCCGCTCCCCAAAACTCTCCCCGCCCGCTTGATGCGCGCCCCTGTTGCCGGTAGTCATTTGGGGCCAACATCAGGACGGATCTGCCATGCCCGCGTTTTCCCGCTTCACGCCGCTCGCCAATTCGCTGCCGCCCACCGTGCCCTTTGTCGGCCCGGAGACGCAGGAACGGGCGCGCGGTGCGCGGTTCATTGCGCGGCTGGGGGCCAATGAGAGCGGCTTCGGGCCGGCTCCCTCGGTGATCGAGGCGATCGGCCGGGAGGCACGGCTGAGCTGGCGCTATGCCGATCCGGAAAACCATGACCTGATGGTGCGGCTGGCCGCCCATCTCGGGCTCCGGCCGGAGCAGGTGGTGGTGGGCGAAGGCATCGACGGGCTTCTGGGGCTGATCGTCCGGCTGATCGTCGAACCGGGAACTCCCGTCGTCACCTCGCTCGGCGCCTATCCGACCTTCAACTTCCATGTCGCGGGCTTTGGCGGACGGCTTGTCACCGTGCCCTACCGTGATGACCACGAGGATCTCGAAGCGCTGCTTGACGCGGTGCGGCGCGAGGACGCAGCCCTCGTCTATCTCTCCAATCCCGACAATCCGATGGGCACCTGGCACCGGGCGGCAAGCATCGTCGCCTTTGCCAAGGCCCTGCCCGAAACCACGATGCTGGTGCTCGACGAGGCCTATGGCGAAACCGCGCCGTCCTCGGCCATCCCCGCGATCGCGGAACTGGCGGACATGCCCAATGTGCTCAGGTTCCGCACCTTCTCCAAGGCCTATGGCCTGGCCGGACTGCGCATCGGCTATGTCTTCGGCGTGAACGAGACGGTGGCGATGTTCGACCGGGTGCGAAACCATTTCGGCGTGAACCGGCTGGGACAGACGGCGGCACTGGCGGCGCTGGCGGACCAGACCTGGCTCAGCCATGTGATTGCCCAGGTGGTGGCCTCGCGCGACCAGATTGCCAAGCTCGTCGGCGGCCAGGGGCTCAGGCCGATCGCCTCGGCCACCAATTTCGTCACCGTCGATTGCGGCGGCGGCGCCGCGCGGTCGCGCGCGATCCTCGAGGGCCTCGTCAGCCGCGGAGTGTTCATCCGCATGCCGGGTGTCGCTCCGCTCAACCGCTGCATCCGGATCTCGACCGGGCCGGAGGCCGAGATCGACATCTTCGAGCAGGCGCTGGTGGAAACCATGGCCGACCTGGGCTGAGCCGCCCTTACCCCGCTCAGCAAAAAGCCGCGATCGACCTTTGACGGTCCACCGCGGCCTTTGAGGAAGCCCTGTCCGTGCGTTCCGGACCTGAGCCCCGCCCCGTTCCCCTCGGGATCATGTCTGCGGACGGGCGGCGGGCCGCCGGTTCCGTCCTGGTAGGCCATGCCAAGCCGTCGGGCCTCAATGCATGGTCATCCATTCGCGCGCGGCGCGCAGGGCCGCCGCAAGCTCTGCCTTGCTCATGCTTTCGGCCAGTTCGGCGCGCAGCGTGGCGGCGCGGTCCGAGCCCTTGATGGCGGCGATGTTGAGCCATTTATGGGCGGCGATGTAATCGACCTCGCAGTCGCGTCCGGTCGCATACATCAGACCCATTTCGCAGAACACATCTGCCCTGGCTTCGCCGCCGATGGTGGCCTGATCGTGATCGTGAATTTCATAACGTGCCATGGTTCCAGTCCCCGTGAAAGTTGAATTCCGTTGTCCCTGTCAGCCCTTGAGGAGCCAGCTCATCTGCTTGCTGCGTCCGGTTCTTTCCGGCGCTGTGTTGTTGGATCGGAGTGTGCCGCTATCGATTAAAAAGCGAGTTAAATTGCATGCTTAACTGGAAACGAACAAAGTCCGAAGGCTTGGTAAATTTGCGATTCCGTTAAACATCGCACCCGTTGGAAACAGGCCAAAGCGGCCGGATCGGAGGATATTGCGGGTCTCGGAAAAGTTACGAACGGCTAACCAAGGATCGAGGTGCGCGGGTCCCCGCCGCCGCCGGCGCGGGGCAAAACCGGAGCGGCGCCGGCACGAACCCGCCCCACGCACGGAAAATACCGGGGGGCAAAACGCCTCAAAAAAAGCCGAATGGGACGATAATTGACAGTTTACCTTTACGTAGACGTAAGTTAAGTAAGAAATGCGCTTGAGGAAGCGCGCTTTCCTGGGAGGAACATCATGATCCGCAAACTGATTGCAGCCGGCGTGCTTCTGGCAGCCATGAGCGCTCCGGCGCTGGCCGACCCTATCCTCGGCAACTGGAAGACCAAGAGCGGCGAGACCGCGGCGATCTCCGCCTGTGGCGGCGACTACTGCGTGCAGCTCAAGACCGGCAAGCATGCCGGCAAGAGCATCGGCAAGATGACCGGCAGCGCCGGCAAATATTCGGGCACCATCACCGACCCGGCCAAGGACAAGACCTATTCGGGCTCGGCCTCCGTCACCGGTAGCACCCTGAAGATGAAGGGCTGCGTCATGGGCGTGCTCTGCCGCTCGGAAAACTGGGCCAAAATGTAGGCTTCCACCGCACCGTTCCGCATCTTTCGCCCCGCGCCGCCCCCCCGGCGCGGGGTTTTTCATGCGCCGCGGCCTGACGCGGCGGCAGCCCTGCCCGCCATGGCAGGCGCTCGCTCCCTCCAGACAACCCGTTAAGCAGTTTGAACGGCAGATGAACGGGCCTCTCAGGCGCCGTTCAGCCGCCGCATGCGAATGTCTCCTCACACAACGGGAAACAGTCGCATGACCACGCTCGCACGCCGCTTCATCATCATCTGCCTGGTCTTCACGATCTTTGCGCTGCTGATGGCAGCCGCCGTCGCCAATGGCGGTCAACGTGAGCGGGGATGGCACAGCCGGGCAATCGACGCCTGCCTGATCCATCACGGCCTCGCCTGTGGCGTTTCGCGCTGACCCGTTCCGAAGGAGTGACATCATGAGCCGCAGCCACCGCCATTCGATCTTCATGGTCCTCCGGATCGCCGCCCTCACCGCCGTCTTCGTCGGCCCGGTCGGCGCCTTCGCCTATGCCAATGCCGGCGACAAGGGTCCGGGCATGACCGGCGCGGGCTTTGTCCTGTATGTGAGCCTGCAGCGCAACGGCGGCTGAGGAGACGGCGCGCGACAGCTCCACCCCTGTCTCCGGCTTGAAACACCTTTTGGTTCCCCGCGTCTTTTGCTTGTCAGAATTTCTCGGCTATAGTGCTGCATGGACCAGCGAATCTCTTCCCACACCTTGAACGGCTTCATCTCGCCCGAACCGATCGCCCCGCAGGAATTTTCCGATGCGACGGCCGCGGTTGCGGCGCTCGAGGCCATCTACGACCGCAACACGCGATTCCTGTGCGAGGCCTTCAAGGCCCTTGCCACGGACAGGCCCGCCGGCCGCTACCGCGCCTTCTACCCGCAGGTGAGCCTCGAGACGACCTCCTTCGGCATGGTCGATTCGCGGCTGTCCTTCGGCCATGTGGTTTCGCCCGGCCGCTATGCCGCGACCATCACAAGGCCCCAGCTGTTCCGCACCTACCTGATCGCCCAGTTCGAACTGCTGCTGCGCAATCACGGCACGCCGCTGACGATCTCGGAATCGGACACGCCGATCCCGCTGCATTTCGCCTTCGGCGAAGGCGCCTATGTCGAGGCGGCGGTGGCGGAAAAACTCGACATGCCGCTGCGCGACCTGTTCGACACGCCCGATCTCGCCACCACCGACGACGAGATCGTCAACGGGCTCTACGAGCCGGCGCCGGGCGAACTGCTGCCATTGGCCCCGTTCAAGGCGCAGCGCATCGACTATTCGCTGGCCCGCCTGTCGCACTACACCGCGACTGCGCCGGATCATTTCCAGAACTTCGTGCTGTTCACCAACTACCAGTTCTACATCGACGAGTTCTGCGAACACGCCCGTTCGCTGATGAGCGAGGGCACCACTGACTACGAGTGTTTCATCGAGCCCGGCAATCTGATCACGCCCGCCGGCCATGGCAGCCCGACCGAAGGGGTCGCCCCGCCGCGGCTGCCGCAGATGCCGGCCTATCACTTGAAGCGCAAGAACCATTCCGGCATCACCATGGTCAATATCGGCGTGGGCCCCTCCAACGCCAAGACCATCACCGACCATATCGCGGTGCTGAGGCCGCATGCCTGGCTGATGCTCGGCCACTGCGCGGGCCTCAGGAACAGCCAGAACCTTGGCGACTACGTGCTGGCGCATGCCTATGTGCGCGAGGACCACGTGCTTGACGACGACCTGCCTGCCTGGGTGCCGATCCCGGCGCTGGCCGAAGTCCAGGTGGCGATCCAGGAAGCGGTGGCCGAAGTCACCGGGCTCGACGGCTATGATCTCAAGCGCATCATGCGCACCGGCACGGTGGCCACCATCGACAACCGCAACTGGGAGCTCCGCGACCAGCGTGGGCCCGTACAGCGCCTGTCGCAGTCGCGCGCCATCGCGCTCGACATGGAATCGGCCACCATCGCCGCCAACGGCTTCCGCTTCCGCGTCCCCTACGGCACGCTGCTCTGCGTCTCCGACAAGCCGCTGCATGGCGAACTCAAGCTCCCCGGCATGGCCTCGGCCTTCTACAAGACGCAGGTCAACCAGCACCTGAAGATCGGCCTGCTGGCCATGCAGAAACTCGCCGCCATGCCGCCCGAGAGGCTGCATTCGCGCAAGCTCAGAAGCTTTTTCGAGACCGCGTTTCAGTAGGGAGTGTGGAGGCGGATCCGAGGATCCCGCGTTTTCTCAAGGCCAAGTCCGCAAAGGGGGTTGGTCCGCGGTGCAGGCGGGGCGACTGGGTTTTCCATGAACGGCGGAAATGGGCGGGAAGAGGACGTTTGCTACGCTGTGTATAGATGTCGGCGCTACGGGACATCTTGGACATTGCGGCACGCATGAGATTACATTGACGCATGTCGATGATCCAAGACCTAATGCAGATAGTGACAACGGTCCTGCCGACCGATCCCAGCTTCCGATTGATCGGGCGCGAGGAGATGGATCGTCACATCAACGAAGCCCGGCAGAATGCACTCGCGAACTCGAAAGACGAATTCCTGCTTTCCCTGATGCGCCTTCTCGCACTTCCGGGGAACGGGCATACACGTCTGATCCCAAACGGCGCCATCTCGGTTATCCCTTTAAGATTCGCAACCATCGGCACCGCGGTACGCCTGCTCGACAGCATGTCAGGTTTCTCTGAGGCGATTGGGGGCGAATTGATATCCATCAATAGTGTTCCCGTAGGCGAAATCGAAGTCGCAGCAGAGGAATTTCTGGCGGGGACGCGGCAACGAAAGCGCGTTATCGGGGCGATCCTTTTCGTATGGCCAAGTGCATTGCGATGCCTGGGAGTGTCTTCAGGCGGCGACACAATCGAATACCGGATACGGAATGAGACGGGGCAGATCAGCGAACTGCTTCTTGACACTGCCAATGGGGTTCCCGGCTCGACGTTCTACCCACGCAACGAGCATGGAAAAGCCGACGCATCCTGGTCTCCCAAGTCCTTTCTGACGATCAAGGACTTCGGCCAACGCGGACTACTGTTGGTCCTTCCAAGCTTCTTCGATCCCGGTGAAACTGCACTTTCGGATGCGGTTTCCGAGGCGACGGAACTCGTAAGATCACGCCCGGGCATTTCCCTGCTTATTGACGTTCGCGGAAATACAGGTGGCGACTTTCTTCGGACCATGCCTTTGATCGACGCGATCTCGGAGGGCGCGAAAGATCGGCGGGTCGGTTTGCTTGTCGACAAATTCACCTTCTCTGCCGCGATCGTCTTCGCCGCCCTCTTGAAACACCGTCTGGGAGAACGGCTCGCACTTATCGGGGAAGAGATGGGGGACGGGCTGACATTCTTTGCGGAAGGGGGAACAATCGACCTGTTGTCCAGCGGAGCGGTCGTTCGATACTCTTCAGCCTTTCATGATTGGGCCGGTGGGCGTATCGACAACACCACTCCGGCCGAGATCGCGGAGAGAATTGTCCCAGCCGGAACACTGCAACTGGACCGGATCTGGGTCGCGAATTCGGACGATGCCGAAACGCTGGATCGGTTCTACCGCGAGTTTCTTGACAGTCTGGACACCTAGACGAACAGCCGCTCCGTACCGCCGAGCATACCTTGCGCCGTGCCGCTATCGCGCAGCCGCAGCTAATGTCCCTTCTGGTGGGCCACAGCGCAGCATCGTGATGGCGAGGCCAAGGTCCGCATCGGGCCGTTTCTTGCCTTGATCTTTGTCCCCGCATCATACCCGCCCGGGTCGATGGAACGCCCATTGTCCCCACCTTTGACGCTTCGACTATGACCGATCGGGAAACCCGCTCTGGCGCGATGAAGGGTTTGCGAGTTGCCCTGCCTCAACCGCGTAACGCCAGTGCAGAGGCCATCGGCAATGTTTAACGCTGGCTCAAACGCCAGCGTGAAGGCGTCGGCCTGGTAAAGGACCACCCACTATACGACGTCAGGTCACACACCTTGCTGACACCTCGTCGCCTCCCTTATCTGTGGGTTTTTTATCTGCTTTCACAATGTCATAAGACGCAGTAAGCATCCTGATCTTTGATATTCCGGGACATCTCATGGCGCAAAATGCCACTATCTACAAAGTCGAACTTTCAGTCTCGGACATGGATCGTCACTATTACGGCACCCATAAGCTGACCGTTGCCAAACACCCTTCCGAGACGGATGAACGGCTGATGGTGCGCATTTTGGCGTTTGCGCTCAATGCCCATGAGCATCTCGAAATGACCAAGGGCCTTTCGACCGACGACGAGCCAGACATCTGGCAGAAGAGCCTGACCGGCGAACTTGATGTCTGGGTGGCCCTTGGGCTTCCCAGCGAGAAAGTGATGCGGCAATCCTGTGGCAAAGCCAAGAAGGTGATCGTCTATCCCTACGGCGGCAGGACGGCCGAGATGTGGTGGGACAAGATGGAAAACAGCGTCTCCCGCTTTGACAATCTCCAAGTGAGCAATTTCTCCGAGAAAGACACGAGGGAAATGGCAAAACTGGCAAGCCGCGTGATGAAGCTTCAGGTCAATATTCAGGACGGCGATGTGATGGTCAGTGTTGGCGATAGCATCGTTTACGTGACCCCACTGAATTGGAAGAGTGCCGCATAACATACGGGTCTGGCGCAAAAGTGGCTTAAGTTGCTCGGTTGTGCCCAACATAATAGGATGTGGCTCACCACTGCCCGCATTCAAGAAGCTGCGCCGCAGCGTCAGAGCTTACGCAAACAGCCGCTCCGGTCCGCGAGCAACCATCGGCCGTGAAAGCCGAAGATCCCACGAGGGCGCGAAGCGGAGCACTTCAGCTTTCAGACCTGCGGTTTCTCAAAGCAGGCACCACAAGGTGCGGCGTCCGCGCGCCGTGCCCCCACCTCACATATTCGTATACACCGGCCCCTCGCCGCCCTGGGGCGGGACCCAGTTGATGTTCTGGTTGGGGTCCTTGATATCGCAGGTCTTGCAGTGGACGCAGTTCTGGGCGTTGATGACGAAGGTGGGCACACCATCGGTCTCGACCCATTCGTAGACGCCTGCCGGGCAGTAGCGGGTCGACGGTCCGGCAAAGACGTCGAGCTCGGAGCTCTTCTGCAGCGCGAGGTCCTTCACCTTGAGGTGCACCGGCTGGTCTTCCTCGTGGTTGGTGTTGGACAGGAACACTGAGGAGAGCCGGTCGAAGGTGAGCACGCCGTCGGGCCTGGGGTAGTCGATCTTCTTGTGCTTTGAAGCGGGCTCGAGCGAAGCATGGTCGGTCTTGCCGTGCGACATCGTGCCGAAGGGCGAGACCCCGAAGAGCGTGTTGAGCCACATGTCGAGACCGCCGAGCGCCACGCCGCCGATGGTGCCGAGCTTGGACCACAGCGGCTTGACGTTGCGGACCTTCTTGAGATCCGCGCCGATCTCGGAGCTGCGCCAGGCGGCATCATAGCTCTCGAGCGCATCCTGCGCCCGGCCTGCCGCGATGGCTTCGGCCGCATGCTCGGCGGCGAGAATCCCCGACAGCATCGCATTGTGCGAGCCCTTGATGCGGGCGACATTGACGAAGCCGGCCGAGCAGCCGATCAGCGCGCCGCCCGGGAAGGCCAGTTGCGGCACGGACTGCCAGCCGCCTTCGGAAATCGCGCGCGCGCCGTAGCCGATCCGCTTGCCGCCCTCGAACAGGGGCGCGATCGACGGATGGGTCTTGAAGCGCTGGAATTCCTCGAACGGCGACAGATAGGGGTTCTTGTAGTTGAGGTGGACGACGAAGCCCACGGCCACCTGGTTGTCCTCCAGATGATAGAGGAACGAGCCGCCACCGGTCTTGACGCCAAGCGGCCAGCCGAACGAGTGCTGAACCAGGCCCGGGCGGTGATGCTCGGGCTTGACCTGCCAGAGTTCCTTGAGGCCGATGCCGTATTTCTGCGGTTCGCGGCCCTGGTCGAGCTTGTAGGTCGCGATCAGCTGCTTGGCGAGCGAGCCGCGCACGCCCTCGCCGAACAGCACGTATTTGCCCAGGAGCGCCATGCCGCGGGCATAGCTTGGCCCGGGCTCGCCGCTGCGCTCGATGCCCATGTCGCCGGTGGCAACGCCGATCACCGCACCCTCGTCATTGGTGAGCACCTCGGTGGCGGCGAAGCCGGGATAGATCTCCACGCCCAGCGCCTCGGCGCGCGCGGCCATCCACTTGGCGACATTGGAGAGCGAGACGATGAAGTTGCCGTGATTGTTCATGAGCGGCGGCATCAGGAAATTGGGCAGTGTCATCGATCCTGCCGGTCCCAGCACCAGGAACTGGTCGACGGTGACCGGCGTCTTGAACGGATGATCGGGATCGTCGCGCCAGTCGGGAATGAGCTTGTCGATGCCGATCGGATCGACCACGGCGCCCGAGAGAATGTGGGCGCCAACCTCGCCGCCCTTCTCGAGCACGACCACCGTCAGCTCCGGATTGATCTGCTTGAGCCGTATCGCCGCGGAAAGCCCGGCCGGTCCGGCGCCGACGATGACAACATCGAATTCCATGCTTTCGCGTTCGGCAAGCTCTTCAGTCATTGAATCCCTCATCTCTCCATCAGCCCGGCGCCGGTCCCTGCCTGGCGCGCCAGGCTACTCCACCACCGGATCGGTGCGCATCCGCGCAGGCTGGATCCCTGTTTTCGCGGTCCGGGCGCACCAATTGGCCTTGCAGCCGGTTCATCCTGTCTTGGCAAATCACTCGCGCGAAGTCGAGCCGGAATTCGCCATGTCCGGATTTGTCACATATCAAATATTGACGTTCACGTAAACGTCAATATTTGGAGCCGGGGTTTCATGCGCCGTATCGCGCGCGGCGCGGGGGCCAGCGGAAGCTCTGCCCGGCAGGATTGACGGATCCTGAAGGGTTCGGGCCAGAAGCGCGCAGAGCGCAATCCGAGAGGTGTGTTTCCGGTGGTCGGGATGGCAGGGGCTGCCGGCCGCGACAGCCTCAGCTGCGACCGGGCGCCTCAGCTCGCATGGGCGTAGATCGGGTGGGTTGTCATGACCAGCATGGCGCCGACAGTGCTTCCATCCGCGCCGGTAAAGGGCGTCATCCGGCAATTGACCTCGATCATCCGGCCGGAGGGATCGGCCACCTCGTAATCGTAGGAAAGACAGGCTCCGGCAAAACACCGGTCGAGATTGGGCTTGGCCCGGGTCTGAAACCGCTCCATGTCGATGAAATCGAACAGCGGCCTGCCGATGAACTCGGAGGGCAACGTCCGGTGAAACTCGGCATTGCGCTTGTTGCAGTAGATGTAGCGATAATCCAGCCCGATGATCGCCACCCGTTCCTGCAGGCAATCGAGCGCCAGCTCGTGCACCGAGGGATCATAGCCGTCCTGGACCGGAACCGGCGCCAGCCTCGCCGCCTCCGGCTTCAGCCCGACACCCGGATCCATGTAGCGCTCGAACAGCGACGTCATCGCGTCGGTGTAGCGCGTGACGCTGCTGCCATCCTCCCAGTTCTTCTGGGCAAGCCGCTTGAAAAACCCGATCTGGGCCAGGATCTCGCTGCGGCTGCGCGCACGGATGCGGAACAGGCGATCGGTCAGGCCCTGGATCCGGGCATCGATCCGGCCGACCTCGGCTTCATTCTCATGCGAGGCCGCGACAACCAGATCATTCGCAAGTCGTTCAAACTGTTGGATCAATCCAGACAGCATCGACACCCCAACTCTCTCGCTCTCAGTCCCTGCAAGGATCGGCTCGGCCGCAAAGGCTATAATTCGCCATTAAGCTGCCTCCGCCTTCCTGCATCAACCTGAAGCTATACTGCTTCATATTCAAGCGTAATTATGCAACGGCGCGGGAATATGGACGCTGTTGTCCGGATCCAGAACAAGCGATTTGAAGATAAATGGACCGCGTCTTTCAACGATCCGTACGGGTCCGGAGACCGCGTCGCGGTGGACCTGTGGCACTGGCCGCCATCGGCGGGACAGTGCCGCCGGACCGGGGAGGACAAGTGGCCGGGGTTGGCGGAAACCGCCCTACTGCGACGCCCGCTCCGCGAGCTTGCCGAGATCGGGCACTTCCATGTGACGGTTGTTGCGGATCAGGACGACGCCGTCCTTGCGCAGCTTGGTCATCTGCCGGCTCACCGTCTCGATGGTGAGGCCCAGGAAATCGGCGATGTCGGACCGGGTCAGCGGCAGTTCGAAACTGGCCGAATCGGCCTCCGATTCGGGATTGATGTGGGTGGCGATGAGGTAGAGGAAACTCGCCACCTTTTCGGACGCGGTCTTGCGCCCGAGCGTCAGCATCCAGTCGCGCGCCTCGTCGAGCTCCTTGAGCGTCTGCTCCAGGAGCTTGTGCTCGAGTTCCGGCGTCTCCCTGATCATCCGGTCTATCACCGTCTTGGGAAAGCTGCAGACATTGACGTCGGTGGCGGCATCGGCGGTGATTCCGCTGTCGGAGCGGAACGGCCGGCCAAGGAAATCCGGCGCGAACTGCAGGCCGACGATCTGCTGGCGCCCGTCGGCCATCATCTTCGTGAGCTTCACCACGCCGGCGATGATGTTCGCATAGCTGTTGGATTCCTGGCTTTCCCCGATCAGTTCCGAGCCGGATTCCACATGTTTGCGGGTGGACTGCTTGTTGAGACTGATGAGCTGGCTGGGGGACAGGGCGCCGCAGACGCCGCGGTGACGCGCTTCGCAGGCGCGGCATAGAATGGGAAGCTCGGAATTGTGGATGTCTTTGCGGTGCTCGTCCATCAGTCCCTCGATCCCGCAGGGGAAACACCCGTCCGCGCCGTCAACGCATGGCCGCTTCGTTCATGCGCATCGGTAGTCGGCCACAAAGAACAGCGGGGTTTGATCAAAGTCAAGGCGCGAGCGCACGGTCCGGGCAATGTACGATCTCGAACACGGGATCTTGGATCATGCAAAAAGAGTTTCTCCGCAAGCACGCCGGACCGGCGCCGCGCTACACCAGCTATCCGACGGCCCCGCATTTCCATGCCGGCATTGACGGCGATGTCTATGCCCGCTGGCTGCGCCAGCTCAAGCCGGGCCAGACCCTGTCGCTCTATGTCCATATCCCGTGGTGCGACCGGCTGTGCTGGTTCTGCGGCTGCAACACCAAGCAGACCCTGAAATACGACCCGCTGAAAACCTATCTCGCCGCGCTCGAGAACGAGATGGAGACACTGGCGGGCCTGATCGATCCCGGCTGCCGCGTCACCGCGCTGCACCTGGGCGGCGGTTCGCCGACGATGCTGCGCCCCGAAGACATGATCTCCCTCGACAAGGCGCTGCGCAGCCGCTTCCACTTCGATGCCGATGCGGAAATCAGTGTCGAGATGGATCCCAACGATCTCACCGACGAGAAATATGACGCGCTTGCCGCCATCGGCATGACCCGCGCCTCCATCGGCGTGCAGGATTTCGACGAGACCGTGCAGAAGGCCATCAACCGCCTGCAGACCTTCGAACAGACCCGCGAGGTCGTCGAGCAGGTCCGCGCCCGCGGCGTCCGCTCGGTCAATTGCGACGTGCTCTACGGCCTGCCGCACCAGACCCGCAAATCCGTGGACCGCACCATAGAGCAGGTTCTCACGCTCAACCCCGACCGCATCGCGCTCTTCGGCTACGCCCATGTGCCGTGGATGAAGACGCACCAGAAGATGATCGACGAATCCGCCCTCCCCGACGTCACCGAGCGATTCGCCCAGATGAACCGCGCCGCGTCGACGCTCACCATGGCGGGCTACACCGCCATCGGCATCGATCACTTCGCCCTGCCCGCCGACAGCCTGGCGATCGCGGCGGCATCGGGCTCCATGCGCCGCAATTTCCAGGGCTACACCAGCGACACCGCCGATGCGCTGATCGGCATGGGCGCCTCCTCCATCGGCCAGTTGCCACAGGGCTACGTCCAGAACCAGCCCTCGACCGGCGAGTACCAGCGCCAGGTCAATGCCGGCCGGCTTCCGGTCGTGCGCGGTTTCGAGCTGTCGACCGAGGACCGCATCCGCGCCCGCATCATCGAGCTTCTGATGTGCGATTTCGCCTTTTCCTTCGCCACCATCCGGCACGAATTCGGCGGCGCCGCGGAGAGCATCCTCGACGAGGCCGAGTATCTGGCAGGCTGCGACACCGAAGGCATGATCGAATTCAGCGGCGGTCTGTTCCAGATCACGCCGAAGGGCAGGCCCTTCGTGCGCTCGGTGGCCTCGGCCTTCGACGGCTATTTCGGCACCGGCGCGGCCCGCCATTCCCTTGCGGTCTGAGCGGCTCATTCTTACTTGGTGAAGTCATGCGGGCCGGCTGACCGACAGCGGGCAAACAAGCCATTGGCTTTTGCCCCGGATTTTTCTATAGGTTCGCCCAAATGATTATCCAATGAGGACATGAGCGTGACCGCAACATTTGACAAGGTCGCCGACATCATCGCCGAAACAAGCGAGATTGACCGCGATTCCATCACGACCGAAAGCCACACCATTGACGACCTGGGCATCGACAGCCTCGATTTCCTTGATATCGTTTTTGCCATCGACAAGGAATTCGGCATCAAGATCCCGCTGGAACAGTGGACCCAGGAGGTCAATGACGGCAAGGCCTCGACCGAGGAGTATTTCGTTCTCGGCAACCTCTGCGCCAAGATTGACGAGCTGAGAGCCGCAAAGGGCTGAGGCCCGGCGCGGCGGGGTCCTTCCATGCAGCTTGAATACTTCCAGATGATTGACCGCATCGAGTCGCTGGACCTCGAGCATTCAACTCTGGTCGCAAGCGCGACGGTCCCCGAAGCAAGCCCCGTCTTCGAGGGCCATTTTCCCGGGATGCCGCTGGTTCCCGGCGTTCTCTTGATCGAGACCATGGCCCAGGCCAGCGGGTTCCTGGTCCTGGCCAGGACCGACTTTGCGGCAATGCCGTTCCTGATGACGGTGGACGGCGCCAAGATGCGCGGTTTCGTGACGCCAGGATCGGTGCTTGAGATCACCGCCACGCTGGAGCATGAAGGCTCGGGCTACGCGGTGGCCAAGGCCCGGATCTCGAGCGGCGGCAAGAAGGTGGCCGACTGCCAGCTCAAGCTCCGCACCCTTCCCTTTGACCAGGTGCCGCTTGCCGACATCGTGCGCAAACGGGCCGCGGAAGTGGGCCTTTTGACCGCCATGGCGAAAGCCGCAGGAGACCGGCAATGACACAGACACGCCATGAGGTGGTGGTAACCGGCATCGGCCTGGTGACGTCGCTGGGGGTCGGGCGGCAGGCCCATCATGACGCCCTGACCGGCGCCGCCACCCCTGTTGCCCACAGAGACAGCGAGCGCTTCGCGCCCTACACGGTCCACCCCCTTCCCGAGATTGACTGGTCGGCGCAGATTGCCCGCCGCGGCGACCAGCGCCAGATGGAAAACTGGCAGAGGCTCGGCGTCTATGCCGCCGGCCTGGCGCTCGACGATGCCGGTTTCAAGGACAACATCGAGGCCTGCAGTTCGATGGACATGATCGTGGCGGCCGGGGGCGGCGAGCGCGACACCGCCGTCGACACGCTGATCATCGAGGAAGGCCGCAAGCGCAACGACCGGGAACAGCTGCTCAACGACAAGTTGACCACCGAACTCAGGCCGACACTGTTTCTCGCGCAATTGTCCAACCTGCTGGCGGGCAACATCTCCATCGTCCACAAGGTCACCGGATCGTCCCGCACCCTGATGGGCGAGGAAGGCGCGGGCATTTCCGCCGTGGAGACGGCGCATGCCCGCATCGCCGCCGGGCAGTCGACCCATTGCCTGGTGGGCGGCGCCTTCATCGCCGAACGGCTCGATATCCTGCTGCTGATCGAAGCGGTCCAGGGACTTGGCAAGAATTCCGGCCAGCCGTTCTGGAACAGCGGAGGAACGGCCAATGGCGTCAACCTGGGCACGTCGGGCGCGTTTCTGGTGCTCGAATCGCTCGAGCACGCCACCGCCCGCGGCGCCCATATCTATGCCCGGCTCGACACAGTCGTCGCCGATCGCGGTCCGCGCCACCAGGGCCGGCTGGAACAGCGGCTCGGCCGCCTGGCTGATGAGGCCGGCGCGCCCGCATCCGGCGCGGAGACCATCGTGTTTTCCGGCGCGAGCGGATTTCCCGAGTTGAGCGCGCGCGAACGGACGTTCCTGAAGACGCGATTCCCCGACGCCCCCCTGCGCACCATCGGCGCCCTGTTCGGCCATTCCGTCGAGGCCCAGTTTCCCACCGGGCTGGCGCTCGCCTGCCTGGCGCTCGACGCCGGCGCGCCAATCAGCCCTTTCGCCGCGGGTGAGGACGCCGTCGCGCCCGCCGCGGCCGGTTCGGCGATCGTCACCACCATCGGCCATGCCCGCGGTGAAGGCATCGCCCGCCTGTCGAGGATGCCATGAGACGGAGCCCATCATGAGCAAAGCCGCCTACAAGGACCATCTCGGCCGCCCGCTGGTCGCCGTCACCGGCATGGGCGTGGTCTCGTCGCTGGGCCAGGGGATCAAGGACAACTGGGCGGCACTGACCGCCGGCAAATCGGGCATCCATCCGATCACAAGGTTTCCCTCCGACGGCCTGTCCACCCGCATCTGCGGCACCGTCGATTTCATCGACATCCCCGCCGCCAATGCGGTCGAACGCTCCTTCGCCTTCGCCCGCGAGACCACCGTCGAGGCCTTAGCGCAGGCCGGGCTGTCGGGCGATTTCGACGGCCCGCTGTTTCTCGCCGCCCCGCCGATCGAACCGGAATGGAGCGCCCGCTTCGAGCTCGGTGACCGCGTCAAGCCCGGCGACATGACCGGCAACGCCTATGAGCAGTTTCTCGCGGTGCTGCGCGAGCACGCCGACCCGGCCTTTCATGAAGCCATCATGTTCGGCGCCATTTCCGAGCGCCTGGCCGACATGTTCGGCACCCGCGGCCTGCCGGTGACGCTGTCGACCGCCTGCGCCTCGGGCGCCACCGCCATCCAGCTCGGCGTCGAGGCCATCCGCCAGGGCCGCACGGACCGGGCCCTGAGCGTCGCCACCGACGGCTCGGTCAGCGCCGAGGCGCTGATCCGCTTCTCGCTGCTGTCGGCGCTGTCGACCAGCAACGACTCCCCGGAAAAGGCCTCGCGGCCCTTTACCAAGGATCGCGACGGCTTCGTCATCGCCGAGGGCGCGGCCACCCTGGTGCTCGAATCGCTCGAAACCGCGCTGGCCCGCGGCGCCCGCGTGCTCGGCATCATCAGCGGCTGCGGCGAGAAGGCCGACGACTTCCACCGCACCCGCTCCTCGCCCGGCGGCGCGCCGGCGATCGCCACCATCCGCGCCGCACTCGAGGACGCAGGCCTCTCCGCCGACGAGATCGGCTACATCAATGCCCACGGCACCTCGACGCCCGAAAACGACAAGATGGAATATCTGGCGCTCGCGGCGGTGTTCGGCGACCGCATGGCCCATGTGCCGGTGTCGTCCAACAAGTCGATGATCGGCCACACGCTGACGGCCGCCGGCGCGGTCGAAGCGGTGTTCTCGCTCATGACCATATCCACCGGCGTGCTGCCACCCACCATCAATTACGACAATCCGGACCCGACGATCCCGCTGGACGTGGTCCCCAATGTCAAGCGCGACGCCACGGTGACGAGCGTGTTGTCCAACTCCTTCGGGTTCGGCGGACAGAACGCATGCCTTGTCATGTCGGCTGAACCCGCTTAAGGCATGTCGCACCCTGGCGATCCCTTGGGGATGGCCGGAACCACATCCACAGATGGCGTGAGCGAACAACCGTGACGCCCGCCCGGGTCCCGTGTTTCGGGGCGCCATCTCCACAAGGGCGGCCGGGTTGGCGCCGCCGCGCGGCGAAGGACTTTATCCATGCGGGCATTGCAGCTCATCGAAGATCGCAAGCTTGAAACCGTCGACGTGTCCCCGCCGCCGCCACCGGGCATCGGCGAAGTCACCGTTGCGATCAAGGCGGTCGCGCTCAACCATATCGATGTCTGGGGATGGCGCGGCATGGCATTCGCAAAGCGCAAGATGCCGCTGGTCATTGGCGCCGAAGCCTCGGGCGTGATCGACTCCATCGGCCATGGTGTCTCAAATCTGGTGCCCGGGCAGCTGGTCTCTATCTATGGCGCACGCACCTGCGGCCTCTGCCGCCCCTGCCGCGAAGGCCGCGACAATCTGTGCGAACATGTGGGCGGCGTCCACGGCTTCCATCTGGACGGCTTCGCCCAGGAAAAGGTCAACCTGCCGGCCCGCCTGCTGGTCCCCGCCCCTCCCGGCGTCACCGCCATCGGCGCGGCCGTGGCGCCTGTGACCTTCGGCACGGTCGAGCACATGCTGTTTGACAATGCAAAGCTCGAACCGGGCGAAACCATCCTCATCCATGCCGGCGGATCGGGCATCGGCAGCGCCGCCATCCAGCTCGCCAAGAAGATCGGCTGCACCGTCATCACCACGGTGGGGTCGGACGCCAAGATCGAACCGGCCAGGGCGCTCGGCGCCGACCACGTCATCAACTACCGAGAGGACCGTTTCGAGGGCGTGGTGCGCAAGCTCACCAAGAAGCGCGGCGTCGACGTGGTGTTCGAGCATGTGGGCGCGGACACATGGGCGGGCTCGATGCTCTCGCTCAGGCGCGGCGGACGGCTGGTGACCTGCGGCTCGACCTCGGGCGTGTCCACCCAGATGAACCTGATGATGCTGTTCCAGCAGCAGCTCCGGCTGATCGGCTCCTTCGGCTGCCGCATGGAGAACATGGCCAACGCCATGCAGAAGATGGCGGCGGGGCTGGTGCATCCGGTCATCGACACCGAAGTGGGCTTTGACGACATTGCCGTGGCGCTCGCCCGCATGGAAGGCCGCGATGTCTTCGGCAAGATCATCCTGAAGATGGAGTGAGGTCAGCGAACCGGCCCATGGCTAGTCCCCTCCGCATGGCGCTGACGCGCCTCGTCATCGCTTTCAGGCGCGCAAAGGACTGGGTGATCGCGACAGCCATCTTCAGCCTGCTGCGGCTGATCTCGATCCTGCCCGCGGACAAGGCGATTTCCTTCGTCGACCGGATGGCGCGCCGGATCGGACCGCTGACGCCGCGCCACAGGCTGGCTATGGAGAACCTTGCCAGGGCCTATCCCGAGAAATCGGAGGCCGAGCGGCGCGAGATCGCTCTGGACATGTGGGGCAACATGTCCCGGCTTGCGGCGGAATATGTCTTTCTCGACCAGTTGTTCGATTTCGATCCGGACGCTACCGAGCCCGGACGCATCGAGGTCGACGGCGTCGAGCACTTTCTCAGGCTGCGCGACGCCAACAAGCCGTTCATCGTCTTTACCGCCCATACCGGCAATTTCGAACTGCTGCCGATCGCCGCGGCCGCCTACGGGCTCGACGTGATGGCCCTGTTCCGCCCGCCCAACAACCCCTATGTCGCCAGGCGCGTGCTCGCCGCGCGCCGCACCTCGATGGGCCATCTGGTGCCCTCGCGCGCAGGCGCGGCCTTCACGCTGGCGCGCCGGCTCGACAGCGGCGGCGGCGTCGGCATGCTGGTCGACCAGAAGTTCCACAAGGGCGCCAGGACCAGGTTTTTCGGGCTCGAGGCCCACACCAACCCGCTGCTCGCCAAGCTGGTCAGGCAGTATGAATGCGACGTCTATCCGGCGCGCGCCATAAGGCTTCCCGGCGGCCGCCACCGGCTGGTCGTCGAGCCGCCCATCGACATCCCGCGCAGGCCCGACGGCAGCGTCGATGTCGCCGCCACCGCGCAGGTCCTCAACGACAAGGTGGAATCCTGGGTGCGCGAATATCCCGGTCAGTGGCAATGGTTCCACGACCGCTGGGATATCAAGCATCTGTTGAAGAAGTAGGCTCCGGCCCGGACGCCACACGGCCGGAGGCAGCGACGGGAGCGCGCCCGTCGCCAATGCCGCTGGTCAGGCCGCCGGTGTCAGCGGGTGATGACGATGCGGGTGTTGCTGTTGCCGTGTTTCTGCACGAGCGAGAAGAACGTTGCGGCATGTTCCGGCGACAGCCGCACGCATCCACGCGAGGCCGGGCGACCGAGCCGCTTGGTCTCGTAGGTGCCATGCACGGCATAGCCGCCGTTATAGAACACCGCATAGGGCATCGGCGCATTGTTGTACTTGCGCGACCGGTGATGCCGCGACAGCCATTTGGCCGAATAGGTGCCCGTCGGCGTGGAATATCCCTTGCGGCCGGTGGAGACCGCCCACTTGTATTTCACCACGCCATTCTGGCTGACGACCATGGTCTGTGTCGATAGATCCACCTTCGCAACCAGCTTGGCCGCAAGAGCCGAGACCGATGTGAACGGCATGAGTGCAAGGGCAAGCGCCCCAGCCAAGAACAGATTTCGCATGTTGTTTCCCCAGTTACCCTGAACCTTTTTTATACTCCCCCGGGGACAATCTAGACAGATACGTTTGTGAGTTAAAGTTAAAATACGCGGACGCATTCTAATCTTCACTCTAACGCTTTGATTTGAATGAATTAAAGTGACACAACAACTGCGGCCAGAACAACCAGCGCCAGGCCGTCGCAGGCCCGGCGGAAGATGGCGAGGCCATCGACGATGTCGCGCGCGCCCGCTTTCGGGCGGCCGGCGGCGTTGAGGCTGGCCTCCATCACCAGCTCCCCGCCATAGCGGCGCGGGCCGCCGAGCGCGAGATCCAGCCCCCCCGCCATCGCCGCTTCCGGCCAGCCGGCATTGGGCGAGCGGTGCAGGCCCTGGTCGGTGAGCGCCGAGGTCGCCCCGCGCCTCATCGCGTCCCGACCCTTTACCATCCCGGCGCCCAAAGCGATCAGCAGGGCCGAGAGCCGTGACGCCGGCCAGTTGGCGAGATCATCGAGCTTCGCCGCCGCCCGCCCGAAGTCCCGGTGCCGGTCATTGAGATGGCCGATCATCGAATCGGCGGTGTTGAGCATCTTGTAGGCCATCAACCCGGGAAGGCCGAAGGCCGCGAACCACAGCGCCGGCGCGACGATGCCATCGGAGAAATTCTCGGACAGGCTCTCGATGGCGGCCCTGGAGACGCCCGCCTCGTCAAGCGCCTCGGGATCGCGCCCGACGATCATGGAGACCGCCTTGCGGCCGCCGGGCAGCCCGTCGCGATAGAGTCCGTCGGCCACCGCTGAGACATGATCGGCAAGGCTCTTCTGGGCCAGGAAAATGCTGACCACCACGATCTCCAGGATCACGCCCGCGAAGCCCAGTCGGTCGAACAGGCCCGCCAGCGCCCAGCCGCCGAGCGCCGCCAGCGCAAGCAGGCCGATGATCGCAACCTGCCCCTTGCGGCGGCGCGCCTCCGGGCTGTCGCCGGTACGGTTGAAGCGCCGGTCGGCAAAGCCGATGGCCGCGCCGAAGATGACTACGGGATGGCTGAAACGCCGCCACAGCCAGTCGGGATCGCCCACGACACGGTCGAGCACAAGCGCCAGGAACAGAACCGGCAGGTGACCCATCACGAGGCTCGCGCGCCGGCGAGCCTGAGGGTTTCGCGCAGCCTGACGGCCGAGAGTTCATCGGGCACCAGCCCGATGCGGATCAGCGAAGGGCTGTGCTCGAACGCCCGGACCAGCACCTTGTGGCTGGCGAGCGCCTCGCGCACGGCCGCGCCGTCGCCCACCTCGCAGCAGAAGAACAGCGACGTCTCGCCGACCACGCTCACCAGCGCCTTGTTGAGCGCCGAGCGTGTCAGCGCATGGGCGGCTTCGATCTTGCGGCGCAGTTCCGCGATCAGGTCGATGCGCGAATAGGCATGGGCGGCAATCGCCAGCGCCGGGCCCGAGACCGCCCACGGCCCCATCCGTTCCTGAAGGATCGCCGCCAGACGCGGTTCGGCGAACACAAACCCCAGCCGCACGCCGGCAAGGCCGAAGAACTTGCCGAAAGATCGCATCACGACCAGGTTGGGCTCCATCCCCGCCGCCCCCGCCATTGTCAGATCCTGGCGCAGGTCGGCGAAGGCCTCGTCGATGATCACCAGCCGGTGACGATGGGCGCGGACAAAGCCGAAGACATCGTCGCGCGTGGTCTCCCGCCCGTCGGGATTGTTGGGATTGGCGAGGATCACCGCCAGCGTCTGGGTCGCGTCGGCGGCATCGAGTGTTCTGACAGGTTCAACGCCGATATCCATACGGCGGTAGGAACGCTCATACTCCCCATAGGTCGGCGAGACGATCGCCACCTTGCTGGCGTGCGGCGTGAGCCACGGCAGCAGCTGGATGGCGGCCTGCGTGCCGGGTACCGCGACCGGCAGCACCGAGGCGCCATAGTATCGGCGCGCGAGCTCGCACACGCGGGCGACCTCCGCCGGCTCCGGCAACCGCCGCCAGACATCGGCAGCAAGCTCCGGCAGCGGCAGGCTGAAGGGACTGATTCCGGTCGACAGGTCGAGCCATTCGGACGGCGCGCCGCCGTGGCGCTTGATCGCCTCGGCAAGGGCTCCGCCATGGGCTATGGGCTCGGGGATCATGGTCTAATCATTCCGGTCGATGACATGCATGAAGGATCCCGCGACAGACCCGCGCCTGAGGCCAACCGCGCCGAGGTCGGCGCCCAGCGCATCGCGCGCGGAGAACAGCCGGTCGGCCTCGCCTTCCGACAAGGTGGTGGCATAGTGAAACTCATGCGCCGAGAGTTCCATGTCCCAGAAGAAGTCCGTGAGCGGCGTGAGTCGGCGATAGCCCAGGTGCCGCTTGGGCTCGGCAAAACTGGTCACCAGCGGCAGCGCGCCCAGCATCTCGTGGCGCACGCCGTCCGCATCGATGAGACCGTCCCCCAGCACCATGTAGCCGCCGCATTCGCCATAGACCGGAACACTGCGGGCGATGGCCGCGCGCATGCCGGCCTTGAAGCCGGCCGCCGCGGCGATGGCGCCGGCATGGAGTTCGGGATAGCCGCCGGGAAGAACCACGGCGTCGCAGTCGGCCGCGGGCGCCTGATCGGCGAGCGGCGAGAAGAACGAGATCTCCGCGCCGCGCCGCTGCCAGCCCAGGAGCATGTGCTCATAGGCAAAGGCAAAGGCCACGTCGCGCGCCACCGCGATCTTCCGGCCCGGTGGCGGCAGCCGGTCAATATTGGCGGGCGCCGCCTTGGCGGGAGCGCGCTTGGCGAGCCTGACAAGCTTGTCGAGATCGATGCGGCTTTCCATCAGTGTGGCGGCGTCATCGATCAGCGTCTCGAGCGTTGCGTTCTCGCCAGCCTGCACCAGGCCCAGGTGACGTTCGGGCGTCACCAGCTTCGGATCATTGGGCAGCGCGCCCAGCACGTCCACCCGCGCCTTCTCCAAAGCCTGGCGCAGCATGCCCTCATGCCTGAGGCTCGCCACGCGGTTCAGGATGACGGCGGGCATCAGCACATCGGGATGAAAATCGGCAAAGCCCTTCGCGAGCGCCGCCACCGAATGGGACATGCGGGCACAGTCAATCACCAGGATGACCGGCAGGCCGAGCAGGCCCGCGAGATCGGCGGCGGAGCCCGATCCGTCGGCCGCCCCGTCAAACAGCCCCATCATCGCCTCGACCACCAGCATGCGCCCGCCCTGGCTCTGCAGCGACGCATTGGCAAGCAGCAGGTCGCTGCGCATCGCCCAGGGATCATAGTTGAGGCAGGTCTCGCCGCTCGCGGCTGCATGAAAGGCCGGATCGATATAGTCGGGGCCCGCCTTGCCGGGCGCGAGCGCCACTCCGCGCCGCTTGAGCGCGCGAAGCAGGCCCAGCGTCACGGTCGTCTTGCCCGATCCCGATTGCGGCGCGGCAATCATGAAACCGGTCATGCGCTGTCCTTCCGCGCGATTGCGCGATACCCGAGCGGATCGGCGACCAGCACCCGGCCCTGGGCGGCGCCCATCCAGTCGAGCGCCGAGCGCAGCCGGACCACCTGTCCCACCACGACGATCGCCGGCGGCTGCAGGCCCGACGCGGTCACGTCCTCTGCCGCCCGGGCGAGCGTGGTTTCGAGCACGGCCTGGGATTCGGTCGAGGCATCGGTGACGAAGGCCACCGGCTCGTCGGCCGCGCGTCCCGCCTCGATCAGCCGCGAGGCGATGGTGGAGATGTGCTTCATCGCCATGTACATCACGATCACCTGGCTGCCGCGCGCCACGCCGTCCCAGTCGACCCGGTCGGGCACGAGACCGGAGGAATCATGGCCAGTCAGGAAGGTCACGGTGTGATTGGTGTCGCGATGCGTCACCGGAATGCCGGCATAGGCGAGCCCGCCGATGCCTGCGGTGATTCCCGGTACGATGCGGAACGGAATGTGATGCTCGACCAGCGTCAGCGCTTCCTCGCCGCCGCGCCCGAACACGAAGGGATCGCCGCCCTTGAGCCGGAGCACGCGGTGTCCGGCGCGGGCGAGCTCGACCAGACGAAGCGAGATGTCGCGCTGCTTGGCCGACGGCTTGCCGCCGCGTTTTCCCGCATATTCGACCAGGGCGCCGGTGCGGGCGAGCTTGAGGCAATCGGCATTGACCAGCGCGTCATGCACGATCACATCGGCCTGGGCGAGCGCATTGGCGGCATGCAGCGTGAGCAGGCCGGGATCGCCCGGTCCGGCGCCCACCAGCCACACTTCGCCGGGCTTCATCTTCGGCAGATTGTCTTGCCAGTCGCTCATGCTATTCGCTTCATCCTCACGCGGCATTTCCTGCCAAACACCATGGGTTACACCCGTATCAATCGCACTCTATAACGGCAACAGGCAAGACACGACCGGGAACGCGACATGGACGCCGGCGAAAACGAAATCCGGATGGAAAAACCCGCCACGGCACTGCGCCGGGGCTGGACCACCGGCGCATGCGCGACGGCTGCGACCAAGGCGGCGCTGACCGCGCTCATCACCGGCGAGTTTCCCGATCCCGTCGATATCACCCTGCCCAAGGGGGAGCAGCCAGCCTTTGCGCTCGCCCGCGAATCGCTCGCCGGCCTCAACGCCATGGCCGGCATCATCAAGGACGCGGGCGACGACCCGGACGTCACCCACGGCGCGCTGGTGATGGCGCGGGTGAGCCGCCTGCCCCAGGGCGCTGGCATCGTCTTCAAGGCGGGGGCCGGCGTGGGCACGGTGACGCTCGCGGGCCTGCCGGTGCCCGTGGGCGAGCCCGCGATCAACCCGGTGCCGCGGCAGATGATGCGCGAGGTGGTG
Source organism: Hoeflea sp. (assembly GCF_030682515.1). Taxonomy (GTDB): domain Bacteria; phylum Pseudomonadota; class Alphaproteobacteria; order Rhizobiales; family Rhizobiaceae; genus Hoeflea. The sequence continues at coordinate 14,428 of NZ_JAUXOD010000072.1, read as the reverse complement.
CGCGATCTCTGCGACGAGCATGGCATCGCGCCGGATTTCCAAATCGAGATTTCCATCGAGAACGGCGCCGAACTCGCGCTTCAGACCTGGAACCCGCGGCTGGGCATCCTCGGCGGACTGTCGGTGCTCGGCACCACCGGCATCGTCCACCCGTTCTCCTGCTCGGCCTGGATCCACTCGATCCACCGCGGCATCGACGTCGCCCGCGCCGAGGGGATGCCGCATGTGCTCGGCGCCACCGGCTCGACCTCGGAGAAGACCGCGCAGGAGTTTTACCAACTGCCCGACGCCGCCTGCCTCGACATGGGCGATTTCGCCGGCGGACTGCTCAAATATCTGCGCGTCCATCCGGTGGAACGCCTGACCATCGCCGGCGGCTTCGCCAAGTTGACCAAGCTCGCCCAGGGCGCGCTGGACCTGCATTCCGGCCGCAGCCAGGTCGACATGGCCTGGCTTGCGGGCCAGGCGGAAGCCCTGGGTGGAAACCACTTGAAGGACCGGATTCTGGGCGCCAACACCGCGCTCGAAGTGCTTGAATTGACTCGCGCTCAGGGACTTGATCTGCCGTCTGTCATCGCAGAAAAGGCCCGCGCCGTGGCGCTCGAGACCCTGCGCGGCGCCCCCGTTGCCGTTGACGTCATGGTGACGGACCGGAGCGGAAAGCTCATCGCCCATGCCCGGTAGCGCCAACGAAACCATCCTCATTCTCGGCGGCACACGCGAGGCGGCGGAACTGGCGCGAGAGCTCGTGGCGACACACCCCGGGGCGCGGATCATCACCTCGCTCGCCGGCCGCACCCGCGAGCCCGCGCCGCTTGCGGGCGAGGTCCGCACCGGCGGCTTCGGCGGGGTGGAGGGGCTGGCCGACTACATCCGCGCCAATGGCGTGACCAGGCTGATCGACGCCACCCATCCCTTCGCCCGCCGGATCAGCTTGAACGCCGTGGAGGCCGCCCGCCGTACCGGCGTGGCCCTCGACATCCGCACGCGAAAACCCTGGGCGAGGGAGCCGGGCGACGACTGGATCGAGGTGGACACGCTGGAGGCGGCCCGCGACGCCATCCCGCCCCGCGCCCGCGTGCTGCTGGCGCTCGGCTCGCAGCATATCGGCCTGTTCGCCTCCCGCGCCGACGTGCATTTCGTCGTCCGCATGATCGACCCGCCGGAAGCGGCAATCGATCTGCCTGATCACGCGCTGGTACTGGGCCGCCCCGGCGACAGCGCCGCGGTCGAGACGATGCTGCTGGTCGCCCATTCCATCACCCACATCGTCTGCCGCAATTCGGGCGGTCCCGCGGCCTACGCCAAGATCGAGGCCGCGCGGCAGTTATGCCTTCCTGTGATCATGGTGGCGCGCGGCTAAGCCTGCCGCTGCTGACAGATTCCGACCGCCATCTTGTTAAGCCATCTGCTGCGTGACAGCATCGCGGCAGGCGCGATCCTGACAGGCTTGAGCCAACAGGGCGATGAGACCAGCAGGAAATTTCGACCATGATTCTGATCGGCCAGTATGATTCCTCCTTCACCCGCAGGATCGCCATCGCGCTCAAGCTTTATGGAATTGAGTTCGAGCACCGGCCCTGGTCGGTGTTCTCCGACGCCGAGAAGCTGCGCGCGATCAACCCGCTGGTCCGGGTGCCGACACTCATCCTCGACGACGGCGACGTGCTGATCGACAGCCATGCGATCATCGACTGGCTCGACCGCCGGGCGCCGGAAGGCCAGGCGCTGTTTCCCGTTGACGAGCCCGACCGCCATCGCGCCCTGAAGGTGGCGTCGCTCGCCACCGGCGTGGCCGACAAGGCGGTGGCGCTGTTCTACGAGATCCACATGCATGAGGAGCCCTCGACTTCGCTGATGGCCCGGCTGACGCTGCAGATCCACAGCGCGCTCGCGGCGCTCGAAGCCTCACGGGCGCAGGTTCAGAGCAACTATTGGTTCGGCGACACGATCGGCCACGCCGACATCGCAGTGGCCTGCGCCCTCCGGCACCTGACCGAGGCCCTGCCGGACGTGGTGGGGGCCGAGGAATATCCCGCGATCCGCACCCATTGCGCCCGGCTGGAGGCCATGCCGGTGTTTAAGGACCACAGCCAGGAATTCATTCCGCCGAGGTGAGCGGGGTAGAATGAGTCAAACCAAGGGAGAGGCCGGATGAGCCGCGAAATCGTCAATTCCATCTGCGCGACCCTGCCGGGGGCGGAAGTGTCCGATCCCTGGGGCGGCGGCCATGATGCCTGGAAGGTCGGCGGCAAGATGTTTGCCTCCATCGGCGCGGTGACGCCGGGCGTCGCGGTCAAGACCGACAGCGTGGAAACTGCTGCGATGCTGATCGAGATGGGCGCCGGCACAAGGGCGCCCTATTTCCACGCCTCCTGGGTGTTGCTCGACTGGGGAATGGACCCCGACGAGTTGCGCGGCCGCATTCTCCAGTCCTACCGCCTGGTCCGCGCCAGCCTGCCGAAGAAACGCCAGGCTGAACTGGCCGAAATGCCCGAAAAGTAAGGTTCAGACGGCCTTCGCCTTCGCCTTCTTCTTCCCCACGTTCCTCAGCACATGCGAATAGTCCGCATTGTAAAGGTCGCTGTCGCGGAAATTGACTTCGCCGAACACCTTGCCCACCAGGATGAGCGCGGTCCGGGTGATCTTGTGGGCGCGGACCTCTTCCTTCATGCCTTCGAGCGTGGTGCGGATGTAGAGCTCGTCCGGCCAGGTGGCGCGGTAGGCGATCACCACCGGGCAGTCTGCACCGTAGTAGGGCTCCAGCGCCCGCTTGATGTAGTCGAGATTGCGGATCGACAGATGGATGGCGAGGGTCGCGCGGGACTGGCCCAGGATTTCCAGCTGCTCGAATTCCGGCATCGACGAGGCCTTCATGCCGGTGCGGGTGATGATCACCGTCTGGGCGATCTCGGGCAGCGTGAGCTCCGTGGCGAGCCGCGCCGCGGCACCGGCGAAGGCCGGCACGCCCGGCACCACCTCGTAGCCGATCCCGAGCCGGTCGAGCCGGCGCATCTGTTCGGCCACCGCGCCATAGATCGCGGGATCGCCCGAATGCACCCGGGCCACGTCCTGGCCTGCCGCGTGGGCCTTCTCCATCTCACCGATGATCTCGTCGAGATGCATCGGCGCCGTGTCCCTGACCAGCGCACCCTCGGGCGCGGCCTTGACGATCTCCTCGGGCACCAGCGAACCGGCATAGAGGCACACCGGGCAGCGCTCGATCAGCTTCAGCCCGCGCACGGTGATGAGGTCGGGCGCGCCGGGACCGGCGCCGATGAAATAGACGGTCATGCCGCGTCTCCAGTGGGAATATGTGTCATGGCGCTGCCTTCCTTGCGGGCGTAGCCGCGCGGCGTATAGACCCAGGTCCGGCCATCGCCGGTCCTCACGGTCGAGGAATTGGACGAGCCCACCACCACCACGGTCAGCATGTCGACATCGTCGACATCGAGCGAGCCGAGCTCAACGATGCGGATCAATTCCCCTTCGCGGCCGAGATTGGTGGCGAGGATCACCGGCGTTGAGGCCGGGCGGTGGGTGAGCAGCGAGTCGCGCGCCCAGGCCAGTTGCGTCCGGCGCTTCTTCGACACCGGATTGTAGAAGGCGATGACGAAATCGCCCTCGCCCGCGGCCCTGACCCGGCGCTTTATGTCGTCCCAGGGGGTCAGGAGATCCGACAGCGAGATGGTGCAGAAATCATGCCCCAGCGGCGCGCCGGCGCGGGCGGCGGCCGCCTGCAGCGCCGAAATGCCGGGCGAGACCGCGATCTCGATCCGCCGCGCCGCATCGGTCAGGCCTTCCACGCCGTCGGCCTTGTCCAGCAGTTCGAACACAAGCGTCGCCATGGCATAGATGCCGGCGTCGCCCGAGCAGACCAGCGCCACCGAGCGGCCCTCGCCGGCAAGCTCCATGGCGTGGCGCACCCGGGCCTCCTCCTTGCCGAGGTCGAAATCGTGCCGCGCCTTGCCTTCAGCCAGCGGCCCGAGCAGATCGAGATAGAGCGAGTAGCCGACGAGATCCGTCGACGCCGCCACCATCTCAGAGACTTCGGGCGAGCGCCAGCCGTCCGAGCCCGGTCCGATGCCGACCACCATCAGCCTGCCGCGCGCCCTGCCCGGCAACCGGTCTGCGGTGAAGGGCGCGACCGCCCGGCCGACGGCGCAGGTGGCCCGCCGGCTCTTGCGCTTTTCCGCAATCAACGCGCCCGACGCGCCGATGGCCGCGAGCGCCGCGCCCTCGGCCACGCCGTGGCAGCCGACTTCAGTGAAGACGATGTCGGAGGAGTTCTTGAGCCGCGGGGTCTCCGCTTCGAGCGTCGCTGCGTCGAAGAAACGCGCGGCGCAGCCGAAATGCCGCGCCACATGATGCACCGCCGCCTCGTCGGCCTTCACATCGATCGACGCCACCAGCCCGACCGACTGCGGCGCGAGACCGGCCTCTGCCAGGCTCTCGAGCGCCAGCGCAAGCGCTTCGTCGCCGCCCGCCCCGCGCTCGCAGCCGATCCCCAGCACCAGGGTTTTGGGATGATACAGCAGGCCGTTTTCAGGCGGCGCCATGGCCGCGTCCGAGACAGCGAGAACGATCCCGCCGTCCGGTGACAATGGCAGCCGGCTGTGGGCCAGCCACGGTGCATGGCCCTCGAGCCGAGCGCTGCCGCCGGCGACCAGATCGGCCATTACCTGCTTGGCTGAATGTGGATTGGCGAGCGCATAGCCCTCCGGCGGCGCATCGAGCGCCACGCCGAATTTCACGTCGCCTGCCGTGGTGATGGCGGCAAAGCCATCGACGATCGCGGCGACCGCGCGGGCCAGATCATTGGCGCCGTGATGGCCGCCCAGCAGCGGCACCACCGCCGAGCCGTCCTCGCTGACGGCCAGCACCGGCGGCTCACTCATCTTGTCCATGAGATGCGGCGCCAAGAGCCGGATCATCGCCCCCGCCGCCATCAACCCGATGACCGGACGGCCCGCCAAAAACAGGGAGGCCAAATGTGACCCGGTCTCCGTAAAGGTTATGTCAACACTTTCCGATATACGTCGGTCCAGTCCGTGAACCTCGCCGCCAAGGCTCGCCGCAATGCGTCGGGCCATCGGCAGGGCCGCCTCGGACAGGATGATGATCGCCGGCGACTTGGTCATGTTTTGCTCCCGGGCAGCGCGTGGATCCAGTCCTCGCCGCCCTTGTAGATCAGGATCATCGAAAAATACGGCGCCGTGTCGTCCGGCACCTCGGCAAGTGGCATCAGACGCTGGGCGTCCAGCGAGACGCGTTCCGCATAAATTGCATGAGGTAGCAGATTCAACTTTTCAATCAGCACCCTCAAGCGCTTGAAATGCCTGCCTATCTTAATGATCGCTAATGCATCTGCGGAGTTGATTCTGTTTGTGAGCTCCGCGTCGTCGAGCGGCCCCGGCACGACCGTCAACACGTCGTTGCGCGCGGCCAGCGGACGCCCCGCGGCACTCGCCGCCGCCATCATCGAGGACACGCCCGGCACCACTTCGGTCTCATAGAGATGAGCCAGCCGTTCGAACACATACATGAACGAGCCATAGAAAAACGGGTCGCCTTCGCACAGCACGGCGACGTCGCGGTCGGCATCGAGATGCGCGGCGATCTCGCCCGCGGCCTTGTCGTAGACGTCCTTCGCCGGAAACCGCTCGGTGCGCATCGGCACCACGATCGGGATCTCGACCTGCCCACCCGGAAGATGCGGCGCGGCAATGGCGCGCGCGAAACTCGCACCCGTGTCGGGCGCGGGCCAGGCGATGACCGGCACCTGCCGCAGGATGCGGTGGGCCTTCAGGGTGATCAGGTCCGGGTCGCCGGGGCCAAGGCCGAGGCCATAGAGTTTGCCGGTCATAGATCAATCTCCTTCGTCACCGACCAGATCGTCACAGGCATCATTGGCTTCCAGCCGAGGTAGCGGCCGACGGGTTCGGCGCGGGTGACCTGCAGGCGGATCAGCTCGCCGCCATGGACCGATTGCAGGGCGAACAGCCGGGCCTCGCCCTCCACCGTCACGGCGTTGGCGACGAGCCGCCCCGAGGGCCTGAGCGCTTCCCAGGCGGCCTCGAACACGCCGTCAATCGAAATGCCGCCGCCGATGAACACGGCGTCGGGCATGGCGAGATTGGCGAGCGCCGCGGGCGCCGTTCCCGCGACGATGTCGAGACCGGGCGTGCCCAGAACAATCGCGTTGTGCGCCGCCATCGTCCGGCGGCTCTCGCTCGATTCAATGGCGATGGCGCGGGCGCCGCGGGCCGCGCGCATCCATTCGATGCCGATCGAGCCGCAGCCCGCGCCGACATCCCACAAGAGCCCGCCCGGCACCGGGCCAAGCCGCGCGAGCGTCACCGCCCGCACCTCCCGCTTGGTCAGTTGGCCGTCATGCTCGAACGCCTCGTCCGGCAGGCCCGGAACCCCGGGCAGCAGCACCGTGCCGGGCTGGGCCTCGCAGATGATCGCCAGTGTGTTGAAGTCGGCGAAGTCGGGTCTTTCGGCGGCGATCCGGTCGGCCCGCATCGCCTTGATGCGCTCCTCCGGCCCGCCGATATGCTCGAGCACCTGCATCTCGGAGCGGCCGTAGCCGCGCGCGCTCAGGATCTGCGCTGCCTCGACCACGGTCCGGCCGGTCGACGTCAGCGCAAGGATTCTGGCGCCGGGCTGGACATGCGAGGCGAGCCCATGCACCGAGCGTCCGTGCAGCGAAATCATCGCCACGTCCTGCAGCGCCCAGCCGAGCCGGGCGGCGGCAAGCGAGAACGCCGACGGCGACGGGATCACCCGGATTTCGGTTCTGTCGAGATCGCGCATCAGCGTGGCGCCGACGCCATAGAACATCGGGTCGCCGGTGGCGAGAATGGTCGTGGGCCGCCCGCGCCGCGCCAGCACGAAGGCGATGGTTTCCTTGATGCCGAAGGTCCAGGCAACGGTCTCGCGCCCGCCGCAGTCGATCCGTGCCAACACCCGCTCCGGCGCGATGATGGTTTCGGACGCATCGAACAGCGTGCGCGCCGGCGGCGTCAGGCTGTCGAGCCCGTTGTCGCCGATGCCGAGTATGGTGAGCCAGGCGGACCCGGCGCGCAAATCACTAGCCATGGCCTTCGAGCCCCCCGGCCAGCGCATTGACCGCGGCACTCGCGAGCGCGCTGCCACCGCGCCTTCCCTTCACCGCAAGAAATTCGAGCCCGCGCGGATCGGCGACCAGCGCCTCCTTGCTTTCCCTGGCGCCGACGAAGCCGACCGGCACGCCGATGACGGCGGCGGGCCGCAGCGCACCGGCGTCGATCAGCTCGAGCAGCCGGTAGAGCGCGGTCGGCGCATTGCCGATGGCGATCACCGCCCCCTCCATCCGCTCGGCCCAGAGATCGACCTGGGCGGCCGAGCGCGTCGTCGCATCGCGCGCGGCGATCTCGCGAACACGGGAATCGTTGAGCAGGCACAGCACTTCATTGTCCCGGGGCATCAGCCGCGCGATGATTCCATGGCGCACCATCTCCGCGTCGCACAGCACCGGCGCGCCGGCCATCAGCGCCGCCCGCGCGGCCTCGGCGAAGCCATCCGAGACGACGATGTCAGCCGCCAGGTCCACCATGCCGCAGGCATGGATCATCCTGACCGCCACCTCCTCCGACGCAACATCGAAGCGCGCGAGATCGGCCTCGGCCCGGATGATGGCAAAGGAGCGCCGGTAGATTTCCGCCGGATCGCGGAGGGGCGCCGTGTCGCTCACCTCTCAGCCCTTCTTCTTGTCCATCGAGCGCGGCCCGTGCGGGTGGTCGGCATGGGGATAGGGGTGGTGATGATGGGCGTGGTCATGGGCATGGTCATGCCCGTGCTCATGAGTGTGATCATGCGGGTGATCATGATCATGGCCGTGGGCGTGGTCGTGGTCATGGCTCGCATGAGGGTGGGCGTGCCCGTGATCATGATCGTGATCGTGGCCATGCGGATGCTCATGATCGTGGCCATGGTCATGGTTGTGCCCGTCATGGGAATGGTCGTGATCGTGGGGATGATCGTGGCCATGGGAATGATCGCGCACCGGCTCGAGCGGCGCCGGGCTTGCGTGGCTGTGCACCGGCGTCCAAGGCAGTCCGTGGGCCTTGCAGAAATCCTCGTCCCGGCAGGAGGCGTCGCAATCGCCCTTGCAGGGGCAGTTCTCGAGCCCGCCGCCGATGCCTTCGACATGGTGGTGATGGCTTGCCTGCGGCAGCCCGACCTCGGCCTCGAAGCCCAGCACCTGCTCGCGGTACTTGCACATCTGGCAGTTCATCAGCGCCTGGCCGTCGACGATTTCCTGCACCCGGTCCTGGAACGTGTCGAGCACCAGCGGGTGGTCATTGAGATAGGACGCCTTGACGAACTGGATCTCCGGGTTGTCGGCGGCGACGATATCGGTCTCGGAGTAGATCCGCTTGACCAGCACGCCGGTGAACAGAAAGTACGGAAACACGATGATGCGCTTGTAGCCGAGCTTGGCGGCATGCTTGAGCCCGGGGCCGACCAGCGGGAAGGTGACGCCCGAGTAGCAGGTCTCGGCCCAGCCGAAGCCGAACCCTTCCCACAGCATACGCGTCACCTTCGACACGTTGGAATTGGCGTCGGGATCGGACGAGCCGCGACCCACCACCATCAGAAGCGTGTCGTGCACCGCCACTTCGCCATGGGCGGCATTGGCCGCGTCGATCGAATCCTGGATGCGCGCGCCGGCGGCGCGGATCATCTTGAGGTCGATGCCAAGCTCGCGCCCGTAATTGATCACCGTGCCGGGGTTCTGCGCCTGGTAGGTGTTGAGCACCGAAGGAATGTCGTTCTTGGCGTGGCCCGCGGCAAACAGCATGCCCGGCACCGCCAGCACCCGCGTCACGCCCCTGGCGCGCAGCCGGTCGAGCCCTTCGGAGATCACCGGGTTGCAGAATTCGAGATAGCCGTATTCGACAGGAATATCCGGATAGCGGGTCTTGAGCCCTTCCGCCACGGTGGCGAATTCGCGCGCGGCGTTCTGGTTGCGGCTGCCATGGCCGCAGACCATGATGCCGGTGTTGGCGGGAATTCCGGACGTGCTCATCGTTCAGGCCTCCGCAGTTTCGGGGCGGGCTTCCGCGCCGGCCGCATCGGCCTGGCTCTTGGCTTTGGCTCTGCGCTTGATTGCCCAGGCCGCGATGGCGCCGGCTGCGGCAACCGCCGCCCAGCCCAGCCAATGCGAATGCCCCGCCAGGTCGCCGACATGGCCGCCATGGGCCAACGCGGCGTGAGCCCCGGAAACCGAGACGAGAAGGGAAAGGACTAGGGTGCGCATCGGGGAACCTCCGGACAACGTGACAAGAACAGCACGATACGCCGGACAACCGGTCCGCGCCCTTGCGGACGCATCCCGTCTTACCGAACCGGACAGCTCCGGATTTGGCCCTTGAGTTAAGTCGGCCGCACCGGAATATCTCTTAGCCTGTCATCAGGCGCCGTCGCACATGGCCCTGTCTTAGGCGTTCGGCTTTTTAAGGTCAAATGCCGATTGCGCCACTGCCGCGCCGATCTGCGCCACGGCGAAAATCGCACGTCACGGCAGGGCTCAGGCAAAGCCGAGACGGCTCGCCGTGGCTTCGAGCAGCCGCCGCTCGCGCGCGTCGATCTCGCCGTCCGCTCGCGCCACCGTGGCGAGGTGATCGAGGATCTCGCGCTTGCGCGCCTCGTCAAGCCCGGCCAGCATCTGCGCCGCCTGGGCATCCGTGGTCTCGTAGCCGAAATCATGGAGATATTTCAGGATGTCGGTGAGCTCGTCGCCGTTGAGCCCCAGAAGCCGGGTGCAGATCGTGGCGAAGGCATCGGCTTCCGCCGGCTGGACCGTCCTGTCGGCAAACGACATCCGGACCAGCAGCAGCAGCTCCGCCGTCAGCACGGGATCGTGGGCGACCTTGTTCAGCGAGGCATGCTGGTCTAGGAATCCCCGCACCCGGTCGGCGAACGAACTCCCCTTGTGTGGCGTATCGGTCATCAACTCATCCTTTTTGCGATGGCCTGGGCCCGGGTCAGAGCCCGAGCAGTCCTGCGGTCCGGCGGATCAGCCTGTCGTCGCGCTCGTCGAGCGTGCCGGTGGCGTTGGCAATCCGCATCATGCCGTCAAGAAGGGTGGTTCGCGCCTCCGTGTCAAGCTGCCTCAGCAGTGTGAAGGCCTCGGCTTCGCAGGCCCGCGCCTTGGGCGAATCGAGCAGGGCGTGCAGTTCCGGCATGTCCTGCGGGCTGATGCCGAAATGCTCGGCGCAGATCCGCTCGAAGGCCCTGAGCTGGGACGGCTGCACGATGCCGTCGGCCAGCACCACGCGGAACAGCACCAGGATCTCGGCCAGGGCCACCGGGTTGTCAGCCAGCTGGCCCAGCACCCCGGGCGCCAGCGGGTTCGGCGCGCACATCCGCGCAATCGCGGCAAAAATGCCCTTCATCCTGCCCCCCGGCGCTCGCTCTGCTCAAATGCTCTCCTTCGAGCCATCACATCCATGCATCCATCACAGCGCCCCGGCGGCCGTCGGGCATCCGACGGGATCCGCGTCGTCGTGGCTCGGAAAAGCCCTTGTCCAACAAAATGTAACCCTGCACGGGAGATTGTCCAGAGGGCCGCTGCGTGCGATAGGGTCGCGGGCCAATTCCCGCCTTCTCTTCTCGTCCCTCCCCGCCAGGCTCATCCATGGAAGATCTGACACTGACGCTCATCCTGCTGCTCTGCGCGGCGGCCTTCCTCGCCGGCTTTGTCGATTCGATCGCCGGCGGCGGCGGGCTGATCGCCGTGCCGGCGCTGCTGCTGGCGGGTTTCTCCCCGGTCGAGGCGCTCGGCACCAACAAGCTGCAGGGTCTGTTCGGGTCGGGCTCGGCCACAGTCGCCTATGCCCGCAAGGGCCATGTCGATCTCAGGGCGCAGTTGCCCTCGGCTTTGCTCTCGGCCATGGGCGCTGCACTCGGCGCCCTGCTCGCGACCGTCATTCCCGGCGATGTCTTCCGCGCGGTCCTGCCCTTCCTGCTGGTCGCCATCGCGCTTTATTTCGCGCTCAAGCCCAACATGGACGACATCGACCGCGCCCGGCGGCTCTCGCCCTTCCTGTTCGGGCTGATCATCGTGCCGCTGATCGGGCTCTATGACGGCGTCTTCGGCCCCGGCGCCGGCTCGTTCTTCATGCTGGCCTTCGTGGCGCTCGCCGGCTACGGCCTGCTCAAGGCCACGGCGCACACGAAGCTGCTGAACTTCGCCTCCAACCTCGGCGCCTTCGCCGTCTTCACGGTCGTCGGCGTCATCTCCTGGAAGATCGGGCTGATGATGGGCGCGGCCCAGTTCCTGGGCGCCCAGGCCGGCTCGCGGCTCGCCATGAAGAACGGCGCCAGGATCATCAAGCCGCTGCTGGTGATCACCTGCGTGGCGCTGGCTGTGAAGCTGATCTCCGACCCGGCCAATCCGGTCCGGGCCTGGTTCGGGATCTAGAGCAATTCCAGCAAAAGTGCGAAGCGGTTTTGCGTCCGGAATTGCGTAAAAACAAAAGGATAGAGCATTGACGGCGACTCCGCTTTCGCCGGAAATGCTCTAGAACACAGCAAGCAGGATCGCGCCGGCGCCGATCAGCGCCACGCCGAGCCAGTTGAGCGCGGAGAGATGCTCGCCCAGAAACAGCACGCCGAAGATCGCCACCAGCACGATCGACAATTTGTCGAGCGGCGCAACACGGGCGGCGTCGCCGAGCTTGAGCGCGCGGAAATAGGCAAGCCACGAGGCGCCGGTGGCAAGGCCGGAGAGACCGAGGAAGATCCAGGTCTTGAGCGGGATCGTCTGCGGCTGGCGCCACTTGCCCATGGCAGTGAGGATCGCGCCCAGCACCAGCATGATCACGCAGGTGCGGATGAAGGTGGCGAGATCGCTGTCGATGTCGTTGATGCCGATCTTGGCGAAGATCGCCGTCAGCGCCGCGAACACCGCCGCCACCAGCGCCCAGACCTGCCAGCTTGCTGATAGGCTCATATCCGACCCTCGTTGTTAGAACTCCACCCCGATCTGCGCCTTCACGCCCGAGCGGAACGGATGCTTGATCATTTCCATCTCGGTGACAAGGTCGGCAAACTCGATCAACTCGTCCTTGGCGTTGCGGCCGGTGAGCACGACATGGGTCATGGCGGGCTTTTCCGCCTCCAGGAAGGCGATCACATCGCCCACGTCGAGATAGTCGTAGCGGATGGCGATGTTGATCTCGTCGAGCAGAACCATGGAGTTGCGCTCGTCGCGGATCATCTCCTTGGCCTTCTCCCAGGCGGCCTTCGCCATCTCCGTGTCGCGGGCCTTGTCTTGGGTGTCCCAGGTGAAGCCCTCGCCCATGGTGTGGAACTGGCAGATGTCGGAGAAATGCCTGAGGATCAGGTCGCGCTCGCCGGTCGACATCGCGCCCTTGATGAACTGCACCACAGCGCAAGGCTTGCCGTGGGCGATGTGGCGGAAGATCATGCCGAAGGCGGCGGACGACTTGCCCTTGCCCTTGCCGGTGTGGACGATCACCAGGCCCTTCTCGCCGGTCTTGGTGGCCATGATCTTCTCGCGCGCCGCCTTTTTCTTGGCCATCTTGTCGGCGTGCCGGGCATTGAGATCTTCCTCGCTCATGCCGTCGGTGATTTTTTCGCGTTCGCTCATGGCCTGTCCATCCTCTTCCCTGTCAAATTCCGCGGCTCGAAGGCCGCTGTCTTCTCACTCATGCCGTTTCACGCGCCTTTGGTCACCCCGAAGGCCTTGGCGAACCAGATCCGCTGCGGCGCGCCGCCGATCGCCGGCAGCCGCCCGCATTCAGTATAGCCCAGTTCCTCATAAAACCGCGGCGCCTGGAACTCGAATGTGTCGAGATAGACGCCGACAAGTCCGCTGCTGCGCGCATGATCTTCCGCCTTTGCCAGAAGCGCCCGGCCGATGCCCTGGCCACGCGCGGCCTCGGCCACGCCCAGGAGCTTGAGGAACAGCCAGCCCTGCACCGCATGGGCCACCAGCCCGCCCGCGAGCCCGCCTGCCTCATCCACCGCCTTGAGCTCGAAGCGGACCGGGTCGAACGGATATCCCAGTTTCGCGGCGGTGGCGTCGATCAGCTCTTCCACCGTGTCGGAGAAACCGCCGTCATGGCTTGCGACCGTGGTAATGGTGATTGTCATGATCATGCCCCGTGCATCGTCGCGCCACGGCCCGCAAGGGCTGCGAGCGCGAACTTGGCCGAATTCGATTTCGGCGTCCACAAGTCCCGCGCGATCGCCTCCTCGAATTTCTGCGCCATCTCCCTGAGCGCATCGGGGTTCTTGTCCTTGAGAAAGGCGAGCGTGTCCTCGTCCTGCAGGTAGGCCTGGTAGACCGCCTCGAAATGGGTGTCGCGCACCGCCCCCGTCGTCGCGGCGAAGGCGAAGAGATAATCCACCGTCGCCGCCATCTCGAAGGCGCCCTTGTAGCCGTGGCGCTTGACGCCCTCGATCCATTTCGGATTGACCGCGCGGCCGCGCACGACGCGGGCGATCTCTTCCTCGAGCGAGCGGATCACCGGCCGTTCGGGGCGGGAATGGTCATTGTGGTAGATCGTCGGCCGCGTGCCCCGCGCCGCCTCCACCGCCGCGGTCATGCCGCCCTCGAACTGGTAGTAGTCGTCAGAATCCAGGAGATCATGTTCGCGGTTGTCCTGGTTCTGCACCACCGCTTCCACCGTCGAAAGCCGCTGCTCGAACAGAGCGTGCGCCGCCTGCCCCTCCTCGCCCGCGCCATAGGCATAGCCGCCCCAGACGACGAAGGCCTGAGCCAGGTCGCCGCGGTCAGTCCAGCCGCCCTCGTCCATCAGCGCCTGCAGGCCCGCGCCGTAGGCGCCCGGCTTGGAGCCGAACACCCTAAACGACGCCTGCCGCGCGGCCTCTTCCGGGGAAGACCCGCCGGCGATCAGCGTGGCCGTCTCGCTGCGGGCGCGCGCGGCGAGCGGATTGTCGCCCTCGTCCTCGTCAAGGGCGGCGACGGCGCGCGCGGCGCGGTCGAACAGCGCGATCTGGTCGGGGAAGGCGTCGCGGAAGAAGCCCGAAATCCGCAAGGTGACGTCGACGCGCGGCCGCTTCATCAGCGCCATCGGAATGATCTCGTAGCCGGTGACCCGCCGCGAGGCCGGATCCCAGATCGGCTTCGCGCCGATCAGCGCCATGGCCTGGGCAATGTCGTCGCCGCCGGTGCGCATGTTGGACGTGCCCCAGGCGGTCAGCGCCATCGAGGTCGGCCACTCGCCGTGGTCCTGGATGTGGCGGGTGACCAGCAGCTCCGCCGATTTCTGTCCCAGCTCCCAGGCCGCGGGCGTCGGCACCGCGCGGCTGTCGACCGAATAGAAGTTCCGCCCCGTGGGCAGCACGTCCGGCCGGCCCCGCGTTGGCGCACCGTAGGGTCCGGGGG
>NZ_JAUXOD010000068.1 GCF_030682515.1 Hoeflea sp. | reverse complement strand
GGCTCGGGCAAGTCCATGACCGCGCTGTCGGTGATGCAGCTCCTGCCGCGCGGCAGCAACTGGAGCGGCGAGATCACGGTCGGCGGCGTCAGCCTGTCAGGCCTGGACGAGGCGGCGCTCTGCCAGATGCGCGGCCGCGATGTCGGCATGATCTTCCAGGAACCGATGACCGCGCTCAACCCGGTGCGCACCATCGGCGACCAGGTGGCGGAAACCGTGCGCGTCCACACCGGCGCAGGCCGCAGCGCAGCGCTGGCCGTCGCCCGCGACATGCTCGACCGGGTCGGCCTGCCGGAGAGCCGGTTCCCGCTCGACCGCTATCCCCATGATCTGTCGGGCGGCCAGCGCCAGCGCGTCGTCATCGCCCAGGCGATTGCGCTGAGGCCCAAGGTGCTGATCGCCGACGAGCCGACCACGGCGCTCGATGTGACCACCCAGGCGCAGATCCTCGAGCTGCTCACCAGGCTCGTGCGCGAGGAGGACATGGGGCTGATGCTGATCACCCATGATCTGGCCGTCGTCGCCGGAATGGCCGACACCATTGCGATCATGAAACAGGGAGAGGTGGTCGAGGCCGGGCCGACGCGCGAGGTGTTTCGCGAGATGCGCCATCCCTACACGCGCGCCCTGTTCTCGGCCTCCGCCCATGTGCCCGACCGCGGCCGCAAGCCCGAGCCCTCGGCCGTCCCGGTGCTGTCGGTCACCGACGTCGTGCGCGACTATCAGCAGCCGCGCCGCAACTTGCTTGTCAGGCGGCCGCCGTTCCGCGCCGTCGATAAGGTCGGCTTCACCATTTCGCACGGCGAGAATGTCGGCCTGGTGGGCGAATCGGGCTGCGGAAAGTCCACGCTCGCCCGCGCGATCCTGGCGCTCGACGCGCTGCAGGGCGGCGAGATCCGGCTCAATGGCCAGCTGGTCTCGAGCGCCGGCGATGGCCCGCATCCGGAGCTGAGGGCCAGGATGCAGGTGGTGTTCCAGGATCCCTACGGCTCCTTCAACCCGCGCCACCGGGTGCGACGGCTCGTGACCGAGCCGTTCCACCTGATCAAGTCCCCGCCCACCGGCGCGGAGCTCGACCGCCGCATCGACCGCGCGCTCACCGAAGTGGGTCTCACGTCGGGCGACGCCCAAAAATACATCCACGAATTCTCCGGCGGCCAGCGCCAGCGCATCGCCATCGCTCGCGCCCTGATCATCGAGCCGGCCCTGATCGTGCTGGATGAAGCGGTCTCTGCGCTCGACGTCTCGATCCGCGCCCAGATCCTCGATCTGCTGGCCGAGCTTTCCGACCGTCTCGACCTGTCGTATCTGTTCATCTCGCACGACCTGTCGGTGGTCCGCGCCATCACCGACCGGGTGCTGGTGATGAAGGACGGCCGCATTGTCGAGCAGGGCGAGACGGAAAACCTGTTTCGCAATCCGCAGCATCCCTATACGCAGGCGCTGGTGGCCGCGACCCCGTCGCTGGCAAAAGCGCTCGCCGCGCCCGCGACCTGACAGACCGAAAGGAAGACCCGTGACCGACACTCTCGACGCCGGATTTGACACGAGCCAATGCCTGATCGGCGGGCGATGGATCGGCGCCAGCGGCGGCAGGACGCTTGCCGTCGAGGATCCCTCGACCGGCCTGGAGATCGGCCGCATTGCCCGCGGCGGCAAGGCCGAGATCGAGGCCGCCGTCGATGCGGCGCAATCCGCGCTCGCCGGGGACTGGGGTCGCATGACCGCCGCCGAACGCGGCCGTCTGCTGGCGAAAATCGGCCGGGCGGTGGAGGAGAATGTCGAGTGGCTGGCCAAGCTCGAGGCCCACGACGTCGGCAAGCCGCTGACCCAGGCCCGCGCCGATGTCCGCGCCCTGGCGCGCTATCTCGAATTCTATGGCGGCGCGTGCGACAAGATCCACGGCGAGACCATTCCCTATCTCAATGACTACACGGTCTTCACCCTGCGCGAGCCGCATGGCGTGACCGGCCACATCATACCATGGAACTACCCGATGCAGATTTTGGGCCGGTCCGTCGGCGCCGCCCTCGCGATGGGCAACGCCGCCGTTCTGAAGCCGGCTGAGGAAGCCTCGCTCACCGCTCTCGCCTTTGCGCGGATCGCGGTAGAGTGCGGCCTGCCCGCAGGCGCGCTCAATGTCGTGCCGGGGCTCGGCGAGGAGGCGGGCGCGGCGCTCTGTTCCCATCCCGGCGTCAACCATCTCTCCTTCACCGGCTCGCTCGAGACCGGCCGCAAGGTGCAAACCGCGGCGGCTCAGAATGTGGTTCCGGTGACGCTTGAGCTCGGCGGCAAGTCGCCGCAGATCGTCTTCGCCGACGCCGATCTCGAGCGCGCCCTGCCGTTCCTGGTCAATGCCGGCATCCAGAATGCCGGCCAGACCTGTTCGGCCTCCTCGCGCATCCTGGTCGAGGCCTCGCTGCACAAGGAGGTCATGCGGCTGATGAGCGATCGCTACAAGGCGCTCACCGTCGGCGCGGCCATGGAAGATCAGTCGATTGGACCGCTGATCTCGGCACGCCAGAAGAACATCGTCCAGGGCTTCCTCGCCGAGGCCGACGAGGATGGCCTTGCGCCGATCGCCGAGGGCCAGATGCCGAAATCCGCGCCGATGGGCGGCCATTATGTGCGCCCGACGCTCTATGGTGACGTCGACCCCGGCCATACGCTCGCCCGCGACGAGATCTTCGGACCGGTGCAGGTCATCATCCCGTTCCGCGACGAGGAGGAGGCCGGGACCATTGCCAACGGCACCGATTACGGCCTGGTGGCCGGCGTCTGGACCCGGGACGGCGGACGGCAGATGCGGTTGGCCCGCGCCATCCGCTCGGGCCAGGTCTTCGTCAACAATTACGGCGCCGGCGGCGGCGTCGAGCTTCCCTTCGGCGGCGTCGGAAAATCCGGCCACGGCCGCGAAAAGGGCTTCGAGGCGCTCTATGGCTTCTCGGCGCTCAAGACCGTCGCCGTCTGGCACGGCAAGTAGATGTTTTCCAGGGAGAGACCGATGAGACTTGAAGGCAAGACCGCGCTGGTGACCGGCGGCGCATCCGGATTTGGCGCGGGCATTGTCCGCAAGTTCCTGTCTGAAGGCGCCCGCGTCGCCATCGCCGACATCAATGGCGATGCCGGGGGCGACTTCGCCTCCGGGCTCGGAGACCGGGCTTTTGCCGTCACCGTGGATGTCTCCAAGAACGACAGCGTCGCCGCCATGGCCGCTGCCGTGCTCGGCCGCTTCGGCCATCTCGACATCCTGGTCAACAATGCCGGCATCACCCATCTTCCCGCAGCATTGGAAGATGTCACCGAAGAGGATTTCGACCGGGTGCTCGCGGTCAACGCCAAGTCGGTCTATCTCACCGCGCGCCACTTCGTTCCTGATATGAAGCAAAGGGGCGTGGGCGCCATCCTCAATGTCGCCTCGACCGCCGGCGTCAGCCCCCGGCCGCGGCTCAACTGGTACAACTGCTCCAAGGGCTGGATGATCACCGCGACCCGCACCATGGCGGTCGAACTCGCGCCGTCGGGCGTGCGCGTCAACGCCATCAATCCGGTGGCCGGCGAAACCCCGCTGCTCAAATCCTTCATGGGCGAGGATACGCCGGAGATCCGCGCCAGGTTTCTCTCGACCATTCCGCTGGGACGCTTCTCGACGCCCGAGGACATGGGCAACGCCGCCTGTTTCCTCTGCTCGGACGAGGCCGCGATGATCACCGGCGTCGCCATGGAAGTCGACGGCGGCCGCTGCATCTAGGCCGATTGGCCGGCGCCGGGGGACAGGCCTGAGGCGGGTTTGCAGGTGAATCGCTTGCCATGAACGAGGTGACCGGCTAGCAGGGGTCGGGAAGACAGCGCCCGCGCGCCCGGATGGGACCGCGCCGGTTGCGCTGTGCACCTTAGCAATCCTGCATCGGCGCTGACGTTCGACCCCCGATCATCGGAGCGCGACATGCAGTGGGAGACATGACCATGCGCCTCGGCGGACGTCTGCAAGCAGCCATTGAAGTCCTCGACGACATGCACACGCGGCACCGGCCGGTGCCCGATGCGCTCAAGGACTGGGGCCTGTCGCACCGCTTTGCCGGGTCCGGTGACCGCGCCGCGATCTCGAACCTTGTTCATGACGCGCTGCGGATGAAGCTGTCGCACGCCTTCGTCATGGATGGCGACACCCCCGCCGATCTCGCCGTCGCCACGCTGCTGCGGCAATGGCGGGTCAGCCCCGAGGAACTCACAGCGAGCCTTGAAGGCGACAAGTTTGCGCCGGAAATCCCCTCCGTCGAGACGCTCACCGACTGCCTGGCCCGCGACCTGACGAAGGCCCCGGCTCATGTGCGCGCCGACATTCCCGAATGGCTGGTCCCATCCTTCGAGCGCGCCTTCGGTGAGGACTGGGAAGCCGAGGCCCAGGCCCTGACCGCGCGTCCGCCGCTCGATCTCCGCGTCAACACGCTGATGACCACCCGCGACGAGGTGCTCGAGTCCCTGGCCGGTCAGGGCGCCGCCCCCACCCGGCTCGCGCCGCACGGCATCCGCATCGAACCCGGCGAAGGGCCGGTGCGGCAGATCGCCGCCACCAGCGAGGTGAGCTTCGCCCGCGGCTGGTTCGAGATCCAGGACGAGGGCTCGCAGCTGGCGGCAGGTCTCGCCGGCGCCAGAGCGGGCGAGATGGTGCTCGACTATTGCGCCGGCGGCGGCGGCAAGTCGCTCGCCTTCGCCGCGATGATGAACAACGAGGGCAGCATCAACGCCTATGATTCCGATCGCCGCCGGCTCGCGCCGATGGTCGAGCGCATCCGCCGCGCCGGCGCCGAGAACATCTACATCAAGGAGCGCATGGCCAATCTGGCGGGACTCGAGGGACGCATGGACCGGGTGCTGATCGACGCGCCCTGCACCGGCACCGGCACCTGGCGGCGCCGGCCCGACGCCAAGTGGCGGATCTCGGAGAAGAACATCGCCGACCGCCTCGCCGACCAGGACAAGGTGCTCGACGAGGCGGTCAACTATGTCCGCCCGGGCGGCGAGATCGCCTATGTCACCTGTTCGCTGCTGCCCGAGGAAAACACCGACCGCACCAAGGCGTTCCTGCAGCGTCATCCGGAATTTGAAACCATCGGCCTCAAGGAGCGTTGGAAGTCGGCGGTGGCGGATCCGGACCAGCCGGTTCCCTACGCGACATCGAACCTGGGCCTGGTGCTGTCGCCGCGGCGCACCGGAACCGACGGGTTCTATTTCATGGCGTTCCGGCGCAAGCTGTGACGCTGCGGCAAGCCGCCGCCGGATGGCTGGCGGATGCACCACGTGAGGCGAAGACATGACCAAGACCTATGCCGTGACCCTGATCGTGTTTGTTGTCCTGACGGTCGCGGGCGGCAGCCTGATCGGCGTCTTCTCGATGCCCGGACCCTGGTACCAGGAGCTCGCCAAGCCCTGGTTCAATCCGCCCAACTGGATCTTCGGTCCGGTCTGGACCGTGCTCTACATCCTGATCGGCATCGCCGGCGCGCGGGTGTGGATCCGCGACCGCAGCGGGCCGCTGCCCAAGGTCTGGTTCGCCCAGATCGCGCTCAACTTCCTCTGGCCGCTCGTGTTCTTCACCGCCCAGCGCCCGGACCTGGCGCTGGTGGTTCTTGCCGGCATGCTGGTCTCCATCCTGGCCTTCATCGCGCTCGCCTGGCGGCGCGACCGGCCGTCGGCGCTGATGTTCCTGCCCTATGCGCTCTGGGTCTCGTTCGCGGGCCTGCTCAACGCCGCGCTCTGGTGGCTCAATCGGTTCTGAGCCGGGCAACATTCCAATGGTGGCGCGATGTGTCCTGACAGATGAGACCCATCTGTCAGGATCGCGCTTCCCGCAAAAACCGCTTGCTGTTTTGCGGGGCGCTTGGCAGTTTCGCATCTGCGAAAGGAATGCCCCATGGACGAGAGGCCGGACGAGAACTTCCGCGAGCGCGTGAGCCTGAGCTTTGCGCGGCAGAAGGTCATGCGCACCATCGGCGCGGAGCTGACCAAGCTCGAGTATGGAATTGTCGAGCTCGAGATGCCGTTTCGCGATGACCTGACCCAGCAGCACGGGTTCCTGCATGCAGGCATTCTCTCCACCGCGCTCGATTCGGCCTGCGGCTACGCGGCCTTGAGCGTGATGCCGGAAGACGCCGCGGTGCTGACCATCGAGTTCAAGATCAACCTGCTGTCGCCCGGCCGCGGCGAGCGGTTCCTGTTTCGCGGCGAAGTCACCAAGCCCGGCAACACCATCATCGTCAGCGACGGCCGCGCCTATGCCATCGCCGACGGCCCGGCCAAGCTGATCGCCTCGATGACCGGCACCATGATGGTGGTGCGCGGGCGGGAGGGGATTGCCGGATGAGAGATAGACTCAAGACGGTCGGCCAGCGCAGGATCCTCTACGTCATGGCCGCCAAGCCGGAATATGGCCCGCACCTGGAAGCCCGCTTCGAGCCGCTGATGACCGGCGTCGGCCCGGTGGAGGCGGCGGGCGTCGTGGCCGCCTGCCTGGCGGCGCTCGGCGACGGCCGGCCCGATTGTCTTGTCTGCCTCGGCTCCGCCGGTTCGCGGCTGCTCGAGCAGACGAAGATCTACCAGGTCTCCTCGGTGAGCTACCGCGACATGGATGCAAGCCCGCTGGGCTTCGAGAAGGGCCGGACGCCGTTTCTCGATCTGCCCGCGAGCGTGCCGCTTCCGGTGATCGCCGAAGGCCTGCCCGCGGCGACACTTTCGACCGGGGCCAACATCGTCTCGGGCGCGGCCTATGACCGGATCGAGGCAGATATGGTCGACATGGAAACCTTCGCGGTGATGCGCGCCGCAGGCCTGTTTTCGGTGCCGGTCATCGGCCTGCGCGGCATTTCCGACGGCAAGGCCGAGCTCACTCATGTCGGCGACTGGACCGAGTATCTCCATGTCATCGACGAAAATCTCGCTCATGCCGTGGATCGCGTCGAGGCGGCGATTGCATCCGGCGCGGTTTTGGCTTAACCGCTCGCCATGAACGATATCCTCCACACCACCCATCCCGATTCCATCCTGATCATCGACTTCGGCAGTCAGGTGACGCAGCTGATCGCCCGGCGCGTCCGCGAGGCCGGCGTCTATTGCGAGATCGTGCCGTTCCAGCTGGCCGAGGACGGCTTCAAGCGGATGCGCCCCAAGGGCGTGATCTTTTCCGGCGGACCCGATTCGGTCACCCGCGAAGGCTCGCCGCGCGCGCCGCAGGCGGTGTTCGATGCGGGCGTGCCGATCCTGGCCATCTGCTACGGCCAGCAGACCATGTGCCAGCAGATCGGCGGCCATGTCGAGGGCGGCCATCACCGCGAGTTCGGCCGCGCCGATGTCGAGATCCTCAAATCCTCGCCGCTGTTCGAGGGCTTCTGGGAGGTCGGAAAAAAATATCCGGTGTGGATGAGCCATGGCGACCGGGTCACCAGATTGCCGGAAGGCTTCGAGGTCATCGGCACCTCGCCCAACGCCCCCTTCGCCATTTCGGTCGACGAGACGCGGCGCTACTACACCACCATGTTCCACCCCGAAGTGGTGCACACGCCCGACGGCGCGAAGCTCCTGTCCAATTTCGTCCACAAGATCGTCGGGCTCAAGGCCGACTGGTCGATGGCGGCCTACCGGGCCGAGATGGTGCAGAAGATCCGCGACCAGGTGGGCGACGGCAAGGTCATCTGCGCGCTCTCGGGCGGCGTCGATTCCTCCGTCGCCGCCCTTCTGATCCACGAGGCGATCGGCGACCAGCTCTCCTGTATCCTGGTGGATCACGGCCTGATGCGCATGAATGAGGCGCGCGACGTGGTCGCCATGTTCCGCGACCATTACAATCTCAACCTGAAAATGGTGGATGCGTCCGACCGCTTCATCTCGGCGCTCGAGGGCGAGGCCGACCCGGAAACCAAGCGCAAGACCATCGGCCGGCTGTTCATCGAGGTGTTCGAGGAAGAGGCCAAGAAGATCGGGGGCGCCGATTACCTGGCCCAGGGCACGCTCTATCCCGACGTCATCGAAAGCGTCTCCTTCTCGGGCGGCCCGTCGGTCACGATCAAGTCGCACCACAATGTCGGCGGCCTGCCCGACCGCATGAACATGCAGCTGGTCGAGCCCCTGCGCGAATTGTTCAAGGATGAGGTCCGGGTGCTGGGCCGCGAGTTGGGCCTGCCCGACAGCTTCATCGGCCGCCACCCGTTCCCCGGACCGGGACTTGCCATCCGCTGCCCCGGCGGCATCACCCGCGACAAGCTCGAGATCCTGCGCCAGGCGGACGCGATTTATCTCGACGAGATCCGCAAGGCCGGCCTCTACGACACGATCTGGCAGGCCTTCGCCGTGCTCCTGCCGGTGCAGACCGTGGGCGTCATGGGCGACGGACGGACCTATGAATTCGTCTGCGCGCTGCGCGCCGTCACCTCGGTCGACGGCATGACCGCCGATTTCTACCCCTACGACATGGATTTCCTCGGCCGCACCGCGACCCGGATCATCAACGAGGTCAAGGGCATCAACCGCGTCGTCTACGACGTGACCTCCAAGCCGCCGGGGACGATCGAGTGGGAGTGACGCCCTGCGTCGGACTGGAGTGAAAGGCCGGACATGACCGTCACGATCTTTGGCATCAAGAATTGCGACACGATGAAAACCGCGCGGGCCTGGCTGGCCGGGCATGGCGTCGACGTTGCGTTCCACGACTACAAGGTGTCCGGCATCGACCGCGGCCGTCTCAAACGCTGGTGCGACGAGGCCGGCTGGGACACGGTTCTCAACCGTTCCGGCACCACCTTCCGCAAGCTCGATGAGGCCGACAGGCAGGATCTCGACGCGGACAAGGCGATCGCGCTGATGCTGGCGCAGCCCTCGATGATCAAGCGCCCGGTGCTGGAAGCGGATGGCCGGCTGCTGGTCGGCTTCAAGCCCGAAATCTATCAACGCTTTTTTGCCTGACGGACCGCCACCCGCTGCCCATCGCCCTGGCGGATGCCGTCCTGCCGGACCTGGTCCGGCGTCCCTTGAGCCGAGGGATCTGAGTTGAAACGAGTCACGCACCGCGCGGACGCGCGGTTGCTGGAGCCCGGACCAGGTCCGGGGTGACGCTACGGCATGGCTTTCATCTGGGCTGGACAGAGTGAGCCCCCGGATCCGCCGACTCAGGACGTGTCGCGCCGAATCACCGCGTCGATCGCCAGCCCGTGGCAGCGGGCGAGCACCTCGTCGACCGTGTGACCGGGGACCTGCCGGTGGCCCGGCGGCGGTCCGGGCCGGAGCGGCGACAGCCGTCCCGGGCGGCCCAGGCGCAAGGCCCGACGCGCCCGCCAGCGGGCAAGCCGCCGGGCCTGGGCCGGCAGGTCGTCGAGCGCGGTGGTGAGGGCCGAGAGCCGCGCGCCAAGCCGGCCCGCGCTGACCGGATCGTCGGGCGAGGTCGCCGGGCGGATGGGCAGGGCGGCGGCGGCGGCGGCGTCGAGATCGAACAGGATGCGCGGAACCCATTGCGACGGTCCTTGCCGGACGGCGCCGAAGCGCTTGAGCGGGTCGAACAGGGCGAAGGCGGGTGGGCGTGCCCTTGCGCTCCCGCCTGGGCCCGATGGCGCAACCATACTTGGGGTATGGAGCAGGCGCGACGGCTCGCCCTGTGTCGCGGGCCGGCCGTTCCGGAAGATGCCGGTGCGCGAGGCCGGCGGCGGCGGCACCGGTCTGGCGAGGCGGGCCCGCTCGGCCGGCGTCAGCGTGACGACCATGTCGCGCGCGGCCATGACGATCAGCCGCCGCAGTGCGGCTTCGGCAGGGCGGAGAATCCTGAGCACGGCGCTGTGCAGCTGCCGCGGCAGCGTGGCGGCCGGCTGCCGGGGATCGAGCCCGACTATTGCGACAAGCGTCGCGGCGATCTGCCGGAGGCTGGCGAGATTGCGGTCGATGGCGAGGGTCCAGTCCATGGCGGTGTCGCTGCCCGGTTGCCGTGAAGGATGGCCAACAGCATGGTGCATGGGTGACGCGCGGGGACGAAAAAAGCCCGCCGGACGGAAAATATTCTTTCGCGCCAGGGAAAGTGGCTGCGGATCAAGGGCCTGGGCGTCGATGGGGCGGCGTCATTTATGGAACTGTGAAACCATTGTCCCCGCATGTGGCAGCATATTCTTCCCCTCTGCCGCCACGGGCCTCCCCTCATCCGTCTCGCCGCTCTCGCGGCGATCCACCTTCTCCCGCGCGCGGGAGAAGGGAGGGTGCCCGGCGCCGGATCCGGTGCGTGTGTCGGAGGACAGGGTGCGTGCAGCCCGTCCGGCCTGTTCCGGGAACGAGGCGTCAGGTCTTGCACTTGTCCAGCCGATAGGTCGTTTACAAAACAGACCGGATAGGTGGTTTACAGTTTTTGCTGGAATTGCCCTTTCTCCGGTTGGTGTTGCGGGATGGGTTGGAGTTTGTCCGAGGTGGGATCGAGGCGGCCGATAGGTCTGTTGTAGAAGTGGACTTCGAAGACGTCGTTGTCGATTTCGATCAGGGCCACGCGGTCGGCGATGATGGCGCTGGAGATGTGGACCAGGCCGCCCTTCCACTTGATCTCGCCATTGGAGCGGATCCGCCGGACCTGGGATCCCGCGGGATAGTCCGGTTCAGGCGTCCTGGCCGGCATCGGTCGCGCGCTCGGCCGGTAGATGTGTCCCGGCGGTTTCTGGCCGAGCGCCTCGTGCGGGCGTTGCGTGTTGTAGTCCTGCCGGTAGAGATCGAAGCGGCGCTGCTGGGCGGTCTGGCTCGTCTCGGGCGGCGTCATCGCTTCCTTGAGCGTCAGGTGGAATCGCTCATGCCGACCGTTCTGTTGCGGCTTGCCCAGCGCGATGCGCTCGTGGCGGATGCCGAGCCGTGTCCAGTGCGCCGACAGACTTGTCAGGCCAGTGACCGAGGCTGAGGCAAACGGGCTGCCATTGTCGGTCCGGATCACGTCGGGTAGGCCATGGTCTTCGAAGGCCCGATGGAACAAGGGATGCGCCTCGCCCGCCCGCGTCGTCTGCGTCGCCGACAGCGCCACCAGGTAACGGCTGAAGCCGTCCGTCACCGTCAGCGGTTCCAGCCTTGCGCCGTAGGTGGTGGCAACCCAGCCCTTGTGATCGGCGGCCCAGACATGATTGGGATAGAGCGGTTCTGTCAGCGGCAGACCCGTCTGCGGCGTGCGCCGACGTTTGCGCCGCGGCGTAACAAGGCCAGCGCGCCGGAGAATCTCGCCCGCCGTCGAGGGCGACGGCCATGGCACGCCTGGCTGCTTTGCACAAAGATAGGCCACCAGCTTCCTGGGCCCCCAGTTCGGACGCTGCCGCCTGAGCGAAACAAGCGCATCGACGATGGCCTCGGGCGTCCGCCGCCCGTGCGCATGTGGCCCACTGGAGCGGTCGCAAAGCCCGTCCGCCCCTTCCTCCCGGTAGCGCCGCAGCCACTTGTAGCCCGTCACCCGGCTGATCGAATAGAGCTCGCAAAGCTCCGTCATCGACACCTCGCCTCCGATACAGGCGCTGATAAACGACACACGCTGATCCATCACATTGCTTGCATTCCAGGACATCGCAGACCCCCTCCTGCCAATGTCGGAATGTAAACACCCTATCCGGTCTATCCTGTTAGCAACCTATCCGGTCTGGACAACTTCCTCCCTTCTCCCCTCGTGGGAGAAGGTGGCCCGGAGGGCCGGATGAGGGGGTCTTGCCATCAGGGACAGCCGGTGCCTCCGCCCCCCCGACCCCCACCCTCAATCCAGGCGGGGCGAGCCACAGGTCTCGCCCGTCCTTCGGACCCCCTCAAGGG
>NZ_JAUXOD010000063.1 GCF_030682515.1 Hoeflea sp. | reverse complement strand
CTCGGCCGAGGGCGGCGTGGTCGCCTGGGGGATCGAGCAGGGCGAGGCCTTCGTCTCCTTCACCTGCCACCAGGCCAACCGGACGCTCGAGTTCTGGAATGACAGCGAGCTTCCCGACGCCTTCCTCGACGATCCCTTCATCCAGGTGAAGATCGACGGCGTGGAATTCCGGCTGAAGGCCGAGGCGCATTTCAGCGAGATGAACGAGACCTATCAGGGCTCGGCGATCCTGGATGGCCGCGATCCCTTCATCAAGGCCGCCGCTTCGGGCGGCGTCATGCAGATCTATGACCTGGCCGGTCAGACCTACTATCCCGGTGAAATCTCGCTCAACGGTGCCGGATCCCTGTTCGCCACCTATCTGTCCGCCTGTCTCGTCGACTGAATTTCAATCGCTCCAAGGAGTTCCCATGAACATCCATGAATACCAGGCCAAGGCCCTCTTGAAGGAATATGGCGCGCCGGTGGCCGAAGGGGTCGCCATCTTCTCGGCCGACGAAGCGGAAGCGGCGGCGAAGTCGCTGCCGGGCCCGCTCTACGTGGTCAAGAGCCAGATCCATGCCGGCGGCCGCGGCAAGGGCAAGTTCACGGAACTCGGTCCCGACGCCAAGGGCGGCGTCCGGCTCGCCTTCTCGATCGACGAGGCCAAGGCCCATGCCAAGGACATGCTCGGCAACACGCTTGTGACCAAGCAGACCGGCGATGCCGGCAAGCAGGTCAACCGGCTCTACATCGAGGACGGCGCCGACATCGCGCGCGAACTCTATCTGTCGATCCTGGTCGACCGCTCCGTCGGCCAGGTGGCCTTCGTGGTCTCCACCGAAGGCGGCATGGACATCGAGGCGGTGGCGCATGACACGCCCGAGAAGATCATCACGGTGGCCATCGACCCGATGAAGGGCGTCTCCAGCGCCGATCTCGCCAAGCTCACCAGCGCGCTGGAACTCACGGGCGATGCAGCCAAGGACGGCGAGACGCTGTTTCCGATCCTCTACAAGGCCTTTGTCGAAAAGGACATGGCGCTGCTCGAGGTCAATCCGCTGATCGTCATGAAGGACGGCCGTTTGAGGGTGCTCGACGCCAAGGTGTCGTTCGACAACAACGCGCTGTTCCGGCATCCCGAGATCGTCGAGCTGCGCGACCTCTCCGAAGAGGACGCCAAGGAAATCGAAGCCTCCAAGCATGACCTCGCCTATGTCGCCCTCGACGGCAATATCGGCTGCATGGTCAACGGCGCGGGTCTCGCCATGGCGACCATGGACATCATCAAGCTCTATGGCGAGGAGCCGGCGAACTTTCTCGATGTCGGCGGCGGCGCCTCCAAGGAAAAGGTCACCGCGGCGTTCAAGATCATCACCGCCGACCCGGCCGTCAAGGGCATCCTGGTCAACATCTTCGGCGGCATCATGAAGTGCGATGTCATTGCCGAGGGCGTGGTCGCGGCCGTCAAGGAAGTGGGGCTGAAGGTTCCGCTGGTGGTCCGCCTCGAAGGCACCAATGTGGCGCTCGGCAAGAAGATCATCAACGAAAGCGGCCTCGACGTGATCGCGGCCGACGATCTCGACGACGCGGCACAGAAGATCGTCAAGGCAATCAAGGGATCCTGATACCATGTCCATTCTCATCGACAAGAACACCAGGATCCTGGTCCAGGGCCTGACCGGCAAGACCGGCACCTTCCACACCGAGCAGGCGCTGGCCTATCACGGCACCAAGATGGTCGGCGGCATCCATCCGAAGAAGGGCGGCGAGACCTGGCAGGGATCTGGTGGCGAGAAGCTGCCGATCTTCGCCTCCGTGGCGGAAGGTAAGGCCGAGACCGGCGCCAATGCGTCGGTGATCTACGTGCCGCCGGCGGGTGCTGCGGAAGCCATCATCGAGGCCATCGAGGCCGGGATCGAGCTCATTGTCTGCATCACCGAGGGCATTCCGGTGGCCGACATGATCCGCGCCAAGGCGATCCTCGACGCGTCCACGTCGCGCCTGATCGGTCCCAACTGCCCCGGCGTGATGACGCCGGACGAGTGCAAGATCGGCATCATGCCGGGCAACATCTTCAAGAAGGGCTCGGTGGGCATCCTGTCGCGCTCGGGCACGCTGACCTATGAGGCGGTGTTCCAGACCACCAACGAGGGGCTGGGCCAGTCGAGCGCGGTGGGTATCGGCGGCGACCCGGTCAAGGGCACCGAGTTCATCGACATTCTCGATCTCTATCTCGACGATCCGGAGACCGAGTCGATCATCATGATCGGCGAGATCGGCGGTTCGGCTGAAGAAGATGCGGCCGAGTGGCTGATGGAACAGGCCAAGAAGGGCCGTTCCAAGCCGATGGCAGGCTTCATCGCCGGTCGCACCGCGCCTGAGGGCAGGACCATGGGCCATGCCGGCGCCGTGATCTCGGGCGGCAAGGGCGGCGCCGAGGACAAGATCAAGGCGATGGAGGCCGCGGGCATCCGCGTCTCGCCGTCGCCGGCGCGCCTGGGCAAGACCTTGGTCGAAGTCCTCAAGGGCTGAGATCCGGGCTCGAAGGGTTGAAATGATGAGCGACGCCGTGCGCGAGATCCTGGACCGCTACTACGCCGCGCTGAAAGCGGGCGACGAGGCGGGCCTGCGCGGCGTCGTGGCAGACGACATCGAGGTCCATTACCCGGCGCCCGAGGGGCTTCTGCCCTGGGCCGGGGACTGGACCGGAATGGACGGCTTTCTCAAGTTCCTCAAGACCCTGGGCGATCATCTGGCGATCGACAGGGTCGAGCCGCTTGCGGTTCATGTCGCGGGCGACACGGTGATCACGGTGCTCAAGGGCGAATGGACCGTCAGGGCGACGGGCCGGAAGGTGCATACCGAAACAGTCAACATGTTCACGCTGCGCGACGGCAAGATCGCGCGCTACCAGGTCTTCAGCGACACCGCGGCGCTGGGGCTCGGTTTGGGCCGGCTCGCGGCGTAAGTCGCGCAAGCCTTAAAAAAGTCTAGGGAGAGGGCCAGAAGGCCCGCAAAAAGGTGAGACCCATGGCACGCAATGACGAAGCCAACGACATCATGGCAGAGACTTCGTTCCTGTATGGCGGCAACGCGCCCTATATCGAGGACATGTATGCACGGTTCCAGGACAGTCCGGGCAGCGTGCCCGCCGAATGGCAGGCGTTCTTCGCCGAGCTGAAGGATGATCCGGAGCAGGTGCGCAAATCCGCCGCCGGGGCCTCGTGGAAGCAGGCCAACTGGCCGGTTCCGGCCAATGGCGAGCTGGTCTCGGCGCTCGACGGCGACTGGGGCAAGGTCGAGAAGATCGTCACCGACAAGCTCAACGGCAAGGCGCAGGCCAAGGGACAGCTCGCGGGCACCGCCGACGTGACCCAGGCCGCGCGCGATTCGGTCCGCGCCATCATGATGATCCGGGCTTTCCGCATGCGCGGCCACCTGCACGCCAAGCTCGACCCGCTCGGCATCGCCACGCCGGTCGACGACTACAACGAGCTGTCGCCGGAAGCCTACGGCTTCACCGAGGCCGACTACGACCGCAAGATCTTCATCGACCACGTGCTCGGGCTCGAATACGCGACGATTCGCGAGATGATCGACATCCTCAAGCGGACCTATTGCTCGACGCTCGGCGTCGAGTTCATGCACATCTCCCATCCGGAAGAGAAGGCCTGGATCCAGGAACGCATCGAGGGCCCCGACAAGGGCGTCGACTTCTCCAAGCGCGGCAAGGTCGCCATTCTGCAGAAGCTGATCGAGGCGGAAGGCTTCGAGCAGTTCATCGACGTCAAGTACAAGGGCACCAAGCGGTTCGGCCTCGACGGCGGCGAATCGCTGATCCCGGCGCTCGAGCAGATCATCAAGCGCGGCGGCAACATGGGTCTCAAGGAGATCGTCTTCGGCATGGCCCACCGCGGCCGCCTCAACGTGCTCACCCAGGTGATGGCCAAGCCGCACCGGGCGGTGTTCCACGAGTTCAAGGGCGGGTCCTACAAGCCCGACGATGTCGAGGGCTCCGGCGACGTCAAGTACCATCTGGGCGCCTCGTCGGACCGCGAGTTCGACAACAACAAGGTGCACCTGTCGCTGACCGCCAACCCGTCGCATTTGGAAATCGTCAATCCGGTGGTGATGGGCAAGTGCCGCGCCAAGCA
Organism: Hoeflea sp.; assembly: GCF_030682515.1. Lineage (GTDB taxonomy): Bacteria > Pseudomonadota > Alphaproteobacteria > Rhizobiales > Rhizobiaceae > Hoeflea. The sequence goes on along the minus strand of NZ_JAUXOD010000063.1, from coordinate 33,315 downwards.
GGACATGATGGCCACCTATCTGGAAGGCGACATCGTGCCGCTCAAGGAGCGGGTCAAGGTCATGCCGCTGCTGCTGCACGGCGATGCGGCCTTCGCCGGCCAGGGCGTGGTGGCGGAAATCCTGGGCCTGTCGGGCCTGCGCGGCCACCGCGTCGCGGGCACCGTGCATTTCATCATCAACAACCAGATCGGCTTCACCACCAATCCGGGCTTCTCGCGCTCCTCGCCCTATCCCTCGGACGTCGCCAAGATGATCGAGGCGCCGATCTTCCACGTCAATGGCGACGACCCGGAAGCGGTGGTCTATGCCGCCAAGGTTGCCACCGAATTCCGCATGACCTTCCACAAGCCGGTGGTCATCGACATGTTCTGCTATCGCCGGTTCGGTCACAACGAGGGCGACGAGCCGTCCTTCACCCAGCCGAAGATGTACAAGAGCATCCGCAGCCACGAGACCGTGGTGACGCTCTACTCGCGCCGCCTGATCGAGGAAGGCGTGATCACCGAGGGCGAGTTCGAGAAGATGAAGGCCGACTGGCGCGCTCATCTGGAAGCCGAGTTCGACATCGGCCAGAGCTACAAGCCCAACAAGGCCGACTGGCTCGACGGACAGTGGTCGGGGCTTAGGACCGCCGACAACCAGGATGAGCAGCGCCGCGGCAAGACCGCCGTGCCGCTCAAGCAGTTGCGCGAGATCGGCAAGAAACTTGCGGAAGTGCCGGAAGGCTTCAACGCCCACCGCACCATCCAGCGCTTCATGGACAACCGCGCGCAGATGATCGAGACCGGCGAGGGCATCGACTGGGCCTTCGCCGAGGCGCTGGCCTTCGGCACGCTGGTCCAGGAAGGCACCAAGATCCGGCTGTCGGGCCAGGACGTGGAGCGCGGCACCTTCAGCCAGCGCCACTCGGTGCTCTACGACCAGGAAACCGAGGACCGCTACATTCCGCTCGCCAATGTGGCGCCCAACCAGGCGCGCTACGAGGTGATCAATTCGATGCTGTCGGAAGAGGCGGTGCTGGGCTTCGAATATGGCTACTCGCTGGCGCGGCCGAACGCGCTGACGCTGTGGGAAGCCCAGTTCGGCGACTTCGCCAATGGCGCCCAGGTGCTGTTCGACCAGTTTATCTCGTCGGGCGAGCGCAAGTGGCTGCGGATGTCGGGTCTCGTCTGCCTGCTGCCGCACGGCTATGAGGGCCAAGGGCCGGAACATTCCTCGGCCCGGCTCGAGCGCTTCCTGCAGATGTGCGCCGAGGACAATATGCAGGTCGCCAACTGCACCACGCCGTCCAACTACTTCCACATCCTCAGGCGCCAGGTGAAGCGCGACTTCCGCAAGCCGCTGATCATGATGACGCCGAAATCGCTGCTCCGGCACAAGCGCGCGGTGTCGAGCCTGGCCGAATTGTCGGGCGACACCTCGTTCCACCGGCTGCTGTGGGACGATGCCGAAGTGCTCAAGAACGAGCCGATCAAGCTCGTCAAGGACAACAAGATCCGCCGCGTGGTGATGTGCTCGGGCAAGGTCTATTTCGACCTCTACGAGGAGCGCGAGAAGCGCGGCATCAACGACATCTACCTGCTCCGGCTCGAACAGCTCTACCCGTTCCCGGCCAAGGCGCTGATCAACGAGCTGTCGCGGTTCCGCAACGCCGAGATGGTGTGGTGCCAGGAGGAGCCCAAGAACATGGGCGCCTGGTCGTTCATCGATCCCTATCTGGAATGGGTGCTGGCGCATATCGACGCCAAGTACCAGCGCGTGCGCTACACCGGCCGCTCGGCCTCGGCCTCGACGGCAACCGGTTTGATGTCGCGCCACCTTGCGCAGCTTGAAGCCTTCCTTGAGGATGCGCTGGGCGGCTGACGCCGCCCCGCCGCCCGCCTTGCGACCCGATTGAGAGACAAAGAACGGAAAGAAATCATGGCAACTGAAGTCCGCGTCCCCACGCTTGGCGAATCCGTCAGCGAAGCCACCATCGGCACCTGGCTCAAGAAGGTCGGCGACACCGTCAAGGTGGACGAGCCGCTGGTCGAACTTGAAACCGACAAGGTCTCGATCGAAGTGCCGTCCCCGGTCTCGGGCGTGTTGAGCGAAATCCTCGCGGCCGACGGCGAGACCGTCGAGGTCAACGCGCTGCTGGCGCAGATCACCGAGGGCGCGGCGGCGCCGGCCAAGGCTCCGGAAGCCAAGGCCGAGGCGAAACCTGCTGCACCCGCTGCCAAGGCAGAGGCGAAGGCAGAGGCGAAATCCGAAGCGCCTGCCGCCAAGGCCGGCGACACCAAGATGCCTGCCGCGCCCTCGGCGCAGAAGCTGATGGCGGAAAAGAACATCGATGCGGGCGACGTGGCGGGCTCGGGCAAGCGCGGCCAGGTGCTCAAGGGCGACGTGCTCGACGCGATCGGCAAGGGTTCGGCTCCGGCCGCCGCCGAAGCGCCGAAGGCTCAGCGTCCGGCAGCAAGCGGCGACGACGCCGCGCGCGAGGAGCGGGTGAAGATGACGCGGCTCCGCCAGACTATCGCGCGCCGCCTCAAGGAAGCCCAGAACACGGCGGCGATGCTGACCACCTACAACGAGGTGGACATGAGCGCGGTCATGAGCCTGCGAAACAAGTACAAGGACATCTTCGAGAAGAAGCACGGCGTCAAGTTGGGCTTCATGGGCTTCTTCACCAAGGCGGTGACCCATGCGCTCAAGGAGATCCCGGCGGTCAATGCCGAGATCGACGGCACCGACATCGTCTACAAGAACTACTGCCATGTGGGCGTCGCCGTCGGCACAGACAAGGGCCTGGTGGTGCCGGTGGTGCGCGACGCCGACCAGATGTCGATCGCCGAGATCGAGAAGGAGATCGGCCGCCTGGGCCGGGCCGCGCGCGATGGCGAACTGTCGATGGCCGACATGCAGGGCGGCACCTTCACCATCTCCAATGGCGGTGTCTACGGCTCGCTGATGTCCTCGCCGATCCTCAACGCGCCGCAGTCGGGCATCCTCGGCATGCACAAGATCCAGGACCGCCCGGTGGCCGAAGCCGGCCAGGTGGTGATCCGGCCGATGATGTATCTCGCACTTTCCTACGACCACCGGATCGTCGACGGCAAGGACGCGGTCACCTTCCTGGTCCGGGTCAAGGAGAGCCTCGAGGATCCCGAACGCCTGGTTCTGGATCTGTAAGGACGTTCAGGGGCCGCCAACCGGGGAAAGGACCATGAGATGCCACTGTCATACGGCTCGACGCCGCCCATTGCAGCCGCCCTCGCCCTGATCCTTGCCGCTGCGCCCGCGGCGCGGGCCGCCTGCTTCCAGGAACTGGCGGTCTACGGCGAGGCGCAGGCGGGCGCCAGTCTCGCGTTCCAGGACGATCTGCACCCGGCCGAGCCGTCGCTTAACCGCTTTACGGTGACATTTCCCGAAAACGGCGTCAGCATGGACGGGATGGTGATGATGGCGGGCGAGCCGGCGCGGCCCTGGGCGATGGTCATGCACAAGTGCCCGACCGGCGACGCCACCGGGGCCGAAATCGACGCCTGCACGGTGTGGCAGGGTCCGATCTACGGCATCGACGCGCTGGGCAATGTGAGCGCGGTGCCGGACGCGGGCCTGGGTGAAGAGGCGATGGCCACGATCCTGCTGCCCGATTTCGGCGCGTCGGTGCGGATGTCCTCGGCCTGGGGGGGCCAGGGCCTGTCGGCAGTGCCAAGGGACGATTTTCGCTACACCGCGTGCCAGGACTGAATTTGTGATCACAAGGACAAGACCATGAGCTACGACGTCATCATCATCGGTTCGGGACCCGGCGGCTATGTCTGCGCCATCAAGGCGGCGCAGCTCGGCCTGAAAGTGGCCGTGATAGAAAGGCGCGCGACCTTCGGCGGCACCTGCCTCAACATCGGCTGCATCCCGTCCAAGGCGCTGCTGCATGCGTCGGAAATGTTCCACCATGCCGGGCACGGGATGGATGCGCTCGGCGTCGAGGTCTCAAAGCCCAAGCTCAATCTCGAGAAGATGATGGCGCACAAGGACGCGACCGTGAAATCCAATGTCGATGGCGTCGCCTTCCTGTTCAAGAAGAACAAGATCGACAGCTTCATCGGCCACGGCAAGGTGCTGGGCGCGGGCAAGGTGTCGGTGACCGGCGACGACGGCAAGGTCACCGAGCTCGAATCCAAGAACGTGGTGATCGCCACCGGCTCGGATGTCGCGGGCATTCCCGGCGTCAAGGTCACCATTGACGAGAAGATCATCGTGTCGTCGACCGGCGCGCTCCTGCTCGAGAAGGTGCCGGAGCACATCGTGGTGGTCGGCGGCGGCGTGATCGGGCTCGAGATGGGGTCGGTCTGGGGCCGGCTCGGCGCCAAGGTCACCGTGGTCGAGTATCTCGACACGATCCTGGGCGGCATGGACGGCGAGGTCGCCAAGCAGTTCCAGCGGATCCTCGGCAAGCAGGGCATGGAGTTCAAGCTCGGCGCCAAGGTCACCGGTGTCAAGACATCGGGCAAGGGCGCCAAGGTCAGCTTCGAGCCGGTCAAGGGCGGCGACGCCCAGACCATCGACGCCGACGTGGTGCTGATCGCCACCGGCCGCAAGCCCTTCACCGAAGGCCTCGGGCTCGAGGAAGCGGGCGTGGTGCTCGACGAGCGCGGCCGCGTGCGCACCGACAGCCACTACCAGACCAACGTTCCGGGCGTCTACGCCATCGGTGACGTCATCGTCGGTCCGATGCTCGCCCACAAGGCCGAGGACGAGGGCGTGGCGCTGGCCGAGATGATGGCCGGCCAGGCGGGCCATGTGAACTACAATGTCATCCCCGGCGTGGTCTATACGAGCCCCGAAGTGGCCTCCGTCGGCAAGACCGAAGAAGAATTGAAGGCAGCGGGTGTCAAGTACAAGGCCGGCAAGTTTCCGTTCTCGGCCAATGGCAGGGCGCGGGCGATGCAGGCGCAGGATGGCTTCGTCAAGGTTCTGGCGGATGCCGAGACCGACCGGGTGCTGGGCGTCCACATCCTCGGCGTCGGCGCGGGCGAGTTGATCCACGAGGCCGCCGTGCTGATGGAATTCGGCGGCTCGTCCGAAGATCTGGGCCGCACCTGCCACGCGCACCCGACCATGTCGGAAGCGGTCAAGGAAGCAGCACTCGCCACCTTCGGCAAGCCTATCCACCTGTGATCGCCGGGGGCGCAGGGTCGTGCTGCCGACGGCGATGAAAGCCCGGGAGATCCCGGTCTCGCTGCCGCATCAGGCGCTCATGGAGGCGGACTGGGGCGATTGCTTCGAGGTGGTGGTGGCGCAGCCCGGACTCTCTGCGGAGCATGCGGCACGCCGGGCGTTCGAGACGATGCCCGCCTGGACCGGCGCGCTGATGGCGCTCCGCAATCTCCTGGTGCGGCCGTTCGGCATCAAGGGCGATCCGGAGGCGGCGGCGAAGGCCCTGCGGATCGGGATGTTCCCCATCGTGGCGCAGAGCCACGGCGAGGTGGTCATGGGATTTGACGACCGGCATCTCGATTTCCGGATCGTGGTCGAGACAGAGCCTTCAGGAGATCACCACACATCGGTACGGCTGATGACCCTGGTCAGACGACATAACCGGCTTGGCCGCATCTACCTCGCAACGATCATGCCGTTTCACAAGCTCATCGTCGCGCGCACGCTGTCGCGCCTGGCGCGCTAAGCTGCGCGCACCAATCCCGCTCGGCGCCGGGGCGAAGTGGCAGGCAGGCAAAGTGAATAAACGCAAAGCCGCCCGGCGTTGGCCGGGCGGTTCGGGGGCGCCCATCAGGGAGGCGTGATGGACCGCACCAGAGTCAGCCGCCGGTGGCGGGTGCCGTCGGAGCAGGCGTCAGGGGTTCAACACTGTTCGGCTCGACTGGGACGGTTTCAGTCCCGGGGGACGGAGCCAGTTCGACCGGGGCTTCCGAAGCCGGGGCTGCGGGGCTAGCCGGCGGCACCGTGGTCTCGACGGCCGGAGCGGTCGTGCCGGACACGGTGGACTCGCCGCCCGACAGGAAGAAGTAGCCGGCGATGCCCAGAAGCACGACCACAACGACGCCAATGATCAGGCCGTTGGAACCGCCGGACGTGACGACGGTCGTATCGCGGGTCTCGCGAATGTGTTCGTTCGGACGAGCCGGATCGACGGGATTGGTGTAGGGGGCGTTTTCGACGGGACGGGTGTATGGGGTGTTTTCAACCATGAGACATCTCCTTTTCAGTCAGTCATGGTCTCAAAACGCCTCCAGTGGGCAATAGGTTCCGGTTGCTCCCTGTGGGGCTGGTCACATTGTGTTACCGGACTGCGGTGAGCGTGTAGCCGGCCTCGCGGAGCAGCGAGACCAGACCCTCGTCGCCGGGAAGGTGCAGCGCGCCGACGGCGATGAAGGCATTGCCCTTCTCGAGAATCGGGCCGGCCCGGCCGGCCATGACATGGTTGCGCAGGGTCACGATGCGCGCCTCGAATTCGGCATAGCCGTCCAGATCGTCGCCCGTATCCTCGGGCCCCGCCGCCAGGATGACCGGCATGATCAGCGCGATCTCGCCCTGAAGATAGAGCTCGGTCATGGTCGCCATGATGTCGGGCATCAGGTCGGAAAGCCTGATGGTCTCGACCAGGCCGCGCAGGTGGAACTCGATCGGCAGGTCGGCCATGGCCGTCATCTGCTCGCCGATGCTCTCGAGCCCCAGCAGCTGCTTGCCTTGCGCCGTGGCGCTGCTGGCGATCCTGATGTCGAGAAACTCGACGCCGTCGGCCTTGCGGGCCAGTTCGCAGGCGGGCATCGCCACCATGCCGGCGATCATCCAGGGCTTCATGCGCGAGACCAGTGCCAGCGGAATGCCGCGGCGGGAGAGTTCGGCCTCGACCAGGCTCGCGTCTTCCTCGCTCAGCCGCGACGTGAGCGTGCTGCCGTCGGTGAACATGGTGAGTTCCGGATTGGTCAGCAGTGCTGCCTGCGCCTTGACCGGGTCGAGAATGTCGATGGTCTCGATGACGACCGTGCCGGCGGTGTCGAAGGCGGCCTGGGCGGCGTCGGGCAGCTCGGTGACGCGGGGGTCGGTGACATGCATGGTGCCGAACAGCCAGGAGGGATCGCGGCCCGGCTTGTCGATCTTCCACAGCCGCCCCTGGCCGTTTGCGGTGGCCGCGGCTTGAGTGCGTGCGCTGGCGAGCTTTTCGGGAGCCGTGGTCGAGAGCCTGTCCACAAGACTGACGCCGTTACACGTGACGGTCTCCTGATCGGCCTCCTGGGCGCGCGCCGTCCCGGCATAGACGAGACCCGCCGCCAGCAGGATCAAGAGCGCCCAGGGCAGCGCGGCAGCGATGGCGAGCATGAGGTTGGGGAGCCGAAGGACCAGCGGCCGGAGCGGGCGCCGGAAAGCGGAAAATGCGGGCAGGTGGTGCATGCGCGGCCATTCCTCTTGCAGCGTGCGATCATCGCCGGTCGTGACGGCCGCTGCATCCTAAGTCGTGATGCGAGCCCGCTGGCCCGTCAAAGCTCTTTGAGTCCTGACGGGCGCGGGATCTGACCCGGCACGTTAGCCCATTCCACCGGATAATCGGGTTAATGTCCCGGCCCCGGCTGCAAGCGTGGTAAATGGAAGGTTAAGGGCCGGCCCGGGCGCCCGTCCGCCTCTTTCAAGAGGCCGGCTCAGGCCCTTGGATGGGCGCGGTCGTAGATATCGATCAGGCGGCGCGAATCGACGCCGGTATAGACCTGGGTTGTCGACAGGCTGGCGTGGCCCAGAAGCTCCTGGATGGTCCTCAGATCGCCGCCGCCGGCCAGAAGATGGGTGGCGAAGGAGTGTCTCAGCGCATGCGGGGTCGCGCTTTCGGGCAGGTCGAGCGCCGAGCGCAGCCGCCGCATCTCCTTCTGCACGATGGCGGGCTGCAGCACCCCGCCACGCGCACCGCGAAACATCGGCTCGTCCGGCCCGGGCTGGAACGGGCAGAGCTTGCGATAGGCCGCAATCGCCTCGCTTGCGGCAGGCAGCAGCGGCACGATCCGGGTCTTGCCGCCCTTGCCGGTGATGCGCAGCGTCCCGCCCTGGCGCGGCAGGTCGGTCGGCGTCAGCGCGAGCGCCTCGGAAATGCGCAGGCCACAGCCATAGAGCAGCGTCAGCACGGCTGCGGTGCGGGCCGAGATCCAGGGCTCGTCGGAGAGCTGCAGATCGGCATCGACCACGCGCAGCGCGTCGCGCGCAGTGAGTGGCTTGGGCAGCGACTTGGGCTGCCGGGGCGCGCGGGTTGCCGCGGCGCCGGCGGCGTTGGCCATGCCCTTGCGCTCGAGATGCCTGAGGAACGAGCGGATGCCGGCAAGGCCGCGGCCGAGGCTGCGGGCGCCGGCGCCCGCACGCCTGCGCTCGGCCATGAAGGCGCGCAGGTCGAGCGGTCTCAGATCGGCAATGTCGGCGATTTTCGGCGCCCCGCCCAGATGCAGGGTAAGAAAGCCCAGGAACTGGCGCAGATCGCGCTCATAGGCGTCCGCTGTCTTGGGCGACAGGCGGCGCTCGTCGATGAGCTGGGTGAGCCAGGCCTGCTGTTCGTGGATCACATCGGGTGCTGCGATGACAAGCGGTTGCTGCATGATGGTTCCATTCCCTGGGGCCGCCATGGCGGCGAATGATCGGAAAGGGGCTCCGCCCATCCCGCGGCAATCAAGGGCCCGGAGCCGTTGTGATTCGGGTTGGCGCGTGCCTGTTCCAGCAGCCACTCTTGCATTTGTGCCTTAGCGGGGAGTAAACGATGTGCCGGAGCGGCGTGTTGCGCGCCAACGTTTAGCGCGCCGAGGCCAGGTTCAAGCGATGTCATCATGACATCATATTCTGTTGCCATAGGTTTGTGACAACGCAGACCAGAGGGGTCGAGTCCATGGCATATGTGGCGGAGATTTCGGATCGATTGCACATCCTGGCCCATGGCCGGCCCGGGCATATCATCGACCGGCTGATTGCGGAACGCGGCGGCCGGCTTGTCGATCATCCATCATGGCCGCTGGTTCGGCCCATCATCTACGCCACCCTGAAGTACGGCGCAGCGGTGAGGATGGCCGACGCCATCGCGCCCCTGTCCGGGCGTGATGCGTTGAAATATATCAGCGACCTGCTCAAGCTCGAGATCCGCTCCCGCGGCGAACACCGAATCCCCGAGAAAGGCGGATTCCTGCTGGTCGCCAACCACCCGACCGGCATCGCCGATGGCGTGGCGATGTTCGACTTCCTGTCGCGGCACCGGCCCGACATGATGGTGTTTGCCAACCGCGACGCCGTGCGCATCAGCCAGCGCTTCAGCGAAATCATCATTCCGGTCGAATGGCGCGAGGAATTCAAGAGCCGCGACAAGGCCCGCGAGACGCTGCTTCTGACCAATCAGGCGGTGCAGGAGGGCAAGGCCACGGTGCTGTTTCCCTCGGGCCGCATCGCCTTCTGGAACGAGGGCAGGCTCACCGAGCGGCCGTGGAAGGTGTCGGCGGTGACGCTGGCGCGCCGCTACGACCTGCCGGTGATTCCGGTCAACATCTCGGCGCGCAACTCGGGCCTGTTCTACTGGCTGTCCAAGCACTCGACGGAACTCAGGGACATGACGGTGTTCCACGAGCTTCTGAACAAGAAGCATCACACCTTCCGCTTCACCGTGGGCGAGCCGATCCTGCCCGACGCGCTCGACGGCGATCCCGCGGAGGCGATCCGCGCGCTTGAGTATCACACGGTGCACGGGCTGGCCGAAAACCCCGACCGGGTGTTCGAGCCGGCGCCCAAGGGCTGGAGCCAGGCCGCCTGAGGCCGCCGAGAGTGCTGACAAATCCCGTGACTTCGACCACTTGTCGTTTTGTGGTGGCAGTCCATCGACACCCGTCATGCCGGACTTGATCCGGCATCCAGCGCGATCAAGTCCTTGATCGCGAAAGACTCTTTCACGGCGCAGACGCGCCGTGGCTGGATTCCGGCTCAAGGCCGGAATGACGGAGGACATGGCTCGGTCATTCCGGACATGACTCTGTCAAGAAGCTGAGGCGGCCTGAGGCCGCCCGTTCCTTCCATACAATCGCAATGAAAACGGCCCGGAATAACCGGGCCGCTGAATTTGTTCTGAACTGAATTTCCGCTCAGGCGATGGTCTGGCCGGTCTTCTTCCAGTCGGCCAAAAACGCGTCCAGGCCCTTGTCGGTCAAGGGATGCTTGACCAGCGCCTTGATGGTGGAGGCGGGGATGGTGGCGACGTCGGCGCCGATGAGGGCTGCTTCCTTGACATGGCCCACGGTGCGGATCGAGGCGGCCAGGATCTCGGTGTCGAAGCCGTAATTGTCGTAGATCTGGCGGATCTCGCGGATCAGGTCCATGCCATCCAGGCCCATGTCGTCAAGGCGGCCGATGAAGGGCGAGATGAAGGACGCGCCGGCCTTGGCAGCGAGCAGCGCCTGGTTGGCCGAGAAGCACAGCGTCACATTGGTCATGTGGCCGTCGGAGGTGAGCGCCCGGCAGGCCTTGAGGCCGTCCAATGTCAGCGGCAGCTTGATGCAGATGTTGTCGGCGATCTTGGCCAGTACCGCGGCTTCCTTCATGATCGTCTCGTAGTCTGTGGCGGCCACTTCGGCCGAAACCGGGCCCTCGACGATGGAGCAGATCTCCTTGGTGACCTCGCGGATGTCGCGGCCGGACTTCATGATCAGCGACGGATTGGTGGTGACGCCATCGATCAGGCCCAGATCGTTGAGTTCGCGAATCTCGCTCACATCGGCGGTGTCGACAAAGAATTTCATTTGAGCCTCCAAACTTGCGCCAGCGGGGCTTGCCCGGCGCGCCTGTGAACAAATCCGGGTTCCCTTTAGCCCAATCCGGGGGCAAGGTCACGCCAAATGGAAAAAGATTCGCGACAAAGACAAGACGGGCTGTTCCCGCTGACCGTGGTGCCGGTGCTGATCCCTATGCCGGCCGAGCGGGCCTATTCCTATGCGCTGCCGCAGGGCTGGGAGGCCAAGCCCGGCCAGATCGTGCAGGTGCCGCTCGGACCCCGCTTGGTGCCGGGCATCGTCTGGGACGGGCCGGCCGACGAGGTCAACCCGAAGAAGCTGCGCGAGATCACCCAGGTGTTCGACTGCCCGCTGGTCAACGAGCCGATGCGGCGATTCATCGACTGGGTGGCGGCCTACACGCTGTCACCGCCGGGCCTGGTGGCGCGGATGGCGCTGCGAGCGCCCGCGGCCTTCGATCCCGAGCCGATGATCGATGCGCTCAGGCTGACCGGCACGCAGCCCGAACGGCTGACAGTGGCGCGCGAGCGGGTGCTCGAGCAGGCGGGCGACGGCTTCGCCTGGACCCGCAGCGGGCTGGCCCATGCCGCGGGCGTGACGGCAAGCGTGATTGACGGGCTTGCGGCCCAGGGCGTGTTCGAACAGGTCAGATTGCGGCCGCCGCCGGTGGTGGCCGCCCCCGATCCCGACTACCAGCCGGCGGCGCTCGAGCCAGGCCAGGCGGAGGCCGCGGACGCGCTGCGGGCCACGGTGGCGGAGGCCGGGTTCAGCGTCACCCTGCTCGACGGCGTCACCGGCTCGGGCAAGACCGAGGTCTATTTCGAGGCGATCGCCGAGGCCGTGCGGCAGGGCAGGCAGGTGCTGATCCTGCTGCCGGAGATCGCGCTGACGGCCCAGTTTCTCGACCGCTTCCACGACCGCTTCGGCGCGCGGCCGGCGGAATGGCATTCCGAAGTTACGCCGCGCATGCGCGAGAAGGTCTGGCGGCAGACGGCGGAAGCAGGCATCTCGGTGGTCGCCGGCGCGCGCTCGGCGCTGTTCCTGCCGTTTGCCGATCTGGGTCTGATCATCGTCGACGAGGAGCACGACCCGGCCTACAAGCAGGAGGACAGGGTGTTCTACAATGCCCGCGACATGGCGGTGGTGCGGGCCAGGCTCGCGGGCATCCCGGTGGTGCTGGCCTCGGCCACGCCCTCGATCGAAAGCCGCGTCAACGCCCAGCAGGGCCGCTACCGGCATTTGAAGCTCGAGAGCCGCTACGCCGAAGCGGTGCTGCCGGACCTGAAGCTCGTCGACATGCGCAGGCACGCGCCGGCGCGCGGCGGCTTCCTGTCGCCGGTGCTCTTGAACGCGATGGCGCAGACGCTCGAACGCAAGGAACAGTCACTGCTGTTCCTCAATCGCCGCGGCTATGCGCCGCTGACGCTCTGCCGGGTGTGCGGCCACCGCTTCGAGTGTCCGGACTGTTCGGCCTGGCTGGTCGAGCACCGGTTCCGCGGGCAGCTGCAGTGCCACCATTGCGGCCACAGCGAACCCACGCCGCAGGCCTGCCCCTCCTGCGGTACGCTCGATCATCTGGCCGCCTGCGGGCCGGGGATCGAGCGGATCGCCGAGGAAGCCGACAGGCATTTCCCCAAGGCGCGCACCATCGTGCTGTCGTCGGACATGATGGGCGGCACGCGGCGCTTGAGGATCGAGCTCGAGGCGATCGCCAAGGGCGAGGCCGACATCGTCATCGGCACGCAGCTGGTGGCCAAGGGGCACAATTTTCCGGCCATGACGCTGGTGGGCGTGGTCGACGCCGATCTGGGGCTCGCCAATGGCGACCCGCGCGCGGCCGAGCGGACCTATCAGCTCTTGTCCCAGGTGACCGGCCGCGCCGGGCGCTCGGGCCACAAGAGCCTCGGGCTGATCCAGACCTACCAGCCGCAGCACCAGGTGATGCAGGCGCTGGCGTCGGGCGACGGGGAAGCCTTCTACGAGCGCGAGACCGACGAGCGCAGCCGCGCGATGCTCCCCCCCTTCGGCCGCTTGGCCTCGGTGATCGTCTCGGCCGCCACACGGCTGGAAGCCGAAACCCACGCCCGCGCGCTTCGCGCTGCCGCCCCGCCCACGCCCGGCATCATGGTGCTCGGCCCCGCCGAAGCAGCACTCGCCCTGATCCGCGGCCGCCACCGGTTCCGGCTGCTGATCCACGGCGAACGCGGGCGGGACATGCAGGGGTTCTTGCGCGCGATGCTGGCCCAAGGGCCCAAGGCGCGGGGCTCGGTGCAGGTGCAGGTGGATATCGATCCGCAGAGTTTTCTGTGAGGGGGGTGGGGAGAAGGGGCCGGGAGGGGAATGGCGGATTTTCGAATGTCAGTCAGGGGCTGCAGTTTAGCAGTCACCCTGCCTCGGCTCGGGACAAATCCTTCTCAAACGACCCTAAAAATCCTTCAGCAGCCGGGTTGTTTCTGGGTCGAGGAACCCCGCGACAGTCGCTTCGGTTTCCAGCTGCAGCGCCTGGTGCAGCCCGCCGGCCGTCGCCTGGTTCAGCACTCGTTTCATCGCGCGGGTGGAGAGTGTCGGCAGCGCGGCTAGTTGCGATGCGACCGCTTCGGCCTCGGCGAGCAATTCATTATCCGCCACCACCTTCCACGCGACACCGATCTCTTTCAGCTCCGCTGCCGAATACCGCCGCCCCAGGAACAGCATTTCCCGTGCCTTCACCGCGCCGACAATATTGGGCAGGATTGAGGTCACGGCACCGGTCACGAACAGGTTGAGCGAGACCTCGGGGAAAAAGCCCTTGGCGCTTTCCGCCCAGATCGGAAAGTCGCAATTGATCGCCCATTCGAAACCGCCGCCGACCGCCCAACCGTTGATTGCGCCGACGACAGGCTTTGCCCCCATGACGATGGCAACCGTCGCGCGCTGGATCGCGTCGACGACGGCACGGGCCTCTTCTTCGGTCTCAGGGTGCACATGCTCGTGCCGGTCATCACCCGCGCAGAATGCGCGCCCTTCACCGGTCAAGATTATGGCCCGCGTGCCGGGGTCACGATTGGCATCGTCGAATGCGACCGAGATTTCGTCGATCAGGAGGCGGTTCATCGCGTTCATTGCATGCGGCCGGTTCAGTGAAATCGTCCTGACGCCTTCGGCCGTCACTTCCGAGCGGATGGTTCCATAGTTAAAGCTTGTCATTCATAGCTCCTGATCACGCGTTTCGTTTTGCCTTCTGTTCGCGGGAATGTCCCATGGGGGACGATTTTCACTCGGATCGTCGCCCCTAGATTTTGCTTGAAGCGCTCTTCCATACGCCGGGACAGCGTGCCGTCATCCTGTCCGTCCGTGGCCAGCTCCGCATGCACAGGCAACACGTCGTAGGGTGGTGGTGCGTCCAGAACGATCCGGTAGTCGCCCGATAATTCGTCAAAGCTTGTCACCACGGCAGCCACCATGGTTGGGAACATGTTCAGCCCCCGCACGACCACCATGTCGTCCGACCGACCAATCACCCGGAACCGGAACCCGGCGCAGCCGCAGGCGCAGGTCTGCGTGTTCTCGACCCGGATGATGTCGCCCGTGCGGAAACGGACCAGCGGCTGGCATTCTCGACTCAGATGGGTCAGCACCAGCTCGCCCTTGTTCCCGGCGACAACCTCCTTAGGTGTGCCGCTGCCTGGATCGATCAGTTCCACATGCAGCACATCATGCGCTACGAAATGCAGCGCCGTGTCGTGTGCGCATTCGGATGCGAAATTGCAGAACACGTCGGATACACCGTAATTCGCGTTGCGTGGCTGCATCCCCCAGGTGTCGCTCAGGCGTTTGCGGAATGCCGGATCGTCAATGCCGGGCTCACCCCCGAATAGGCCCAACTTAAGCCCGAGGTCACGGGGGGAGAGATGCGGGAATTTCCCGGCAATGACCCGTTCCAGAACTGCGGGATAGGAGGGCGTGCAGGAAATCGCCGTGATCCCGGTTTCCAGTATCGTGTTGATCAGCAACTCGGTCGATCCGACGCCGAACGGTACGACGGTTGCGCCCGTGCGCTCCAGCGTCAGGTGATCAGTCAGCCCGCCCATCCACATCTGGTAATTCAGGCAGTGGACCACCATCGTGCCCGCTTTCAACCCTGCAAGCGATTGCGCCCGACCACCGACGATTTCGGTGATTTCGCAATCCTGCGCGCTCATCGCAAGGTTCATCGCCTGTCCTGTGGTTCCCGATGTCCGGTGCAGCCGGCTGACCTTTTCGGTTGGCGCTGCCAGGTAATCACCGAATGGTGGCGAAGCAGGCTGCGCCAGTCGCAGCCCCGCCTTGTCCGAGAACGGCAGCCGGGCAATATCCTCCAGCCGTCGGGGTGGCGCCTTGCCATCCCAGAGCCTTTGGTAAAAGGCCGAATTTTCCACGACATAGGCGCTTTGCCGTTCCCAGGCCTGCTGCCGGTGCTGCGCGATCTCGTCCAATGGCATCAGGTGCCCGTCCTGAAGCAAGCTCATTCCTCCATGCCTTTCATCCAGATGTCGGTAAGTGTGGCGATCACCGCCTCCGGGTCCTGCGAGATCGAGGCGATCCACGGGTCTTCGGCAACGAAGAGGGCGGTGAGATACTGATCGACCATGCCACCAAGCGCATAGGCCCGACGCATCATTTCGTCTTCAGCGGAATGTCCGGCTTGGTTCCGTCTTTTCAGGGAGCGAACAACGGTTTTAGCCCACTCATGGTTGAGGCGCTGGAACGCCGCTCGTGCTTCGGGAAAGGCGTCGATGCCCATTACGAGGCATTTCATCAAATGGGAATTTGCCTTGAACAGCGCGTAATAGGCCGCCGTAGTATCCCGGACGGGGTCCTCGCCTTGCCGCGCAGCCGACCGCATCTGGATTTGAACATAATCGACAAAGAGGCCAAGCACCTCTGCCAGGATCGTGTTCAGATTATCAAAGTAGACGTAAAACGTTCCATGGGCGACACCTGCTGAATTGCACAGACCCGAAACTTTGAGGCGATCAAATGGCTCTGAAGCAAGAAGCTCAGCGCAGGTCACCATCAAATCCTTGCGTGTACGCTCTCCCTTACGGAGGCTTGCGCGGTCGCCGGCAAGCCAAGCGCAAAACTCACTCTGACCGCGGTTAGGCTCCACAGGGTGAATTGAAAGGCTGTTCATTCTCTCGCTGTTCTCCGGACAAATACAGGACACACTGACCGCTTCTCAAAGGTTAGGCGGTCGGCGCCCGCCGAGAGGATGGATCGATTTTCGCCCAGACTTCTTCGGCCCTCTGCAACACGACAACCAACGCCAGGTTGGCATAAAAATGAAAATGATGTCAATTTTATTTTTAACATCGAATCCACTCATTGGTTGTGCTCAGACGAGTCGAGCTCGTCTCTGTCAGGTTACTAGTACTGCCCCTCAGAGGCGGTTCGTCCGCTCAGGACTCGAAGCCGTCATGCGGCGATGCGGAACTGGGCTTGGACTTCGCGTAGCTTGGATGTCCGCTTGCACCTTTGTGGCCCAATCAACATTTATCCGCAGCGAATGACCGGCTTCCGCCCTTCTCTGCCATTCGTGCGGTTCGCAACGAACGGTCGCTTTCAGGATCAAGGCGAGAACCGTCAATCGGCCGAAATGGAGGCGAAAGGCCGCCACTGTCAGCCACGGCCGCAGCGCGACGGAGGCGGCACTGACCTTGCCCCCGCGCCCCGCTTACGCCCCGTTCTTTTCCACTTCGACCTCGGCCTTCGCCCCCACCCTCTCCAACTTTACCGGCAGCTCATCCGTCCGCCCCTGCTTGTCGCGGCCGAGATACACGGTCGTGTGCGGGAACGGGATGTCGATGCCGCGTTCGTCCATCACTTCCTTGACCAGTTCGGTGTAGGCGCGGCCGAGGCCCCATTGCTTGCCGGGCATGGTCTTGATGCGGGCGCGGATCAGGACGGCTGAGTCGCCGAGGCCCGTGACGCCGTGCATTTCGAGCGGCGCCAGGATGTCCTGCTTGTGCTCGGTCGCAAGCAGGCGGTCGAAGGCTTCCTGCAGGGCGGCCTTGCCGTCGGCCACGTTCTCCTTGTAGGCGATGCCCACCTCCTCGACATGGAAGGAGAAGGTGCGCATGTGGTTGGACACGGCATCGACCGAGCTGAACGGGATGATGTGGTACACGCCCGAGAGGTCGCGCAGCGACACCGAGCGGAGCGTCAGCCGCTCGACCGCGCCGGTGATGCCGCCTGCGCCGACGACGTCGCCGACATTCATGGCGTTTTCCAACTGGATGAAGACGCCGGAGATGATGTCCTGCACCAGTTTCTGGGCGCCGAAGCCGATGGCGAGGCCGAGCACGCCGGCGCCGGCGAGCAGCGGGCCGATGTCGAGCCCGAGTTCCGACAGCGCGATCATGCCGCCGAAGACGACCAGCGCTACGGTGAGCGCGTTCTTGGCCAGCGAATAGAGCGTGCGGTAGCGGGCCGAGTGCAGCGCCGTGCCGGGGCCGCCCTCCATGCGCCCGTCGATCCAGGAGGTGAGTGCTGCCCAGACGACGAAGCTCGCGACCAGCACGACGAGGCTCGAGACCAGTCCCGCGACGATGGCGCCGCCGCGCTCGCCCTCTATGAAGGCGCCGACATCGGCGATCGCCCAGGCGTCGAGCACCACGGCGAGGATGGCGATGGAAACCAGCAGCCAGACGATGCGGAGCAGCACCGGCACGAAGGAGGTGAGCCGCGCCGACAGCGCCCGGTCGTCGAGCGGCAGGAAGGCGGGCGCGCGGATGCTCATGGTCGAGAGATAGCCGCAGCCGCGCATCACCAGCCCGCCCAGCACGAGCGCCGCCGCGGTCTTGAGCGTCGCGCCGCCGACGAAATCGACAAAGAACGCGGGCTGCGACAGGGCGATGACATAGCTCGCGCCGACATAGGCATAGGCGACCAGCGGCCAGAGCTGCAGGACGGCCGACTGCACCGGTTCGGGCAGGGCCTCGTCGACGGCGGCGTCGCCCTCTTCCTGGGGTTCCGAGAGGGGCAGGTCATGGGTGGCCTGCTGGAGGCGGGAGATGGCGCGGATGGCGTTGACCGCGTAGATCGCGGCGATGGTGTAGAGCACCACCCTGAGGCTCCGGCCGACGGTGAACGAGATCAGCGCATTAGCGGCGGGCACGACGAAGGCGATGCCATAGATCAGGATAGCTGCCAGCCGGATGCCGCGCTCGCGCATCATCTGCCGCACGGGGGCTGCGAGCCTCAGGACGGCATAGTCTCCCTCGACGATCCCGGTCACGATGCGGATGAGGATCGCGGTCACGCCGGTGATCAGGAAGGCGTTGAGATAGAGCGTCTGGTGGATCGAGACGCCGAGATCGCTCAACAGCAGTGCCGAGGCGGCACCGGTCGCAAAATAGGCGATGGCGAGCGCCAGGATCTCCGCCAGGAAATGGAGCCCCACCAGCGCCATTGCCGCCAGCGGGCCGCGCCCCCGCAGGCGCAGGACGGCAGTGGACAGCGCGCGGCGCAAGAGCCGCTTGGCGAGAAAGTACAGTCCCAGCGAGATCGCCACGGTGGCCAGCAGCGGCGCGAGCACGGCGGCGATCCGGTCCCTGTCCAGGGTGGCGCGTCCGTCGACAAGCGTGGTCAGCCCGGACATGTCGGCGATGACGGCGCCGCCGATGGAGAGCGTCTCGTTGATGGTGGTGCGGGTGATCGCGGCGAGCCGCGCGGCGAGCGTGACTGGGGCGTCGGCTTCCACGGAGGGCGTTTCGCCCTCGGGCGCGGCCTGCTCGAGCGCCCGGATCAGCCTGTCCCGCGCCGCCTCGTCCCTGAGCACGTCGAGCAGCGGGGCGATCACCGTGTCTGTGGGTTCGGCTGATTCGGATGAGTCGGCCGGGGCGGCGGTCAGCGGTGACTGGGCATGGGCCGGCAGGGGCGTGGCGGCGATGAGGAAGGCGAAGACAAGGAGGAGGGCGCTGTTCAGCAGCGGACGGCAGGCGGGCATAAGGCTTCCAATTCTGATGCATTCGGGTTGGCCGCACGGGTCGGTTGGCCGATGGCAATCAGAGGTACAATAGAGCGGCGGGCCTCGGCATCAACCCGAAGCGGGCAATGAGCCGGACAAGGCCGGCCCGTCTCAGGCGCTGCTGGCTTGGCCGTTTCGGACACCGGGACCGCACCCGGGCTTTGACATCGCGGTTGTGCGGTGCAAGTACTTGAAGGCCATGCCGCCGACGTCCTCCCAAGCCGCGCGGCCTCACAGGATAGATGCCTTGGATTTGAAACCCGACGACCGACCCGTGCGGCATGACGTCGATCGTGAAGCCATGCCGCCGCTGGCGATGGTGCTGGCGCTCGGCACCTTTATCGGCTTCTCCGCTCTCGACGCCACCGCCAAATACCTGGTCACCATGGGCTATGCGGCCGTCTTCGTGGTCTGGTGCCGCTTTGTCTCCCATGCGGTGATCTCCTTCGTCGTCTTCCAGGGCTGGCGGCGGGCCGACATGTACCGGATGCACAATGTGCCGCTGCAGATCCTGCGCGGCATGCTGCTGCCGGCCACCACGCTGTTCAAT
Organism: Hoeflea sp.; assembly: GCF_030682515.1. Classification (GTDB taxonomy): domain Bacteria; phylum Pseudomonadota; class Alphaproteobacteria; order Rhizobiales; family Rhizobiaceae; genus Hoeflea. The sequence goes on along the minus strand of NZ_JAUXOD010000063.1, from coordinate 14,038 downwards.
TTCCTGGCGCTGCGCGACCTGCAGCTGGCGCTCACCGTCAGCATCTTCCTGTCGACGCCGATGCTGGTGACGGCGATGGCCGGGCCGATGCTGGGCGAATGGGCCGGTCCGCGGCGCTGGGCGGCGGTTATGGTGGGCTTCATCGGCGTGCTGATCGTCGTGCGGCCGGGCACGGAGATTTTTTCGCTGTCGATCATCTGGTCGATCCTGGCGGCGATGACGCATGCACTCTATTCGATCCTGACGCGCAAGCTGGTCCACCGCGAGAGCCAGAGCAGCCTGATCTTCTATTCCTGCATCTTCGCCACGGTGCTTCTGGCGCCGCCGGCGCTGATCTACGGGGAGCTGCCGCGCAGCCTCTTCGACGCGGCGCTGCTCGCGGGCCTCGGCTTCTTCGGCATTGCCGGCCATGCGATGCTGGTGCGCGCCAGCAGCCTTGCCAGCGCCTCCAAGGTTGCCCCCTTCATCTACAGCCAGCTGTTGTGGATGATCCTCCTGGGCTTCGTGGTGTTTGGCGACGTTCCCGACCTCTGGACTCTGGTGGGCGCCTCGATCATCTGCATGAGCGGCATCTACATCATGAACCGCGAGCGCCAGCTCGGCCGCAAACCCTCGGCGACGATCTGACGCGGCAGGCCGGCGTATCAGGACGGCGGCGCAGGCCCAGAATACCGGCTTTGGCGGGGCAGACGCGCATGCTATGGCGGGAGGCGGGGTGATTTGGTTCCTGGAGCATCCTGCGATCAGGCGAAATCGCCTGACCGCAGATAAGATGCTCTGGATTCAATGAGATAGAGCGTCCTTTGGGCGTCCAGATGGACGCACGGCGCTCCAGCGCCCTGCAGCGTGCGAACCCGAGCGGAGATGCGACATGATCGAATTCTACTGGCCATCCTCCCAGGGCGAATGGCTGGCCTGGTCCTCGGCGGCCGTCACCGTCGCCTTCGGCCTGATGCTGCTTGTCGCGCCGCGGGCCTCGCTCAAGATCCTGAGGCTGCAGACCGCGCCGGATCATCCCGAGGCGCTGTCGGAGGCGCGCGGCACCATGGCGGGGTTCTATCTGGGCGTCGGGATCTGCGCCCTCCTGCTGGCGCAGCCGCTGATCTATCTGGCGCTCGGCGCCGGCTGGGCGTTCACCGCGCTGGGCCGCATCATCTCGATCCTGTCGGATCGCGGGGTGACCGGATACAATCTGGTTTCGGTGGTGATCGAGGCGGTTTTGGCGGCGCTGCCGCTTTTGTATGGGCTTGGCCTTCTGTAGCACCCGGCCGGGCTGCCGGGGCGTGGGTGCAAAAGCGCCCAACTCATTCTAAAGCAGGTGCGATAAGCCGCCTCCGGCGTGTTGCGAGTCCCCGCGCTCTATGCTAGACGGACCGCGCATTTGCGGAAAAACAAGCTTTCCGGCTTTGACGTCTCAAATGTTACCGCAACAGAATCAAAGGCTTGCCTTTCCGGTCCTCGGTCAAGTGCAGGCTCTTGGATGCCAATGAGAGATAATCCCGCCCGTGGCAGATAACTCCCATCTAATTTCCGGTGTCGCCGAACGGTATGCGTCTTCGCTGTATGAGTTGGCGTCCGAGGCCAAGTCGGTCGACGCCGTGGCCAAGGACCTCAACCGGTTCCAGGCAATGATCGACGACAGCACCGATCTGAGGCGTCTCGTCGAAAGCCCCGTTTTTTCCGCCGAGGACCAGTCGCGCTCGATCGTGGCGCTGATTTCCAAGGCGGGCATTTCCGGCCTGGTCGGCAACTTCCTCAAGGTCGTTGCCCGCAACCGCCGGCTTTTCGCCATGCCTGCAATCATCCGGTCCTATCATGAGACCGTCGCCCGCGAGCGCGGCGAGGTGAGCGCCGACGTGACCTCGGCCCATGCGCTGACGCCAGCGCAGGAAAAAGAATTGATGGCCGCGCTTTCGAGCGTGACCGGCAAGACCGTGACACTCGACGTGACAGTGGACGCGTCGCTCCTGGGCGGCCTGATCGTCAAGATCGGCTCGCGCCAGGTCGACACATCGCTTCGCACGAAACTTTCCACCCTTAAGCATACACTGAAAGAGGTTGGCTGATGGATATCCGCGCCGCGGAAATTTCCGCAATTCTCAAGGATCAAATCAAGAATTTCGGCAAGGAAGCCGAAGTCTCCGAAGTTGGTCAGGTCCTGTCCGTCGGTGACGGCATTGCCCGCGTCTACGGCCTCGACAATGTCCAGGCCGGCGAAATGGTCGAGTTCCCCGGCGGGATCCGCGGCATGGCGCTCAATCATGAAGCCGACAATGTCGGCGTCGTGATTTTCGGTTCCGACCGGAACATCAAGGAAGGCGACATCGTCAAGCGCACCGGCGCCATCGTCGACGTGCCGGTCGGTCCGGAACTGCTGGGCCGTGTCGTCGACGCGCTCGGCAACCCGATCGACGGCAAGGGCCCGATCAAGGCCAAGCTGCGCGCCCGCGTGGACGTCAAGGCGCCCGGCATCATGCCGCGCAAGTCGGTGCATGAGCCGATGTCGACCGGCCTCAAGGCCATCGACGCGCTGATCCCGGTCGGCCGCGGCCAGCGCGAGCTGGTCATCGGCGACCGCCAGACCGGCAAGACCGCCATCATTCTCGACACGATCCTCAACCAGAAGGCCATCCACGAGAGCGGCCCCGAGAGCGAGAAGCTCTATTGCGTCTATGTCGCCATCGGCCAGAAGCGCTCGACGGTTGCCCAGTTCGTCAAGGTTCTCGAAGACCGCGGCGCGATGAAGTACTCGATCGTGGTGGCCGCAACCGCGTCCGACGCCGCACCGCTTCAGTTCCTGGCGCCGTTCGCCGGCTGCGCGATGGGCGAATATTTCCGCGACAACGGCATGCATGCGCTGATCGGCTATGACGATCTGTCCAAGCAGGCCGTCGCCTACCGCCAGATGTCGCTGCTGCTGCGCCGCCCGCCGGGCCGCGAAGCCTATCCGGGCGACGTGTTCTACCTGCACTCGCGCCTGCTCGAGCGCGCCGCAAAGCTGAACGAAGCCAATGGTTCGGGCTCGCTCACCGCGCTGCCGGTGATCGAGACCCAGGCCAACGACGTGTCGGCCTATATTCCGACCAACGTGATTTCGATCACCGACGGCCAGATCTTCCTCGAGACCGAACTGTTCTACCAGGGTATCCGCCCGGCCGTGAACGTCGGCCTGTCGGTGTCCCGTGTGGGATCGGCAGCCCAGGTCAAGGCGATGAAGCAGGTTGCCGGCTCCATCAAGGGCGAGCTTGCGCAGTACCGCGAAATGGCGGCCTTCGCCCAGTTCGGCTCCGACCTTGACGCTGCGACGCAGCGGCTTCTCAACCGCGGTGCGCGCCTGACGGAACTGCTGAAGCAGCCGCAGTTCTCGCCGCTCAAGACCGAAGAGCAGGTCGCGGTGATCTATGCCGGCGTGAACGGCTATCTCGACAAGCTCGCCGTCGGCGACGTCGGCAAGTTCGAGCAGGGTCTGCTCGGCTACATGCGCAGCGAAGGCAAGGACGTGCTCGAGACGATCCGCAAGGAAAAGGCGCTGAGCGACGACACACGGTCGAAGCTCAAGGCCGCCATCGACACCTACGCAAAAACCTTTGCTTAAGGGCAAGAGACCGAGGACGGATAACGGATGCCTTCACTCAAGGATCTGAAAAACCGGATCGCCTCCGTCAAGGCGACGCAGAAGATCACCAAGGCGATGCAGATGGTCGCCGCGGCGAAGCTTCGGCGCGCCCAGGAGGCGGCCGAGGCCGCACGGCCCTATTCGCAGCGCATGGCGGCGGTGATGTCCAACATCGCCACTGCCGTGGGCAGCGGCGACGACGCGCCGCGGCTTATGACCGGCACCGGCAAGAGCGACGTGCACCTTCTGGTGGTCTGCACCGCGGAACGCGGGCTTTGCGGCGGCTTCAACAGCCAGATCGCGCGCTTTGCGCGCGAACAGGTGCGCAGGCTCCTGGCCGAGGGCAAGACCGTCAAGATCATGTGCGTGGGCAAGAAAGGCTTTGACATCCTTCGCCGCGACTTCGCCTCGCTGATCATCGAGCGCGTCGACTTCCGCGAAGTCAAGAAGATGAGCTTCGCCCAGGCGGAGACGGTCGCCGACAAGATCATGAAGCTGTTCGAGGACGGCGCCTTTGACGTTTGCACCCTGTTCTATTCGGAGTTCAAGTCCGTCATCAGCCAGGTTCCGACCGGGCAGCAGCTGATCCCGGCATTGGCGACTTCCGCCGGTGTGGATGCAAGCGCTTCTGCGATCTACGACTACGAACCGAGCGCCGAAGAAATCCTCGAGGATCTTCTGCCGCGCTCGATCAAGGTGCAGATCTTCAAGGCGCTGCTTGAAAATGTTGCAGGAGAGATGGGAGCGAAGATGTCCGCGATGGACAACGCGACCCGCAATGCTGGCGAGATGATCGACAAGCTGTCGATGAGCTACAACCGCCAGCGGCAGGCCCAGATCACCAAGGAACTCATTGAAATCATTTCGGGCGCAGAAGCGCTCTAAGGGACACGGAAGAGGGTAAGATACATGGCTAAGGCAGCTACCCCGGCAAGCAAGCCCGCAGCGGCGACCAAAACCGCAGCGGCGAAAAAACCCGCAGCGGCCAAGAAGCCTGCAGCGGCATCCGCCGCGACGGCGACACCGGCGGCAACCGCGAAGGCGAAGGCCGGCGCGGTCGGCCGCGTCACCCAGGTCATCGGCGCGGTTGTCGACGTGACGTTCGACGAGGGCAATCTGCCGGCGATCCTGAGCGCGCTTGAAACCACCAACATGGGCAACCGCCTGGTGCTCGAAGTGGCGCAGCATCTGGGCGAGAACGCGGTGCGCACCATCGCCATGGACTCGACCGAAGGTCTTGTCCGTGGGCAGAAAGTGACGGACACCGGCGATTCGATCTCGGTGCCGGTCGGCGACGAGACGCTGGGCCGCATCATGAACGTGATCGGCGAGCCGGTGGACGACGCCGGCCCGATCAAGACCAGCCTGCGCCGTGGTATTCACCAGGAAGCGCCGAGCTATGTCGAGCAGTCGACCGAAGCCGAAGTGCTGGTCACCGGCATCAAGGTCGTGGACCTGCTGGCGCCTTACGCCAAGGGCGGCAAGATCGGCCTGTTCGGCGGCGCCGGCGTCGGCAAGACGGTTCTGATCATGGAACTGATCAACAACGTGGCGCGCGCCCACGGCGGTTACTCGGTATTCGCCGGCGTCGGCGAACGCACCCGCGAAGGCAACGACCTCTATCACGAGATGATCGAATCGGGCGTGAACAAGGAAGGCGGCGGCGAAGGCTCCAAGGCCGCTCTCGTCTACGGCCAGATGAACGAGCCTCCAGGCGCCCGCGCCCGCGTGGCGCTGACCGGCCTGACCGTGGCGGAACATTTCCGCGACCAGGGCCAGGACGTGCTGTTCTTCGTCGACAACATCTTCCGCTTCACCCAGGCAGGTTCCGAAGTGTCGGCTCTGCTCGGACGTATCCCGTCGGCCGTGGGCTACCAGCCGACGCTGGCCACCGACATGGGCCAGATGCAGGAGCGCATCACCTCGACCAACAAGGGCTCGATCACTTCGGTGCAGGCGATTTACGTGCCGGCCGACGACTTGACCGACCCGGCGCCCGCGACCTCGTTCGCCCACCTGGACGCGACCACCAACCTGTCGCGCTCTATTGCCGAAAAGGGCATCTACCCGGCCGTGGACCCGCTCGACTCCACCTCGCGCATGCTCGACCCGATGATCGTCGGCGAAGAGCACTACGAAGTCGCCCGCCGGGTGCAGCAGACGCTGCAGCGCTACAAGTCGCTGCAGGACATCATCGCCATCCTGGGCATGGACGAATTGTCGGAAGACGACAAGATGACCGTGGCGCGCGCCCGCAAGATCGAACGCTTCCTGTCGCAGCCGTTCTTCGTAGCCGAAGTGTTCACCGGCGCTCCGGGCAAGCTGGTTGACCTCGCCGACACGATCAAGGGCTTCAAGGGCCTGGTCAATGGCGACTACGACCACCTTCCCGAGCCGGCCTTCTACATGGTCGGCACGATCGAGGAAGCCATCGAAAAGGCCCAGCGCCTCGCCGCTGAAGTGGCCTGAACCTGAAATTGCACGCGCGGGGCCGGCCAAAGGCCTTCCCCGCGCGGCGCACTGAAACAGCACTGCGATAAAGTGAACGTCATGGCTGACAGCTTCAATTTTGAACTCGTATCTCCGGAGCGGCTGCTTCTGTCGGCAACCGTGAGCGAAGTCGTCATTCCCGGCGCCGATGGCGAAATGACAGTGATGGCGCATCACGCCCCGACGATGACCACCATCAAGCCGGGCGTGGTCACGGTGGTGACGGCGGACGGCAGGACCGAACGCTATGTGGTGTTCGGCGGCTTTGCCGACATCATGCCGGAGGGCTGCACGCTGCTCGCCGAATCGGCCGTTGCCGTTGCCGACATCGACCGCGCCGACCTTGCCAAGCGGCTTCAGGAGGCGCGGGAAGACTATGCCGACGCCTCCAGCGACGACGCCAAGCAGAAGGCGCAGCAGTATCTCGACCAGCTGACGACGCTGGAAGCGGCGATCTGATTTCGGCTGGCCCAGGAATTCTGAAGGAGGCGGTCCACGGGCCGCCTTTTTTGTTTGGCGACCGCACTGCGGTGCCGATCCGCGCCTGGCGTTCAGCGGCGAACGGACAGGGCCACGGCGAGATAGGACTCGGGATAGTCGAGCGGCCCGCTCCAGGCCGCAAGCGCACCCTCTTCGAGTTCCAGCGCCAGAAACCGCGGCCCCTGCCATGTCACGTCGGCGCAATCGGCCGTGCGCGATCGGAAGCCGAAGCGGCGATAGTAGTCCGGCTGGCCGAAGACGAACACCGAACGCCAGCCCCGGTGCCGTGCAAGCTTCAAGGCGTGGCGGACCAGTTCGGTGCCGATCTGCATGTCGCGCCAGGCGGGAAGGACCGCGTGCGGCGCCAGCGCCAGCGCACGCTCCGGTCCGCTGACCGGCGCTAGCAGGATCTGGCCGATGACCTGCCCGTCCAGCTCGGCCACCAGAGACAGCGTCTCCTCCGACCCAAAAATCATGGCGTCGCAGAGCGCGGCGATGGAACCGTCATAGACCGCTTCCTGCAGTGCCCGGACCTGGGCCCGGTCGGCTTCTCCGGTCTCGCGATAGGTCACTTTCGCCGCAAGGCTTTTGCGTTCAGCCATGGGAGATCCCGCTAACGGTCATGGCCGGCTTCCTGCGAGATGGGCGAAGGCGGCGACCACCTGGTCATAGGCCTTGCGCTTGAAGGGCACGATCAGGCCCGGCAGCTCGGCCATCGGCTTCCACTCCCAGGCGTCGAACTCGGGGCTGTGGCCGCCAGGCGGCGGGTTGATCTCGATCTCGGTCTCGTCACCGGTGAACCGCAGCGCGAACCAGCGCTGCCTCTGGCCGCGATACTTGCCCTTCAGGCCAATGCCGATCATGTGGCCGGGCAGGTCGTAGTCGATCCAGTCCGGGGCCTCGGCCAGCACCTCCACCGAGCGGATTCCGGTCTCCTCATAGAGCTCGCGCAAGGCCGCCTGGTAGGGATCCTCGTCGGCGTCGATGCCGCCCTGGGGCATCTGCCAGAGCTGCGGCGAGCCGTCATACTCGGTGTTGCCCTCGGCGATGCGGTGGCCGGCCCAGACCAGCCCATCCCGGTTGAGCACCATGATCCCGACACAGAGCCGGTAGGGCAGATCGGCGGGGTTGAGGGGGTGCTGCTTTGTCTTGGCCATATTGGTCCTGTTCATCTTCCTTCCGGATCGTCGGCGGTGGCCGAGACCGGTACGATCTCGATGCCGCGCGCCCGGGCCTCGTTGGCCCAGATGGCGATGGCGTCGACGCTGGCCTCGAAGGCTGAGGCGACGCCGACCGCGACGCCGTTGCGCCGGGCGGTTCGCTCCAGGTCATCGAGCTTGGAGAGAATGTAGCCGCGCTCCTGGGTGGCGTCGAGCACCATGTCGGAGGCGGCGAAGGGAATCGCCAGGGTTTTCGCGAACTGGCCGGTGAGCGATCGCGCCGAGGTGCCGTCGTCGACGAACATGATGCCGCGCCCGGCGATGTCGCGCATGATCGGCTCCAGCGCCTCGGGATCGGCCAGGAACCGGCCGCCCATGAAATTGGTGATGCCGGTGTAATTGGTGATGCGGGCCATCGCCGCATGCAGGTCGTCGAGATTCTGCTCGGCCCCGGCGGCCACGGTCAGGGTGCCCTCCCCGGGGTCATTAGCCGGGTAATCAAACGGTTCGAACGGGATCTGCAGCAGGATTTCATGTCCGGCGCGGCGGGCTTCCTGCATCCAGCGCTGCAGGCTGTTGCCGTTCGCGGCAAAGGCCAGGGTGATGTCGTCGGGCAAGGTCCTGATCGCGTATTGCGTGCCGGTCTGGCTGAGCCCGAGGCCGCCGACGATGATCGCCACGCGGGCGCCGCGGGCGCCCGACCAGGGCCGCGCATAGATGTCGAAGGCGCGCTCGCCATCGGGCCCGCGCACCGGCAGCGGCCCTTGCGGCGTGTCCTGGATGACTGCCAGATCGGGCAGATGCGCCAGGCGGGGATTCTGGCCGACGCGCCCGGGCGGGGTGAGCAGCACCGGGCGGTTGTCGGGGCGTTGAACCGGGGCAATCTTGTGGATTTCCTCGCCGTTCTCGCCCAATGTGGTGGTGATCACTGCCCCTGACTGGCCATGCAGGCTGTTGAGCGCGCCGGGGGTGTTGGCCTCGAGGCCGGCGGTCTCGTCCGCCCCGTCCGGCTGTGGCTGGCCGGCCGCGATGTCTGCAGCGGGCTCGGCTTCGCCCGAGCCGGGCGATTCCAGCACGACGGCCGTTTCGGTTCCGAAATCCGCACCAGACAGTGCCATCCATCCGGCGCCGCCGAGCACGGCGCCGAGTGCCGCCAGCGACAGCAACGGCACGGCCCAGGCGCGCTTCGCTCCTGAGCCGGGGCGCTTGCCCGGTCCGCGGTCCTGCCCCAGAGGCTGATGGATATTGTCGCCCACGATTGATGCCCGATTCCGATGCGGCCTCATTGAATCAGGACGCCGCCCCGCTGGCAAGCCGGAAGGGCATGGCAGCGGGGCGGCGTCTGGATAGCTTCGAAAGCGTGCCTGTCGCTCTCACCGGCAATCGCGTGCGGCAGGCATCAGTTCTTGATGGCGGCCTGGTCGGGGTTCGGCGGGAAGGCCGGATCGGTCTTGATGCCGCGCAGCAGATCGAGGGCATAGCCGAGCTGGACATCGTCCTTGGGATCCGGCGGCACATAGGCAATGGAGCCGGAGCCTTCGTCGTTCTCGTTCTCGCCCTGGATGTGGCCGCGCAGCTCGCTCTCGCCGGCGGTCTTGACGCGCCCGCGCAGCTCTTCGGGAACCGGCTCCTCGACCCGGATGTCGGGCTTGATGCCGGTACCCTGGATAGAGGTGCCCGAGGGCGTGTAGTAGAGCGCGGTGGTGAGCCTGAGCGCGGTCTTGGCGTCGAGCGGGATGATGGTCTGCACCGATCCCTTGCCGAAAGACGTCGTGCCCAGAACCGTGGCGCGGCGATGATCCTGCAGCGCGCCGGCAACGATTTCGGAGGCCGAGGCCGAGCCGCCATTGATCAACACGATCACCGGCTTGCCACCGGTGAGATCGCCGGGACGCGAATTGAAGCGCCGCGTTTCCTCGGGATTGCGCCCGCGGGTCGAAACGATCTCGCCGCGATCGAGGAACGCGTCGGAGACGCTGATGGCCTGGTCGAGCAGACCGCCCGGGTTGAGCCTGAGATCCAGCACATAGCCCTTGAGCTTGTCCTTGCCGACTTCCTTGGCGATGGTCTCGATCGCATTGGAGAGATCATCATAGGTCTTCTCGGTGAATGAGATTACCCGGAGATAGCCGACATCTTCCTCGACGCGGTAGCGCACCGCCTTGACGGCGATGATGTCGCGGACGACCTTGATCTTGAGAGGCTGGTCGGCGCCTTCGCGCAACACCGTGAGTTCGATGGCGGTGTTGACCGGGCCGCGCATCTTGTCGACGGCTTCGGCGAGCGAGAGACCGCGCACCGGCTCGCCGTCAATCTCGGAGATGAAGTCGCCGGCCAGGACGCCCGCGCGGGCCGCAGGGGTCTCGTCGATCGGGGTGATCACCTTGACCAGTTCGTTCTCCATGGTGACCTCGATCCCAAGACCGCCGAATTCACCGCGGGTCTGGGTGCGCATGTCATCGGCGGCTTCCTGGTTGAGGTAGCTCGAATGCGGATCAAGCGAGGTCAGCATGCCGTTGATGGCGCTCTCGATCAGCTTTCCTTCTTCGGGCGGCGTGACATATTGCGCGCGCACGCGCTCGAACACATTGCCGAATATGGCAAGCTGCCGGTAGGTCGCCGTGCCCGCCGCTTCGGCGGAGCTGCCATAGGCGTTGATTGCGCTCACGGACACCGCGCCCATCAAAGCGCCGACCGCCAGAAGTGTGACCTTACGTATCATCTCTTGCCTTTCCAGAAGACATCTCGTCTTTCCACCAAGTGCGCGGATCGACCGGTTGACCGTCTTTTCTAATCTCAATGTAGAGCGTCGGATGCTCCGAGGCCAGTGTCAAAGCCGCAGAACCTGCAAATCTCGTTTGACCCATCACCGCCAGGGGCTCTCCCGAGACCACGAACTGTCCGGCGGAGACCTTGATCTTTTCCATGCCGGCAAGAACCACGTGGTGTTTCTCTCCCGTATCCAGAATGACCACTTCGCCGTATTTGCGAAAAGGCCCGGCATAGGCAATCCAGCCGTCGGCCGGGGCAAACACCGGCGCTCCTGCCTCGGTGGCAACGACTTCCCCCGACAGGGCGTGTCCGGTCCCGTCATCGGCGCCGAAAAAGCGGATGGTCTCGCCTGCTGCGGGCCGGCTCAGTGTTCCGGTCAGTTTCGAAAAAACATATGCGGGCATAATGCGGTTTTTGTCGGGCAGCGCCACGGCCGCAAAGGCGCGGGCCCGCTCGAGCTGTTCGGCGAGCTTGCGCTGGCGCTCCTCCTCGGCCTGGCGCGCCGCCTCGGCAGCGTCGCGCAGCGAGGTGATCTCGTCGGCCAGCGTGGCGATCACGGTCTCGAGTTCGCCGGAGCGCACGGAAAGCGCCTCGGCGCGCAGGCGTTCACGGTCCAGGCGGCGCTGGCTTTCCGCCTGCAGGGCGATCTTTTCCGACGCCAGTTCGGCAAGGCGCTGCTCCTCGGCGGCATTTGCCTCAAGGGCTGAGGCAAGCGACCGCCGTTCGATGGCAATGGCCTCCCGGAGGGCGGCCAGTTCCTTGAGATCGGCGGCGAGCGCGTCGGTCTCGGCGCGGATCTCCGGCACAACGGCGCCCAGCAGGATCGCGCTGCGCACCGACGACAGGGCGTCCTCGGGACTGACCAGCAGCGCCGGCGGCGGGTCGCGGCCGATGCGCTGCAGGGCTGCCAGAACCTCGGCCAGCACCGAGCGGCGCGACAGGAGCGACAGGCGCACCGCTTCCTGGCGCTCCGAAAGATCGGTCATCGCGCGCTCGCCATCGGCGATCTTCTGGTCGAGGCTTGCCCGCCGGGATGCGGTCTCTGCGATCCTCTGGTCGAGCAAACGCTGATCGGCCCGCAGCGCCGCGATATCGCTTTCCAGCGCGGACAGCGCCTGGGTTGCGTGTGCCGCCTGATCGGCCACCGACTGCAGCTCCAGGCGGCTCGCCTGTTCCTGCTGCTCGAGTTCCCGTGCCGCAGCGGTTGCATCCGGATCGGCCAGCCCGGTGGCGCGCGCCGGGCCGGCCAGGACCATGAGGGCGAGAGAGAGGGAGAGGAGGGTGAAGGACCGGAGCCCATGCCAAGGCCGGCCCGGCACAGCCCGTTGGACGGGCGCGGGCCGGACAGACGGGGTCCGGGTCAGGTCGGACCGGACCGATTCGAACCGGAGGCTCCACATGGCGCCACCGTAACCAATTCGGTGTTAAAGCGCCATGAACCCCAGCGGCGGCGGGATCAAATCTTTGCGAGGCCCGGAACCGGTCCCGCGGGTCGTGGTCACCAGGGTTCAGTCGGGGCGTTCAGGGTGGGATCAAGCGCGGTGGTAGGGATGGCCGGACAGGATTGTGACGGCGCGGTAGAGCTGTTCTGCGGCCAGGATGCGCACCAGCTGGTGCGGCCAGGTCATGCGGCCGAACGAGATCACCGCGTCGGCGCCGGCATGCAGGTCCGGATCCAGCCCGTCGGCGCCGCCGATGGCCAGCACCAGGTCGCGGCGGCCCTCGTCGCGCAGGCGAGCCAGCAGGGCGGCGAAGCCGGGCGAATCCGGCGTCTTGCCCCGTTCATCGAGCAGGATCAGCGCCGCGCCCTCGGGCAGGGCGCGGGCAAGCTGCGCCGCCTCGTCCTTCTTGCGCAGCTCGGCCGTGGCGGCGCGGCTTTCGGGAATCTCGATGGTCCGGACGAAATCCAGGCCAAGGGCACCGCCCGACTTGGCGAACCGGTCGAGATAGCGGCTGGAAAGCTCGCTTTCGGGTCCGGCCTTCAGCCGTCCGACGGCAAAGAGTGTGATGCGCATGGTGTCCGTCTTCCGGCCGAGGGGGATATGTCTCGCAGCGTCCTATCCTACAGCATCCCATCCGTGATGGAGCATGGTCCGACAGCCAGGGCACATCTGCCCGATCGAGGCGGCCCATTGCTGGCACGAGATTTGCCCGGGATCGGCGCAAAACGATCTCGCCGCCATGCCAGCCAGGACCGGGCGGCCTTGATCGTCGAACCGGAGCGGCCTTTCAGGCCGTGCCGGTCAGTGCAGCTTTCCGTCCTCGATCTCGGGGGTCTGCCACATCTTCTCGATGTTGTAGAACTCCCGGATTTCCGGACGGAAAACATGAATGATGACATCGCCTGCGTCGATCAGGACCCAGTCGCCGGTCGCCAGACCCTCGACGCGCGGCACGCCGAACCCGGCGTCCTTGAGCTCGCTCATCAGGTGATCGCAGATCGCCGCCACATGACGGTTCGACCGGCCCGAGGCCACGACCATATGGTCGCCCAGCGCTGATTTGCCCGCGATGTCGATGATGACGATGTCTTCTGCCTTGGAGTCCGCCAGACTTTCGCGGACCTGGTGAAGCTGGCGCAGAGCGGCCTGTTCGCCGCTGCCCGCCGCTTGTGAGAAGTCGCTTGCGGCGATTCTCTTTGCGTGTGCTGTTCTCAGGGTGATTCCTTTCCTCTTCCTGAACAGTCCAACCGTCGTCCCGATCACCCACGCGACCGCGACGCACATCCAAGATAGTCATGGACAGGGTTGTTTTTCAAGATCCGGTTGTCAAATGGCGGAGCGTTCGCCGCGGATGGCGCTCGAGGAGAGCGACGAGCGCGGGCCGTGGATGAAGGTCCAAGCGGGTGCAGCCAGAAACGGCAGCACGGCGGCGTCGTCCTCGTCGATCCGCGCATGGGCATAGGTCTTGGCCATTTTCGACGACAGATAGGCGAGCGTCGATCCCGGCCTGTCGATGACGGCGATCGGGAAGGTCTCGGCGATGCCGCGCCAGTCCTGCCAGAGATGGAAGTGCTTGAGATTGTCCGCGCCCATGATCCAGACAAAGCGGATGCCGGGATTGCGCGCCTTGACGAAATCGAGCGTCTTGGCGGTGTAGTGCAGGTTGTGCGCGGCCTCGAAGGCGGTGACCTTGACCTTGGGGCCGGGCGCCAGCCGGCGGCTCAATTCCACGCGCTCCTCCAGGCTCGCCAGGTCGGTGCGGTTCTTGAGCGGATTGCCGGGCGTCACCATCCACCACAGCTGATCCAGGCCCAGGCGGCGGAGCGCGATCTCGGCCACCAGTTCATGGCCGCGATGCGGCGGATTGAACGAGCCGCCGAACAGGCCGACGCTCATGCCGCGCTCGACATAGGGCATCTTTAGAAAGGCAGGCGTGTGGGCGCGAATCACCATCAAGGCCGGATCTGGCCGGTGCCGTGCACACGATAGTTGAAGGAGGTCAGCTGCTCGACGCCAACCGGGCCGCGGGCGTGCATCTTGCCGGTGGCGATGCCGATTTCCGCGCCCATGCCGAATTC
>NZ_JAUXOD010000055.1 GCF_030682515.1 Hoeflea sp. | reverse complement strand
TGCCCATGATGCCGCCCATGCCGCCGAGGTTCTGCATCTGCTTGAGCTGCTCGGCCATGTCGTTCAGGTCGAACTTGCCGGATTTCATCCGGGCGGCCATCACTTGCGCCTTTTCGGCGTCGAAATTCTCGGCCGCCTTCTCCACCAGGCTGACGATGTCGCCCATGCCGAGGATGCGGTCGGCGACGCGGCGGGGATGGAACTCCTCGAGCGCGTCCATCTTCTCGCCGGTGCCGATCAGCTTGATCGGCTTGCCGGTGACGGCGCGCATCGACAGTGCTGCACCGCCGCGGCCGTCGCCGTCCATGCGGGTCAGCACCAGGCCTGTGATGCCGACGCGCTCGTCGAAGCTGCGGGCCAGGTTGACCGCGTCCTGGCCGGTGAGCGCATCGGCGACGAGAAGGATCTCGTGCGGGTTGGTGCGCTTCTTGATCTCGGCCATCTCGGCCATCAGCGGCTCGTCGATATGGGTGCGGCCGGCGGTGTCGAGGATGACCACGTCATGGCCGCCGAGCCGGGCCGCCTGCACAGCGCGCGCGGCGATGTCGGTGGGCGACTGGCCAGTGATGATCGGCAGCGTCGCCACGCCGGTCTGCTCGCCCAACTGCCTCAATTGCTCCTGCGCGGCCGGACGGCGCGTGTCGAGCGAGGCCATCAGCACTTTCTTGCGGTCGCGCTTCTCGAGCCGGGCCGCGATCTTGGCCGAGGTCGTGGTCTTGCCCGAGCCCTGCAGGCCGACCATCATGATGACGACGGGCGCGGCCGCATTGAGATCGATGGCGACGCCCTCGTCGCCCAAGAGCGCCACCAGCTCGTCATGGACCAGCTTGACCACCATCTGGCCCGGCTTGATCGATTTGACGATCTCGGCGCCGACGGCCTTTTCGCGCACCCGGTCGGTGAATCCGCGCACCACTTCGAGCGCCACGTCGGCTTCCAGAAGCGCGCGGCGCACCTCACGCATGGCTTCCGCGACATCCTTCTCCGACAGCGCGCCGCGCCCGGTGAGGGTGTTGAGGATGGAGCCAAGCCGTTCCTGGAGAGTGTCAAACATCGGGTCGTCCTGTTGTTGCCGGGATCTCCGGCTCATATGGGACGAGTATCACGCAAAGCCAAACAGCACCCGAGGGCGCATCGCGCTGTCGGGTGTTGACCTCCGGGTGTTCAAGTATGTCGCTTGACCCTTCTAACCTCAGGTTTGAAGACAGGGTGCAAGCGACCGTCAAGAATGTCCCGGTCGGCGGCTCGGAGTCATGCTCGTCGCAGATTTGAGCGCGATAAACAGGAAAAGCCGGGCTGAGTCAAGGTTTGGGGGCTTTCAGGCGATTCAGCCCGTAATTTCGCGGCGGGCGAGGTCGGCCAGGAACGCCGAGCGGGTGAGGCCGCGCGAGCGCGCCGTCGCGTCCACTGCTGCGAGCAGCCCGGCGTCCATGGTGATGTTGGCCTTGGTGGTGCGGCCGGACAACCGGATCACCGGCACGGCGAGCAGGAACGCGCCTTCCATCAGATCCCGCGCCACATCCGCATCCTCGCGCACCGCTTCCAGCGACCGCGCATCCGGCAGCGCCTCACCTTCCAGATGCAGCGCCAGCGCCTCGCTGGCATGGGCCAGCAGGTCGTCGAGCTGATCAGCGGCGGAGAAACAGCCCGGCACATCGGGGAAATGAACCCCGAAGGCGCTGTCTCCGTCCTGATGCACGACACCGATGTAATGACGCATGAAATGTTCCTTGTCAGTCAAGCCACCCAGCCTGCTTGGTGATGGCTCGGACCGTTCCGATCGGCAGTTCTTTTTTGGATGCGGCACGGTGACGGTCTTGCCGCCCTTCCTGAACTTGTGGTGCGAGCCGCGGACCTTGACCAGTTCGAACCCGTCCTTCTCCAGACGCCGGATGATCTGCCGACTGTTCCGCTCCATCGGAGGGCGTCCACCGTGCGCATATATATGCGCCCAATGCGACGGAAAATCAACGTTTATTCGCAGTTGGGTCAGCTTGGCCTTGCCAAGGGGACAGCAGCGCAGACAGGCTCAGTCTTTTGCGTGGCCCCTTCTTGAGATCGAACCGGCATACGCTTGTGACCATATTGGACCCGATATACCGTGATCGCGTTTCGCCAGAAAACCAATCGGGGTTCGAAATGACCGTTCTGCAGACGGGGCGACTGACCCTCAGCCCCTGCCGCCCGGCAGACCGGGACGATTTCATCGCGCTCGAGCAGGATCCCGAGGTCATGCGCTTTCTCAATGGCGGACATCCCGTCGGCCGCGAGGAGGCCGATCTCGACGCGGATTTTCTGATGCCCAGGGGAACCGAGCCCTATGTCTGGACGGCGCGCCGCACCCTCAGCGATGCCTTCGTCGGATGGTTCTGCCTGTGGCCTGACGGCGAGGGATCAGCCGAGCTCGGATATCGCCTGCGCCGGACGGAATGGGGTCAGGGCCTGGCCGCGGAAGGGGCCAGGGCTCTCGCCAATTGGGGGTTCGGAAGCTGTGGCTATGACAGGATCGTGGCGGGCACGATGGCGGTGAACCAGGGCTCGCGCCGCGTCATGGAAAAGCTCGGCATGGTCCATGCCCGCACGGTTCATGGCGACTGGCCCGATCCGATTCCGGGCAGCGAGGAGGGCGAAGTCTGGTACGAGGTGACGCGCACCGAATGGAGCCGGGGCTAGCCATCCTTCCATGCCTTGCGTCCCCGGCCAGCGGATGGCTTGCCGAGCCGGCGCCTCCCGAGCAGCGCCGGTTCGGCTGCAAGTCTGGCTCAGCGCGCCAGATAGGCGTTGGTGTACCAGGCAGATACGTCGGGCAAGGTTTTGAGCACGTCGCCCTTGGCGTCGCGCAGGATCCCGGCTTCAAACAGGAAACCGGTGATGCCGTCGATCAGCTCGGGATCGATCAGGCCGAACGGCTCGCCCGGGTCTTTGAGATACCCGCCCTCGACAAGGGAAGTCATCGAGGCATGGACCAGAGCTGGGTTGGAGAGCATGCCGCTCGTTTCCGCAATCAGCAGGTCAGCGGCCTCTTCCGGATTGTCGGCGGCGAAGTCATAGCCGCGCTGGGCCGCCTTGACGAAGGCGCCGGCTGTTTCGGGATTGGCGTCGAGCCAGCTCGCATTGCCGCCTAAAAAGGTCGTGTGCTGGTCCGGCACGCCGTAATCGGCATAATTGAACCAGCGTTGCGGCCGGCCGAGCAGCACCGAGTTCACCCCTTCCCAAGTGCTGACTTCGAGGGTGAAATCGACTGACCCGTTGGCCAGCGCCTCATAGGCGGAAGTTCCGAGCGTCACCGTGTCGAACCTGCCCTCGCCGCCGTCATGGCGGATGATCGAGGCGATCAGCGCGTTTTCCCAGGCGCTGCCGAAGCCGGCATAGATGAGACCGTCGAGATCGGCGGGGCGCTGAATGTCGTCGCGATCGCCGCTGAACACCAGCCGCCCGGTCTCGTGCTGCACCACCGCCATGACGGCGGTCATGTCGGCGCCCATCGCGCGCTGGCTGTGGAAGCCGACGGCGCTGAGGATGGCGAACTGGGCGACACCGGTGGAAAGCAATGTGCCCGACGAGGTGTCGGTGTAGGGCAGGATCTCCACATTAAGGCCGGCTTCCGCAAACCAGCCCTTCGCCTGAGCTACGTAGAGCCCGACATGGTTGGTGTTGGGCGTCCAGTCGAGCGCCACGGTGAGTTTTTCCGCCGCCTGGGCGGGCAAGGCGATCAGCAGCGCAAGGGCTGCGATTATGTGTTTCATGGTCGGTCTCCGGTTTGGGTGAGAAGCGTGTCGAGAAGCTCTGCCTCCAGGCGGCTGGCCTCGGGCGGCAGCGGACCGCCCAGCCGGGGCCGCGGCCAGGGCGTCATAAATTCGGCGATGACCCGGGCAGGCCGGGGGGACAGCACATAGATCCGGTCCGACAGCGCCAACGCCTCGCGCACGTCATGGGTGACCAGAACCGTGGTCCAGCGGGCTTCCCGCCAGCGATGCTCGAGCCAGCGCTGCATCCCGGCCCGGGTCAGGGCGTCAAGCGCGCCAAACGGCTCGTCGAGAAGCTGGATCGGCCGGTCCTGCACGAAGGTGCGCATCAGCGCCGCGCGCTGGCGCATGCCGCCCGACAATTGCGCCGGATAATGATGCTCGAAGCCCTCGAGGCCGAAGGCGGCAAACAGCGGCAGGACCCTGGCCCGCGCTTGTGCGCGGCCCATGCCCTGCACCTCCAGCCCGAGGAGGACATTGTCGATGATCCGCCGCCAGGGCATCAGCGCATCGCGCTGCGGCATGAAGGCGAAGGCCCGGGATGTGCCCGACAGGGCCGCGCCATTGACCCGGATTGTGCCGGTGTCGGCAGACAGGGCCCCGGTCAGGAGCCGGAACAGGCTGGATTTTCCGCAGCCGGACGGTCCGAGGATCGACACGAACTCGCCGTCGGCGACATGCAGCGAGACATCGTCGAGCACGGTCGTGCCGCCGAGCGTCAGCCCGACATGGGCGATATCGAGCGCGGTCATGGCTTGCTCCCCGCATGACGCCAGTTAAGCGCCAGGCGCTGCAGCAGCGCGGTTGCGGCAAACAGCGTCAGCGTCAGCGCCGAACTGATCACCACGGCGGCGAGCATCAGGTCGGGGCGGAAACTGTTCTTGGCGTTGAGGATGACGATGCCGAGGCCGGCCCGCGCCCCGACATATTCGGCGAAGATCGCCGCCACCACCGCATAGGTGATCGAGATCCGTAAGCCGGCGAAGAAATAGGGCATCGCCGAGGGCAGCCGGGCGCGGCGGAAGATCGAGGCGCGCGAGGCGCCCATCGAGCCCAGCAGCGCCGAGACATCGGGATCGGTGGACTCGTAGCCGTCGACCAGCGCCACCAGCATCGGAAAGAAGGTGACCAGCGCCACCAGCAGGATCTTGGGCGTAAGCCCGAAGCCGAACCACAGCACCACCAGCGGCGCGATCGCCACCAGCGGCAGGGTCTGGCTGATGACGAAGACCGGAAACAGCGCCCGCCTGAGGCGTGGCACGAAATCGATCAGCACCGAAAGCAGGAAGGCGACGCTGAGCGAAAAAGCGAAGCCAACGAGCGTCGCCTGCAGCGTCGGCCACGTATGGGTCCACAGAAGTTCGCGATTGACGACGATCTGCTCCGCCACCCGGCTCGGCGCGGGCAGCACCAGCACCGAGATGCCCGACAGCCGGACATAGGCTTCCCAGGCCGCCAGGGCGGCCGCGACGCTGAAGAGAGCAGGCAGGCTATGGCCAAGCCGTGCCACCACTGAGCTGATGAGAGACGGCAGGCAACGGCAAAGCCGTGCCGCCGGCGAACCGGACGGAGAAAGGGCCATGGGATCAGCGGATCGAGGGGCTGTTGGCGGAGACCGTCAGGTCAATGGTAACATGGCCTTCGGGCGGGCCGAAGCGGCAGAAGGCTTCCTGCAGGGTGGCGAACACGGCGCCAGAATCGCCCTTGAGCCGGGTGCAGAAATTCTTCGACCGGTCGAAGCAGCCGCTCGCTTTCAGAAAATCGATGCAGCCCATGATCTCGTCCATGTGGTGGCCTTCGCCCATCACATAGAGCGAGAACTGCGCCCGGGCGATCTCGCCGGTCTCAGGCGCTTCGCTGAGGGCTGCAAGGGCTGCCGCCTGCCGCGAGCCGAGCGGTTCGGACGGATTGGCGAGTGCTGCTGTCTGGCAGATCGGATCGTCCGGCTCGCCGGGGCAGCCGCGCGACAGCGTCGCCCTGAGCACGACATGATGCCCGGTGCCGGCGGCCGCGACATAGAGATCGCGCAACGCCGGAAACAGCACTTCGGGCGGCCCGACAATGAGGGTGGAGATGTCGTCGGTCTCGATCCTGAGCCGCTCGCGGTACGGATCGAGCGCCGAAAGCGACGACAGGATGACGTCCACGAACCCGTCGGTCATGGGGTAAAGGGAGACTTGCGCGCCTGCGAACATCGTGGTTCCTCCTTGCTACGCTGGCATTATCCAGATCAGCTTCGAGGGTCCGTGGGCATGGCGCCCGCATCTCAGCCGCGGCTCTACGCGGCACCCCTGTGGTGAGGCCCATTCAACAGGGATTGAATGCAAATGCAAGTAAATTTCTGCGCCCTGTATCAGCCTTGTTCGGCCGCGGCGGAGGTGGCACTCGGTGAAACGAATGGCAAATGCGCCTCAAGGCGAGGCTACCTTACGGCCTGACCTGGTCTTGCGGACGCTGTGGTCGCCCGCATTGCCCTGGTCGGCAGGCCCTTCCCGCGCTATGCCATCAAGATGTTCGCCCCAGACGATGTCCGTGTTGCGCCCGGAAATCTTGGCCCGGTATAGGGCAATGTCCGCCGCCTTTGCGCACTCGGTGAGCGACGTTCCGGCCTGGGGCGCGATTGCAATGCCGGCCGAGAAGGACAGGGCGACGTCCTTCAACTCGGCAATGGTGTGGGTGGCAAACTCGCGCCGCCACCGGGAGCAGCGTTCGAGCGCTTGATCGCGGGTCGTGGCCGGCAACACGACGAGGAATTCCTCGCCGCCATAACGGAACGCCATTTCTGCGCCTTGCAAGCTGTCGCTGAGGATCATTGCGAAAGTCGACAGGACCTTGTCTCCGACATCGTGCCCGTGGCGGTCGTTGACCTGCTTGAAGTAATCGAGATCCACGACGATCAGCGATACCGGCGCGTCTTCGCTCGCGCTCGAAATCACAGGCGGGATGACGGTGCTGGCGTGGCGGCGATTGAAAAGGCCGGTCAGGTGATCGCGAAAAGCCTGCTGTTCCAGCTGTCCTTGCAGGCGCAGATTTTCCTCAAGGCGCAGTTTCAGCGCGTGCCCTGCATCCGAGAGGCTTTTCTGCGCGGCTTCACGCGCGGTGACGTCGCGCAACACAACCATCACGCTGCCTTTCCGGCCCCAGCGCTCCAATGGCTGGGCGGACACCTCGAAGATCTTCTCCATGGCGTCGAAGTGAACGATCGGCTTTCTGGTCTCGGTCTGCGTATCTCTCGCGACAAAGGCCATCAGCGGGTGGGAAGGCGGAAGTTTCGTCCCCACGGTTTCGGCGTTGAATCCTGTCAGTTTCTCTGCCGCGGGATTGATCTCGAGCACCAGACCGCTCGGCTCAAGCACCACGATCGGGTCCGGCAGGATCGAGAAAATGATGTCCCGGGCGATGGGCGGTGCGATGAACAGCTTTCCGCGATGTTGCGCGAAAAGCACGGCCAGCACTGTGGCACTGAAGGCGAAGGGCGTCGGGTCATCGTTGAAGAGCCGGAACTCAAACAGGACGAAAGCGGCGTTGCACCCCCAGGGAGCACATGTTGCGATCAGGAGCGCAACCATTTGACGCCTGTGCAGACGAGCGGCGCGCTTCAACTGGGAAATCGACATCAGGCAGGCAAGCAGCATGCACAGATACATCCCCCCCAATATCACATAAAACAGCCATCCGTGGGAGAAGGTCGGCCGTTCTTCGTTGATGACGCCGGTATAGATCCAATGATGATAGCCATCGGTCAGGGCGGCGATGCCCCCGAGAGCACTGATCGTGAGAATGATGGCGATAGGCACGCGTCTGGTGACCTGGCTGAAACCTGCATGGTCAAGAAAGCCTGCTGACCAGAATAGCGGTGCGGCAATGATCCCGAACCAGGCGAGTCTGCTGAACAGAATCTTGTCCGATAGGTCCACACTATTGAGGCGAAGCACGACCATGGCGATCCACCAGATCGACGCCACGGCTGCCAACCCGAAGGCGATACGCCCCGGTGCTTCCGGCGAGGCGATGATTCGTCCGATCACAAGGATCGCGAGCATCGCGATCACAATGAGAACCGGGGTCGAAAAGCTCATCGTCAGTCCTTCAAGCAATCCGGAAGAGCGGGCTTGGTGCGCGCTATCCAGGCAATTCTGATGCAGCATTACGCGAGTTTTCCTAATGAAGCTTTGCAATCCGCCGCAATAGGCTGCCAGCCATCGGGTTCGGTCGGGGAAACCGCGCGGCGTCACGTGCAATGGTGACGGTGGCTGAACGATACTCCCACCCCTTCTGGATCGCCTGCGAGGGCAATCACCGGGATCGCCGCAACCGGGCGAGCATTGCGCACCGTCGAAACCGGCCGACAACCGGCGGCGGCCCTGGCGGCCCTTTCTCTTGACCCCGAAAAACGACGCCCCATATCTGGCCCCATGAAACGACGATCCTTCCTCAGGCTTTCAGCGCTTGCCGCCCTGTTCGGCACCGGCGCGACAGGGAGCGCCATGGCTGTGGCACGCGCCAGCAATCCGTATCATGCAGGCCCGGTGAGCGATCATTTCGACGGGACCCGGTTCTTCAACCCGGACGGATCGGCGCCCAAGGGGTTTTCTGACTTCCTCAAGTGGCAGTTTGGCGAGGGGCGCGAGCCCTGGCCGGCGGCGGCCACGAGCCCGCATGCAAAGGCGAAGCCCGCGGCGCGCGTCGAGGGCGACGCGCTCAGGATCACCATGGTCGGCCATGCGACGATGCTGATCCAGACCGCGGGGCTCAACATCCTGACCGACCCGGTCTGGTCGGACCGCGCAAGCCCGGTTGGCTTTGCCGGGCCGAAACGGTTCACCGCGCCCGGCATCGCCTTCGAGGACCTGCCGAAAATCGACCTGGTGCTCGTCAGCCACAATCACTACGACCACCTCGATGTGGTCACGCTGGCGCGGCTCAGGCAGGCGCACAATCCGCTGGTGATCACGCCGCTCGGCAACGACGCGATCATCCTCGAGCATGCATCGACCATGCGGGTGATGACCGGCGACTGGGGCCAGGCGATCCGCTCCGGCCCGGCCACGATCCATTTCGAACCCTGCCACCACTGGTCGGCGCGCGGCATGAACGACCGCTCGATGGCGCTGTGGTCAGCCTTCGTGATCGAGACCCCGGGCGGCAAGATCCTGCATATCGGCGACACCGGCTTCGACAAGGGCAGGCCCTACAGGAATGCCCGCGACCGCCACGGCAAGCTCCGCGCGGCGATCCTGCCGGTCGGCGCCTATGAGCCGCGCTGGTTCATGAAGGACCAGCACCAGAACCCGGAGGAAGCCATCGAGGGATTCCTGCTCTCGGGCGCAGACCACGCGCTGGGCCACCATTGGGGAACGTTCCGGCTGACCAATGAGGGTCGCGACGCCCCCAGGGAAGTGCTCGAGGCCGAACTCGCGCGCAGGGGCGTGGCGCCGGCGCGCTTCCGGCCGCTGCATCCGGGCGAGGTCTGGGACGCGCCGGACACTGCCTGAGTTGCGCCGGCACTGGTAATTGCGCGGCTTTTCCGTCATATAGGCCTGAAACGAAACGGGTTGTATCATGGGATCGATGGTTCCTTTCGCCAAGATGAACGGGCTCGGCAACGACATTGTCGTCATTGACATGCGCGGCCGCACCGACGCCGTGACGCCCGAGGCGGCCGTGGCGCTGGCCGCCGGCCAGAAGACCGCCTTCGACCAGATCATGGCGATCCACGACACCGACATTGGCGGCGTCGACTACCGCATCGATATCCTCAACCGCGACGGCTCCCGGGCCGAGGCCTGCGGCAACGGCACGCGCTGCGTGGTCCAGGCGCTTTCGGCGGAAACCGGGCGCAAGCGCTTCACCTTCAAGACGCTGGCCGGCATCCTCGCCGCCGAGGAGCACGGCGACGGGCTGATCTCGGTCGACATGGGCCGGCCCGAGTTCCGCTGGGATCGGATCCCGCTCGCCGAAGAGTTCCACGACACCTCGCGCATCGAGCTGCAGATCGGCCCGATCGACGCGCCGCTGCTGCATTCGCCCTCGGTGGTGTCGATGGGCAATCCGCACGCCATCTTCTGGGTCAGGGACGATGTCTGGTCCCACGATCTCGCCCGCTTCGGACCGCTGCTCGAAAACCATCCGATCTTTCCCGAGCGCGCCAATATCTCGATCGCCCGGGTGATCGACGACCGTACGTTGGACCTCAGGACCTGGGAGCGCGGCACCGGGCTCACCCGCGCCTGCGGCTCGGGCGCCTGCGCGGCGGCGGTCTCGGCGGCGCGCACCGGCAGGACCGGACGGGAAGTCACGGTCAACGTGCCCGGCGGCCCGCTTCGGATCGAATGGCGCGAGGACGATCATGTGATCATGACCGGACCTGCGGAATGGGAATTCTCGGGCACCGTCGATCCGCTGAACGGAGACTGGCGGGCCGACGAGGCGGCCGCGTGAGCGGCGTTCGCGTGCTCACCTTCGGATGCCGGCTCAATACCTTCGAATCCGAGACCATGCGCACCGCAGCCGAGACCGCAGGGCTCAACAACGCGGTTCTGGTCAACACCTGCGCGGTGACTGCGGACGCGGTGCGCCAGGCGCGACAAGCGATCCGCCGGGCGCGGCGCGACCATCCCCATGCCCGCATCGTCGTCTCCGGCTGTGCCGCCCAGACCGAGCCGGAGACCTTCGCCGAAATGGACGAGGTCGACGCGGTGATCGGCAACGACGCCAAGGGGCGCGCCTCCGCCTACAGGGGACTGCCCGATTTCGGCGTGTCCGACACGGAAAAGATCCGCGTCAACGACATCATGGCGGTGCGCGAGACCGCGCCGCAGATGATCGACGCCATTGATGGCCAGGCCCGCGCCTTCGTGCAGGTGCAGAACGGCTGCGACCACCGCTGCAGCTTCTGCGTCATCCCGTTCGGCCGCGGCAATTCGCGCTCGGTTCCGATGGGCGCGGTCGTCGACCAGGTCGCCCGGCTTGTGGACAACGGCTACCAGGAGGTGGTGATCACCGGCGTCGACGCCACCAGCTATGGCGCCGACCTGCCGGGCCGGCCGACGCTCGGAACACTGGTCGCCACCATCCTCAGGCAGGTTCCGGATCTCAGGCGCCTCAGGCTGTCGTCGATCGACCAGATCGAGGTCGACGACACGCTCATGGGGCTGATCGCCGACGAGCCGCGGTTCATGCCGCATCTGCACCTGTCGCTGCAGCATGGCGATGATCTGATCCTGAAACGCATGAAGCGCCGTCACGGCCGCGACGACGCGATCCGGTTCTGCGAGACCGTCCGGGGCCTGAGGCCCGGCTTTGCCTTCGGCGCCGACCTGATCGCCGGCTTCCCGACCGAGACGGAAGAGATGTTTGCCCGTTCGCTCGACCTGATCGACGCGTGCAATCTCTCCTTCGTGCATGTGTTTCCCTATTCGCCGCGGGCCGGCACGCCCGCCGCGCGGATGCCGCAGCTCGACCGCGGCCTCGTCAAGGCCCGCGCCGCGCGACTGAGGGCAAAGGCCGCCCGGGCCGAGGACGCGCATCTCGCCCATATGGCGCAGGCGGCGGGAACGCATGCGGTGCTGGTCGAGTTTTCAGGCAAGGCGCGCACGGAAAATTTCACTCCGGTGGTTGCGCCGGATGCGCCAAGGGGCCAGATGGCTGTGATCAGGGTGACCGGGCGTGACGCGAATCACCTGACCGGAGTATTGGTCGACGACTGGGCCGGTGCGGGCCCGGCTTCGGCCGCGAGCTGAACCCAGGCCACGATTGAACTCGGGAAGGACGGCAGGCAGGCATGGCGCTCAACTTCATCAAGAAGGTCTTCTCCTTCGGGCGGACCACCGAAGCTGCGCCGGTCGCTCCGACGGAGCCGGACCAGACGACCGCGGCAGACGACGCCGCGCCCCGGGAGATCCCGGCGCAGGAGCCCGCGCCGCAGGCCGTGACGGTGGATGAGGGAACCGACCCGGACCAGCTCTCCGCCGATCCGGGCATAGCCCCCGCGCCGGTCGATGCCCCGGCGTCCGCACCCGAGCCGGAACTGCCGCTCCATGCCTTTCCGCGCGACGGCGCCATGCAGTTCACGCCGGAAACGGCCGAGACCGCGGCGCTGTCCACGCCCGCACCGGCGGACAAGACCCATGCCGGGGAACCGCCGATCCCGGCCGCCCCGGAGGACGACCACGCCGAGTCCGTGACCGAACACAGGGAAACGGACGAAGGGATGGCGCCCGAAGACCTGACCGCCGATCCCGGGCTCGCGCCAGCGCCGGAGACGCCCCCGGTCGGCGCTGCCCCCATCGCCATCGAACCAGTCCAGGCGCCTGAGCCTGAGCCTGAGCCGAGAAGGCTGGTGGTTCGCGGCACGGTGTCAAGGGCCGAGCCCGAGCAGGCGCCCGCTGTCGCCCAGCAGGAGCCCGCGGGCTGGTGGACCCGCCTGCGCCAGGGCCTGTCGCGCACCTCGGGCCAGCTCACGGGCCAGATCTCGGGCATCTTCACCAAGCGCAAGCTCGATGCCGACACGCTGCAGGATCTCGAGGACGTGCTGCTGCAGGCCGATCTCGGCGTCGAGACGGCCATGCGGATCACCGACGCGCTGGCGGCGAGCCGCTACGGCAAGGACATTTCGCCGGCCGACGTGCAGAAGGTGATGGCGGGCGAGATCACAAAAGTGCTGGCGCCCGTGGCGAGGCCCCTGGAGCTCGATCTGAGCCACAAGCCGCATGTGATCCTGGTGGTCGGCGTCAACGGGACCGGCAAGACCACCACCATCGGCAAGCTCGCCGCCAAGCTGAGCGCGGGCGGGCTCAAGGTGACGCTCGCGGCTGGCGACACGTTCCGTGCGGCCGCCATCGAGCAGTTGAAGATCTGGGGCGAGCGCACCGGCTCAAAGGTGGTCTCGACCAGGATCGGCGCCGACGCCGCGGGCCTTGCCTACGAGGCCTTCGAGACCGCCCGCGTCGACGGTGCCGACGTGCTGATCATCGACACCGCCGGACGGCTGCAGAACCGTACCGAGCTGATGGACGAGCTCGCCAAGGTGGTCCGCGTCATCGGCAAGCTCGACCCGGACGCGCCGCACACGGTGCTGCAGACGCTCGACGCCACCACCGGGCAGAATGCACTGAACCAGGTCGAGATCTTCAAGAATGTCGCGGGCGTCAACGGTCTGGTGATGACCAAGCTCGACGGCACCGCGCGCGGCGGCATCCTTGTCGCCATCGCCGCCAGGCACAAATTACCGGTCTACTTCGTCGGCGTCGGCGAAGGTATCGATGATCTCGAACCCTTTGAGGCGGCCGATTTCGCCTCGGCCATCGCTGGAGAGCCGAAATGACCGACCGCAAGTCGACCGATGCCGCAGCCGCGGAGCCCGAACTGCACATCTTCGAGCCCGATCCCAACGATCCCGCCCGCAAGCGCATGAACCCGCTGCTCAAGCTGGTGCTCGAACTGGGTCCGCTGATCGTGTTCTTCTTCGCCAATTCGCGCGGCGCCTGGATTGCCGAACAGGTGCCGTTCCTGGCCGATATCGGCGGTCCGATCTTTGTCGGCACCGCCTGCTTTATGATCGCCACGGCCTTGGCGCTCTCAGTCTCGTGGATGCTGACCCGCACCCTGCCGATCATGCCGCTGTTGTCGGGCGTCATCGTGCTGGTCTTCGGCGCGCTCACCCTGTGGCTGCAGGACGAGATCTTCATCAAGGTCAAGCCCACCATCATCAACACCATGTTCGGTGTGATCCTGCTCGGCGGCCTGCTCTTCAAAAAGTCCTTCCTGGGCTATGTGTTCGATTCGGCCTTCCGGCTCGACGCCGAGGGCTGGCGCATCCTGACCATGCGATGGGGCCTCTATTTCCTGCTGATGGCGGTGGTCAACGAGTTCATCTGGCGCAATTTCTCCACCGACTTCTGGATCGCGTTCAAGGTCTGGGGCAACATGCCGCTGTCGATCATCTTCACCATCATGCAATTGCCGCTGATGCAGCGCCATGCACTGCCGGTGGAAGAAGACGCGGCAAAGGGCTAGGGGTCACGGGGCGCCGACGAAGCGGGCGAGCTTGCCCAGCGTTTGCAGGCCCAGTTCCACCGCCCCGAAGCCCCTGGCGGTCTCGTATTCGGAGCTTGTGGTGAACACCATGCCGAGGGTGACCCGGGTGGCCCCGTCCTCGTCCTCGAACAGCACCCAGGCATCGGCATGCCTGGGCCCGTTCTCGCCCCATAACAGCGTGTAGCCGATCCGGTTCCCGGCCCTGACCTCCCTGTAGAGATGATGGTTGGGATAGACCGTGCCATCGGGGCCGATCATGTCGAACACCCATTCGCCGCCGGCGCGCAGATCGATCCGCTGCGTCCGGCAGGAAAACCCGTCCGGGCCCCACCATTGCGGCAGGGACCCCGGATTGAGCCAGGCGCCCCAGACGAGATCGCGCGGTGCGGCGATGATGCGGCTCAGAACCATCGTGCGCTCGGCCACCCCGGCCAGATTGTCCAGCCCGGCGGAAAATCCCTGGCGGTAGCCCTCCTCCATGTCATGGGCGAGCGAGGACAGCTGCACGGTCAAGGCAATCGTGCTCTCGTGATCCGTGCCGGAGAAATGGGCCGTCACCAGCGCCGCCGATTGCGTCACGCCTTCCGAGGAGAGCACCTCGGTGTTGACGCTCAAGGCGCCGGGCTGCAGCACCAGCCAGCCTGCCTCGCAGCGCGTGTCGGGCTGGCCGTCCACCTTGCACAGCGAGATCTCGCGTCCGCCGACGCTTGTATCGGCCTCGAGGAACTCGACCGTCACGGAAGGTGCGGGGGATGCCCAGACCGCCCGCGCGGCGGGCGCGGTCCAGGCCTGCCACAGCGTGGTCACGGGGGCCTCCACCCAGCGCTCGAAGCTGAGCGTTGCAAAACCTGTGCTCATCGCGCCAGTCCCTTCGCATAGGCCTCGAGCTGGGTGACCACCGTGCCCCAACCGTCAAAGAACCCCATTGCCTCGTGCGAGGTCCGGCTTTCGGGACTGCGATGCCGGGCGATCGCCGTGTAGCGTGTGCCGCCGCCCGGCGTGTCGGCCAGCAGCAGGATCGCGGTCATGAACGGCTCGGGCGCGGGTTTCCAGCCTTCCGTATAGGCGTCGGTGAACACCAGCTTCTCCTCGGGCACCACCTCGAGATAGACGCCGTGATTGTCCATGATGGTGCCTTCGACGTCGAAGGTGGTGTTGAACCGCCCGCCGACCCTGAGGTCGATGTCGACCGCGGTCACCTTGTGCGGTGCGGGAATGAAGAAATGCGGGATGTGCTCGGGCCGCGTCCAGCATTCCCATACCAGCCGCCGCGGCACCGCCAGCGTGCGGGTGAAACTCAGGTCCGTCGCCGGATCCAGCTCAAGTGTCATGTGTCTCGCTCCTTCATCAAAGTCATCACATAGGCATCCAGCCGGTCGAGGCGGGCTTCCCAGATGCTGCGCTGCTCGGCGAGCCACGCCTGCATCGGGGTGAGCGCCTCGGGCACGATGGCGCAGGTGCGCACGCGCCCGTCCTTGGATGTCGCGATCAGCCCCGCCTCTTCCAGCACCGAAAGATGCCGCATCACCGTGGGCAGCCGGAGCCCGGTCGGGCCGGCAAGCTCGGTGACCGGCGCCGGCCCCTGCGCCAGCCGCGTCAGGATCTGCCGTCGCGTCGGGTCCGCCAGCGCGTGGAACAGGTCGGAGAGTTGGGTGTCATGCTTAGCCATACAGCTAACTATCGAGATGGCGCGCTGCTGTCAAGGGATAGTTTGCCATATTGCTAAGTGTTTTTGGGGCGGAGCGCGAGTGGCTGTGATCGCCGTGGTCAACAAGGTGATCTGGCGCAATTTCTCCACCGGCTTCCGGATCGCCTTCAAGCTCCGGGAAACCAGTCGCTGTCAACCGGACGATGCTCTGAAGATCACAGGCGCTATCGGCCAGCCAGCTCTTTCCGGATGATCTCGGCACCAGCGCCCAAGGCGTGCAGTTTTCCCTCGGCCACCTTGCGGGACAGGGGCGCCATGCCGCAGTTGGTGCAGGCGATCAGCCGTTCGGCGTCGACGAATTCCAACGCCGCGCGCAGGGTTGCCGCCACTTTTTCAGGCGTCTCGACCTCGTTGCTCGCCACATTGATCGCGCCGACCAGGACTTCCTTGTCCTTGAGGGCGGACATGACGGACAACGGAACGCGGGAATCGGCGCACTCCAGAGAGACTTGGTCGATCCTGCTGGCATTCAGCGCCGGGAAGAACTCCTCGTACTGCCGCCATTCACTGCCAAGCGTGTTCTTCCAGTCCATGTTCTGCTTGATGCCATAGCCATAGCAGATGTGAACAGCGGTCTTGCATTTGAGGCCTTCAATCGCCCGGTGCAGGCAATCGACACCCCATTCGGGCACAAGATGCATGAAGGCGTTGAAGGCCGGTTCGTCGAACTGGATGACATCGACACCCAGCGCTTCCAGCTCCAGCGCTTCCTCATTCAGCAATGCGGCGAACGCCATCGCCATCCTGGCCCGTTCGCCGTAGTGCCTGTCGGCAATCGTGTCGCAAATGGTCATTGGCCCCGGCAGGGTGAATTTCAGTTGCTTCTTCGCGTGCGGACGGAGGAATCTCACGCTGTCGCCATGCACCGATTTCCTGCGTTTCACCGCAGACGTGACAGTCGGCACCGAGGCCTCATAGCGATTGTCGCGGATGCCCATAGTGGTCATCAGGCTCCAGTCGATACCTTCGATCTCCTCCAGAAAACCATGGACAAAGTGCTTGCGGAACTGCTCGCCATCGCACTGGATGTCTATTCCGGCCTCGTCCTGGATTTTCAGCCAGCACAAGGCGGCATCCTGCTGCCCCTCGATCAACTGCTCGCCTTCAAGGCGCCATCCGGCCCAAAGCTTCTCTGGCTCGGCCAGCCAGCTCGGTTTCGGCAGACTTCCCGCAATCGTCGTCGGTATCATGGCGTCCTCGCGCTTGTGCCGCGTTCAAGAAATCACTGAACAATCGCCAGCGCGGGCGGCTCCCGGCCGCAACCATATGGTTGGCGTGCGGCTTAGTCCAGCACTTCGCCCCGAGGCCCCAGGACTCCTTGGCAGGGCTTCCTGTCTTCACCCGGACGATCTGCGGATGCCGGAGCGGCATGTCCGCCACGGCAAGCAACAACGTCGCCCGCACTACCATCATCCGTTCCGGAGAGAGGAGCAGGCTGCCTCAAGCCGGATTGGCGAATGGCCCGGAATAGCCCTTCGCCATCACCTGGCGCTCGTGGGCGAGCATCCAGTGCACGGTGGGGAAGGCGATCTCGTCGGTTGGCAGCTTGTCCCAGTCGAACAGCGCCACTTCGAGGCTCTCTTCGCCGACGCCGTAGAGCGCCGCACCCGTGCCCGGATCCATAAGCTCGGCGCGCCAGATGAGCTGCACCTGGCTCAGATGCGGCACCGAATAGACCGCGAGCAGTTCGCCGAGCTTGAGCTGCGCCAGCGCCTCCTCGCGCGCCTCGCGCCTTGCGCCGTCCTCGGGCGTCTCACCCAACTCAAGATAGCCAGCAGGCACGGTCCAGAAGCCGCGGCGGGGCTCGATCGCCCGGCGGCACAGCAGCACCTTGCCCGCGTGCCGGACCACCGATCCCACGACGATGCGCGGGTTCTGGTAATTGACGAAACCGCAGGTAGCGCAGACGTCGCGTTCATGGGTGTCGCCGTCGGGAACCAGGCGGTGGAAGGCTTTGGGTGTGATCATGGACGCAATATAGAGCCCCGCATCCGGCACGGCGAGGCCTGCGCGCGACCGCGACGCAGATTCTGCGTCACGCGCCCGGCGTCAACGCCTTCTCGATTTCCGGCAGCAGCTTGTCGCGCAACGCGTCCACCGTGAACGGGCCGATCTGCTTGAACAGGATTTCCCCGTCGGGGGCCACGAGATAGGTCTCGGGGACGCCGTAGACGCCCCAGTCGATTGCCGCCTTGCCGTTCGGGTCGATGCCGACGGCGGCGAAGGGATTGCCGAGTTCATCGAGGAACCTGACCGCGTTTTCGGTCTTGTCCTTGTAGTTGATGCCGACCAGCACGATCCGCGGATCGCGGGCCAGCTCGAGCAGGATCGGGTGTTCCTGCCGGCAGGGCACGCACCAGGACGCCCAGACATTGACGAGCGACAGCCGGCCTGCGATCGCCGCATCGTTGAGCGCCGGCACCGGCGCGCCGTCCGCCGTCAGTCCCTCGAGCGGCGCGAGATCGAGCGACGGGGCCTTGGCGCCGATCAGCACCGAGGGGATCTTGCTCGCATCATTGCCCGAGCCGAGCTGATAGAGAAACACGCCCGCCAGCGCGATGAACAGCACGAGCGGCAGGAAGGCGATCAGCAGCCGCCGCCGGCTGGCGGGCGGAGGCGCCTCGTCAGGCAGGGAACTCATGGGCGCGGCCCGCCGGGCGCCTGCGAGCGCCGCCGCACCCCTTGCGCCTCGAGCTCGGCCAGCTCGCGCTTGCGGGCGCGGCCGTCGGCAACAGTCAGCAGCAGAAGGCCCAGCAGCGTCACGGCCGTGGCCGCATAGGAGAGAAAGACAAAGTCTTCGTGGCTCATCATGGCCGGGTCTCCCCGCCGATCGACTGCGCCGCCTGGCGCCGCATCGCGGCCACCCGCCGCCGCCAGATCTCGTTGCGCATCGCCATGAAGTGCAGCGTGAAGAAGATCAGCGTGTAGGCGATGGCCATGACCAGCAGCGGATAGAGCATGGAGGCATGGATGGTCGGACCATCGAGCCGGATCACGCTCGCCGGCTGGTGCAGCGTGTTCCACCAGTCGACCGAGAACTTGATGATCGGGATGTTGATGAAGCCCACCAGCGTCAGCACCGCGGCGGGGCGGGCTGCGCGGGCCGGATCGTCCATCGCCTTGTGCAGCGCCATCAGCCCGAGATACATCAGGAGCAGCACGAACACCGAGGTGAGCCGCGCGTCCCACACCCACCAGGTGCCCCACATCGGCCGGCCCCAGAGCGAGCCGGTGAGCAGCGACAGGAAGGTGAAGGCTGCGCCGATGGGCAGCGCCGACTTGGCGGCGACATCGGCCAGCGGATGACGCCACACCAGCGTGCCGATCGAGGCCACCGCCATCACCGAATAGCACATCATGGCGAGCCAGGCGGCCGGCACATGGATGAACATGATCCGGACGGTGATGCCCTGCTGGTAATCCTCCGGCGCAGTGAACGACATGTAGAGGCCGATCACCGATGTGATCACCGCCGCGGCCGCAAGATAGGGGAGCACCCGCCCGGACAGGGCGAGAAACCGGGTCGGATTGGCGAGGCTGGTAAACCAGCCCTGGGATGCGGTGGTGTCACTCATGGTCTTTTTTGTAGTGCGGGACGCGGGGGGATTCAATGCGCCAGATCAAACTGGCGCGGCGAGCGGATGTGTCAATCGGACGCTCCCTTGAGCGCGGCCGCAGCGGCGACCGGGCCGAGCGCTGCGAAAAACAGCGTGATCGCCGACAGGATCATGAACGGCGGAAGAAACGGATCGGGATCGGTCACCGCCGCGTAAGATGCGCTGACGCCGAAGATCAGGATCGGGATCGCGAGCGGCAGCACCAGGATCGAGACCAGCAACCCGCCGCGCGGCAGGGCGACGGCAATCGCCGCCCCCACCGCGCCGATGAAGGAGATTGCAGGCGTGCCGGCGAGCAGCGTCAGCATCACTGCGCCCGTCGACAGCGCGGTCATGTTCATGAGCAGTCCCAGCAGCGGTGCCGCCAGCACCAGCGGCAGGCCGGTCGCGAGCCAGTGGGCGAGGCTCTTGACGAACA
Source organism: Hoeflea sp. (assembly GCF_030682515.1). Taxonomy (GTDB): domain Bacteria; phylum Pseudomonadota; class Alphaproteobacteria; order Rhizobiales; family Rhizobiaceae; genus Hoeflea. The sequence goes on along the minus strand of NZ_JAUXOD010000055.1, from coordinate 4,079 downwards.
CGGTGGCCACCAGCCCGAACCAGTCCTGCATCACCAGCATGTCGAGCGAGCCGTCCTCGCGGTCGGCCTGGAACAGCCGGTCGAGGCCCAAGAGCGAGGCGAGCAGCGCGCCGATCCACAGGATCGCCGGGCCGATCCGCGACAGAAGATTGAGATCCGGTCCGATGCCGAAGGGAATGACCGCCACCACGGCGAGGAAGAACAGGACACCCAGCATCGCCGCCCCGCCCGAGCGGGTGGCGATCGCAAGGTCGCGCTTGAGCAGTGCCATCATGACCAGGACTCCACCGATCCGGAGGCCGCCCGGTGACGGCCCGCAAGCACGAGCGAGCGGGTGTCGTCGAGCCCCAGCGGCTGGTGCGTGGCGGCAATCGCCATCCCGCCCTGGGCCAGGTGATCCCGGACGAGAGCGGCAAACAGCTGGTCGGAGCGCCTGTCGAGCGCCGCGGTGGGCTCGTCAAGCAGCCACAGGGGCCGGGAAACGACCAGGAGCCGCGCCAGAGCAATCCGCCGCTGCTGGCCGGCCGAGAGATAGCCGAAGGGCAGATGCGCCACGCCGCCGAGCTCGACGGCTTCGATCGCCGCATCGATCGACAGGCCCTCGGCCGCTTCGGATCTCTGGAAGTCTTTCCAGAAGCCGAGATTCTCTGAGACCCTGAGCTCGCGCTTCATGGCGTTGCGATGGCCGAGATAGTGGGCGAACTCTGCCACCGGCACCGCGACCCCGTCGTCGCCGGAAAGCACGAATGTGCCCGACTCGGCCGGCAGCAGGCCCGCCAGCATCCTCAGCAGGGTGGACTTGCCCGCCCCGTTGGGGCCGGTGACGACCAGCGCCTGGCCGCGTTGCAGCGAAAAGGAGACATCCTCGAACAGCAGGCTGTCGCCGCGCCGTCCCGTGAGTTTCGTGGCTACCGCCTGCATCCAATCCCCGCTTCGACCCGCCGGTGACGGCGGCGGCCCGGTCCAATAGATACCGCCCAAAAAAATGACAAATCAGCCATTGGTTGATCTGGCACGTTCTTACGAAATTATCTATAACCCCCGCAACCACGCCAGCGGTCGGCGTGATTTCCTTAAAGCGCCGAACATGACGCCCCCCGCGTCACGGGCGGACAGCGGAAATGACCGTACCCGCATCCTTCTCCACGCTCGAGCGTGTAAGGTGTTCGCCTTGAAACCTCGGCTGAACTGATGAAAGCGGGTTGCCTGTGGCCAATTCACTCGACAGCTTCAAATGCCGTTCCGTTCTCAATGTCGAGGGCACGGACTATGTTTATTACAGCCTCGTGGAGGCCGAGAAGAACGGCCTCGCCGGCGTCTCGACGCTGCCCTTCTCGATGAAGGTGATTCTCGAGAACCTCCTGCGCAACGAAGACGGCCGGACCGTCAAGAAGGATGACATCCTCTCGGTCGTGGCCTGGCTCACCAACAAGGGCAAGGCCGAGGCCGAGATCGCCTATCGCCCGGCGCGCGTGCTGATGCAGGATTTCACCGGCGTTCCCGCGGTCGTCGATCTGGCCGCCATGCGCGACGCCATGGTGGCGCTCGGCGGCGACCCGCAGAAGATCAACCCGCTGGTGCCGGTCGACCTGGTCATCGACCACTCGGTCATCGTCGACGAATTCGGCACCGCCACCGCGCTGGCGCGCAATGTCGAGCACGAATACGAGCGCAACGGCGAGCGCTACCGCTTCCTCAAGTGGGGCCAGCAGGCCTTCAAGAATTTCCGGGTCGTGCCCCCCGGCACCGGCATCTGCCACCAGGTCAATCTCGAATATCTGGGCCAGACCGTCTGGACGAAGGAAGAAGACGGCGAAATCACCGCCTATCCCGACACCTGCGTCGGCACCGACAGCCACACCACCATGATCAACGGCCTGGGCGTGCTCGGCTGGGGCGTGGGCGGCATCGAGGCGGAAGCGGCGATGCTCGGCCAGCCGATCTCCATGCTGCTGCCCGAGGTCATCGGCTTCCGCCTGACCGGCGCGCTCAAGGAAGGCGTCACCGCCACCGACCTGGTGCTGACCGTCGTTCAGATGCTGCGCAAGAAGGGCGTGGTCTCCAAGTTCGTCGAGTTCTACGGCCCCGGCCTCGATTCGATGACACTCGCCGACCGCGCCACCATCGGCAACATGGGCCCCGAATATGGCGCCACCTGCGGCTTCTTCCCGGTCGACGGCGAGACCATCAAGTACCTCACCATGTCGGGCCGCGAGGAGAGCCGCATCAAGTTGGTCGAAGCCTATTCCAAGGCGCAGGGCATGTGGCGCGACACCAGCGCCGCCGATCCGGTGTTCACCGACACGCTCGATCTCGACCTCTCCACCGTCGTGCCGTCGATGGCGGGTCCGAAGCGCCCCGAGGGCCGCATTGCGCTCGAAGGCATCGCCGCGGGCTTCGCCAAGTCGCTTGAGGACGAGTACAAGAAGCCCGGCCAGCTCACCACCCGCTACGCGGTCGAGGGAGAGGACTATGATCTCGGCCATGGCGACGTGGCGATTGCCGCCATCACCTCCTGCACCAACACTTCGAACCCGAGCGTGCTGATCGGCGCCGGCCTGCTCGCCCGCAACGCGGTCGCCCGCGGCCTCAAGACCAAGCCTTGGGTCAAGACCTCGCTCGCCCCCGGCAGCCAGGTGGTGGCGGAATATCTGGCGAAGTCGGGCCTGCAGGACGATCTCGACAAGCTCGGCTTCAACCTGGTGGGCTTCGGCTGCACCACCTGCATCGGCAATTCCGGCCCGCTGCCCGCACCCGTGTCGAAGACCATCAACGACAAGGGCCTGATCGCCGCCGGCGTTCTGTCGGGCAACCGCAACTTCGAAGGCCGCATCTCGCCTGACGTGCAGGCCAACTACCTGGCCTCTCCGCCGCTGGTGGTGGCCTATGCCTTGGCAGGCTCGGTGCAGAAGGACCTCACCACGGAGCCGCTTGGCGAGGACCGAGACGGCAATCCGGTCTACCTCAAGGACATCTGGCCCTCCTCCCAGGAGATCCAGGACTTCATCATGAAATATGTCACCCGCGAACTCTACGCCGCCAAATATGCCGACGTGTTCAAGGGTGATGCGAACTGGCAGGCGGTCGAGGCGCCGGAAAGCCAGACCTATGCCTGGGACGACCAGTCGACCTATGTGCAGAACCCGCCCTATTTCGAAGGCATGGGCAAGACCGGCGCGGGCATCTCCGACATCGAGGGCGCCCGCATCCTGGGCCTGTTCGGTGACAAGATCACCACCGACCACATCTCGCCCGCGGGCTCGATCAAGGCCCAGTCGCCGGCAGGCGCCTACCTGATGGATCATGGCGTGGGCGTGGCCGACTTCAACCAGTACGGCACGCGCCGCGGCAACCATGAAGTCATGATGCGCGGCACTTTCGCCAACATCCGGCTGCGCAACCACATGCTGGGACCCAACGGACGCGAAGGCGGCTACACCTTCCACTATCCGTCCCGCGAGGAAGTGTCGATCTTCGACGCCGCCATGCAATACAAGGCCGAAGGCGTGCCGCTGGTGATTTTCGCCGGCGTCGAATACGGCAACGGCTCGTCGCGCGACTGGGCCGCCAAGGGCACCAACCTCCTGGGCGTCCGCGCCGTCATCGCCCAGTCCTACGAGCGCATCCACCGCTCCAACCTCGTCGGCATGGGCGTGATCCCCTTCGTCTTCGAGGACGGCACCAGCTGGGAGAGCCTCGGGCTGAAGGGCGACGAGACCGTCACCATCGAGGGGCTGACCAACATCCAGCCGCGCGAGCGAAAGATCGCCCGCGTCAGCTTCGCCGACGGCTCGGTCAAGGACGTTCCGATCATCTGCCGTGTCGACACGCTCGACGAGCTCGACTACCTCAAGAATGGCGGCATCCTGCAGACCGTGCTGCGCGACCTGGCTGCCTGAGCCATCGCGTCAGCCATCCCACAGCCCGCCGGACCCTGGTCCGGCGGGCTTTTTCGTCTCGTGGTGCAGCCGCCGGCCGAGATGCTTGCGCCCGTCGGGAGACCGCTCCGCAGCGTCGGAGCGGTTCAGGCTTGAGCCTGTCACCGCAACGTGATTTGGTCGTGTCCGGCACTCCAAGGT
>NZ_JAUXOD010000048.1 GCF_030682515.1 Hoeflea sp. | reverse complement strand
GCATGGGCATGACCGAAAAGCAGGGCGGCACCGATGTGCGCGCCAATCAGAGTGCGGCTGTGCGCGCCGGCGAAGGCGTCTACCGGCTCTCGGGGCACAAATGGTTCCTGTCCGCGCCGATGTCGGACGCCTTTGTCATGCTCGCCCAGACCGGAAAGGGGGTGGGCGACGAACTCAGCTGCTTCCTGGTGCCGCGCATTCTCGAAGACGGCAGTCTCAACGGATTGCGGCTGCAGCGCCTGAAGGACAAGCTCGGCAACCGCTCCAACGCCTCCTCCGAGGTCGAGTTCGAAAACACCTTCGGCTTCCTGCTCGGCGGCGAAGGCGAGGGCATCCGCACCATTCTCGACATGGTGACGCTCACAAGGCTCGACTGCGCGCTGGCCTCTGCCGGCATGATGCGCGCGAGCCTGGCCGAAGCGGTGCATCATTGCCGCCATCGCCGCGTCTTCGGCGAGTTGCTGATCGACCAGCCGCTGATGATCCGCGTGCTGGCCGACCTCGCGCTCGACACCGCGGCGGCCACGGCGCTGTCGATGCGGCTTGCCCGCGCCTTCGACAATGCCCGGGACAACCCTGCCGAAGCCGCCATCGCCCGGCTGCTGACGCCGGTGGTCAAGTACTGGGCCTGCAAGATCGCCCCTTCGGTCATCTACGAGGTGATGGAGTGCATGGGCGGCAACGGCTATGTCGAGGAGCGCGCGGTGGCAAGGCATTACCGCGAGGCGCCGGTCAACGCGATCTGGGAAGGTTCGGGCAATGTCATGGCGCTTGATGTGCTCAGGGTGCTCACCCGCGGTCGCGACCTGTGCGATGTGGCGCTGAACAGCATCAACACCGATCTCGGCGCCGCCGGCCCGCGCACGGTCGATGTGCTGAGGGCTTGCATGGCGGTGGCCGAGCGCGACGAGGGCGCGGCACGGATGCTCACCGAACAGCTGGCGCTGGCCTCGGCCGCAGCCGAACTCACCCGGCTCGGGGCCGGGCACGTGGCCGAAGCCTTTGTCGAGACACGGCTCGGCGGCGCCTGGCGCTCGACCTACGGCATGCTCGACGCCCGTTTCGACGCCCGCCAGATCGTCGACCTGCTCTATCCGCCGGTGAGCTGATCAGCCAAGGACGGCCGCGGCCGCCCACAAGACGGCGGGGATGGTGAGGAACGAGGCGGCCGTTTGCACGGTGGCTGTCGCCGCGTAGAGCCGCGTGTCGCCGCCCATCTGCCGGGCCAGCACATAGCCGTTCATCGCCGTGGGAACCGAGGCGCACAGCACCAGGATGAGCGCGGACTCGCCGCTGAGGCCGAAGACGAGCGCCAGGCCGGTCATGACCATCGGATAGATGATCAGCTTGAGCACGGTGCCCGAAAGCACTGCAGGGCCGGGGCGCAGCGCATCATTGAGGATCAGGCCGGCGCCGACCATCAGCAGGTTGAGCCCGAGCGAGGCGCGGGCGATCAGGTCCATGGCCTGTTCAAGCGGCGGGTAGATCGCGAAGGGCAGGGCGTTGACCAGGAGACCTGCCACGCAAGCGATGATCAGCGGGTTGCCGGCGGTTCGCTTGACGAGCATGGAGATGCTGCGAACGCCGGTTCCATACCAGACGAGCACGCTCACATTGATAAGGTTGATCGGGATGATGATGACGGCCATCACCAGCGCGACGATGGCAAGCCCCGTGGCGCCCGACAGCCGCTCGGCAATGGCAAGCGCGACAAAGGCGTTCCATCGCGTCGAGGTCTGGAACAGAGAGGTGTAGCGCGCATTGGTCATCTCTGCAGCGCGGGCGAGCGGATGAAGCGCGAGCGTCAGGCCGGCCATGACCATCACCGCAAGCAGCGCCACCAGCGACACGGTGCCCAGTTCGAGGCTCGAAAAATCGGCCGTGGCGAGCGTCAGAAACAGCAGTGCGGGGAAGAACAGATAATAGCCGAGCGTCTCCAGCCCCGGCCAGACGCTCTGGTCGATGAACGGCACGCGCTTGAGCGCCACGCCCAGAAGCACGATGAGAAAAATCGGCAGGATGCTTTCGAAGATGGGGATCATGGCAAGGGCGGGGCAGGGGGCAAGGGGACAAGGGGACTGGGGACTGGGGACTGGAAACCGCCCAGATTGGCGGGTCGTTGCAACGGTCATAGGCGGCCCACACCCTTTGGGCAATCCCGGCGTTAACCTTAACAAATGGTTTACATTGCGTCGTCTGATGCGCGCGGTCATGCTGTCGGGACCACGAGACAGGACCCGGCCCGGGCCGACGGAAGCGAAATGATTTCAAGCCGATTGTTTTATACAGCTATCATGTTGTTCTGGATAAGTTTTCTGTCGCTTCTCGCGTTGATGCTGACCTTTGCGCCGCAGGGCGGGGTGGAGCTTGCGGGCCTCACCCTTTTCGCAGGCAGCGGACTGGTTAACGCCGCGATCGCCGCGATGGAGGCCATCGGCTTCTCGCCTGTGGCAAGCAGCGTCGTCTTCGGGATCATGGCCGGATTGAACATCGCCGCAGCGGGACTTGCGCTCTTCGCGCTGCTGTTTTCGGTGCTGGGCGAGGCGCCGGAACAGCGCGAAGCCCGGCCCCTGGCCGAAGGTGCAGCAGCCTGCGTTGCGCTTGCTGCCGGGCTGATCGTGACCGTGTCGCTGGCAGGCGGCGAGGCGGGTGCGCTGCTCGCGCTTCAACTCGCAGCCCTCGGCGGAATGCTGCTGACCGCCATGCCGGTCGCCCCGGCGGAGATTGCAACGGACCACGCGGAGGACGACGGCGTTTCCCTGCTTGACAGCGTCATCGCCGATCACGCCGCCAGCCATGCCGCCTTCAGTGCGCAGCTCGCCTCCCTGTCCCGGCGGGGAGTGACCCCATGAAGATGTTCCTCATCCTCTGGATCATTCCCATCGTCCTGCTTGGCAGCTGGTACGGCCTGTCGTTCTACGACATCAATTTCGGCTTCCACATCCTGACCCGCGACCTGCATGACCTGGTCTTCACCATCTACGGCAATCTGCTCGGCATTCCGCCCGAATCGATCCCGCCGCTGGTGCTCAAGGCGATCATTCTCGACACGTTTCTGGTGCTGGGCTTCATCGTCATCAAGCGCCGCCGCAAGCAGATCTGGGCCTCCATCCGCAGGATGTTCGGCTGGACCGAGGAGCGCGATGTTCCCATCGCCAGCGCATCGTCGCGGGATGCTGACTACTCGCGGATGTCCTGAGGCGCGGCCCTGGCGGCAGTGCGAAGGCCCGCAAGCCGGTCGAGCGCGCCCTGCAGGATGAAGCTGGCGGCGGCCGAATCGATCCGGCCCTTGCGCTTCTTGCGCGACACATCCATCTCGATCAGCGCCCGCTCTGCGGCCACCGTCGACAGCCGCTCGTCCCAGAAGACGAACGGCAGGTCGGATTTCTCGGCCATGGTGCGCACGAAAGCGCGGGTGGCCTGGGCGCGCGGTCCTTCAGATCCGTCCATGTTGACCGGCAGGCCGATCACCGCCGCGCGCGCATTGTCGCGCGCGAGCGCCTCGATGAGCACCTGCGCGTCGAGCGTGAATTTCCTGCGCTTGATCATCGGCCGCGGCGAGGCGAGGCTGAGCGACAGATCCGACACCGCGAGCCCGATGGTCTCGGTGCCCAGATCGATCCCTGCGATGGTCTGGCCCGGCGCGATGCGGGCGGCCAGCTCTTCCATGGTGATGACGGCCATGGGGTTATTCCCTATCGTTTGCGGACGAATTCCGTGCGCAGCACCAGACCCTTGATGGCGTCGTGCCGGCAATCGATTTCCTCGGGATTGTCGGTGAGCCGGATCGACTTGATCACGGTGCCTTGCTTGAGCGTCTGGCCCGCGCCCTTGACCTTGAGATCCTTGATCAGCGTCACCGAATCCCCGTCGGCAAGCACGGTGCCGGCCGAATCGACCACCACGCTCGCCTTGGCGGCTTCCGCGGCCATCTCGGAGGCCGGGCGCCATTCGCCGGTGACTTCGTCATAGACATAATCGTCGTCGGCCATGGATGCCTCGCTGGAATGGGTGGGACGCACGGCGCGCAAAGGCTGTGAACAACCGGTGCGCGCGGACGATGTCGCATAGCCCACCCGGGCGGCGGGTGCAACACGGGCGGCCTGCGCCTCCATTGCGGAGGTCGGGTGTGATCCGCTAGGATCGGACGAAAGCATCAAAGGGAGACAAATCCGTGAAAATCACCTGGCTCGGCCACTCCGCATTTCGGCTCGAAACCGCCAAATCCGTCATCCTGATCGATCCGTTCCTGACCGGAAACCCAGGCTTCAAGGGCAATGACCGCAAGGACGCGGTCAAGGGCGTGACCCATATCCTGCTCACCCATGGCCATGGCGACCATGTCGGCGACACCGGCGTGATCGCCAAGGAGACCGGGGCTACCGTGCTCGCCAATGCCGATCTCGCCGCCTGGCTGGGCCACCATCACGGCCTCGACCGGATCGAACAGGGCAACACCGGCGGCACCGTGGCGATGGACGGGTTTTCCGCCACCTTCGTCAACGCGCTGCATTCCTCGGCCAGCATCACCTCCGACGGCGTGTCGCACTCGCTCGGCAACGCCAACGGCCTGATGCTGCATTTCGAGGACGAGCCCGGGCTCCTGCACATGGGCGACACCGACATCTTCTCCGACATGGCGCTGATCAACGAGCTGCATCGCCCCGAAATCGGCATCGTGCCCATCGGCGACCGCTTCACCATGGGCGGTGCCGTGGCGGCGCTAGCCTGCCGCAGGTTCTTCTCCTTCGCCAAGGTCATCCCCTGTCACTACGGCACCTTCCCGATCATCGACCAGACCGCCGACGCGTTCCTTGAGGCGATGGAGGATGACGCGAAGAACGTGGCCGTGCCCAAATCCGGGGAGAGCGTGACTGTCTGAGGGCGTTGCAGCCCTCGGTCCGCTACAAAACAAGGCCCCGCAGTTGCGCGGCCTGCCGCTCGCCGCTATAGCGGGGCAACCCTGTTCACATGACCCCGCGAGGACCCGATGTCCGTAGATCTTGCCACCGTCAAACGTGTTGCGCACCTGGCCCGCATTGCGGTCACCGAGGAGGATGCGGCGCGCATGGAAGGTGAACTCAACGCCATCCTGGGCTTTGTCGAACAGCTTTCCGAAGTCGATGTCGAGGGCGTCGAGCCGATGACCTCGGTCACGCCGATGGCGATGAAGAAGCGCACCGATGTCGTCACCGACGGCGCCAAGGCGGAAGACATCGTCGCCAATGCGCCCGACAGCACCGACAATTTCTTCGTCGTCCCGAAGGTGGTCGAATAGGCCATGGCTGTCTCGGTCGCCATTGAATCGCCGTTGCAGGATGAGGTGAGGGGGCTGGTCGAGGCGCTCGACGCCTATCTCGTGCCGCTCGCGCCGGCCGAGTTCCATTTCGGCCTGAACCTCGAGGAGATGGCGGGCGCCGACACCACCGTGTTCGTCGCGCGCACCGATGCAGGCGAGGCCGTGGGCCTGGGCGCGCTCAAGGACGTCGGCGTGGATGCGGGCGCACGCACCGGCGAGGTCAAGCGCATGTTCACCGTGCCCGCGGCGCGCGGCCAGCGCATCGGCTCGGTTCTGCTCGACGCCATCTGCGACCGGGCCCGCGCGCTCGGCATCGAGCGGCTGGTGCTGGAGACGGGCGTCGGCGATGGGCTCGCCGCCGCCGTCCGGCTCTATGAAAATCATGGCTTCACCGAATGTGGCGCCGTTCTCGATTATCCCGATTCCGGCTATTCCCGGTTTTTTGAAAAGAAGTTATCCGCATGACCGAGCTGATCCGTCTGACCATCGCCGAAGCCCGTGACCAGATGGGCAAGGGCGCCTTCTCCAGCCTCGAGCTGACCGAGGCCTATCTCGGCGCCATCGAGGCCGCCAACCCGGCGCTCAACGCTTACGTCACGGTCACGGCTGACAAGGCGCGGGACATGGCGAAAGTCTCCGACGCCCGCCGGGCGGCCGGAAACGCCGGCGCGCTCGAGGGCATCCCGCTCGGCATCAAGGATCTCTACGCCACCGAGGGCGTGCACACCCAGGCCTGCAGCCACGTGCTTGACGGCTTCAAGCCGCGCTACGAATCCACCGTCACCGCCAATCTCTGGGCCGACGGCGCGGTGATGCTGGGCAAGCTGAACATGGACGAGTTCGCCATGGGCTCCTCCAACGAGAGTTCCTATTACGGCCCGGTGATCAACCCCTGGCGGGCCGAAGGCTCGAACGCCAACCTGGTGCCCGGCGGCTCGTCGGGCGGCTCTGCGGCGGCCGTCGCGGCCTGGCTCTGCGCCGGCGCGACCGCCACGGACACCGGCGGCTCGATCCGCCAGCCGGCGGCCTTCACCGGCACGGTCGGCATCAAGCCCACCTATGGCCGCTGCTCGCGCTGGGGCATTGCCGCCTTTGCCTCCTCGCTCGATCAGGCAGGCCCGATCGCCCGCGACGTGCGCGATGCGGCGATCCTGCTCAAAACCATGGCTTCGGTCGACGCCAGGGACACAACCTCGGTCGATCGCCCGGTGCCCGACTACGAGGCGGCGCTTGGCGGCTCGGTCAAGGGGCTCAAGATCGGCATCCCGCGCGAATACCGTGTCGACGGCATGCCCGACGAGATCGAGGCGCTGTGGCAGCAGGGCATCGCCTGGCTCAAGGATGCGGGCGCCGAGATCGTCGACATCGAGCTGCCGCACACCAAATACGCGCTGCCCGCCTATTACATTGTGGCGCCCGCCGAAGCCTCGTCCAACCTCGCCCGCTATGACGGCGTCCGCTACGGTCTGCGCGTGCCGGGCAAGGACATTGCCGACATGTATGAGAAGACCCGCGCGGCGGGCTTCGGCCAGGAGGTCAAGCGCCGCATCATGATCGGCACCTATGTGCTCTCGGCCGGCTATTACGACGCCTATTACCTGCGCGCCCAGAAGGTGCGCACGCTGATCAAGCGCGATTTCGAGCTCGCCTTTGAGGCCGGCGTCGACGCCATCCTCACGCCCGCCACCCCGTCCTCGGCCTTCGCCGTGGGCGACGAGGATCTCGCAAGCGATCCCGTGAAGATGTATCTGAATGACATCTTCACCGTCACCGTCAACATGGCGGGCCTTCCGGGTATTGCCGTCCCCGCGGGCCTCGACCCCAAAGGCCTGCCGCTCGGCCTGCAGTTGATCGGCCGCCCCTTCGACGAGGAAACCCTGTTCAAGACCGCGCACGTGATCGAACAGGCGGCCGGCCGGTTCGAGCCCAAGCGCTGGTGGTAGGCCTGGTCGCCGGGATTCCAGCCGCTCCGACTGCGCGAAAACACCTGACTGCCGCCCGCGCCGCCCGCTTGTGAATCCTGAAATCGCCATCTATGTTGCTTTCGGCAACACATAGATTTCGGGGTGGTGGACATGACGGAGATCGAGCCCGGGCTGCTCGGCCGGATCGACGCGATCCGGCGGTTCAACCGGTTTCACACCCGGCTGGTGGGCGCGCTCAACGAGGACCTGCTGGCCTCGGACCTCCCGCTGGTGCAGGTGCGCCTGCTGTACGACCTGGCCCATGGCGAAGACCTGTCCGCCGCCGATCTGTCGGCGTCGCTGTCGCTCAATCCCGGCTATCTGAGCCGGATGCTGGCGCAGCTTGAAGATCTCGACCTGATCGTCAGGACACCCGATCCCGCGCACGCCAAGCGGCTGCGGATAGAGCTGACTGCCAAGGGGCGTGATGTCATCAAGGAACTCGAGGACAAGTCCCGCACCGAGATCCTCGGCCTGATCGGCGGCCTGAGCGAGCCCCGGCAGCAGGACCTGGTGGCATGCATGGCCCGCATCGAGGCGCTGCTCGGCGGAACCGCCGCAACCCCGGAGATCCTCCTGCGCGAGCCCAAACCGGGGGATCTCGGCACCGTGGTGGCGCGGCAAGCCGAGCTCTATGCTCGCGAATATGGCTGGGACCAGACATTCGAGGGGCTGGTGGCAAGCATTGTCGCCTACTTCATCCGCGACTTCGATCCGGAGCTGGAAATAGCGAGGATCGCGGAGCGTGAGGGCGAGGTCGTGGGCTCGGTCTTCGTCGTCAAGGCCGAGCCGGGCACGGCGAAACTGCGCCTGCTCTATGTCGATGCGCGCGTGCGGGGGCAGGGCCTCGGCAAGCGACTGGTCCATGAAGCCATATCTTTCGCTCGGTCCAAAGGCTACCGCGAGCTGGTGCTGTGGACCAATGCCGGTCTCGATGCCGCCCGCGCCATCTATGTGGCCGCCGGGTTCCAACTCGTCTCCGAGGAACCCCATCACAGCTTTGGCCACGACCTCACCGGACAATACTGGAGCCTGAAGCTGTGAACACAGGCATTGTCGCAGCTCTCTTCACCGGCGTTCAGGTCGGCGGCGCGATCTATGCGAGCAGCCTCGCGGTGGGCGACACCGGCGTGGCGGCGCTGGGGTTCCTGCGCTATGGCTGCGCGGCGCTGATGCTGCTGCCGTTCTTCGTCACCGCGCCGGTCAAGCTGCCGCAACGCGCCGACATGATCTCGATCGCGCTCCTGGGTCTGGGCCAGATCGTCGTCATGATCTGCCTGATGAACCTGGCGCTGCTGCTCACATCGGGCGCGCGCGTGGCGCTTGTGTTTGCAAGTCTCCCCGTGGTGACTTTGATCGCCAACCGCATCGTCGGCGGAAGGGCGCATCACCGGCTGGAGATCCTGGGCGGGATCGTCACCATCGCCGCCGTCGCCTGGCTGGTCGCCGCCGACATCCTCGCCAGCCGCGCGAGCCTCAATGATTTCGCCGGCATGGCGCTGACGCTGGGTGCGGCCGTGTCGATCGCCTTCTGCTCGGTGCTCTACCGCCCCCATGTCGCCCGCTACGGCTCCATCGCCGTCAGCATCTGGGCATTTGCGGTGTCGCTGCCGGTGCTGGCGGTGCTCTGGCTCATGGTTCCTCCGTCCCAGCCGGTGACCTCATGGCCGATCTCCACATGGGCGCTGGTCGCAGGCGTCGGCGTGTCCTCGGGGCTCGGCTACCTCGCCTGGTTCCATGCCATCGAGCGGCTCAATCCGGCGAGCGTCACCGGGTTTCTGTCCCTGAGCCCGGTCACGGCCGCCGTGCTCACGCTGATTTTCTCGACCGGAGAGGCAGACCTGTGGGCGCTCGGCGGCGCCGTTGTTCTGGTCGTCATCGGCACGGTGATCATCAGCTTCGGCAACCGCGCGATGCTCGCGCCGCCCGGTTGATGCGTGATCCCGGCAGACACGGCAAAAAGGGAACGGCGCGATTGGCGCCGTTCCAAGGCAGTCCGGATCCGGGCTACCGGTTGTCGAGCTGCGATCTCACCAGTTCCAGCCCGCGCCGTGTGACGAGGTAGGGCTGGCCCTGGCGCGAGCCGATCGCGCGCTTGCGCTTGAGCTTGCGGAAGGTGTCGAGATCGAGGCCGCCAAACAGCCAGCCGTCGCGGGTGATCAGCTTGATCTCGGCGATCTTCCGTGTGTCATCGCGGATGAGTTCGATCCTGCCGCCTTGCGCGAGCAGGTGCAGAATCCGCTGTTCTGTGCGGGAAATGTCCATGGTCTTAAGTCCGGATAGAGCGCTTGAAAAGCGCACAAAAACATCTGCCGGCTCGGCGAACCGGCGGTTAGGTGTTTTTGTCGGGCCGTGCGCGGCGTCTTGCGCGCGGGACGCAGGGCCCCTTCAGCGGGACTCGGACGAAGTGAACATAAAGGCTCCATAGAGCGACGGATGCAGTCGAGATAGGCGCGCGCGGCGCTCCGGTCAAGATTGCGGGCGGTGGCCAACGTCCCGACACTCGCAAGGTGTTGCATCCTTGCATAAAGCGTGCAGGCGGGCGGCTTGCCGGAGCCGGAACCGCGCCGCGGGGGGAGATTGCGCAGATCCGGTTGCGCGGGAGGTTGAGGTGAGGCCCTGCACAAACCCGCTCTTTCCTGCCGCGCAAGATCAGGTACACTCCGCGCGCGTGGAAGATGAAAGGATGAGTTTCATGTTCGCAAGATCCGCATGCAGTCTGGCGCTCGGGCTCGCCATCGCGGCGTCGGCCGCAGCTTTCGGCCCCGCCCTGGCGCAGGCCAATGACCGCGCCATCATCGTTCTCGATGCGTCGGGGTCGATGTGGGGCCAGATCGATGGCAGAACCAAGATCGAGATCGCCCGCGATACGCTATCCGACGTACTCGTCACACTTCCCGACACCCTGGATCTCGGCCTGATCGCCTATGGTCACCGCGAGAAGGGTGCCTGCTCCGACATCGAGGAGATCGTCGCGCCCGGACCGGGCACGCGGGGCGACATCGCCGCGGCGGTGAAATCGCTCAACCCGAAGGGCAAGACCCCGATCGCCGATTCGGTGAAGATGGCGGCCGAGAGCCTGCGCTACACCGAGGAGAAGGCCACCGTCATAGTGGTCACCGACGGCATCGAGACCTGCAACGCCGATCCTTGCGCGCTGGCGAGCGAACTCGAGAAGCTGGGCGTCGAATTCACCGCCCATGTCATCGGCTTCGGCCTGACCGAGGACGAAGGCCGGCAGGTGGCGTGCCTGGCCGAGAACACCGGCGGCCGCTACCTGCAGGCGGCCAACGCCGAGGAGCTGGCCGGCGCGCTCACGCAGACCGTGGCGGCCGAACCGGCGGCCGAACCTGCGCCCGAGCCCGAACCCGAACCCGCGCCGGAGCCAGAGCCAGTGGCGCTGGAGAAGAACCTCGCCTTCACCGCCGTGCTCGGCGAAGGCGGCCCGGCGCTGGATGCCGACGGCAAATGGGAGATCTTTCCCGTGACCGGCGATGCCCCCTCCGCCCAGGCGCTGGATTACGGCTATGACCCGACCTGGCGCACCAAGGTGCCCGCTGGCCGCTATCTGGTGCGGGTGAGCAGGGACATGGTGGCGGCTGAAACCATTGTCGAGGCCAGAGACGACGAACTGCTCGAACGCGAGCTGGTGCTCGACGGCGGCTGGCTCAGGGTCTCGGTCTTGCCGGACGAGGCCGCCGAGATCGATGACAGCGCCCGCTTCGACATCGCAGCCTCCGGCAGGGAGGCGGGCGGCTATGGAGAGGGCCGGTTCCTGGTGCCCGCCGGCGAGGTGACCGTGAAGGTGCGGCTCGGCCAGGCCCGCGCCGAGGAGAGCTTTGCCATTGCCGTGGGCGAGAGCCTCGACAAGCGCATCGTCGCGGGCATCGGCGTTCTTGCCGTCGAGGCGGTCTATGCCGAGAACGGGCCGGCCGTGGAAGATGGCGGCTACCGGGTCGATGTCCTGTCGGGGAAGATGTCGCTCGATGGCACGCGCGCGGACGTTGAGGGCGGCTATGGCCCGGGCAACAAGTTCAAGCTGCCGCCGGGCGACTATGTGCTGCGCCTCCGGCTTGACGCCGCGACTGCCGAACAGCCGGTCAGCGTCAGGCAGGGAGAAATGACCGCAGTCACGGTCAACCTCAACGCCGGCGTGCTCAACGTCAAGGCGCCCGGCGCCTACCGGATCGAGATCCTGCCCGCCAAGGCCGACATCCAGGGCCGCCGCAACGCCATCGAAGGCGCCTATACGGAAGAGTTGCAGATGACCCTTCCGCCGGGCGAGTATCTGGCCGTCGCCATCATGAGCGGCGACTCGGACGCCGAGAAAAAGGAAGCCCAGACCAGTGTAACGGCGGCCGAAAGAACGGAAATCACCATTCCGTGACGGTCTGCCAGAGCGCCGTGCGTCCATTTGGACGCACAAAAGACGGTCTATATCTTTGAATCTGGAGCATCCTGCGGTCAGGCGTTTCCGCCTGATTGCTGGATGCTCCAGCCGGGTGATTGCTGAAACGGTCCGCGCCGGGGTATCGTGTGACACAATCTTTGCACGAGACTCCGGTGGGCCGGTCTTGGCCTTCCGCAATGGAACCGACTTCATGCTTGTCATCCGGCCTGCCAGTTCCGCCGAAGCCCAGGATCTCGCCAAGATCGGACTGGCGGCCTGGGAGACCGCGGTCAAGCTCTGGGGCGAGGATGCCGCCCGGCTGCGCGAGAATGCCAGGAACGCCTATTTCGATTTCTGCACCCGCTGCTGGCCCGATATTCTGGTGGCCGAGTGGGACGGCGACCTGGCCGGCTGGGGGTCTTGCGAAAAGGCCGATGATTTCATCACCGACCTCTGGGTTCATCCGGCGTTTCAGGGCAGGGGCATCGGCACCGCCCTGCTCGACGACCTCGAGGCCGCCATCAGGCAGCGCGGCCATGCCGCCGCGCGGCTCGACACACATGCCCGCAATCTCGGCGCGATCCGGCTGTTCAAGCGCCAGGGTTATCGGGTCAAGACCTATTTCGTCACCTATTCCGAACCGCTCGACGCCGACATCGACAAGGTGGAGATGATCAAGGAGTTCGAGCCCGCTTCGGAACCGGGCCCGGAGGAAGACGGGCTCTACAGCCCGTGACACAGCCCAGGCAGAGGGCAAAAAAGGACCCGGAAACGGGGGTCCGTTCCGGGTCTTGAAGTGGGCAAAGACATCTCTGCCTAGAGGGAGCTGAAAATCAGGCTGCGGGTTGTGCTTGTTTTTCCATGGTTCCGAGCACCCGCTCAAAAAGGTCGTGGTTGCGGCAGAAGCCGGGGGCTTCGTCCGGATGGGTCTCATTGGCCAGCCAGTGCTCGCAGGCATCGGGACGGTCGCAGGTCAGGCACCGGTTGGCCGCGCGGCGCAGGACGCCGGCATGGTCGGGCAGCTTCGACATCTCGTCGGCGACGCCGAGTTTCTTCATCATGGCGTCCATCAGGTCTGCCTGCTGGGTCAGCCGGTTGAAAATATCAAGAACGCTCATGATCCACTCCTCTATGGTGTTGAGGAAGAATCCCATGTCAGGCCGGCGTCCGCCTTGATCTCGGTCAAACAATCTTCACCCGGCCTGGGCGCGATTGCCGCACCCGAATGCCCGGAAAGCCTTGCAGTCGGGCCGGCTTTGTTCTACCCGACAGGGAGTTGATACTTCCTGGATAATGAGCCTGCCATGACCCTCGTCGACACCCGCACCCCCGATCCCAAACGCTTCATTCCCGGCGCCACCGGCGACTGGGAAGTCATCATCGGGCTTGAGGTTCACGCCCAGGTGACGAGCCACTCGAAGCTGTTCTCGGGCGCCTCGACCACCTTCGGCAAGGACGCAAACTCCAATGTGAGCCTGGTGGATGCGGCGATGCCGGGCATGCTGCCGGTGATCAATGAGGAATGCGTGCGCCAGGCCGTGCGCACCGGCCTCGGCCTCAAGGCGCAGATCAACAAGCGGTCGGTGTTCGACCGCAAGAACTATTTCTACCCCGACCTGCCGCAGGGCTACCAGATCTCCCAGTACAAGGATCCGATCGTCGGCGAGGGCGAGATCATCATCTCCGTCGGTCCCGACCGCCAGGGCCAGTTCGAGGACATCGAGATCGGCATCGAGCGGCTGCACCTGGAGCAGGACGCCGGCAAGTCGATGCATGACCAGCATCCGTCCATGTCCTATGTCGATCTGAACCGTTCCGGCGTGGCGCTGATGGAGATCGTCTCCAAGCCCGACATGCGCTCGGCCGATGAGGCCAAGGCCTATGTCACCAAGCTCCGCTCGATCTTGCGCTATCTCGGCACCTGCGACGGCAACATGGACGAGGGCTCGATGCGCGCCGACGTCAATGTCTCGGTCAGGAAGCCGGGCGGCGAGTTCGGCACCCGCTGCGAGATCAAGAACGTCAACTCGATCCGCTTTGTCGGCCAGGCCATCGACTATGAAGCCAGGCGCCAGATCGCCATCATCGAGGATGGCGGCACCATTGACCAGGAGACCCGCCTGTTCGACCCGGGCAAGGGCGAGACCCGCTCGATGCGCTCCAAGGAGGACGCGCATGACTACCGCTATTTCCCCGACCCCGACCTGCTGCCGCTCGAATTCGACGACGCCTTTGTCGAGGAACTGAGGGCCCACCTGCCGGAACTCCCCGACGACAAAAAGGCGCGGCTGGTGCGCGACATGGGCTTGAGCGTCTACGACGCCTCGATTCTCGTGTCGGAAAAGGCGATCGCCGACTATTACGAGGAACTGGCGAAGGGCCGCGACGGCAAGACCGCCGCCAACTGGGTCATCAACGACCTCCTGGGCGCCTTGAACAAAGCCGGCAAAGCCATTGAAGAGACTCCGGTTTCCCCCGTCCAGCTTGGCGGCATCCTGGACCTGATCAAGGACGGCACCATCTCCGGCAAGATCGCCAAGGACCTGTTCGAGATCATCTGGCAGGAAGGCGGCAATCCGGCAGACGTCGTCGAGAGCCGCGGCATGAAGCAGGTCACAGACACCGGCGCCATCGAAAAGGCCGTCGACGAAATCATCGCCGCCAATCCCGATCAGGTCGCCAAGGTCGCAGCCAAGCCCGCGCTCGCCGGCTGGTTCGTGGGCCAGGTGATGAAGGCGACCGGCGGCAAGGCCAACCCCCAGGCTGTGCAGGACCTGGTCAAGGCCAAGCTCGGCATCGTGGACGAGTAGGGTCGCGATGTTCTTCGTCCGCTCCGCCTCCGGCCGCGACATTCCCGCCATCCGCGACGTGCTGGCCGAGACCTGGCGGGCGACCTACGCGCCGTTCTATGGGGCCGCGAAGGTCGAGGAGATCATCGCCGACTGGCATTCGGAAGCCGCGATCAAGGCCTCTCTCGAACGCCCGCATGGCGAGTTCCTGGTGGCCGATGACGGCAAGATGATCGGCGGCGTGGCCTTTGCGAGCTTTGCGGCCGACACCAAGGCGGTGTCCCTGCACCAGCTTTACGTCCGGCCCGCATGCCAGGGGCTCGGCGTCGGGCGCGACCTGTTCGCCGAGATCGAGACCTGCTTTCCCGATGCGCAGAGCCTGACGCTGGAAGTCGATCCCGGCAACGAGCCGGCCATCGCCTTCTACAAGGCCCATGGCATGGAAGAAACCGGCCGCACCGCCAATTGCGGCAAGGGGGAGTCGGGCATCCCGGCGCTGATCCTGTCAAAGCCGCTCGCCTTGTAGCGGCAGCCAATCACTCGGCGGCGATTTCCTGGCCCAGATTGTCCCAGAACCTGACCGTCGAGCATTCGATGATGTAGGGCCTAAGGTCACGGTTGCAGGCAACCGCGGCGGCGGCCTGAACGGCTTCCTTCGAGTCCCAGCCGCAGAGATATTCGTGCCAGTGGATGCCTTCCTGGTGCTGGACGAAGAGATCGGCCGACCAGCCGGCCGGGTAGCACCATTTGACCCTCAGGCAGTCTTCCGCCAGCGCGCCGCCATCGACGCATTTGGCCCGGGCGCAGGCGAGCGTCTTGTCGGTGTTCTGGCCGGTGCAGACGCCCGAGGACTGTTCCGGCGCTTCGGCAAACGCAATGCCGATCGGTCCGTCCTGGGCTGTAACGGTGGATGACGCCAGCACTGTGCACAACAGCGCCGCGGCCGCGAAACTCGGGTTCATGAACGCTCTCCTCCTCTGCTATGGGTGCCATCATGCCGGGGTCCGGGATTCGGGACAAGCCGGTCGCATCAAGGATCATGCTGTGCGCACCCATGACAATTCTTCGCCGCTTCGCCGCAAAGGTTCACCCGCAGGCGCGCCGGTGACGCCATGACGGAGATCGTCGAAATTCGCCCCGCCGAACGGGCCGATGTGGCGGCCATCGCGGCGATGTTTGCCGAGGACACACTCGGCGGCCATGGCGACAGCGCCGATCCGGCCAATCTGCCGCTCTACCTCGAAGCCTTCGACCGTATTGCCGCGAGCCCTAACGACACGCTCTATGTCGCGGTGCTGGGCGGCGAGGTTGTGGGCACCTTTCAGACCACGCTGATCACCTCGCTCACGGGCAGGGGCGGATCGAACCTCACGATCGAGGCGGTCCACACCCGCGGCGACATGCGCGGGCGCGGCATCGGCCAGGCGATGATCCATCATGCGATCGCGGAAGCCCGCGACAAGGGCGCGCGGCTGGTGCAGCTGATGTCGAACGCCGCGCGGATCGACGCCCACCGGTTCTACAAGAGCCTCGGCTTTGCCCAGAGCCATGCCGGGTTCAAGATGAAACTGCGCTGAGCATAAGACCTTTCGCCACAAGGCCCGCCACTGGACATTGCCGCGCCCTCGGGCCATAAGGCGGGATATGACGCGGCCCTTCGAACGGGTCGCCGGGTCCACGGACAAGAGGCTTTCATGAAGACGCTCCTGCTTCAGATATTCACCTGGTGGAATGGTCAGACGCTCGGCACCAGGTTTCACACATGGCGGCATGGAAAGCATGTCGGCGAGGATGAAGCCGGCAACCTCTATTACGAAGGCGGCCAGGATTCGGAAGGCCGCACGCGCCGCTGGGTGATCTACAACGGCGCCGCCGAAGCCTCCGCCATTCCCGCCGGCTGGCACGGCTGGATGCATCACCGCACCGATGTGTCGCCCGCAGACGAGGTCTATGCGGCCAAGCCCTGGGAAACGGCGCATCAGCCCAACCTGACCGGCACCGGCCGCGCCTACCGTCCCAAGGGCTCGATCCTCAACCAGGGCGCCCGTCCGCACGTGACCGGCGACTATGACGCCTGGACCCCGAAATCCTGACAGACCACCGAAACAATGGCGCAGCCATGCCACAATTCATGGTTAACGCTTCGTTGACGCCGGTGCGGTAGAGATTCCGGAGCGCCCCGATCGGGCATTGTGACGAGTGAAGCTGATGACCATCCACGCATTCTATTCCGCAAAGCGCGCCGCTGCGTTCGTCGCCGTGTCGCTTGTTTTGCCACTGGCCATGTCGGGCGCGATCGCGCCGGCCCAGGCCGCCCGGATCGAGAATCCCGTGGCGGTGTTCTCCGGGATCGACAAGATCACCGGCCGAATCACCACCTTCGATGTCTATGTCGGCGAGACCGTTCAGTTCGGCGCGCTCCAGGTGACGCCGCGTGTCTGCTACAGCCGCGACGAGACCGAGGCGCCCAAGACCACCACCTTCGTCGAGGTCGACGAGATCACCCTCGACCGCAAGATCCGCCGCCTGTTCACCGGATGGATGTTCGCCGATTCGCCCGGCCTCAATGCGGTCGATCACGCCGTCTATGACGTCTGGCTCAAGGAATGCAAGCAGCAGTCCGACATTCCGGCGCCGACTTCGGGCAACTGAGTCCTCAGGGTTCCACAACGGCAAAACGCCCCGTGTTCGATGAACACGGGGCGTTTTTGTTGGATCGGACTGTGGACCGGCTTACCGCGAGGCGACCGGAGTGACCAGCGGCGTGATCCGCCGGATCGTCACGCGGCGGTTGAGCCGTTCGGGCGCTTCGGTCCGGATCTTGAGGTAGCGTTCGCCATAGCCCTGGGTGACCAGGTTTTCAGGCGGGATGCCGAACACGTCGGTCAGCGCCACGGCGATCGTTTCGGCGCGCCTGTCCGACAGCAGCAGGTTGGCATTGTCCGTGCCCACCGCGTCGGTGTGGCCTTCGATCAGGAAGGTCTCGGCGGGATTCGCCTCAAGAATCCGGGACATGGCCCCAGCCACATCCGAAAGCCGCTGGATCTGGTCATCGGCGATCGAAGCCTTGCCGAACTCGAAGGTGAGGGTGTCGAGATCGATGCGGCGAACCTTGTCGCGGATACGGGCCGAGCGGCGGACTTCCTCGACCGAATAGAGACGCTCCACCTGTTCGACTGGCGGCTCCATCAGGAACTCGAGATAGGCCGAGGGCTCCGCTAAAGTCGCGTCGAGGATATACTCCTCGATCGGAATCTGCAGCCTCAGCCGGGGCAGGTTCCGGCCCGGATCGACGAAGGCCTGACGCGAGCCGTCGCTGCGGACATCGGCGTAGAACAGCACATATTCCCGTCCGTCCGGCATGATCCGGCTGCGCTGGATCATGTCGCCCCAGCGGTTGGTGATCGTCACCAGCTGAACGCCGTTGGGACGCACCACGACCTCGCGGACGCGGCCGCCGCTGAGCCGCTCGTAATAGACCTCTTCGCTGCCGGCCTGCAGCCTGCGCCGATCATCATGCTCGATGATCGTGCGATTGTCGATTTCGATGATGGTGCGGTTGTCGATCTGGTTGATGATCGTGACATTCGTCTCCTGCTCGCGGGAGGGCGCCTGTTCGAAGCGCTCGCCTGTTTCCAAGAGCGCCTGCGGAACAGGTTCACTGAGGGGGGCCAGACTCTGCGATTCAGCGTCGGAGGTGGGCGGGGGAGCGGCGGGTTCGCTCGACGCAGGCGCAGCCGGTGCTGGCTCTTCGCCCGCTACGGGCTCTTCCTTGGCGCTGTCGAGCACAGGGGCGCCGTCTTCGACCGGCAGGACCAGCACTTCGGCCTTGGATGCCGGTGCCTCCGTGGCGGGATCAACCGCGGGCGCCGGCTCGGTGGCAGGATCGGCCGCCGGTGCAGTCGCATCCGGCTGGGCTTCCGGCGCCGGTTCCTCCGCTGCCGGCTGTTCGGCCGGGGCTTCGGGGGCAGGCTCCGGTGCCGGCTCCGCAGCAGGTGTTTCTTCCGCTTCCGGTGCAGGCTCTTCCGCTGCAGGCTCTTCGATCACCGGCGCCGGCGCAGCTTCAGGGGCGGGTTCTGGCGCAGGGGCAGCTTCCGGGGCGGGTTCCGGAACGGGTACGGCCTCGGGCGCGGGTTCGGCTTCCGGTGCAGGTTCTTCTGCAGGAGGCGCGGGCTCTTCGGCCGTGGGCGCAGGTTCTTCAGGCACTGCCTCAGGGGCCGGCGCAGCCTCGGGTGCAGGCTCAGGAACCGGATCCGGTTCGGGGGCGGGTTCGGGAACGGGGACGTCCTCGAGTGCGGGTTCGGGCGCGGGCTCCGCTTCCGGCACGGGAACCGGTTCAGGCGCTGCGGCGGATTGCGCGATGTCCAGATTGGCCTGCGCGGCGTCGACGTCTGCCTGGGCAGCCTCGACGTCTCCGCCCGAAGCCTGTGCTTCCTCCAGCCGCGCCTGCGCCAGGGCCAGCTCGGCTTCGGCGTCGGCGACGCTCATCTGAATGCGGATGACGGATTGCGAGGACACGTAGCCCGGATCCGACAGGGATCGCATGGCGGAGACCGGACCCGCATGGGCAAAGCCCAGGCCGCTCAGGCTGATGGCGGTGGAGGCGAGTAAAAGTCGAGTAAGTGTCAAGGTGACAACTCCTTTAGAGAAAACCCTTCGCGTATCAACGCCTGAACCACCACCACGGTTCCCTCCGTCGCATGCTTTCCGGATGCGGCGGGTTGAAGATCTGTCCGCGTGCGCATTCCGTGGGGCTCCGCCTGGCTGGTCCGGAAGGGCGTGAGGTGGACCTTGATGGAGGTCGCGGGGACGAGCGGAACGCGGCGCCCCGGGGCGCTTTGGCCGATACATGCACTCCGCCGGTCAAGTCCGTTTGAACGCCTGCGCAGAGTGAAAGGCCAAGATGGCTATTTGAGGACCGCGCGCCGGCTCAGAACGGCAGGTCCGGGCCGTCGAGCGCGTCCTCGAGCATCTGCGCATAGTCGGCGCGCGGAACGTCGATGGCGCCGAAGCGCTTGAGATGCTCGGTGGTGAACTGGGTGTCGAGCAGCACGAAGCCGCGTGCGCGCAACCGGTCGACCAGATGCACCAGGCAGACCTTCGACGCATCAGTCCGGCGGCTGAACATGCTTTCGCCGAAGAACGCCTTTCTCAGCGAGACTCCGTAGAGCCCGCCCACCAGCTCGCCGTCGCGCCAGGCCTCGACGCTGTGGGCGTGGCCCAGCCGGTGCAGGCTGCCATAGAGCTCGGCAATGGTGGTGTTGATCCAGGTCGAGGGCCGGTTCTTCACGCTCTGCGCGCAGGCCGCCAGCACAGCGTCGAAGGCGGTGTTGTAGCGGATCTCGAACGGCGCCTGCCTGAGCGTGCGGGCGAGCCGTTTGGGCACGTGAAAGGCGTCGAGCGGCAGCACGCCGCGCAGCTCCGGCTCGACCCAGAACAGGCCCGGATCGTCGGCGGAATCGGCCATCGGAAACAGCCCCGAGGCATAGGCGCGCAGCAAGAGCTCAGGCGTGATCCGGGGATAGGCGCCGCGCCGCACGGCTCAGGCTCCCCCGGACGGGGCAGGGGGAAATCTATTTGCCTGCTTTGGCCGCAAGGAATTTTTCCAGCCAGTGGATGTCATAGTCGCCATTTGCGATATCCGGATTGGCGAGAAGGTCCCTGAACAGCGGGATCGTGGTCTTGATGCCGTCGACGACGAACTCGTCGAGCGCGCGCCTGAGCCGCATCATGCACTCGACCCGCGTCCGACCGTGCACGATCAGCTTGCCGATCAGGCTGTCGTAATAGGGCGGGATCTTGTAGCCCTGATAGACGCCGGAATCGACCCGAACGCCAAGACCGCCCGGCGGGTGGTAATGGGTGATGGTGCCGGGCGAGGGAACGAAGGTCGAGGGATCCTCCGCGTTGATGCGGCATTCGATGGCGTGGCCATGGAACCGGATGTCTTCCTGGCTCACAGACAGCCCGGCGCCCGAGGCGATGCGGATCTGCTCGTTGACCAGATCGATGCCGGTGATGGCTTCGGTGATCGTGTGCTCCACCTGCAGGCGGGTGTTCATCTCGATGAAGTAGAACTCGCCGTTTTCATAGAGGAACTCGATGGTGCCGGCGCCGCGGTATTTCAGCTTGCGCATCGCCACCGCACAGATCTCGCCGATGGCCATCCGCTGGTCTTCGTTGAGCGAGGGCGAATTGGCTTCTTCCCAGACCTTCTGGTGGCGCCGCTGCAGCGAGCAGTCGCGCTCGCCCAGATGCACCGCGTTGCCTTCACCGTCGCCCAGGATCTGGATTTCGATATGGCGCGGCTGGCCGAGATATTTCTCCATGTAGACGGCGTCGTTGCCGAAGTTCGCAAGCGCTTCCGCCCGCGCCGTCGAAAGGGCTTCCGAAAGCTCTTCGGGGGTGTGGGCAACCTTCATGCCGCGTCCGCCGCCGCCGGCCGTGGCCTTGATCAGCACCGGATAGCCGGTCTGCTTGGCGACCTCGAGGGCCTGTTCGACATCGTGGACCTCGCCGTCAGAGCCCGGAACACAGGGAATACCCAGCGACACGGCAGTCTTCTTGGCGGTGATCTTGTCGCCCATGATGCGGATGTGGTCCGCGGTCGGGCCGAGGAAGGTGATGCCGTGGGCTTCGAGGATATCGGCGAACTTGGCGTTCTCGGACAGGAATCCGTAGCCCGGATGCACCGCGTCCGCCCCGGTGATCTCGCAGGCGGCGACGATCTGGTGGATGTTGAGATAGCTGTCGCGCGACGGCGGCGGCCCGATGCAGACGCTCTCGTCGGCCAGCCGCACATGCATCGCGTCCTGATCGGCGGTGGAATGCACGGCCACTGTCTGGATCCCGAGCTCCTTGCAAGCCCTGAGCACCCTGAGAGCGATCTCGCCGCGATTGGCAATGAGGACCTTGGAGAACATGGCCTGGCTCACTTACTCGATCACGATCATCGGTTCGGCGTATTCCACCGGATGGCCATCGGTGACCAGGACGTCGACCACCTTGCCCGAACGGGGCGCGGGGATCTGGTTCATCGTCTTCATGGCCTCGATGATGAGGATCGTCTGGCCTTCCTTGACCATCTGGCCGACCTCGACGAACGGCTTGGCGCCCGGCGCGGGCGACATGTAGACGGTACCGACCATGGGGGCGGTGACCGTGTTGGCCGTTCTCGTGACCGCGGCAGCCATGGCTTCGGCGGACGGCGCGGCAGGCTGGCCCTGGGCCGCCGGGGCAGGCGCATGATGCTGGGCGATCGGCGCATGGATCATCTGCGGCGTGCCGGCGCGGCTGACCCGCACACGCAGGTCATCCTGCTCGATCTCGATCTCGGTCAGGTCGGTCTCGTTGAGAATATTGGCCAGATCCCGGATCAGATCCTGGTCGATCGACGGTTTTCGTGTTGCCATCGGACTGCTGCCTCTGTGTGTTGTTGCGGACGGCGTTTGGCGCCGTCTCGCGGATTGACCGTCCCTTTACAGCCCTCCGATGTCCTGTGACAAGTCCGCAAAGGGCAGCGGGCGGCGAATAAGGCTTGCGCCCGGCTTCCGGGCGCCATGGTGTTTGACCCGACGTCATACACTGCTTGTCAACTGTCGGGGAAGGCTTTCACCGGACTGTCCGGATTGTCCACAAGCGATTGCGGCCGGTTTCGGCTCCCGGACCGCCGTCGCGGCTCAGCACTGGGTGCTGTCGCACTCGCGCATGTTGGCAATCCGCGCCATCAGCGCCCGCTCGCCGACCGCGCCGAAAACCGCTTCGTCGCCGATGACGAAGGACGGCGTGCCGGAGATGCCGAGCGAATCCGCCAGCGCATAGGTCAGCCGGATGGAATCGCCGATCGCCGGATCCTGCATGCCAGCCTTCAGGGAAGCTTCGTCAATGCCGAGGCCCTTGGCGATCTCGACGGCGAGCGCCTCGGTGGCGCGCGCTTCGCCGCTCATCAGCTGGATGTGGAAATCGATGTATTTTTCAGGCGCAAGCTTGCGAACGGACATAGCCACCTGGTGCGCGGCGATCGAATCCGGTCCCAGGATCGGGAACTCCTTGAGCACGAAGCGCACATTGGGGTCCTTTTCGAGAAGACTGGTCATGTCCGAAAGCGCCCGTTTGCAGAACCCGCAATTGTAGTCGAAGAACTCGACCACGGTGACGTCACCCTCCGGATTTCCGAGCACGATGTCATCGGGATTGTTGAAGATCGCGTCCTTGTTCTTGGCGATCGCCGCCTGCGCCAGCTGCTGGCTTTCCGCTTCCTTCTTGATCTCCAGCGCCTGGCTCATCTCTTCGATGATCTCGGGATTTGCCAGGAGGTATTCGCGGATGAATGCGCCGAACTCCTGCTTCTGGCTGTCATCGAGCGCTGCCGCGGGCAGCGGCAGCGCCGTCGACAGGCCGAGGAAAAGGGCGGTCATCAGACCGGTGCGGATGCGAATTGCCATGTGGATTGTCCTTTGTCATCCCGCGGCGCGCTTGGCTCCGCACGCGTTTTCTATTTTCCGATGGTTAAGATGTCGTTGGCCCTGAGCGCTCCGGGCGAACCCGCGGGCATCGTCTGCAGGGCGCGAGCCGCGAACACCTTGGCGTCCTGGATGTTGCCGGCGCGGAAATTGCCCTCCGCCATGATCAGGTCCGCATTGGCGATGTCACCGGTCTGGGCATAGGCCTGGGAGAGATGCCTGTAGGCGCTGAAATTGTCCGGCTCGCTCTGCACGGAGACCCGCAATTCCTCGATGGCCCGGCTCATGTTGCCCGGCTTGCCCGATGAGACCAGGGCAAACCCCAGCCGCGCCCGGATCAGTGCGGACTTCGCCGGATCAAGCTTGACGGCCTGGCTGAACTCCTTGATCGCCTCATCGCCCTTGCGCAGCTTGAGCAGCACCTCGCCGCGGAATTCGCGGAAATACGGGTTCTTCGGCTGTTCCTTGATCAGCGCGTCGAGCTTCTGCAGCGCGGCTGCGGAATTGCCCGCAAGATCGGTGGCGATGGCGTCGCCGTAGCGCGCCGCAAGCGAGGTCCGGTCCTGGGAAAAGATCCGCGCCACGGCGGTGGCGCCGCCGCTGTAGGCGGCGATCTTGGCGCGCATCAGCTGATGGCGCTGGACAAGGCTGGCCGGATCCTGGGCATCGAAATGCCGGCTCTTGCGCGCAAGCTCCTCCAGCAGCGCGATGCGCTCGCGCGGCAGCGGATGGCTGATCTGGTATTTGTCGACCTGCACGCCCGAGAGGGAAAGGCTCTGGGAGAAACGCTCGAACGTGGTCAGCATGCCGCGCATGGATTGTCCGGTGGCATCGAGAAAGCGAGCCGCTGCCTGGTCCGCGTTCATTTCCTCGGACCGGCGGTAACTGAGCAGCGAGCGCTGCGCGATCCCGGGTGCGGCCGTGATCAGCGCGCCGCCGGCCTGGGCGCCGCCGGAGTTGCCGGCGATGCTGCCTGCGGCAATGGCGCCGGCGCCGAGCAGGCTGCCGACGATCGCGAGCGTCCGCGCCGCGGCAATCTGCTCGCGTAGCCGTTGCTGGTGACCGCCCGCAAGATGCCCGGCCTCGTGCGCCAGCACGCCGATGATCTCGTTTGGCACGGCGGCCGCCGTCAAGGCGCCGGTGTTGACGAAGATGCGCTGCCCGTCGACGAAGGCGTTGAAGCTCTGGTCATTGACAAGAACGATCTGGACCCGGCTGGTCTTCAGGCCGGCCGCATTGAGCACCGGCGTGGCGTAGTCGCGCAGCAGCGTCTCGATTTCGGCGTCGCGCACCACCTGAACCTTGCCCTGGGCCTGCGCCGGCAGCGCCATGGCGAAGGTCAGGGTCGCCGCGGTCATGGCGGAAAATGCTCGGTGGACGATCCCGCCCCGGAGTCTCCCGGAATTCATGGCCATGGGTTTTGTTGTCCTCGTCATATCCTGAAAGGTAAAGCCTTAGTCTCGAAAAGCAATTGCCGAATGACGGCAGGGCTACGTCTTCGCGCACTTGTGATGGACATGACAATCAGGCATTTGTGCGGCTGCCGGCGGGCGCGGCGCGCGCAGCGTCTGGTTTGAGTGCAGAGGTTTGGCAAGGGAGTTTGAGAGTTGGCAATTGAACGCAAGCCGTCGGTCGAGCCGTTTCACGCCATGGATGTTCTGGCCGAAGCGATCCGGCTCAAGGGCGAGGGCAGGGATGTGATCTCGATGGCGGTGGGCCAGCCCGCCCATCCCGCCCCGGCCGCCGCGCTCGCCGCCGCAGCAAGCGCGCTCCAGGCCGGGCGGCTGGGCTACACCGATGCGCTGGGGCTGAGGAGCCTGCGCGAGGCGATCGCCCGGCGCTATCGGCAAGTCTACGACGTCGACATTGATCCGCGCCGCATCGCCGTGACCACTGGGTCATCGGCCGGGTTCAATCTGGCGTTTCTGCAGCTGTTCAATCCCGGCGATTTTGTCGTCATCACACGGCCGGGCTATCCGGCCTACCGCAACATCCTCAAGGCTCTGGGTCTCCAGGTCGTCGAGATCCCGGTCGGGGCCTCCACCGGCCACGCGCTGACGCCCGAGGCCATCGAGGCGGCGGAGCGGGAGGCGGGCGCGCGCGTCGCGGGCGTGCTGATCGCAAGTCCCGCCAATCCGACAGGCGCCGTTCATTCGAGGCAGGCCATCGCCAGGCTCGACGCCTGGTGCGCCGACCGCGGCGTGGCCTTCATCTCCGACGAGATCTATCATGGCCTGACCTGGAACGGGGAGGAGACGACGGCCCTGTCGGTGTCAGACAAGGCGATCGTGATCAATTCCTTCTCGAAATATTTCTGCATGACCGGCTGGCGCATCGGCTGGATGGTGCTGCCCGAGGACCTGGTGCGTCCGGTCGAATGCCTGGCGCAGAGCCTCTACATCAGCCCGCCCGAACTCTCCCAGATCGCCGCCGAGGCGGCGCTTGGCGGCGGCGCCGAGATGGAGCTTGTGTGCGAAGGCTACCGGCGCAACCGGACCCTGCTCGCCGAGCGGCTGCCGGCGCTGGCGCTGCCCTTCGCCGCCCCGATGGACGGCGCGTTCTACGCCTGGGTCGATGTGTCGGGCCACACCAATGATTCCATGGCCTTTGCCCGCCAGATGCTTGCCGACATCCATGTCGCGGCGACGCCGGGCAGAGACTTCGATCCGGTCGACGGCGCCCGCTTCATGCGGTTTTCCTATGCCGGCAGCCATGAGGACATGGGAAGGGCGCTCGACCGCATCGGGGGCTGGCTCGGCCGCCGCTGACCGGATGGCGCGCGCCACGGATCGATGCGCGCGCCCGTCAATCGCGACCCGCCGCTCGGCAATGTCTTAAAGATAACAAGCGGATGGAAGCGTTTGCGCAGGCAGTCATGCCGGCCTTGTCGCAGGCAAGAAAAAACCGGCGGTCGCCCGCCGGTTTTCAGATCACTCATGCGTGACGCTTAAAAGAAGCCGCGCTTCTGCCACCAGCCGCCCTTTTTGGGCTTGTCGCTTTCTTCCTTCGGCTTGGACGAGGACGAGGTCACCACGGGTGCTGTGGCGATCGCGGCAAGATCAGTGCGGGCCGTGCGCGCCGGGGACTTTGCAGCCTTCGTGTCCTGGTCCGGTTCGGCGGCCAGCGCCACAGGCTCGGCGGCTTCGCTTGCAGCTTCGGCTTCCACTGTTTCAGCGGCAACGTCGTCCGCGTCAGCGGCAGCTTCCTCGGGGGCAGCCGCGGCTTCCGCTTCGGCGGCCTTCTCCGCGGCGATCTGCGCCTTGGTGCGGCGTGGTCGCCGCGCGGGCTTCTCGGGCTTCTCGGCCTTTTCAGGGGTTTTGGCGATCGGCGCGGTGGTCATCGCGGCGACAGGCTCATCAGCCGTCACGGCCTCAGCGGCATCGGCGCCTGCGTCGTCGTCGGACGAGGCCTGATCCGCACCCGGCTCGCCGGCATCGTCATCGCCATCGGCCGACGCAACGACGCCATCTTCTTCGCGATTGCGGCGACCGCCCCGCTTGCCGCGGCGGCGACGCTTGCCGCGCCGCTGCTCCTCGGTTTCGCCCTCTTCGGAGGCCGAAGTTTCGCCGTCGGAGCCGGAATCATCGTCTCCGGCGTCGTCCGTCTCGGAACCATTGTCCGCCGATGCCGACTGATCGTCACCAGTGCCGGTTTCGCCGTCAGGCTTGCGGCCGCCACGGCGGCGCCGTCTGCGGCGCTTCTTGCCCTGACCGTCCTCGCGTTCGGGACGCTCGGCGCCGGGAGCGGCGCGCTCGGCAGTCGCGACCTCTTCGGTCTCCGCGACCTCGTCATCGATCTCCTCGACGATGTCGAGATCGTCGTCATCCTCGGGATAGGCCGGAGCGTTGACGGTGATGTGGTCGATATTGACCGGCTTTTCCACCGCTGCGCCGCGATCGATGGCGAAATGGTTGGCGCCGACGCTCTCGTCGGCGGAGAAGCTGATCGAGACGCCGAACCGGTTTTCAAGATCCACGACCGTGTCGCGCTTGTGGTTGAGCATGTAGAGCGCGGTGTCGGCCGTGGTGCGGACGATGATGTCGTGCGTGGTGTTCTTGAGCAGATGCTCCTCCACGCCGCGCAGCACGTGCAGCGCCACCGACGACTGCGACCTTATGTGGCCGTTGCCGCCGCAGGTCGGGCACACCTGCATGGTGCTTTCGAGCACGGAGGCCCTGATCCGCTGCCGCGACATTTCCAGAAGGCCGAAATGCGAGATCCGGCCCACCTGGATGCGGGCGCGGTCGTTTTTCAGGCAATCCTTCATCCGCTTTTCAACGGCGCGGTTGTTGCGGTTCTCCTCCATGTCGATGAAGTCGATCACGATCAGGCCGGCCAGGTCGCGAAGGCGGAGCTGGCGGGCAACTTCCTCGGCGGCTTCCAGGTTGGTCTGCAGCGCCGTGTCTTCGATCGAGTGCTCGCGGGTGGAGCGGCCCGAGTTGACGTCGATCGCCACCAGAGCCTCGGTCTGGTTGATGATGATGTAGCCGCCCGACTTGAGCGTCACCTGCGGCTGCAGCATCTTGTCGAGCTGGGCCTCGATGCCCGAACGGGCGAAGATCGGATGCAGGTCGCGATAGGGCTGAACCACCTTGGCGTGGCTCGGCATCAGCATCTTCATGAAGTCCTTGGCTTCGCGGTAGCCTTCCTCGCCGGAGACCATGATCTCCGAGA
The DNA here is from genome assembly GCF_030682515.1 of Hoeflea sp. Classification (GTDB taxonomy): domain Bacteria; phylum Pseudomonadota; class Alphaproteobacteria; order Rhizobiales; family Rhizobiaceae; genus Hoeflea. Next base: position 17,495 of record NZ_JAUXOD010000048.1, on the reverse strand, counting down.
TGTCCTTGTTGTAGAGGTCGCGGATCGAGCGCTTGATCAGGCTGCCTTCCTCGTAGACGAGGCTCGGCGCCGTGGACTTCAGCGTCAGGTTGCGGACGTTCTCCCACAGGCGCATCAGATATTCGAAATCGCGCTTGACCTCGACCTTGGTGCGGTTGGCGCCGGCGGTGCGCAGGATCACGCCCATGCCCTTGGGGACCTCGAGCTCGCGAGCGATCTCCTTGAGGCGCTTGCGGTCGGGCAGGTTGGTGATCTTGCGGGAAATGCCGCCGCCACGGGCGGTGTTGGGCATCAGCACCGAATAGCGACCGGCGAGCGACAGGTAGGTCGTCAGCGCAGCCCCCTTGTTGCCGCGTTCTTCCTTGACCACCTGCACCAGAAGGATCTGGCGCCGCTTGATGACTTCCTGGATGCGGTACTGCTTGCGCGGCTTGCGCTGCGAGCGCATCGGAACTTCTTCCATCGCGTCTTCGGAGCCGACCGACTCGACAGTGTCGTCGTCGCCGCCGCCATTGTCGTCGTCGTCATTGCCGTTGCGGCGGTTGCGCCGCGAAACCGGCTCGGAGATTTCCTCGGCTTCGACATCGGCCGCCATTTCGGTTGGCGTGTCGCCATCGTCGGACTCGCCGCCGCTCGCGGCGATGTTGTTGGATGCCTCGCCGTCTTCGGGCCTGGCGTCGTCGCCGGTCTTCTTGCCCCGGCGGCTGCGGCGCGGGCGCGACTTGGAACCCTTGGTCTCTTCGGCGCTGTCGTCAGCCTCGGCCGGCTTGGCCTTCGACCGGGACTTGGCCTTGCCGGGAACGGCTTCGGCCTCGTCGGCGCTTTCGAAATCGGGATCGTTGACCGCATCCTCGGCTTCTGCCTGAAGCAGCGCCTGCCGGTCGGCCAGCGGGATCTGGTAATAGTCCGGATGGATTTCGGAGAAGGCGAGGAATCCGTGGCGGTTGCCGCCGTAATCTACAAAGGCGGCCTGGAGCGAAGGCTCCACGCGCGTCACTTTTGCCAGATAGATATTGCCCCGTATCTGTTTCTTGTGCTCCGACTCGAAATCAAATTCTTCTATGCGACTTCCACGAACGACAACGACGCGAGTCTCCTCGGGATGGGAGGCGTCGATAAGCATTTTTTCTGCCATTGAATACAAGCTCCTCGGCGCGCCCTCGACGGTGTGGTCCGACGCCCAGAAGGTGGGGGCGTGGAATGGTCGGTTGGGTTTGCGCCGGATGATAGATTTTCCGGTACTCGGCTTGGGGCGGCGCGCAACAGACCGGCAACCGGGGCGTTTGACGCCCGGAGCCTGTTCACACGAGGGGAGATCCGCATTTGCACCATAAGAGCCGGCCGGAAATTCATTTACGTATAGTCCTTTCGGACCGATGAAACCCCCTGAGGGGGTGTGCGACGAAAACGCCGCGAAGGTTGTGGCGGTACCCTCGCCCGCCGGGTTTTATCAGTGTCGTGGCCATGGTGGAGCAAAGGCAGACACGCCTTGCCGCATTTTTGGCCATATTGCCTTGCAGGAGCGGTCGGATCGGGTTCCAGACATGGAAACCGTCAGCCGGCAGCTCCGGGGAAGGTATTTGAATAGACGACGGACGATCCGTACTCCTGGCGCCGTGGACCCGTTACGGGCGGCGGCCGGAAGGGTGACAGTTCTATCCCGTCAATACACTTACCCAGCAATGCTTCTATGGCGAGAACAGGCTTCTGGCAAGCCGAAAACATGGGCGCAAGTCAATGGCCGCCGCGGGTGCTGACCAAGACTGCCGCTGGGTCACTTTTTTGAGCCGGCAAACATGGTAAACGTTCGGTTAACCGGATTGTGGCAAACCGGAACCAGTCTGGAAAACCGGAATAGGTCATCATGGCGCCATCGTCATGGGGCTGATTCGCCAGGGACAAGTCCGGCGACACGGCATGACAAAGGCAAGGCAGGCGAATGCGGCTGTTCGCGGTTCATCGATATATCGGAAGAAGCGCGGCGGAGGCTCCGGCGGCCCTGCGCATGGCATTTGCGCTGTGCGCGCTGACCCTTGCGCTGTCCTCGCACGCTCTGGCCCAGGCTGTCCCCGTTGACGCGGGCGCTGCCCGGCATGTCGCCATCGCGGCGCGAATCGCGGGCGATGACAGCCGCGTCCGGCTGGTGATGGACTTCGAGCGCAAGCCCGGTTTCAGCCTGCGCTATCTCGGCAACCCGGACCGGGTCGTGGTCGATCTGCCCGAAACGGTGTTCGCCTTTCCCGAGGATGCGCTCGAGCCACGCGGTCTGGTGTCGTCGGTCCGGTACGGCACATCCGGCGAGGGCAGGGCGCGTATGGTGTTCGGGCTTGCCTCGCCTGCCAGGATCGATCTGGTTGAAACCGATGGAGAGGCCGGCGGCGCAACCCAGAAACTGGTGTTCGATGCGGTTGCAGTCGACCGCGAGGCGTTTTCCGCCCAGATCGCCGCGTCGGACTGGACCGACGCCGCGCAGGAGGCCCCGGGCGCGCCGACCGCGCCCGTGAGCGACACGCTGACGATCGTGATCGACGCAGGCCATGGCGGCATCGACGGTGGTGCCGAAGGGCCGGCCGGATCCATGGAGAAGCATGTCACGCTCGCCTTCGCAGAGGCGTTCAAGGCGGCTCTGGAGGCCGAAGAGGGCATCAAGGTGGCCATGACCCGCACCGACGACAGGTTCCTGTCGCTGTCGGCCCGCGTCCGTCTGGCGCGCGAGCAACAGGCGGACCTGCTGGTTTCGCTGCACGCCGATTCGATCAACGTCAAATCCTTGCGCGGCGCGACCGTCTACACCCTGTCCGACAAGGCCTCCGACGCGCTGGCGCAATCGCTGGCCGATCAGCAGAGCGGTGAGGACACCATTGTCGGCGCGAAGCTGGAAAACGCCCCGGAGGCGGTTGCGGCCATCCTGGTGGATCTTGCAAGGACCGAGACAAGGGTCTTTTCCACCGGCCTTGCCCAACAGGTGCTCAATTCCTTCGAGGGTCAGGTCAAGCTCATCAACAACCCGCTTCGCCATGCCGGCTTCAGGGTGCTGCAGGCGCCCGATGTCCCGTCGATTCTGGTTGAAATGGGATATTTGTCCAACCCTGAAGACGAAAAACTGCTCACCGACGCGGCCTGGCGGGAGAAGACGGCCGCGCTGCTGGCGCAATCGGTCCAGAATTATCGCAAGACCATCCTGGCAGGCCGGCGATGAAGACCGGCAGGGCCTTTTTTCAGTCCGCGCAGCCGCCGCAGTGTGATAGATTGGCAACGGCAGCAGGTTGGAATGTTCGGGCCGAAACAAATCAGGATGAAGGCCCTATTTTACTCACATTGTCCGGGCTAACCGGGCAGATCACAGGGACGGCCAAAGCCGGGGCGCTCGGCCTGGCTGGTCAACACGAAAAGCAAACGGTAGCTGGCTGATGATACGACTGATTGGATATTTCTTCGGGATCGGGACCGTTCTGTTTCTGGTCGTGGCGGCGGGCATCGCCTGGTATATCGGCGACGTGTCGAGCGACCTGCCGGATTATGAAGTTCTCAACAGCTATGAGCCGCCTGTCACCACGCGGGTGCATGCCGCATCGGGCGAGCTGATGGCGGAATATGCCCGCGAACGCCGGCTGTTTCTTCCCATCCAGGCTATTCCGGACCGGGTGAAGGCCGCATTCCTGTCGGCCGAGGACAAGAATTTCTACCATCATCCCGGCGTCGACCCGGTTGGCCTGGCGCGTGCCGTCCTCCACAACATCCAGACCGGGGGGCGTCAGGGCGCTTCGACCATCACCCAGCAGGTCGCCAAGAACTTCCTGCTCACCAATGACCAGACCTATGAGCGCAAGGTCAAGGAAGCCATCCTCTCGTTCCGCATCGAGCAGGCCTACTCCAAGGACCGCATTCTCGAATTGTATCTCAACGAGATCTTTTTCGGCCAGAACGCCTACGGCATCGCCGGCGCGGCGCTGACCTATTTCAACAAGTCGGTCAATGAGCTCTCCATCGCCGAAACCGCCTATCTTGCGGCGCTGCCCAAGGCTCCGGCCAATTACCATCCCTTCCGCCATCCCGACCGGGCCGTCGAACGGCGCAACTGGGTGGTCGATCGCATGGTCGAGAACGGCTATGTCAGCGCCGCCGACGCCGCCGACGCAAAGAGCCAGCCGCTCGGCGTGACGCCGCGCAAGACCGGCTCCTATCTGTTCGCATCCGAGTTTTTCGCCGAGGAGGTTCGCCGCGAGCTCATCGGCCGCTACGGCAATGACGCGCTCTACGAGGGCGGCCTTTCGGTCCGCACGACGCTTGATCCGAAACTTCAGGCGCTGGCCCGCAAGGCGCTGCAGAAGGGCCTGGTGTCCTATGACGAGCGCCGCGGGTTTCGCGGACCGGTCCAGCGCATAGACGTGTCCGGCGACTGGGGTGCGCTGCTGGGCGAAGTCGAGCCCTATCGTGATGTGCCCGAGTGGCAGCTGGCCGTTGTGCTGTCGGCGACCGCTGACCAGGTCGAGGTGGGACTGCGTCCCAAGCCGGAAGTGTCGGGCGCAGTCGGGTCCGACCGCATCACGGGCACCATCCGGGCCGAAGACATGAAATGGGCCTACCGTCTCAACCTTGACGGCGAGAAGCCCCGCAACGTCAAGACCGCGGCCGAGGTGCTGGCGCCCGGCGCCGTGGTCTATGTCGAGCCGCAGGCAGTCGACGGGGGCACGCAATTGCGCCTGCGCCAGCCGCCGAAGATCCAGGGTGCGCTGGTGGCGATGGATCCGCATACCGGCCGCGTGCTGGCCATGGTCGGCGGGTTCTCCTTCGCCCAGTCCGAATTCAACCGCGCCACCCAGGCCGCTCGCCAGCCCGGCTCCTCGTTCAAGCCCTTCGTCTATGCGGCGGCGCTCGACAATGGCTACACCCCGGCATCGGTGATCCTGGACGCGCCGGTCGAGATTGTCTCGGGCGGGGAAATCTGGAGACCGAAGAACTATGGCGGCGGGTCCGCCGGTCCGTCCACCCTCAGGCTCGGCATCGAGCGGTCGCGCAACCTGATGACCGTGCGGCTGGCCCAGGACATGGGCATGAACCTGGTCGCCGAATACGCGGAACGCTTCGGGATCTATGACGACATGATGCCGTTGCTCTCCATGTCGCTGGGCTCCGGCGAGACCACCGTCATGCGCATGGCGTCGGCCTATTCGGTGCTCGCCAATGGCGGCAAGCAGATCAAGCCGTCGCTGATCGACCGGATTCAGGACCGCTACGGCAAGACGATCTTCAAGCACGAGGAGCGGACCTGCGACGCCTGCGTCGCCTCGGCCTGGCTGACCCAGGAAGAGCCGGAAGTGGTCGACACCCGCGAACAGGTGCTCGATCCCATGACCGCCTACCAGATCACCTCGATGATGGAAGGCGTCGTCACCCGCGGCACCGCCGCCGGCAAGGTCAACCTCGACCGCCCGACCGCGGGCAAGACCGGCACCACCAACGAGGAAAAGGATGCCTGGTTCATGGGCTACACCGCCGACCTGGTGGCCGGCGTCTTCATCGGCTTCGACAATCCCACGCCGATGGGGCGCGGCTCGACCGGCGGCGCGCTTGCCGCTCCCGTGTTCAACGAATTCATGCAGGCAGCGCTAGAGGGCACCCGTCCCGCCGGTTTCCGCGTGCCCGAAGGCATGAAGCTGATCGCCATCAATCGCACCACCGGCATGCAGGCGTTCGGGGGCGAGGGCGACGTGATCATGGAAGCCTTCAAGCCCGGCACCGGCCCGTCCGATGTCTATTCGGTCATCGGCCTGGAGGCCTACGCAACCGGCGAGGCCATCACCACGATCTCTCCGCAGGCCAACCAGGCCGTGGTCAACGGTGTTGGCGGGCTGTACTAGGCAGCCCCCAACGGCCCGGAAATCGGCTGCCGCGATACCTTTACATCGCTGGGAGGGGACCTTATGGTCCGCCCGCTTCGGCAAGAAACCCAGACTGAAACATCACGGACACGAAATCCCATGCGCGCGGAAACCCAGGTCGTTGTCGACGAAATCAAGCAGGCCATAAGCCTGCTGAGGAGGCATCTTTGACTGGGAGCCTGCCCAGAAACGCCTGGAATGGCTGAACGCCAAGGCCGAGGATGCCGCCATCTGGAACGATGCGCAGGAGGCCCAGAAGCTGATGCGCGAGCGCCAGCACCTCGATGATTCCATCAACGGGCTCAAGCGGCTGGAAGCCCAGCTTTCGGACAACCTCGAACTGATCGCGATGGGCGAGGAAGAGGGCGACAGCGCCATCATCGGCGAAGCCGAAGCAGCCCTCAAGGAACTCAGGACCGAAGTCACCCGCCAGCAGATCGAATCGCTGCTCTCAGGCGAAGCCGACGCCAACGACACCTATCTGGAAGTCCATTCCGGCGCTGGCGGCACGGAAAGCCAGGACTGGGCCAACATGCTGTTGCGCATGTACACCCGCTGGGCCGAACAGCACCGCATGAAGGTCGAACTGCTTGAGGTCCACGACGGCGAGGAAGCCGGGATCAAGTCGGCGACGCTGCTGGTCAAGGGGCACAATGCCTATGGCTGGCTGAAGACCGAGTCGGGCGTCCACCGGCTGGTGCGCATCTCGCCCTATGACAGCCAGGCGCGCCGCCACACCTCGTTCTCCAGCATCTGGACCTATCCGGTGATCGACGACACCATCGTCGTCGACATCAACGAGAGCGATTGCCGCATCGACACCTACAGGTCGTCGGGCGCGGGCGGCCAGCACGTCAACACCACCGACTCGGCGGTTCGCATCACCCACATTCCGACCGGGATCGTTGTGCAGTGCCAGCAGGAACGCTCGCAGCACAAGAACAAGGCCAAGGCCTGGGACATGCTCAGGGCGCGGATCTACGAGGCGGAGCTGAAGAAGCGCGAGGAAGCCGCCAGCGAGGAGGCTGCGTCCAAGACCGACATCGGCTGGGGCCACCAGATCCGCTCCTATGTCCTGCAGCCCTACCAGCTGGTCAAGGACCTGCGCACCGGCACCGAGAGCACCAATCCGCAGGCGGTGCTGGATGGCGACCTCGACGAATTCATGGAGGCGGCGTTGGCCCAGAGGGTCTATGGCGGCGCCGAGACCGTGGCCGATATCGATTGATGCGGAGCGCCGGGCGTCGTGGCCGCCAGCCTCAGTTGCTCGATCGCTCCACCTGCATGTCGCCGAACTCGTCGATGTAGAGCGCCCAGGTCTCGGGTTCGGCGACCGAGGGATCGGTCTTGAGATGGATATAGGCCGCAAATCCCGCCTGGGTGGCGGTTCCGGTGGAATCCTCGGGCCGCATGTCGGTCACATAGCCGCCCAGCGTGTTGATCTCGTCGATACCGATGGACAGCGCCAGGTCCGGTCCGTCGGGGGTGAGCGCGATGTGCTGGAGAAAGACCTGAGACTTGTTGTCAGCGCCGCGAATGGCGATCAGCCGGTAGTAGCCCCGGCTGGCAGGCGCGGCTTCGGCCAGTTCGGGTGCCGTCTCGGCCCCTGCCTGGTTAGCCGAATCGGCAGCTTCTGCGGTCTCCCCGATCCCTTCCCAATAGCCGCCGCTGGTGATGAACAGCACCCGCGGCGACAGCGCGCCTGCAAGCGATGTGGGATCTTCCTGGGCCAGAGCGGGGCCGGAAAGCGCCGTCGTCAGGCCCGCGAGCAGCAGAAGGATCTTCGGGGAGGGCAGGTACATGGGCTCAACCTTTCAGCAACCGCGTGTCAGTAGAGGAATTGTTCGGCCAAAATGCGGTCGTTCCAGGAATGGCTGGAATCGGTGAGGATGCGGGTGGTGCAGTCCTTCGATTCCGCGACCTGAACCCGGACCACCGACTTGACCTCGGTGTGGTCGGCAACCGCGTTGACCGGTCGCTTGCCCGGTTCGAGCACGTCGATCGTCACCGTCACCTTGTTGGGCAGCAGCGCGCCGCGCCAGCGCCGCGGCCGGAACGCGCTGACCGGGGTCAGCGCCAGCAATTGCGCGTCGAGCGGCAGGATCGGGCCGTGGGCGGAAAGATTGTAGGCGGTGGAGCCGGCAGGCGTCGCCACCATCACGCCGTCGCAGATGAGCTCCTCGAGCCGCACTTCGCCGTCGATCGACAGCTGCAACTTGGCCGCCTGGTAGCTTTGCCTAAGCAGCGAGACCTCGTTGATGGCAAGCGCCGTGTGCGCGGTCCCGTCGGCATCTGTGGCGATCATCTCGAGCGGGCGGATGATGTTCTCCACTGCCGCGTCGATCCGGCCCGAAAGATCCTTGTCGGAATAGTCGTTCATCAGGAACCCGACCGAGCCGCGATTCATGCCGTAGACCATGCGGCCGCTGCTCATCTGGTCATGCAGCGTCTGCAGCATGAAGCCGTCGCCGCCGAGTGCCACGATGACATCGGCGTCCTCCTCGCGGGCATTGCCGTACAGCGCCGCAAGATGCCTGGCCGCGGCCTGGGCTTCGGGCGCCAGCGAGGCGATGAAACTGAATTTCCGTATCATGCGATAAGCTTGCTCCCGGGGCTTGATAGACAATGGCGATTGCAGGGGCGGGATGCAAGGGGGATGGAAGGCGCGGCCCCCGGAGCCTGTTTCGGATCCTTCCGACAGGACAATGACAAGCGGGATCAGGCAGATGGCGCGGGCGCTGAGCCCTCACGTCTCGATCCGCAGCGCCCTGAGCGCGTTGAGGATGACGGCGATATCGATCACCTCCTGCAGCAGTGCTCCCTGCACAGGGGACAGCAAACCAAAGGCCGCGGCGATCATGCCGGCAATCGACAGGCCGATTCCGGCGACGACGCTCTGGATGGCGATCCGCCGCGCGCCGCGGGCGACCTTGAGGCCCGGCAGCAGGCGGTCCAGCTGATCGACCAGCAGCACCACGTCGGCGGCCTCCGCTGACGCCGCGGCGCCGCGCGCGCCCATCGCCACGCCGATATCGGCCGCCGCCAGCGCCGGCGCGTCATTGATGCCGTCGCCCACCATCATCACCGGGCCGTTCTTGCGTTCGCTCAGCACCAGCAGCACCTTCTGGTCGGGGGTGAGATCGGCGCGGACGGCGTCGAGCCCCAGCCCCTCCGTCACAGCGTCGGCGACCGCGCGCCGGTCGCCGGTGGCAAGCAGGATGCGGCCGACGCCGACGGCGCGCACATCCGTGAGAAACCTGGCAATGCCGGTTCGCAGCGCATCCGCCATCACCAGATGGCCGGCCATCCTGCCATCCACGCCCAGCGCCACCACCACCGCGCCGGGCTCCCGTTCAGGATCCTGCCGTGCCGCTTCCGGACCGGCCCGTTCCACCCGGCCCGTGACAAATCCGATGCCGCCCACGACAACCGCGCGGCCGTCGATGATCCCCTCGACGCCTTCCCCCGGCGTTTCCCTCACGTCCTGGGGGACCGGAAGCGTGAGGCCGCGTTCGCTCGCCGCGGCGACGATGGCCTGGGCGGTGGGGTGCTTGGAGGCCTGGTCTAGCGCCGCGGCGAAATGGAGGATCTCGTCTTCGCCGAGCGTGCCGTGGGAGTGGATCGCGACGATCCGCGGCCGGCCGTCGGTCAGCGTGCCGGTCTTGTCGAGGATCAGGGTCTGTATCTGCGCCATCGCCTCGAGATGCTTGGCCCCCTTGATCAGCACGCCGAAATGCGCCGCGCGCGACAGGCCCGCCACCAGCGCCACAGGGACCGCCAGGATGAGCGGGCAGGGTGTCGCCACCACCAGCACCGCCACGGCGCGCACCGGATCGCCCGAAAACCACCAGGCGGCGAAGGCGAGCGCCACCGTGACGGCGAGGAACACCAGCGAATAGCGGTCGGCGAGCCGCGCCATCGGCGCCTTTGATTTCTGCGCGGCCTCCACCAGCCGGACGATGCCGGCATAGGTGCTGTTCCTGGCGCGGCGTGCGGCCGTGAGGTCGAAGGCTTCGCCGGCATTGGTCGATCCGCTCATCACCTCCTGGCCGCGCTCGAGCCGCACCGGCATGGACTCTCCCGTAAGCGCCGACTGGTCGACAAGCGCCCAGGCGCTCGCCACCACGCCGTCGACGGGCGCCACGTCGCCCTGGCGGATCAGCATCCGGTCGCCGGGTTCGATGGCGTCGAGCGGGACCTCCTCGAGCGCCCCGTTGCGGTGCCGCGTGGCGGTCCGCGGCACGCGCGACAGCAGGCTGCTCATCTCATGCCGGGCGCGGCCTTCGGCGAAGCTTTCGAGATAGGTGCCGCCGGAATACATCACCGCCACCACCGCCGCCGCCAGCGATTCGCCGAAGAGGAGGGCCGCCGACATCGACAGGGCCGCGACAATGTCGAGCCCGACCTCGCCTTTGGACAGGCCGCGGGCGATTTCAACAACCAGCGCCACCAGCACCGGCAGGACGCCAGCGCTCCAGGCGATCCCGGCGGGAGCCTGAAATCCCGCGAGCATCAGCCCCAGACCGGTCACAAGCCCGAGCAGCGCGATGGCCAGAAGCCCGGCGTTCAGATGGTTGCGAACAAATGCGGTCATGGACAGTCTCGATCGGGTGCGGCGCCCGGAGGGGACCCGGGCGAAGGCCGGGGGGCCGTCACCTGCGCGGATCATACAGGATGGCCGCGCCCGGTCCATGGGCGTTTTCCGAGCCTGGCGCGGTCGCGTCCGCTGCCGCCTGTCGCGGGCCGCCGTCCGGGACCCATGGCTGGACACGGCCCGGCAAATCATTAATGTCGGCGAGGAGGTGGAGGAGGCATGTCGCAAACCGTCGAGCTGCCGCTCTGGGTGATCGTGATCGCATCGATCCTGGCGGCGATTGCCATTGCCGACAGGTTGCTGTCTCCCGCCGTGCGCTGGTTTTTCCGGCGTCGCGTCAACCAGGCCATCGAGGAGCTCAACACACGGCTCCAGCTCAAGATCAGGCCGTTCGGCACCACCCGCAGGGAAGTGCTGATCGATCGCGTCACCAATGACCCGAAGGTGATCGAGGCGGTGGCGGCACACGCGCGTGAGACCGGCACGCCGATCGAGGTGGCCGTGGCCAGTGCCGCCCGCTACGCCCGCGAAATCGTCCCGATGTTCAACGCCTATGCCTATTTCCGCATAGGCACACGGCTCGCCCGATGGCTCACGACCGCGCTCTACCGGGTGCGGCTCGGCTACACCAACACCGAGGCGCTGGCCAAGGTTGCCCCCGATTCCTCGGTCGTCTTCGTCATGAACCACCGTTCCAACATGGACTATGTGCTGGTCACCTATCTCGCCTCCTCGTCGACGGCGCTGTCCTATGCCGTGGGCGAGTGGGCGCGGCTGCCGGTGCTGCAGACCCTGATCCGCTTCATGGGCGCCTATTTCATCCGCCGCAATGCCCGCAATCCGCTCTATCGCCGCGTGCTGGCCACCTATGTGCGCATGGCCACCGAGGCCGGCGTCACCCAGGCGGTGTTTCCCGAGGGCGGGCTGTCGCGCGACGGGCTGCTCCGGCCGCCGCGCATCGGGCTGATCTCCTACATCGTCTCGGCCCATGATCATGTTGCCCATGACACCGTGTTCATCCCGGTGGGCCTCAACTACGACCGGGTTCTCGAGGACCGGTCGCTGGTGTTCGAGGCCGAGCGCGACGGCGCGCCGATGTCGACCTGGCAGAAATCGACCAGGACGCTGGCGTTCCTCGGGCGGAACCTGAGACTGCGGCTCGAGGGCAAATGGCACCGCTTCGGCTATGCCAGCGTCTCCTTTGGCGATCCGGTGTCCGTCGACGGGTTTCTCCTGGCCCATGGTGTCGGCAAGTGGGCCCATCTGGAGGAAGCCGAGCGCGACCGGCTCACCGAGAAGCTCACGCATCAGTTGATGGGCTCGATCAGCCAGCTGATCCCGGTCCTGCCGGTCTCCCTGGTCTCGCTCGCGCTGATCGAGGCGGGGGACGCGCGCATCGACCCTCTCGATCTGAAGATCCGGGTCTGCGCGCTGATGGACCGGCTGGTGGACAAGGGCCTGCATCTCTATGTCCCGCGCCAGGACCGCGACTATGAGATCACCGTCGGGCTGCGCATGCTGACCCTGCGCCGGATCGTGACAGAAGCGCCCGACGGGCAGTTGATCATCACCGAAAGAGACCGGCCGCTGGTGGCCTACTACGCCAACGCCATCCGCCATCTGGTCTGACCGCGTCCGGCGGGCCGCCCCGGGCCATTTCTCCGTCAGGGTGCGGCCGCTTCGCGTGGACGCGCATATCAGGAACTTTCGGCCAGGATCGGCGTTGCTTCGGGATCAGGCACCAAAAGGAGCATGTCATGCCCGAAACAAGCTGGATTTTCATTCTCGCCATGGTGACATTTGCCATGACGATCGGATTCCTCCTGTTTTCCCTGGTCCGAACCCGTCGCGACAAGAGAAATCACACCAAGACCGCGATCCCGCGCGAAGACATTGCCGAGGCACGCCGGCGCAACGGCGCCCCCACAGGTCTCTGACCGGCCCGGCGCCGCGAGCAAGCCGGCGAGGCAGGATCGCGACCGGAGAGGCCGGGCCGTGATGGCTTGGGGCAGGGTCGGGACCCTGTCAGGCCCGCGATGTCAAGTCTGGCCCTGAATCAGGACCGCCAGGTTCGCTGATTTCAGAAAATGTCGCGGTTTCAACGAAGTAGCGGTTTCAACGAATGAGTGGCGCCGCTGTGCTGCAACTGAACTCTCATCCGGCAGCGATGAGAAAGTCTCCGCTTCTTCACTCCTCCGTGCTCTGATGAGCCGGACTCCCGTAAATCTTGGAGGAAGTTCGCGGTTGCAGTCACGGCCTTATGCTGCTTGTCGCGGCATTGGTGTGGATGACGGCGTTCTGCGGTTTCGCCGCAGCGCTCATGGGACGGCGCAAAACCGACTAGCGCAAGCAGACACGCCAGAGCCGAAGGCCAATGTTCAGCTGCCAACACGTGGCCAGATCCGATCAAGCGGTATCAGTCGCGCGCGGACGCCACCGTCATCAGCTTGTGTCCTTCCACTAGTGTGATCTTCTGACGGCCACCCTTGATCCAGCCTTTCGAATCCCAGCCGCTGAGCAGGCGCGACACGGTGTGAAGCGTCGTCCCGGTCATTTCGGAGATGTCTTGCCGGGAGATGGGGAAATCGATCAGGATCCCCTCGTCGGTCTTGCGTCCCGTCTGCCGGGCGAGATTGAGAACGGCGTTGGCGACCCTTTGCTCGACCCGTTCCGTGGCCAGTTCGACGACCCGGTCCTGGGTTCCGATCAACCGGCTGCCGACCGTGGCATAGGTGTTGGTGGCAAAACCCGGATGGGCCGCGACAATGGTCGCCCAGGAACTTGAGGGCCAGGATAGCAGGACGCAATCCGCTGCGGCGACGGCATTCGCGGGATAGGTCGTGCGCCCTATCGCCATGGCGATGCCCAGGAGTTCACCGGTCGCTATGTAGCGGACGATGACCTGTTCGCCATCGGGCGTGATCTTGACCACCCGCACATAGCCGTCAAGCAGCAGGAAGAAGGAGTGGGCTTCCTCACCCTCCCGGAAAATGTAGCTGTCCTTGGCGTGCCGCAGCGAAGCAGCGCGCGAAACCATGTCTTCAAGCGAATCCCGGCTCATTCCCGCAAAGGGAGGCAGGTCGACAAGCAGGGAAGCGTCAAGACGGTTCAATTGGTTTTCTCCGAGCGATCGGGGCAAGAGCCCTGCAGGCCCGACTGTTAGAATTTCGGCCGCGCCAAAGCAAGCTGCCACCGCAGCGGCCGCGCATGGATGCGCGCCGGTGCGGGCCGGAGAGCAGGGTCTTCGCCTGCGCCGTCCCGCTTGCACATTTGAAAGGAAATTGACCGAATTATCCGCATCTCGGTCAATTATTATGTCTGTTGCAAACAAAGGTGAATTGTATTTTTGCCTAAAAGGACAGGAATAGCCTGTGGTCTCTCCAAGTGTGCAAGAGATCGTCTGTCAGGGCATCGATCGGTTCAGCGGAGTTTCAAGCATCTTCGCACCCGTCCCGGACATGAATTAAGTATTTGCAATGTTTGATATTAATCTTTGCAGATGACACCGCGTTTTCCGCGCTGTGTTTGTGCAAATGCAAAGAGCCGGTCGCGCCACGAGCCTAAGTTCACGACGGAAAAGATCGGACAAGTTGAGACATGATGGCCAAGCCAAAAGGTATCCGCAATTGGGCGATTGCGGCATGTGGGATGATCGCGAGCCTTATGTGTGGCGTCGTCGCGGCGCAGGCCGAACCGCTGGTCATGAAGTTCCTGGACATGGCCGCCGTGGGCGAAATCGTGCCCGGGGCCACGGAGTACGGTCAACTGCGCGACGACATCCCCGTGGTCGAGGCCCTGAAGGACGGCAAGGTCGTGGGCTACGTGTTCCTCACCTCTGACTTCGTCACGACCACCGGGTATTCCGGCAAGCCGATCCATACGCTGATGGGCGTCGACGACACCGCGACGGTGACCGGGGTCCGCCTGGTCAAGCACTCAGAACCGATCGTTCTCATCGGCATTCCCGAAGCCAAGATCACCGCCGTGACGGAGAAGTATGCAGGCCTCGATCTCATCGCGGAGGCCGCCGCCGGTGGCTCTGCCCATGATCTCGACATCGTCTCGGGCGCCACCGTGACCATCATCGTCATCGACGATTCCATCGTCCGGGCCGGCCTGAAAGTTGCGCGATCCCTGGGCCTTGGCGGCCTTGAGCCTGAACTGGCGAGTGCCGGTCCGACAAAACGGCTTGTCATGCCCGGTGATGACGCTGCCACCATCTCGGACTGGCAAACGCTTGACGGAGATGGCTCCGTCCGAAGCCTGCGGCTGGATGTCGGGCAAGTGAACACGGCTTTTGAAGAGACCGGCGACGCCCGCGCCATCAAGCGTCCGGAGAAGGGGGCGCCGGAAGAGACATTCATCGACATGCACATGGCGCTGGTCAGCGCGCCGGAAATCGGCCGCACGCTGCTCGGTGAGGAAGAACATGCAAAGTTGCGCGCCTGGCTGAAGGAGGGCGAACAGGCCATTCTGGTGCTTGGCCGGGGCAAGTATTCCTTCAAGGGGTCGGGCTATGTGCGGGGCGGAATCTTCGACCGCATCCAGCTTATCCAGGGCGATACCGCGGTTCGTTTCACTGACAAGCAGCACAGGCGTCTGGGCCGGCTCGCGACCGATGACGCGCCGTCGTTCACGGAACTGGATATTTTCAGGGTGCCGGCTGACAGCGGATTTGATCCCGCCGAACCGTTCCGGCTGCAATTGCTGGTGCAGCGCGCCGTGGGCGCCATCGACAAGACCTTCATCACCTTCGATCTCGGCTACCGCATTCCCGACCGCTACACGGAAAAGCTCGCCGTCGATGCCCCAGTCGCCGCCAATCCGCAGATCCGCAGCGACGTGGCGGTCTCCGACACCACCGAACTGAGTCATTTGTGGAAACGCATCTGGCTGCAGAAGCGCGTTGAGGTCATCGTCTTGATGGCGGCACTGATCCTGCTGACCGGCGTGTTCTTTTTCCAGATGCAGGTGACGCGCCACGAGCGCTTCACCTACTGGTTCCGCATCGGCTTCCTCACATTCACGCTTGTGGGTCTTGGCTGGTACGCCAATGGACAATTGTCGGTGGTCAATATTCTGGCCTTCTTCTCGGCGGTGACGACGGATTTTTCCTGGTCGTCGTTCCTGATGGATCCGCTGATCTTCATCCTCTGGTTCTCGGTGGCGGCATCGCTCCTGTTCTGGGGCCGCGGCGTCTATTGCGGCTGGCTGTGCCCGTTCGGCGCGCTGCAGGAACTCACCAACCAGATCGCCCGCTTCTTCAAGGTGCCGCAATACACGCTTCCCTGGGGGCTGCATGAGCGGCTCTGGCCGATCAAGTACATGGTGTTTCTGGGCCTCTTCGGCCTGTCGCTCTACTCGCTGGAAATGGCGGAACGCTATGCCGAGATCGAGCCGTTCAAGACCGCCATCATCCTGAAGTTCCAGCGCGGCTGGCCCTATATCCTCTTCGTCGTCGTGCTGCTCGGCGCTGGACTGTTCATCGAACGCTTCTACTGCCGCTATCTCTGCCCGCTCGGCGCGGCGCTGGCGATACCGGCACGGATGCGGATGTTCGACTGGCTCAAGCGCTACAAGGAATGCGGCGATCCGTGCCAGCGCTGCGCCAACGAGTGCCCGGTCCAGGCCATCCATCCCGAGGGCAATATCAATCCCAACGAGTGTGTTCAGTGCCTGCACTGCCAGGTGCTCTACCAGAGCGCCACCAAGTGCCCGGTGTGCATCAAGAAGGAAACCAAGCGGGCAAAGTTCCGACTTCGGAACGGCCTTGAACCCCTTGCGCCGCCGCAAGGCGGAGCCGGTCAGCCACTGCCTCAATTCACCCCGATAACGACGTCTGAAAACTGAAAGGAAACATCAAATGTCAGCTGAAGAAACCAGAAGCAAAGGCTTCTCACGCCGTAGCCTTATGACTGCCACCGCCGGAGGCGCCCTGGTCGCCGGCTCCGGACTCGGTGCGGGGCTGTTGAGCGGCGGCGCCGTGACCAAGGCGCACGCCGCATCGCCGAAACTGAATTTCGAACCGGGTGAACTAGATCCCTATTACGGCTTCTGGTCATCCGGGCAGTGCGGCGAGCTTCGCATTCTGGGGTTCCCCTCCATGCGCGAACTGATGCGCGTGCCGGTGTTCAATCGCTGCTCGGCCACGGGCTGGGGCCAGACCAATGAGAGCCTCAAGGTGCTCACCGAAGGCCTGACCGAGGAGACCAAGACGTTTCTCGCGGCCAAGGGCATGAAGACCTATGACAATGGCGACCTCCACCATCCGCACATGTCGTTCACCGACGGCACCTATGACGGCCGCTATCTGTTCATGAACGACAAGGCCAATACGCGTGTCGCGCGCATTCGCTGCGACGTGATGAAGTGCGACAAGATCATCGAGATCCCCAACGCCAGTGACATCCACGGTATGCGTCCGCAGAAATTCCCGCGCACCGGCTATATCTTCGCCAATGGCGAGCACGAAGCGCCGCTGGTCAATGACGGCACGATCCTCGATGATCCGTCGCAATATGTGAACATCTTCAGCGCGATCGATGGCGACGAGATGAAGGTGGCCTGGCAGGTCATCGTGTCGGGAAACCTCGACAACACGGACTGCGACTATCAGGGCAAATACGCCTTCTCCTCGAGCTACAACTCGGAGATGGGCATGAACCTGACCGAGATGACCGAGAGCGAACTCGATCATGTGGTGGTGTTCAACCTCAAGGCCATCGAGGAAGGCGTCGCCGCGGGCGACGTTCAGATCCTCAACGGCGTGCCGGTCATCGACGGCCGCAAGGGCCAGAACAAGAACTACACCCGCTACATCCCGATCCCCAACAGCCCGCATGGCGTCAACACCGCGCCGGACAAGAAGCACATCATGGTCGCGGGCAAGCTGTCGCCAACCGTGTCGATCATCGATGTCACCAAGGTGGACGCCCTGTTTGACGAAGATGCGGATCCGCGCTCCTGCATCGTCGGCGAACCCGAACTGGGTCTCGGGCCGCTTCATACTGCCTTCGACG